>NZ_JAKRFT010000010.1:0-51539 GCF_022347925.1 Pseudoalteromonas sp. CnMc7-15
TGTACGAGTGCCCACACAGATGATTGCTTCATATTTTTAAAGAACGTTTTAGGCTTTCGCCTCGGAAGCTTTGCTCCCGTTCAGGGCTGCGCATTCTACGCTTTCCTGATTTTGTGTCAACACTTAACTTCAAGTTTTTTAATTCACTTTAAACTAAGTTTTATTTGACTCACCTGACTCATTGAAGTGCTTGTTTGTAAGCAGTCCGCCGTGTCGATGGATGCGCATTATAGGGAGATCGAAAATGAGATCAACACTTTTTTTTAAAGATCTTTTCTGATCGCTCAATTTAGCAACAAAAATGTGTTTTTTGCTCATTTTTAATACATCTATACTGAGCTTGAGCAATAAAACCCGAAGTTTCCCGCTTTACTTGTTGCTATGTGTTGTAATGTCGTTAAGATAACACACTGCATTTTGTTAATTTTATGTTTATTCTATGTATATTTGGTAGATCACAATGACGTCACCTAATTTAAAAGCAATTATAATCTCAGTTTCTATCGCTGTTCTGGGTTTTCTTATACTGCAATTTGCAGTTCCTCAGCTGCAGCTTTCACCAGCCGTTACATTTGCGCTAGGCGCTATATTGGCGGGTTTCGCTCCCTTAGCTTTCAGCCAGTCACCGCAGCATGATGCGGTAGATGCCGATGTAGCCGATACGAAAACACTCTATGTTGGTAACTTACCCTACCGTGCAAACGAGCATATGGTTAAGGAGTTATTTGAACAACATGGCACTGTTTTCAGTGTTCGATTACTCAAAGATAAACACACAGGCAAGCGCCGAGGTTTTGGTTTTGTCGAAGTCGCATTGAAAGATGCGGATAAGATAATTGATAAACTGAATGACAATGAGTACCAAGAACGGACTCTGAAAGTTAGAGAAGCGAAGCAAAAGCAAGAAGGCAACGCATAAAAAAAGAGGGCTTAAGCCCTCTTTTTTTATATTCCATCACCATCTATATGCAAACCACATTCTCGATTGAGGCCAAAGAAGCGCGTTTCCTCTTCGCTCATACCCGGCTCCAGTTTACGAGTAGTATGCACATCCCCCATCGAAACATAGCCTTGCTCCCACAAAGGGTGATACGGCAGATCATGTTTAGTTAGATACTGGTATACATCACGGTTCGTCCACTCCAATATAGGATAAACCTTGACCGTACCGCGACTAATTTCAACCACATTTTTGTCCTGGCGAGTGCTCGACTGCTGACGACGTAAGCCACTGAACCACGTACCTACTTCCAGCTCGTTCAATGCTCTGGTCATGGGCTCAACTTTGTTGATCTGGTTATAAAGCTTAATGCCAGCCTCTCCCTGCTCCCACAACTTACCATACTTAGCTTCTTGCCATGCGGGACTGATAGCTGCTTTATAGACTTTTAGATTAAGCTGTAAGCGCTCAGTCATCTGCTCTATAAACTGGTAGGTTTCTGGAAATAAGTACCCTGTATCAGTCAGCACTACGGGAATGTCGTGCTTTTGCGCCGTTAGCATATGCAGCATCACCGCCGCTTGAATACCAAAGCTGGAGGACAGCATGGGTGTGCTTGGCAAGTTATCCAGCGCCCACGCAACACGTTGCTCTGGGGTTTTGTCCGCAAGTATTCCGTTTATATCGGTTAGCAAGCTTTGTTGCTGCTCTTTTTCAAGCGTTAAAATGTGCTTAAAATCACTCATGACTTGTCCTCATTCCCGCACTTAGTTATGCGTGGAAATCTGTCTTTGATACTTTGACTTCAGTAACGATGCCTTGGCGAATAACAAAATCACCAAACCCTTCGTCTTGATCGCGTTCATTGGCCCAACGACCGATTAGCTCGTCTAGGGCTTCTAAGTAAGTCTCTTCGCCGACATTTTCTAGATACAACTTAGGAATACGTGTTCCTTCTCGGTTGCCCCCGAGATAAAAGTTATACTTACCCGGCCCTTTACCCACTAAACCAGCCTCGGCGAGCATGGCTCGACCACAACCATTAGGACAACCAACCACGCGCAAAATAATGTGCTCATCGGCAACATTGTGCTTGGCTAGTAAGGCTTCCGTTTTTTCGATTAAACTCGGTAAATAACGTTCAGCTTCTGCCATCGCCAACGGACATGTGGGCAATGACACACAGGCCATAGACGCTTTGCGCTGCTCACTATCGCCGTCATCTATCAGGCCATGCTCGCGCGCCAGCTGTTCTATTGTGGCCTTTTGCTGTGCAGGCACACCGGCGATGATAAGGTTCTGGTTTGCAGTCATGCGGAAATCACCTTGGTGGATTTCAGCAATTTTTCGGCACCCTGTTTTTAAAGGCTTACCTTGAAAATCTAGGATACGGCCATTTTGAATAAACAAAGTAAGATGGTGTTTACCATCGATGCCCTCAACCCAACCAAAACGGTCACCACGATGAGTAAACTCATAGTCACGACTTGGTTCAAACTTGACGCCAGCACGCTTTTCAACTTCCGCTTTAAAGGCATCGCTACCAAAGGTGTCTAAGGTATATTTCGTTTTCGCGTTTTTACGATTTACACGGTTACCCCAGTCACGCTGTACTGATACCACATGCTCTGCAATCGCTAGGGTGTGTTCTAAAGGCACAAAGCCGAAGTCGTCTGCTTTACGCGGATAGGTATTCACATCACCATGAGTCATGGCTAAGCCACCGCCCACAAGTACGTTGAAACCAATAAGCTTGCCATTTTCAGCAATCGCTACAAAGTTCAAATCATTGGCATGTACATCCACTTCATTATTCGGTGGAATAGTGACCGTCGTCTTAAACTTACGCGGCAGATAAGTAGACCCCAAAATAGGCTCTTCATCTGTGCTCTCTGACTTTTCACCATCAAGCCAAATTTCCGCGTATGCTCGGGTCTTCGGCAACAAATGCTCAGAAATCTTCGCAGCCCACTGATAAGCCTCTTGATGTAGCTCAGACTCTACTGGGTTTGTGGTACACAACACGTTACGGTTCACATCACCCGCAGTAGCGATAGAATCGATACCGACACTGTTGAGCATCTGGTGCATATCTTTGATGTTAGGTTTGAGCACGCCGTGAAACTGGAAGGTCTGCCGCGTCGTCAAACGGATACTGCCGTACATGGTTTTTTCATCAGCAAATTTGTCGATGGCCAACCACTGTTGTGGCTTGATAATACCGCCTGGCATCCGCGCCCGTAGCATCACGTTGTGTAATGGCTCTAGCTTTTGTTTTGCCCGCTCTGGGCGAATATCGCGATCATCCTGCTGATACATACCGTGAAAACGGATCAACTGGAAGTTATCAGCGTTAAAACCACCAGTGATCTGATCCTTAAGATCAGTTTCAATGGTGCCACGCAAAAAGTTACTTTGCGTTTTAAGACGCTCGTTGTCAGCAAACTTCGCCTCGGGGTCATGCTTGCTATTTGGCTTGTAGTCGCTCATATCAATTCCTACATTATTTGCGCTGACGGAGTGCGCTTAATAAACATCTTTTTGGTAACGGTTGGCGCTGCGTAAATCTTTAATGTACTGCTCAGCACTTTCGTCGTCTTTGTTGCCATGAGTTTTCACGACATCAATTAAAGCTTGATGAACATCTTTGGCCATACGGTTCGCATCACCACACACATACAGGTGAGCTCCCTGCTCTAGCCATGCGAAGAGTTGTTCACCTTGCTCACGCAGACGATCTTGGACATACACTTTTTCAGCCTGATCGCGACTCCAGGCAACATCAATGTTAGTGAGTAAACCCGATTTTAAATAACCCTGAATTTCGGTTTGATACAGAAAGTCTTGCGTAAAGTGTGGGTTACCAAAGAAGAGCCAGTTTTTGCCCTGTGCGTCACGGGCTTCACGCTCTTGTAAAAACGCTCTAAATGGCGCAATGCCGGTTCCTGGGCCAATCATAATGACTGGCGTATTGTCGTCGCTAGGCAAACGGAAGTTATCATTGTGCTCAGTGAATACGCGAACTTCACTGCCTTCTTCTGCAACACGACATAAGTACCCTGAACAGCCGCCTAGGTGGTTCTCACCAAAGGCGTCAAACTCAACGACACCAACGGTAAGGTGTACTTCGTCCTCAACCTCGCTTTGGCTCGAGGCAATGGAATACAAACGCGGCTGCACCTTGCGCAAGCAATCAACCAACTCTTGAGCACCAATTTGTGCCGGATGCTGGAAAATCACATCAAACGTTTGTCGCGCTTCAATGTATTCACGCATCGCCGCTTTATCTTCGATAAGGGCTAATAGCTCTGGTGTGTTAGTAGCTAAGGCGTACTTTTCCACAAACCCTGGGTAAGACTGAGTGAGTTCTAACTTCTCTATTAACGCATCACGTAGGCTGAGACTCTCATCACCGAGCGTTATTTGCGTAGCACCATCCAGCTGCAAGAGTGACAATACCTTGTCGACCTTGCTTTGCTCATTTAAGAAGTACACACCTAATGAATCACCTGGAGTGTAGGTGATATCTGACCCCTCCAGTGAAATCTCAATATGACGAACATCTTTAGTCGAGTCACGGCCGGTAATTTTCTGCACAGTCAGTAGTTCAGCTGCAAAGGGGTTTTTCTTGTTGTACTGACTTGCCGCTGGACTCGCAGCGCCAAATGGCATGCTCACCACATTTGCCTCGCCGCCTTGTTGCGCTTTCAGCTCAGGCTCAAATGCATCTAGGGCTCCAGCAATCCAGGTCTCGCTTTGATCTTCATAGTCAACATCCAGATCAGCGCGTTGGTAAATGCTTTGCGCCCCGAGCTTAACTAAGCGCTCTTCAAAATCTTTCGCCGTTTGACAGAAGAACTCATAGCTTGAGTCGCCTAAACCAAGGACCGCTATTTTAACGTCATCGAGCTTTGGCGCTTTTTTGGTGGTTAAAAATTCATGTAAGGCCTCAGCATCTTCTGGCGGCTCGCCTTCACCATAAGTAGAAACAACGATGCTAATAAATTTTTCTTTCTTTAATGCTGTAGGCTTGTAGTCCGCCATACTAACTAGTTTCGCGGCTAACCCTCTGCTTTGGGCTTGCTCTTTAAGTTGTGTGGCCACCGCTTTCGCGTTACCCGTTTGCGATCCGTAAAGGATCGTTAAAGCAGCAGCCTCAGTGGCAGCGGGCGCACTCACAGCTCCACCAGCCATGGCTGCAGTATTTGCGTTGGCAGCGAGATAACCACTGACCCACGCCTGCTGAATTGGATTAAGTTCAGCCACCAAACCTTGGAGCTTCTGCACCTGTTCAGGTGTAAGCGGGCTTGCAGCCGCATGCAGCTGGTTTAACAACATTTTAATTCCTCTGACCCATGAAAAACGCCACCATTTAAGTTTGCGGTGGCTGATTAAATTCGTACTACGTTGGCAACCCAAGTCACTTTTTTGGGTTTTTGTTAGCGTGAAGCATACCTATGAGCGACGCTTGGAAAAAAGAATAGAATCTGCTTTGTTATTCCATTTGGTTATGAAATTAGAATTTATCCAACAAAAACAATTTAACGGATCAACGACTATAGTTACCCTGTGTCACTTTGGGGTAATACTCCTTCGGCACAATTTATAACCAAAAGAATCAACAGGTATAACAATGAGAAATTTTTCACACAACATCGTGGCGCTCACGCTACTGTCCACAACTAGTTTCGCTGCTCAAGCTCAGCTATTGGACAATGGTGGGTTTGAGGCTTGGAACGCGAATGTTCCTTCCGGGTGGATCACGATCGATACTGGTATTGAAGTGAGTCAAGAGTCTGCCAATATATATGCTGGCAGCTATGGCGCGAAGGTGCGCATAACTACCGGCTCACAAAGCAGTACAGACCTACGACAAAGTATTGATGTAAGTGCCGGCCAGCAATATCAATTTGCCGTTTGGGTTAAACACACCGAAGGCAACGTGCGTGCTCGGCTGTACGTTGATGGCTATCAAAACTATTCTAATCCAGCACAAATAAATCAATGGCAACAGTTAAGCTATACCTATACTGCTACTAGCAGTGGTCAGATAGAAGTTGGCTTACGCTTTTATGATGTCAGTGGCTTTGATGGCAGTGAAGTGGTTTATATCGACGAATTTACTCCGAGCAACGGCCACAGTGAACCACCAACAGGCTCTTGCAGTGAGCACACTGTCACCTTAACTCTGCACACCGATAACTATGGTAGTGAAACAAGCTGGGAGCTGAGCCAACAAGGGGGCAACGTCGCCAATGGCAGTGGCTACCAATCTAACCAAGAATACAATGAAGACATGTGCTTGGCCGATGGTGACTATACCTTCACCATTTTTGATAGCTATGGCGATGGGATGTGTTGTGGACAAGGCTCTGGCTCTTACGAATTAAGTAATGGCAGCACCGTACTAGCCAGTGGCGGGCAATTCACCTATTCGCAAGCCACATCGTTTACCCTTGGCGACAGCGACCCAGTAGAGCCCCCTCCAGTCGACGGTTACTATAGCTCAGCTTCAGGGTTAAGCGGATATGCCTTAAAAACCGAACTACATAACCTCATCAGTAACCATGCCAATCAGGGTTATGGTGCCATTTGGGGTTTCTATGATCAGTACGCTCGAGACAGCTATTATGAGAATGACAACAGTATTCTCGATCGCTACTCAGAGCGTCCTTTAAGCACTGACTCACACAGCTTCATTAGCATCAACGACCAATGTGGCAGCTACAGTCGAGAGGGTGATTGCTACAACCGCGAGCATAGCTTTCCAAAGAGCTGGTTCGGTGGCAAGGTTGAGCCCATGAACTCAGACGTACACCATATTTTCGCATCTGATGGCTATGTAAATGCCAAACGTGGAAGTTATCCTTTTGGCGAGGTCGGCAGTGCTAGCTACACTTCCAGCAATGGTTCAAAATTAGGCGCCGCGCGCAGTGGCTTAGGTTACAGTGGCACGGTGTTTGAGCCAATTGATGAATTCAAGGGCGACTTTGCACGTGCCCACTTTTACATGGCAACACGCTATCAAGACCGTATTGCCGGCTGGAAGAACAATTCGACCTATGGCAGTGCCGTGCTTGATGGCAGCAGCAATCAAGTATTCAGCTCATGGGCACTGACGATGTTATTGCAGTGGCATCAGCAAGACCCAGTCTCTCAAGCAGAAATAGACCGCAATAACGGCGCTTACAGCCACCAAGGCAATCGTAACCCTTATATCGATCATCCCGAGTTTGCAGCCCTGATTTGGCAATAGTCGTTCACAACGCTATTATGTAGCTGTTGCATATAAATGAAAAAGGAGAACTGATGTTCTCCTTTTTACGTATTACACGGGTAAGTATCTATATGATTGAGGGGCGGTGATATTCTCACCAAGCTCACTTAAACATAAGGGGCGCTCATATTTGACAACATTTCCAACTTTGATGGCTGTACCCCTTTCCCTGCCTAAATAGTATTCATCGAAAAACTGTTTAGAAATGCCTGCAGCTTTCTTCGTTCGGCGCCACAGTAGATCTGGGTGTTCGGATATGACGGCTTCAATATCAAACTCACCGACAACTTTACCTACAGGCATAGTTGAATACACTACTACTGTTTTAACACCATCTCGTTTGAAGGTGTTTTTCCTAAACTCAAATTTTTTTGTGCCTTCGAGAATTTTATCTACAAATTCAGGCTTAATCGACAATAAGACTTTCATTAACTCCTCCCAAACTAGCAATATGCCTAAACTGCTGGTTTGTTAACTGCATAGCCCCCCAGTATTCACTCTCATCTAACCCGACTTCGTCTATTAGGTGACCACGAGTAATACGTCTGGAAAGGGCTGCATTATAAGTGAATCTGATAATGTGGCAGTATCTTTTTTCGTTATATATACGTATTAATTCATCATCCCTGAACACTGAATACGGCGCACAATACTTTAAGAAGGCCTGTAGTGACTCGAACTCTCTTATATTTCTGTATTCCTCAACAACGCCAATCGAGGTAGCGACTGAGCGAAAACGAGCGGGGCCCTTATTATCACTAGTACGGTATAGGATTATATTATCTCCTGGCCGAAATGAAGACACCATATCCATGCCGCAAATGTATATTTTATGAATACTGTTCGTGTGCGAAACATCTTGAATGACATCGTGAGTCTCGTTGTTCAGGATAGAGTCTGGGAGCATTCTTGAGTGAAATTGGGGGTATATGGATAATAGATATGGGTTCGCTTGGCTTAGCTTAACGAAGGGATAAGTATTAAGTGTGGAGCCGAGCTGATTGCGCATAGATCTAACCATAACTGACTCAGTGCCATTAAGGGTACTTTTTGTACCATGGACTGTGAATCCGTATTTGGCAAATAAGTCTTTCAAATAATGATGCTTGTCAAATACAGTAACATAAATACTATCAACGTCTTGTGCTAGCGCATGGTCAAAAATCTTTTTAATAAATCTTTCCCCTCGGCGTGTTCCATGTGAGTTGAACTTAAAAGTACCAACTTTCAGGTGCTTGCCAGGTGGTAAGTTTGGAGAAATATCGGTAATAGGACCCATTTCTTCTTTTAAGTACATGAATCCATCAATAGCATGCCCGTCTACCAATACGTATGCACACTCATTTTGCTCTGCTTTGCGGGAGAACCAAGCAGGAAACTCAGCATAATCAGCTCGCAATGTATCAAAAAAAGAATCCTGTAGATTAATTTGCCTGAAAGGCGCATAGTGAAGGCTTTCCATAGCTTACTCCAAGTGGGTGCTGATAAATTGAGTCAGCTCTAGTGTATTGTTATTGGTATCGTGGATAAAAAGAGGAACACCTAGTCGTTCGGCTACAGACTTTGCATGTTCTAGTTCACTATTACTCAGGTCCTCATATGCTGATTTGTCGTGTTGTATGCCATCTCTTGCGGCAATTCTCTCCAGTACTACTTTAATATCACAAGTTAGAACACACATAGCCACGGGCTCAATAGATACGAATGTTTCTTCTGGCACTAGTTGAACTTTATGATTCGTATCAAACAATGCGAAGTGCCCATCTAACAAAAAATGAGGCTCGTCCACAAACTCATTTAAGGCTGTCAGTAAAACATCTTGGTTCTTTGATACATTAGCGACAGCTTTGTCTTTGGTAAAGAGGCCTTGCTTTGCCCTCTTTATCAGCTCGCTGGCTGAATAATGGGGGATTTTTAATTCAGAAACTAGTTTATTGCAGAGGGTAGATTTGCCGACACCATGAATGCCGCCAATAAATATTACTTTCCTTTTCATCACTACATTTCCATATACGGTATAAACATATATATAGAACTAAAGCCTCCATCTATTGTCAATGCATTGTTAACAAATATTTGATGTGGATTTAGGGCTATCACACGTAACATGATAGCCCCGATAAATGTCAGGCCATTAACATTTCGTCATTTCGCCGGTAGCCTTGCCAATAACCCCGCCACCACCGCGATAGTCCGATGCTAAAAGAGCGCTCTAATAAATTAACCAGCTTTTCACAGGCTGACTTTCTTCGCCAATCTTCCTTCCAGGCCATCTCATGTGCATAGTCAATCATATAGGCAGCTTGCATTCGATGGGTTGTCCCGTATTCGCACCTTCTAAGCCTGCTGAAATAAGACTCCGCTTGATTGTTATTTACTCCATCTATGGTTGAATATTCTTTGGAATGCTCGACCGTTTCATGTTGGAACCGTAAATCATATGACTCATATGCTTTATTCTCATCAGTACGCACTAAGCTCCCTTTAGAAATGCAATTCTGAGCAATGTGCTTTGCAATTGCTTCATTTTCACCCGAGCTTAAAAACACTCTGGTTTTGTTGGCCCCTTCACCAGGAACAACTTGCCGGGCAACCATTACAATCCTTCTATTTCGTTTTTTACGTTCGTAGTTCGCTCGACTGATACCTCGTCGCTTGATACCTTGTGTTTTACCTGCGAGCTTATCAGCTGCGGCAGCCCATCTTGCTTTTTGAGATGGTCTGAATTGACCGCTCCTTGGCTTACCGCCAAAATGCCCTCCATCGATATGAATTTCCCCCGACATCGAGGTTTCATCTACTGAACGCATGATCGTTTCTCTCAATTTATGCATCACAACCCATGCCGTTTTATGTGTGACACCCGCTTCTTCACTAACTTTTACGGCAGAGATTCCGTTGGCACTAGTGCAAAACTGATGGATGATCATCACTAACTTGGATAATGGCAGTTTCATATCAGCCCAGACCGTTCCGGAAGTTAAGCTAAAACCTCTATTACAATGTTTGCATTGCCATATTTTCCTGCTTTTAAGAAACGAATGCTTGTCGATGGCTCCACATCTTGTGCATGGCATTGCGGTCTTATTACCAGACCAGATCTTTCGAACAAACTCAAATAGCTCTTCATCCGTCATTCGCAGTAAGCCATGAAGACTAATATCTCGATATTCTTTAGATAATAAAAAGTGTTGTGACATAGTAATCACCCTCTAACTGTCTGGATGTAAAAAGTTTTACATCCCAATCTTAAGTTCAGAGGCAAACAAGCTCGCATCGACTGAACGAAGTCAGCCAATATTTGACTTTTTTATAAGAAGGGCACAAAATGAAAGTATCAAAGGCGACTCAAACTTTTGATACTACATAATAGGCCAAGATAGGCCAAGGTTGTTAGTAGCAACTTTGGCTTTTGTGTTTCTTAGCCTCAGTGGAATTTATTGTGGTTTATAACCACTAACTCATATGTTCCTCCTTAGTTTCTTCTCGTAGGTCTAGACGTTGCTTAGCTATCCACAATGCAACATCTTTGGTTAAAGCAAATTTTCCTCTGCGATTTTCAATGGGGAAAACAGGCACTGGTACCGACTTTCTGCTAACTGCTTGGCGAAAAGCATCCCCACTTCCGTATCCTAGAGACATGTATAATGCCTTTCCATATATCATAGGACCGTATAGCTGCATTAGATCATCTTTAAGCTCTTCCGCTAGTATTTCTACAGGATCGATGTCTTTACCTTGTACCATATCTACTCTGCCTATTAACGCCTGTACACATTACTTTAGCGGAAAAGATAGATAATTTGGGATAAGTTATAAAGATATATAGCGTTAGTTTCGATCCGCATTTTTACCAGTTTATTTTGTGTTTATGCGTGACTGTGTGTTATTTAACGTTGATGAAACTGAATTGACACAATTACGCAGGCAATTTGCGAAACTTTTATGGCACGTCCTAAACGTAACCCTGTTGAAGTTATCCAGACAAAGATATTCATGCATAACCTGTGTGATGAGTTGGGTATAGAACTCTTTGGTCCGGAACTTTCTTATTATTTCGAAGGTACTCGTCGGGCGAGCAGCAAGTGGAAAAGATTCATAGCAGGAGAAAAGACACCTTCACCAGGCACAATTAACTTGATCCTAAATAAGATAAAAACCCAACATGGTAGTACTAAGCTTGCAAACAACCTTGTTGAACTTTGGTATTCACCGCTGTGGAGCGCATTATTTGCAGGACAGCTGGGAAGCGAATATTGGACTGAGTTTTATAAAAACATGCCAATCAGATTTCAAAAACACGTATTTGAGAAAGACGCCCCTTTCGGTGATTCATTTAAAAGACGATATCCTCGCCATAGTGAAATAGATGCCATAGAGAAACATTGTGATCGTGAAGGGTTTGCTTTTTTAATTGCTTTGGCTAGAGATGCTTCAGCCAATAAATTGGGGCTTTATGTACACTCCCTAGATGTAGCAATATACCGGCTGTTTTTTGCTTTTTGCCAGCATCGACCCTTTAGGCCTTTTTGTATCGAGCTATGGAACTACTTTAAGAAATACGTGGTTCTCCCTGACAGACACACTTTTAATCTTCGGCAAATAACACGTTGGCAACAACCAGATTACAGCGTTCCAGAGACGATTGAACTCGACGCTTATTATTTAGGCATTGCCCAAAAAATAGGCCTCATCTCGACTCACCAACAAGCTAGGCAATTTCTTTTTTACTTCCATATCAATAAAACTGAGAAAATTATCTGGGAAATGGAGCAATATAGGAATAATGGGGTTGGTGAGTTTCCTCACTTATCTCTGCTTGTTAAAAAGTTAAATACACTTCGCAAAGCAAAGGAACGAATCAACTTTCTATCACAGCTCCCCTGAGAGAATTCCATCTCCCCCCTTGTATGCAGTCTCTTTATTGCGTGTTACATTGGTTTTGGCTAACTAAAAATATCTGGATAAGTTATGGAAATAAGGGAATTTATATCAAGTTACCGTAATCACCCCGTTTTATTCATTGGCACGGGTTTTAGTTTGAGATATTTAGAGAATTCATATACATGGGATAGCCTTCTCAAAAAAATAGCAACGGAATTGAAAGGAAGCCCTGAATATTACCTTGATCTTAAGTCAAAGTGTGAAATCGATGGGCGATATGATTTTTCGAAAATTGCACATCAGCTTGAAGAGGATTTTAATGAGACACTTCGACAAGATCGGAATGGGAAGTTCAAAGAAGTCAATGATATATTTTATAAGGAGATGGAAGCCGGTAACAACCTTAGCCGGCTAAAAATATATATCTCAATGCTTTTATCCTCTTTAGAGTTCAAGGAAGAGAAGCTGGAAGAGATTTCCGAGTTAAAGAAAATCCGGAAAAACATCGGTTCAATCATTACGACCAACTACGATAAATTAATCGAGCACCTTTTTGATTTTAACCCATTGATAGGTAACGATATATTGCTTAGCAACCCTTACGGTTCAGTATATAAAATTCATGGATGTAACTCATGCCCATCAAAAATAATAATTACATCGAGTGACTATGAAAGTTTTCAAGAAAAGTACGAATTAATTCGAGCTCAATTACTTTCAATATTTATCCATAACCCGATTATATTCATCGGTTACGCTATTGGGGACGATAATATTAAAAGTTTGCTGAAAACAATTTTTACTTATGTTGAACCCAATTCAGAGGATGCAGCAAGAATAAGAGATAACTTTTTGCTTGTTGAGTACCAGGAAGGCTCTTCATCGCATGAGATATGTGAGCATGATATAGACTTGGAAGGGTTTTCAACTATTCGAATCAATAAAGTGAAAACTGACGATTTTATTGAAGTTTATAGAGCGTTGTCGGAACTATCGCTACCTATTTCGGCAATGGACATTAGAAAAGTTCAAAGAATAGTAAAAGAAATATACGCGGGTGGAAATATCCAAGTAAATATTACTGAGGATCTCGACTCAATAAGTAATAGCGACAAGATTATTGCCATCGGATCCAAGAACACCATCAGCTATCAGTTTCAAAACGCGTCTGAGATGATGTCGAATTATTTTAGTATCGTTGATGAATCCAATGCCCAGCTACTTAAATTGATAAACAAGATTACCATTAGTAGCACCCAATGGTTCCCAGTTTTCGCGTTTAGTCAAATTTGCCCAGAAATAGAGAGAACAGACGAACTAAAGCAGCAACAAAAAGATAAGCTGTTGAGCTTTTTTAACGGGTTAAGTCAAGGATGTGTCTCTGCGCACTCTAATATAAAGTCCATCATGGACGACGAGGGCATATCTAGAGCTCAGAAGCTAAATGCTATCTTTTGGGCTGTCCACAATGGCAATGTAGAACTTGATGATTTCGCAAAGTTCTTGATTAGTATGGACAAAAAAGTAGATACTCAGTATAGAAGGTTGCTATGCCTATATGATTTAAAAAAATATGGCGTAGAAGAATGACATCTAAATTATCTACTATGATAAAAGCCAATAACGCGACATTAGGAGGTTGTATATGGCTAAATTTAAAAAATCCGATCTGAAGTATGACGATTACAGCTGGACTGTATACGGGGATGATGACCCAAAAATTACAGGAAAACCTGATAGCACTTTATTCAGCCGAAAGGAAGGCTATGAAGTTATCTACATGATAGATAAGACTCTTGAGCACAGAGACTTGACCAGTGTAACTTCAGGTCAAAAAGCTGAAAGAATGATTAAAGAGCATCTGCCTAGCACAACCAGGGGCCAAGAAAAAGTCTTTAATTGGTTAAATGACCACTGGTCAAAATACTAACTTTTAGTACGAGCAGTGAACTAAATCAATCGACTTTAGTTCACTGCAGCTCAGAGAAAATCCCACTGTAATTGATCTCCATGCGCCAGGGTTCTATATCGAGAAGTATATTTTCCTGTACCTTTTTCCGTCCTGATTATTCTACCTTGTCTGCACAAGTTTCTAAGTTGATGCGAAACGCTTTTTCTTAATTTTAAATACTCCAACTCAGAAAAAACTTCAACATCAGCAGAGCGTATAACGGCATAAAATATTTCTGATATGCTTGCATCTTGCCGTGATGGAAGGTTGTGTAAATAGTTAAGAATCGTTTTTGTCAAAGTGCCATATTTTAGCTTTTTCTGACTCGTATTCTTTCTACTCAACGCTAATTCAGAAGCTTCTATGGGTACCTCGTGGATGTTTATCACACGCGCAAGTGATTCAACGTCTGACTGCAAGGAGTCACGTCTTGTAAGGATAGCTGCTAACTCTTTTTCTAAATCGGCAAGTTCCGACTTTGCGAAGCAATACTTTCTGGCTAGCCAAGCAATTGAAGGTGGGGTTCTTGTACTCATACAGGGTAGCTTAACTACCCTGTAATCAAATTTCATATGCAACAGCTACATAATAGCGGTTCACAACTAAAAAGGCGCCAATTGGCGCCTTCTTACACTTTAAATGACTTTAATCTTGTTCTAAGCCGTACAGCGTAATCTCAATACCTGCACCAATAGCAGAAATACGAAGTAAAGTATCGGCGCTAATGGCTTCATTAAAACATTTAGGCGAGTGACCTGAACTAAAGCCCAAATCAAACGTACGACGCGAGCAGCTCAGCCATTGTTTAAGTCCGGCTTTAGAACATGACTCAATCAGCTCGCACAATTCATTGATGGCTTTATCTGGGCTCGGGCTATCGACGTTAGCCTCAATGCGCGCGAGCTGGCGTGTTTCGTCTTTGTCATAGTGCAAAACAATGGCGCTTTTGTCTAAATCAGCGACTAGCGCGCTAATATCATGTTGTGACTCCAGCTCAAGATCCACATTAAGAAATTGAATATCTGCCATGCACCGTTCCTATTATCCACGCACTAGTTATTAACTGCGTCATTGTGTCACATTGACCGCCAATAACAAGAGCGTAAACTGAGTTACACCTGCCACAAAGACAACAACAATATGAATAAACGTCTTTTCAAGCACAGCCGAACATTACACAGATGGGCTGGATACGCACTTGTGTTGCAATTATTTGCTTGGCTCATGGGTGGCCTTGTAATGAGCGCACTGCCGCTCGACAAGGTACATGGTAAGCATTTGGCAAAACGCACGCTAGAGAACCCCTTTTCCAGTAGCGACTATACCGCCTCCTTGGATAACATTCGCATGCAGATGCCCTCATTGAGGCAGCTACAATTTACTCACCGCCTCAACCAACCGATCATTATCGCGGCAGAGGGCAAGCAGAAGCATGTTTTTCACGCCCAAACGGGTCAGCTATCTGTGGCTCTTAACCAAGAGCAGGCTGAGCGTATTGCCTATAACCATTATCTTGGTGAGGGTCAGGTTAGCCTCGCAGAGCACCTTATCACTGGGCCACAGGAGATCGGTTACCGTCAAGATGTGTGGCGTATCGAGTTCGATGACTGGTGTGCAACAACGCTTTATTTAGACGCGCACAGTGGCCAGTTCATTACTGTTCGCTCAACTATTTGGCGTATTTTTGACTTTTTCTGGATGCTGCACATTATGGATTATCAAGAGCGCAAAGATTTCAACAACCCGCTGCTGATAAGCTTTGCAGCTGCCTCTGTGTTATTTGCTATCACAGGGGGGATATTGTTGCTGCAAAACCCACCTTGGCGCCGACGGAAGAAGCGCCCTAAATAGCCAGGCAGGCGATGCCTTAAAGGTGAATACATCGCCATTGCTATTTACGAAAGTGTTGCTTCAATAATTGCGCGAAGGCTTGGACCTTAGCACTGCGATGCACTTGATGGTGAGTGACGAGCCAAATATCACTGTGCCAGCTTAACTCACTGCCAAGCACAGGCTTTAGCTGTGGGTATAAAGCTGCCACTTCTTTTTGCATCCCGCCAATCCCTAGGCCGCTGGCAATCGCCCGATTGGCATCAGACGTTTCTGACACCCGCAAGGTGATCTGCTCAACCGGTATATGCTCATCCACCCAAGCAAAATAAGGGACTCGACTATTGAACCCGGCCACACCAGATATGAAATGATGCTGTTGCAACTGGGCCATGGACTGTGGTTCACCGGTGCGAGCCAAATAACGTTCATGAGCGTACAACCCTGCCTCGATAGTACTGAGGTGTTGGGCAATATAATCGCCCTCATCTGGGCGCGGACCAGCACGCACAGCAATGTGTGCTTGGCCATGATCGAGGCGCAAGCGCTTTTGATCCAACAGCACTTCTAATTGCACCTGGGGGTGCAGTGTTTGAAACTGCTCACATACCGGCGCCAACACATCGATAAAGCCGCTTACTGTTGTTAGCAGTAACGAGCCAGACAAAGTCGTGTCTGCAGCCATAATATCGTTGTGTAATAACTCTAACTGCTCGTTGATTTGCTCTGCACTTGCAAACAGTTTGGCACCGGTTTCTGTCATGGAGTAACCTCGAGCATGACGGTGAAACAATCGCGCATTCAAACTTTGCTCGAGATGATTAATGCGTCTTAGCACTGTGCTATGGTGCACACCTAAGGCTTCGGCCGCTGAGGTAAGAGTCCCTCTTCTGGCAACTTCAAATGCTACTTTGATATCCTGCCAGTCGTTAAATTCTATCGCCATGGTTGCATTCTCTGTGTATATACGCACATAAGCTTTGCGTTTTTTGCGCTTTTTTGCAAGTCTGATTTTGGCTAAAGTACGTACTAACACAGACCAACTGACAGCATTAGGATATTCACTATGGCAACAGCAAAAATTATCGCCCTCGCAGGCAGCCTTCGTAAAAATAGTTTCAATCAGGCAGTGATCAATCATGCCGCACAATTGGCGCAACAGCAGGGCAGCGAAGTCGAAGTAATTTCTTTGGCGGAGTTAAACTTGCCCATGTTTGATGAAGACATTGAAGCACAAGGTGTACCAAGCAGTGCGCAACAACTAAAAGATAAATTGCGTTCAGCGGATGCTATTTTACTTGCCAGCCCGGAATACAATGGCTCAATCACAGCGGTATTAAAAAACGCCATAGACTGGGCATCACGTACTGAAGCCGGTGCAACGCCCGCATTTCGTAACAAGGTGGTAGCGTTATTCGCAGCGTCTCCTGGCGGACTCGGTGGCCTACGCGGCTTAAATCACGTGCGTGACATCCTCAGTGGCATTGGCGCATTAGTGCTTGGTGACCAACTCGCTATTGCTGGTATCCACGGCTTTGTCAACGACCAAGGAGAGCTGACCGACAGCGCCACCAGCGAGAAAATAGCCGGGCTTACGTCACAACTTATCGACGTAACGTCTAAGTTGAAAAGCTAAAAAGCTGCCGGCGATAGCGATATAACGCAATGACGTTGCTGCTTACAAACAAGCCCTCAAGTAACGCAGCCATGGGGGAGCCTGCAGCAAAGCCATACGCTAGCCAACAACCACTACCCAAGAACATCAGTAAACGCATCGTCAATTGCCGGCGCTGAAATGCAGCGAAGGTTTGTATACAACTTCCCGCCAAAGCCCACAGCGAAATAGGCGACTGCCATACAAATAAAGTTGTCAGTATCGACAGAGCCATAAATATCACCATCAGCCGCCGTTGTTGATAATGAATACTGAGCGCAAAGCGCAAAGACGCCAGCAGCATCAGGATGGCGCCGCTGTACTGAGTTAATAAAACATAATGGCCACTGGTCAGAGCCGTAGATAGCACCAGGCATATTAGGACACTGCGCCTTTGTGGTAATTGAAACGATACTAAATCGCAGACAATAGCGATAGCAACCAGTAGCTGAGATAACCAAAACCAATCCATACTCCCTCCACTGCCGGAGTATGCCGAGTATAGGCTGGGGCCGCCTTAACCTTTGTTAATTCAATCCTAAACGAGTGCGTATCCGCGACAGACTCACGGCACTAATCCCTAAATATTTGGCCACTTGCGTAAGCGATAATTGCGCCAACCAGTGTGGTCGGTGGGTCAATAAAAACTGGTAACGCTGCTGTGGACTTTGCAGCAACAGGAAGGCTTCTTTAGACTCTTTAAATAAGACTTGTTGCTGTAGCAAAGCCATAGTTAATGAGTACCACCGAGGCTGTGCCAGCTCGGCCAGTGGCACACGCAACAAACGGCTGGGTTTGAGTACCTCTAAGCTGTAGTTTGCAGGCTGTTGAGTGATCCAGGCACTGTATATAAACGCCAATTCACCCTGAAAATAGAACTCTTTATAATGTTGTTGTCCTTGCTCATCGAGATACGCGGCAACTAACACCCCGGATTGTACAAAGTATGCGTAACGCTGCTGTTGTTGCTGTTCGAGTAATACATCATGAGCGTTCATCTCTAAGCTTTTTATGGCATTACTGTGAGCGAGTAACTGTTGCAGTTGCTCACTCACAACTTGACTGGCCTGCCCTAATTGCTGATAAGCCAAGGCACAAGCCTCTGCAACTGGTTAACTTTGCACATTTGTCGCTGCCAACTTTGCTTGAATAAAATCATTATGAGTTACATAGAGTAAATCAGCTACACGGCGAATAACATGCTCTTCATGCTTATCTAATTGGCCATCTGCATAGGCCAGTCGCCATAACAACTCGATAATCTCAATACGCTCCTGTGCATTGGTATTGTCATTTATCTGTTTAGAAAAACGGAAGTAATCAATGGCTTCATCAAGGTCTTGACTGGCCGCTGTGATTAAGTTGTTTACTTCTTCCTCGCCTAAATCAAAGTATTTCTGCAACAGTACGACCATGGCTTTGCGCTCATCTTCTTGTAGTTCGCTATCGGCACGCATAACCTCAACCAGTAGCGCTGCGACTGAGGTTTTAAAATCAGGCGAGTCATCTTGCTGTGGCTGTGACTGTAAAGAATTAAAGAACCGTTTTAAATTATTGAGCATGGCACGCCTCCCGCTTGGTGTTACACTCACTGTAAAGGATACTCCCAGTACACACAACAAGGGTTGTTTATGTCGTCATATCGCTATGCATTTCTGCTTTTCATGGTCGCAATGAACTGGGGATGTAGCTACACTCCTGCGCCTATTGGTGAGCAAGAAAAGTTCTATGACTTTGATAATAAAGTGCATTACTACCAAACTAGGTTAAGTAAAAAGCGCTATCGTCTGGAAGTGGTTGAGGATGGCTACCAACAGTTCACCAACCAGAGTGTGTTTTTATTACGTCACAGTGCTCAGTTGTGTAACGATTCCACCTTCTCTTTGCGCATTACCCAAGGTGTGCAAGACTATGAACGCTTCCCTACTCACCCGCGAGGTTATGAGCCCAACTTGGTTGCTGAGCTCATTTGTGAGTAGCCCTGCGCAATTAGTCTTTATATCCCCAAGGGGCTTTTGGCGGGGTAATGGGCTGGGTCAAATCAAAATCAACGCGAAACTCTCGTCCCTGGCGCACTAGCCGATAAGTAAATTGCTCTGGGTAAATATACATTTGCCAAGTATTACCCACTGATTGCGGGATCCCTTGCTGTACAAATAACTCTTTAGAGTACTGATCGGCCGGGAATGACTGCATGGTGGCATAACCGGCATCCACGGTATGACCGCCGTACATAGTGGAGACGTCATCGCTGCCATCCTTATGGCGATGGTCATGCTTTAAGCTTAAACCACTGCCCGTTTTAGTAATAATCCAGGTGCGCGAGGCATCATCACCGACATGAAACGGCACTTGTAACTCGCGCTCTGTACAACGGCGCACGTGCATGACCAGCTTTGCTTCGCTGAAGCTACTTGGTCCAGCGTTATCAACCGTCACCTTTCCTTGATACGCTTTACCACAATGCGCTTTGATATTATTAAAAAATGCATCGTGGGAAGGGATTGAGACCAAAGGCGCAGGGCGCGCTTGCGCACCAGTGGCAACAGCGCCTATCACAGATAACGCCGCACACGTAATCGCTAATTTCATGCTGAGTTCCAAGTAAAGTAAAAGCGCCAATATAGCGCTTTCACTGTTGCTTTCCTACTTTTTACGTTGAAGTACTAGCGGCCATTCACTGCCAGGGGCGCTGCGCCTTTAGTTGCTGCTCAAAGGCTTCAATTTGGGCATTATATTGCTCAGTCACACCGATAAAATCCAGGCCACTTAACAACCGCTCTTTAACGTCTGCTCGCACCGAGAAAGTAATCGGTGCAAAGCGTGAACTGCGCAGCTGCTGATTCGCCAAGTCCACCTCAATATGCAGTACTTGCTCAGACTCACACAGTGCAAATAAGGCATCCAGCTGCGCGCTCGCCAAGGCGATGGTCAACATTTGGTTATTAGCACAGTTATTAAAGAAGATATCAGCAAAGCTCTCGGCAATGATCACCGAAAACCCATATTGCTTCAGTGCCCAGGGGGCGTGCTCCCGTGACGAACCACAACCAAAATTATCACGGCTAAGAAGAATACTGGCCCCTTGGTATTGCGGGTAATTAAGCACAAACTCTGGATCGGGTTGGCCATCGCCAAGGTAACGCCAATCGTAAAACAGCGCTTTATCGAACCCATCTCGACTGGTGGAGGTTAAAAATTGCTTGGGGATAATCTGGTCGGTGTCGACATTATTCTTATCCAACGGGGCCACTAGCCCCTGATGAAAACAACTCATTGTGCCTCTCCTTGAATATCAGTAAAGCGCCCAGTTATTGCTGCCGCAGCGGCCATCGCCGGACTCACCAAGTGGGTGCGCCCGCCGCGCCCTTGGCGTCCTTCAAAATTACGGTTGGAGGTCGACGCACAACGCTTGCCCGGAGCGAGTCGGTCATCATTCATAGCTAAACACATGGAACATCCAGGCTCTCGCCATTCAAAGCCTGCGGCTTTAAAAATATCCGCCAAGCCTTCTTCCTCAGCCTGCTGTTTTACCAGTCCTGAGCCGGGCACAATTAACGCTTCTATATCTTTGGCTACCTGCTGACCGGCGACCACCGCAGCGGCCGCGCGCAAGTCCTCAATGCGGCTGTTGGTGCATGAGCCAATAAACACCGTATCGACACAGATATCACTGATCTTTTGCCCAGGTCGCAAATCCATATACTTTAAGGCACTGCGAATAGCATCAGCCTTTATCAAATCCGTCTCTTTATCCGGATCGGGAATAACCTCATCCACGCCCAGCACTTGCTCTGGACTGGTACCCCAGGTGACTTGTGGCTGCACCTGCTGAGCATCAATGTCGATGATCTTATCGAAGTGCGCGTCAGCATCCGAATGCAATGTGCGCCAATAGGCTACGGCCTTGTCAAAGTCTTCGCCTTGCGGGGCAAAAGGCCGCCCTTTAATATACTCATAGGTGGTTTCATCGGGGGCAATAAGTCCTGCTTTGGCCCCCATTTCAATGCTCATATTGCACAGTGTCATACGCGATTCCATCGACAAAGCGCTAATTGCCTCGCCACAGAACTCGGCAACATAACCGGTGCCACCCGCCGTTCCTAACTGGCCGATTATAGCCATAATTAAGTCTTTCGCTGTTGCCGTGCTTCGCAGCTTGCCATGAACGTGAATTTTTAACGACTTCGCCTTTTTTTGCTGCAATGTCTGGGTGGCAAGCACATGCTCAACCTCGGACGTACCAATACCGTGAGCCAATGCCCCAAACGCACCATGCGTGGAGGTATGGCTATCACCACAGACAATGGTGGTCCCGGGCAGCGTGATCCCCTGCTCAGGACCCATCACATGCACAATGCCCTGATTAATGGAGTTGAGGTCGTACAATCTAATGCCGAATTCATCACAATTCGCCTGCAGTGCCAGTAACTGGTTACGCGAGACAGTACTTGCGGCATCCAAAGAGCGAGATTTGGTCGAGACGTTGTGATCCATGGTTGCGAAGGTTTTTTCTGGACAACGCACGGTGCGATTTTTCTCGCGCAATCCGGCAAAGGCTTGGGGTGAGGTGACCTCATGCACAAGATGACGGTCTATGTACAGTAAGTCGGTTTGTTCATTTAGGCTGGCGACGCAATGAGCCTGCCAAATTTTATCGTATAACGTGTATGCCACTTGCTACATCCTTTTACTAGTTAAATGCGCTCGACGATGGCTGTCGCTACATCGCGCGTGGTATAGCCTGCATCGGGAAAGATATCTGGCGTGCCAACCCCTGCAGCTACAGCTTCGGCTACGGCTTTCTCAATACGCCGTGCAGCCTCGTCTTGCGCTAATGAGTAGCGCAACATCAATGCCGCACTAAGTATTTGCGCAATGGGATTAGCGACCCCTTTACCAGCAATATCTGGTGCCGAGCCGCCGGCAGGTTCATATAAACCGAAGCCGGATTGATTAAGACTAGCCGAGGGCAACAACCCCATAGAGCCGGTGATCATGGCGCACTCATCGGACAAAATATCGCCAAACAAGTTGTCACACAGCAGCACGTCAAACTGGCTCGGCTGCTTCACGAGCTGCATCGCGGCATTATCAATGTAGATATGATCGAGCGTGACATCGGGGTAGTCTTTACTTACGTCATTCACTACCTCTCGCCACAACACACTGGTGGCCAAGACATTGGCCTTATCCACCGAGGTAACATGATTATGGCGCAGCCGCGCCGCTTCAAAAGCAAACCGAGCGATGCGCTCAATTTCACTACGAGCATAGGTTTGCGTATCAAACGCAGCTTCGTGCTGCCCTTCACCACTGCGTCCTTTCTCTCCGAAATAAATCCCCCCTGTTAACTCGCGTACACAGAGTATATCGAAGCCATGAGCGCTAATATCTTGGCGCAGCGGAGAGGAGGTGCTCAGCGCAGGCAATAATTGCGCTGGGCGTAAGTTACAAAATAACCCGAAGTGCTTGCGTAGCGGCAATAATGACGCCCGCTCTGGCTGTTGCTCAGGAGGGAGGTTTTCCCATTTTGGTCCCCCTACGGCACCAAACAGTATCGCGTCTGCGGTTTCACATGCCGCCAACGTTTGCTGCGGCAGCGCTACACCAAACTCATCAATGGCGCCGCCGCCAACGGCGTGATGATGCAGGTTAAGGCTAAAGCCAAATTCGCGACAGCATGCCGCTAATACCATTTCTGCTGCGGCCATCACTTCTGGACCAATGCCATCGCCGGGTAATACGGCGATACTGTAACTGTTTTGACTCATCCTGCTTTCCTTTGTTGCTGCTTTAAGCTCGACACTTGCTGTGCTCGATGAATAATGTTGTAAACGCGGATCATGGCACGTACCGACGCTTCGACGATGTCGGCGGCAAGCCCCGCACCGTGGTAAGTACGCCCCTGATATTGGGCAATAATGTCAACCTGGCCTAAAGAGCTAGCTCCTTGCCCGGTGGCATCTAAGTTGTATTCAATCACCTCCACCGCCATGCCGGTTAGTCGGGCTATGGCAGCAAAAGACGCTTCTACCGGGCCGTTACCCGTGGCCGCTTCTTGACGCTGTTCACCGGCAATACTCAAGCCGATGGTCGAACTGGCGACTGATTGTGAGTTCGACGCGGAATTAACAAACTGCAACTGGTAATAATCGTCTTTATCGGTGATTTGATTGAAATAAATAATGGCTTCAAGGTCGTAGTCGTATACCGTGCCTTTTTGATCGGCTAGCTCCAAAAAGCTGGCGTATAAGCTATCCATATCGTAGTCACCGCCTTGATAACCTAGTTCACTCAAGCGATGTTCAATAACATGACGGCCCGAGCGCGAGGTCATATTCAGTTGATTATTGGGCACTCCAACACTCTCTGGCGACATGATTTCATAAGTATTCTGCGCCTTGAGTACACCGTCTTGGTGAATACCTGAGCTGTGGGCAAAGGCATTTTCGCCGACAATGGCCTTGTTCGGCTGCACTGGCATATTGCAGATCTTAGCGACCTGACGCGACGCCCGATATATCTCTTCACTGCGAATATCGCTGTGCACTTGCAAATGGTCTTGGCGCATTTTCATGATCATCGCCACTTCCTCTAACGAGCAATTTCCAGCGCGCTCACCAATGCCATTAATGGTGCATTCGATTTGTCGTGCTCCCGCTTGCACAGCGGCAATAGAGTTGGCTACCGCTAAGCCTAAATCATTATGGCAATGCACACTTAAGCGTGCTTGATCAATATTGCTGACATGCGTTTTGAGATAACGGATCATGGCAGCGTATTCATCTGGAGTAACATAGCCGACCGTGTCAGGCAGATTGATAGTGCTGGCGCCTGCGGCAATGGCGCGCTCGACGACATAACATAAATCATCATGGGGTGTGCGCCCGGCATCTTCGCAGGAAAACTCAACGTCATCAGTGTATTGACGGGCTTGGCTAATTGCCTGCACCGCCATGTCGGTGGCCTCGGCGAGCGTCATGCGTAACTTATGTTCTAGGTGCAGTGGACTGGTGGCGATGAAGGTATGTATGCGGGCTCGCTGCGCGCCCTTCAGCGCCTCCCCGCATGCTTCAATGTCTTTGCTCACTGCTCGTGCTAAGCCACAAATAATGGGCCCTTGCACCTCATTAGCAATACGCTGGACGGCACGGAAATCAGCAGGGCTGGACACCGGGAAACCAACTTCCATCACATCCACGTTAAGACGACTGATTGCATGAGCCAGTTGCAGTTTGTCGTCTTCCGTCAAACTTGCTTTCAATGCTTGCTCACCATCGCGAAGGGTGGTGTCAAATATCCATACCTTGTCTTGCATACTCAGTCCTCTAAAAGATTACCGCCAGAAATAAAAAACCCCGCTCGGGAGGGCGGGGTTGTGTTCGTTTCGTATTACTAACAATCAATACATCACGCCCCGCTAAAGCTCACAAGGAGTAGCAGGTTTAGGAGCAATGTAATGAATTGATTGGTGCGCATAATTGAGCATCGCTGTTAGTAAGATGGCTATTTTTTAACACTAAGAGAACAGCGGGGCAAGCATAAAAATTCCAAAATTCGCTGCAAAAACCCGCAAATAAAGGAATCATAATTCAATAACCAGAGATGAAGCGAATTAAAATAGCAAATTAGATACTGAGAGGACAAAGAAGGCGCTCAAAAAACAGAAATGGCGCCAAGGTTATTTTATTTTCCAAAAGCGTTTATTTGTTCGCTTTTTGTGCATAGTGGTTGCCGCCATGAGAGATATAACGCAGCTGCCAAATCAACCGCTCTATTAGCTCCTCACGCGACTGCCCTTCTAGGTCAAGCGCTTCAGCGCCAGATGTGAACACTATGGTGACCATGGCTTCGGCTTGCATATGGGCGTGCGAGGCATCACAGCGCGTCTCGCTTTCCAAATAATGCGCTAATTCGAGGATAAAATGCTTAATTTCTCGGGCCACGGCGGCACGAAACGCTTTTGAGGTGCCTGAGCGCTCGCGTAACAACAGTCGAAACTGATTCGGTTGATTATCAATAAACTCCAAAAAAGTCAGTACCGATGTGGAAATGACGCTGCCACCACTGGCTATTCGTCGCCGAGCCTGGCGCATAAGTTGACGCAAAGTCAGGCCTGCCTCGTCGACCATAGTTAAGCCCAGCTCATTCATATCTTTAAAGTGGCGGTAGAAAGAAGTGGGAGCAATCCCCGCCTCGCGCGCGACTTCACGCAAGCTCAAGTTGGAAAAGCTATGTTCAGCACTGAGCTGATTGAATGCTGCTTCTATCAGAGCTTGACGAGTTTTTAGTTTTTGCTGGGCGCGAACTCCGGCCATCTTTGCCACCTAAGCAGTTAAAAACTTAAGTCTAATACTTGACGCTAAAGGATTGAACCTCTATTTTAGCGTACAGTTGTACGCTGAGATTATTTATAGAATAGTTATAGAATGAAAAAACCACCTATTTTGTGGGTCAATGTGCTGTTTTTTAGCCTGTCATTTTTGGCCGCCATTACGTTAGTTCCCTGGTATGGAATCACCTACGGATACACAAGCGCGCACTGGATTGCCTTTATTGCCTGTATGTTTTATGCCGGGCTATCAATCACGGCTGGATATCACCGCTTATGGGCGCACAAAGCCTATGAGGCACACCCTGTTATCGAAGTGATTTTCGCACTCGGCGGGGCCTTCGCACTGCAAAACAGTGCGTTGCATTGGAGTAGCGATCACCGTGTACACCACGGCCAGGTTGACGATCCAGTAAAAGACCCCTACGCCGCCACGCGCGGATTCTGGTACAGCCATATCGGCTGGATGCTCAGAGACTATCAGGGTGAACAATACAGTAACTACAACAACGCCCGTGACTTACAGCGTAATAAAATAGTGATGTGGCAGCATCGCCATTATATGAAGTTGGTCTGGGCGATGAACCTCGGCCTGCCACTGCTATTAGGGCTGATCTTTGGTAACGTGCTAGGCATGATGTTACTTGTGGGCTTACTGCGCCTGGTACTATCACAACACTTTACGTTTTTTATTAATTCTTTGGCGCATATTTGGGGTTCACGCCCATACACCGAAAAAAACACCGCCCGCGATAATGGTTTCTTGGCGCTATTAACTTATGGTGAGGGCTATCATAATTTTCACCATATTTTCGCCAGCGACTATCGCAATGGCATTCGTTGGTGGCATTATGATCCGACCAAGTGGCTGATCCGCGCCTGCTCATGGGTCGGCTTAGCGAAAAAGCTAAAGCGCACTCCAGTGGAGCGTATTGAGCGCGCCAAAGCACAAACTTTAATGAGCCGTACCCAAGGTAAACTGGCAGCCATTGAAAGTGCTCAGGAAAAACTGGTTTTGCTTCAAAGCGAGTATGATGTACTGTTGAAAAAACTTCAGCATTTTTGCCAAGTGCAAAAGCAAGTACTTGAAGCAAAGCGCGATTCGGTGCTGCAACAATGCGAAAAATCCGCTTTAATGAAGCAATACCATGAATTAGAAGATGCCTGGCAAGCGCAAAAACAAGCTTGGTTAGCCCTCAACGCCCGCTTGCTTAAGGCTCATTGTTAATGCCCTAAGGAGTCACCGTGGCAAAGCAAACAGCAAGCAAAAAACAGCAACCTAAAGCAGAGGCATCGTATCAGTACGATGCCATTATCATTGGCACAGGTCCTGGCGGTGAAGGAACCGCCATGAATCTTGCGAAAAGCAATAAGAAGGTTGCTGTCATTGAACGTCAGCAAGCCGTAGGCGGTGGCTGTGTGCACTGGGGAACCATTCCTTCAAAGGCGTTGCGCCATTCAGTGAGCCGCTATATTGAGTACAAAGCAAATCCGCTATTCAATATCACCGAACGCCCAGGACGCATTACCTTTGCCGACATCCTAAATCATACCAGTTCAGTTATCTCTAAGCAGTCAAGTTTACGCAGCAGCTTTTACGAGCGTAACCGTATTGACTTGTTTCAAGGAGAAGCCAGTTTCGTTGATAAAACAACGGTTAACGTGCAGCATCAAGATGGTTCGTTTGAACGCTTAAGCGCGCCTATTATAGTAATCGCCACGGGCTCACGCCCTTACCGCCCTAAAGAAATTGATTTTAACCACCCTCGGGTATTCGACAGCGACACCATTTTAAGCCTCAAAGACGATCCTCAGCGCATTCTTATTTACGGTGCTGGCGTGATTGGCTGTGAGTACGCATCTATTTTTAAAGGTTTGGGCATGAAGGTAGACTTGGTCAACACTCGCGACCGTTTGCTGGCCTTTATGGATGATGAAATATCCGACGCTTTAAGTTATCACTTTTGGAACAGTGGCATCTTCATTCGCCATAATGAGGAATTCGACCACGTCGAAACCAAAGACGATGGCATTATCATGCATATGAAATCAGGCAAACGCGTCAAAGCCGACTGCTTATTATTTGCCAACGGCCGAACCGGTAATACTGATACCCTAAACTTGCAAGCCATTGGCCTTAAAGCCGACGGTCGTGGTCAGCTGAAAGTCAACGAGAGCTACCAAACCGAAGTCGATAATGTATATGCCGTTGGTGATGTAATTGGTTACCCAAGTCTAGCCAGTGCAGCTTTTGACCAAGGCCGTATTTGCGCCGATGCCATTGTTCAAGGTGAGTGCAAAGAAAAGCTGATTATTGATATTCCTGCCGGGATTTATACCATCCCAGAGATGAGTTCAGTGGGTAAAACAGAGCAACAACTTACCGCCGCAAAAATTCCTTACGAGGTGGGTCGCGCCCAATTTAAACACCTAGCTCGAGCGCAAATCGCTGGTACCGACGTCGGTAGTTTAAAAATTCTTTTCCATAGTGAGACTAAAGAAGTACTGGGTGTGCATTGCTTCGGCGAACGCGCCTCGGAGATTGTCCACATCGGCCAAGCTATTATGGAGCAAAAAGGCAGTGGCAATAATGTCGAATACTTTGTTAACACCACCTTCAACTATCCTACGATGGCCGAGGCCTACCGCGTTGCAGCGCTTAACGGGCTAAATCGTTTGGTTTGATACACATCATATATAACTGAAAAAATGGGCATTGTGCCCATTTTTTCTATAAGAGCTCTTGTTCGCCTGTAAAATTATTGTAAACTCTTAAACATATAAGAAAAAAAGACAGGTAATGAGGGAATGGGTATACGTGCATTAGGGCTTTGTGCCGCGCTCGGTCTTGCTAGCTTCACCGCTTTCGCTGACTACTCCAGTGCAACAAAAGATCTCAAAAATGAAGATTACACTGCTGCGTTTAACGAATTTAAACAGCTAGCACAACAAGGCCACGCTAAGGCAATGTACGAGCTGGCACGTATGTATGAACTTGGGCTCGGTACCGAGGAAGATATTTACAGTGCATTCTCCTGGTACATGATTGCTTTGGACTTTGGCAACGATGATGCCAAAGATCGCTATCGTAAGATCCGTCGTATGGTTCCTTCGCGCAAAGAAGGCAAAGATCACTACAAAGCACTCGCTCGTGATTTTGGTTTTGATGTTCACCAGCGCGTCTTGGCTCCAGTAAAAGATAAATCTGGACATGATGCCCGCTATATCACCGTCAAAAGCAAAGTTGAGCCGGAGTATGGAAGTAGCTTAGCTGAAGTACAAAGTGCTTGGGCTACCGTGGGCTTTGACGTTAATCAACAAGGCCAGGTTGTTAACCACCGTGTTATTGCTTCATTCCCTAAAGATGTCATTGATGACGCCGCCCTAGAGGCCATTAGCCAATGGCAATATAAGGTGCCCAACGACTACAGTGGTGAACCGCAAGCCGTTTATGACCTAACCCATACCTTCAAGTTAGAAGCTTCTAAAAAGAGCCATCGTCGCGAATATGAATCGCAGTTAGCTGAGTATGCACAAAAGCTAAAAGCACTGGCCGAGGATGGCAATAACTATGCCCAGGCTCGCTATGCCATGATGCTAGAGAGCGATCTGATTGAACAGTCAAAAGATCACTACCTAGATTGGTATTACCGTGCTGCCCGCAATGGTAACTATGACGCGCAATTGTGGATGGTACGCTGTTTTGAGTACGGCACCGCGTGTAAAGCCGATAAAGATAAAGCCTTTTCATGGTTAGAGCTTGCGAGTAACAGTGGTAATGAGCGGGCACAGTATCAACTAGCAACTAAGCTACTTGATTATGAAACCATTCATTATGACTTAGATAGAGCTGCAGATATCCTCAGAAAAGCGACTCACAACCAGTACTTACCGGCCATGATCGCATACGCAAAGTTGCTCGCTTTCGCAGACAAAGAGTCAATTCGTAATTACGAAGAAGCGGTAAAATATGCCGAGCTAGCGCGATCAGATGCGCCTGACAACCCAGTGTTACTGTCAGTATTGGGAGTGGCTTATAGCGAGCTGGGTCGCATGCAACAGGGCGAAAAGTACCTGCGCCAAGCCTATGACGAAGCTAAACGTCGTAATTGGCCAACACAAAACTACTTAGAGCTGATGGAAGGCCGCGCATCCATGATGGCCAATGGCACCAGCTTAATATATTAACTTAACGCCTGATATAACCTCTTCATTACAAATACAAAAAAGCCCGCGAAAGCGGGCTTTTTATTGCCTAGTAAATCGTTACTTGTGGTATTTACGGCTTAGCTCACCTACGGCATTAATAAACGCACCAGCGTGCTCTGGGTTAACATCCGGAGTAATACCGTGGCCTAGGTTAAAGATATGTCCTGTGCCCTCGCCAAAGCCTGCAAGAATAGTTTCAACCTCTGAGCGGATGCGCTCAGGCGAAGCATGCAGCATAGACGGGTCCATATTTCCTTGCAGAGCGACTTGGTCTCCCACTCGGCGCTTAGCATCGGCAATATCAATGGTCCAATCCAAACCGATTGCATCACAACCAGTAGCCGCGATTTTTTCAATCCATTGGCCGCCATTTTTAGTGAACAAGGTGACAGGCACTTTACGACCATCATGCTCCCTGATTAAACCATCAACGATCTTTTGCATGTAACGCAAAGAAAACTCTTCGTAATCACGCGGGCTTAACACCCCACCCCAAGAATCGAATACCATGAGTGATTGCGCACCGGCCTTTACTTGGGCATTCAAATAGCTAGTAACCGAGTCTGCGAGCTTATCCAATAACAAGTGTAAAGTTTTAGGCTCAGCAAATGCCATTTTCTTAATTTTGCCGAACGTCTTACTGCTACCGCCTTCAACCATATAAGTAGCAAGTGTCCAAGGCGAGCCAGAAAAGCCTATCAGTGGCACCTCACCTTTTAATTCACGACGAATAGTACGCACTGCATTCATCACATAGCCAAGCTCGTCTTCAGGGTCAGGAATAGCAAGATTGGCAACTTCCTGATAGCTACTTAATGGGCGCTCAAACTTAGGCCCTTCTCCGGTTTCGAAGTAAAGCCCAAGACCCATCGCGTCAGGAATAGTGAGAATATCACTGAAGAGTATGGCGGCATCTAAAGGGTACCGGCGCAGTGGTTGCAGGGTCACTTCACAGGCCAGTTCCGCGTTCTTACATAAGCTCATAAAGTCACCCGCTTGAGCTCGTGTAGCGCGATACTCAGGAAGGTAACGTCCAGCTTGACGCATCATCCAGACCGGAGTTTGGTCCACTGGCTGTTTTGCTAGGGCGCGAAGATAACGATCATTTTTCAATTCGCTCATGGCGTGACTCTTTTTTACTGAAAATAAACTGCGATTATTCTAACACAACCGCACTGTGGCACTATGAATTAGATCATTGAATCAGACAAAATCTTGCGCTTTTAAAAAGATTCACTGTTCAGCTTTTAGTGATTTTTGATAAAAAAAAGTAAATTTTTCTGTTAAAGAACTTGCAACACACATACGACCTTGGTATAACTATATCCGTTGCTAGAGAACAATAATAAAAAGCTAGAAACACATTAAATAAAAAGAAGCTCGATTAACGAGACTGCTAAAGAAATTCGGCCACCCTTGCGGTGGCTTTTTCTTTTCTAACGCCTTCCCCCTCAATACGCCTTGTATAGCCAAGTTTTATGCTGATTCCATACACTTATAGATCGATTAATTCGCAAAAATAGGTTGACCTTTGACGCAGATTTCCTTTTTATAGGGGTATGACCAACGCAGGTTAGGAGAGCAACGATGTTATCGCGGTTGGAAAAAGCACAACAGAAATGGGGCGGCAGCCACACAGTTATTGATAAATGGTTAGCAGAGCGCCAGGAGCTGCTTGTGCAGTACTGCAATATGGCGGGCAATTCGCACAACGCGAAGCATGATAAAGCATTGCCCGAGCCGGCGACTATCCAGCAATTTTGTCAGTTGTTAATGGATTACTTATCTGCCGGACACTTTGAAATCTATGATGACATCGTTAAGCAATGTGAAAGTCGTGGACCAGAGAGCTTAGAGCTGGCTCAATCCCTTTACCCACAAATTTCTGCAACTACAGATGTGGCTTTAGACTTTAACGACAGCTACGCCGAGGTTAAAGGTGATGACCTGATGGAAAACTTCGACAATGACTTGTCAGCATTAGGGGAAGCACTTAGCACCCGCTTTGAATTAGAGGATGAACTGATTCACAACCTCTACACCAATCATACATAGAAAAATAACGCCTCAGCAAAAAGGAGGCGTTATTTTTAGTGCTTTACAGGCACAAAAAAAGAGAGCCTAGGCTCTCTTTTTTTATCTAGCTACTTATTCTGCTGCAGCTTCTTCTTTAGGCTTAACAATCTCTAGCAACTCAACTTCAAATACTAAAGTAGAGTTAGCTGGGATCTTGCCAAGGTCACGCTCGCCATAAGCAAGCTCTGACGGAATAGTAAATTTGTACTTCGCACCCACAGGCATAAGTTGCAGGCCTTCAGTCCAACCTGGGATCACACGATTAAGTGGGAAGGTAGTCGGTTCGTTACGTGAGTATGAGCTGTCGAACTCAGTGCCATCAAGTAAAGTACCTTTATAGTGTACTTTTACAGTATCTGTTTCAGCAGGCTTTTCACCATCGCCTTGCTCAAGTACTTCGTACTGCAGGCCTGACTCAGTGACTTCAACGCCTTCTTTTTTAGCATTCTCAGCAAGGTACTTCTCGCCTTCTGCTAGGTTTTCTTGTGCTGCCGCTTTCGCCTGCTCTTGTTGCTTAGCGCGAACAGACTCGTCTAGTGCAGTCAGTACTTCACGGATTTTTTCTTCTTCGATTTTTGCATCACCTGCAAGTGCATCTTTAAAACCACGTAACATAAGCTCTTGATCAAGCTCGATACCCAGTTCTTTTTTATCCGCTAAATCTTTGTTTAAGAAGTTACCAACAGACGCACCAATGCCATAAGATTGCTGCTGAGCTTCGGTTTCTAGTTTTACTTCTTTTACCTCTGGCTTAGCCGCTTCTTGATTACACGCCGTAAGTGCTAGTACAGACGCTGCAACGAGCGATAGCTTAATTGTTTTTTTCATACATAGTCTCCAGCAACTTGGTGTTGCCATTTTAAGGTTACAAAACTAAATTTTGATTAGAGTTAGCATAAAGCTAGCTCTGGCTTTCAACTCCAGCATGAGGCTGTTTTTCTAATTACTTTAATGAAATAATTAGGAAAACAACCTAGAGTTGTGACTTCTAGTCTAACTGCTTGCGACAGCAGAGTTAAGGGACGCTGGTAAATTTATGTTAATAATTCGCTCACTCTCCATTGTTATCTGCTTAGCGCTCTTAATTGCTTGCCAGCCACAACATTCGGATGCCATAAAGCAGTATCAACACGCCAGCGCAGGGGCTTTTGATGCCGCCATTTCTGCTGATGGCCAATACAGCTTGGTCTCCACCATAGAACATGGTGTCGCAGTCTGGGACAATCAAGCCAATGCGTTAAAATTTCAATGGTACCTTAAAGAAGATGAACAGAATCTTGTTATCGCATTAGCTATTGCCGACGACAATAGCACCGCTGTTACGGCAACTAAAACAGAGTTTGCAGTGTGGGATATACAAAGCGGTGAGAACCTTGGCTTTTATAGCATTAAGGCGTCTCACATTCGTGACATCGCCATAGCAAATCAAGGCCGTTATGTGCTTTATGGTCGTGCTGATGGGGTCGCTGTGCATGTAGATTTACAAACCGGGCGGCGCATTGAGTTTTTAGGCCATCAAGAGAAAATTAACGCCGTCGCCTTATCACCTAACGGCCGCTACGCGCTAAGCGGTGCCAATGACTACGCGGCTTATCTGTGGGATACGCGAAGTGGTCAAGTGGTCTATCGCTTTAACCATGCTAGTCGCGTCACCCAAGTTGCACTCGACCCTCAAGGGCGCTTCGCATTTAGTGCTGGGAGCAAACGCCAAGCGAGTATTTGGGATTTGCGCACAGGTGCACAACATAGCCAATTGCAGTATATTGCGCGACAAAAGATTTTCAGCGCGGTGCGCTTTTCCAACGATGGTCAGTGGCTGGCTACAGGTTCGCCTAGCCGCGAGCTTGCGCTATGGGATACTCACTCGGGTAAGCGAGTATTAGACTACCAAGTGGCAGCTAGAGCAAATAGCCAGCCAAAATCTGCGGTGGTGTTTGCCGTCGCCTTTACCAACAACAATCAATTACTCACGGAGAGCTCCAGCGGCTTGAGTGAATATTTCAATATAAAGGGCATGCCATGAACCAATTAGAAACACGTATAGAGAACCTTGAAGCCAAGGTAGCGTTTCAAGACGAAACGATTGATGTGCTCAATGATGAAATCAAGGCCCACCAGCAGCAACTCGCTAAAATGCGCCGACAAATGGAATTACTGGGTGAGAAGCTAAGAGAAGTGCAAAGTAACTCCGGTGGCACGCAAGAACTTGAGCCACCACCGCCGCATTATTAATTATTCCGGCTTGAAGACGCCAATCACTTGTTCAAACTGACGCGTGGACGCCTGCACGGCGTTTTCGGGCTGGGTCATAATATGGCCACATTGCACGCACTGCACTTTTTCTACATCGTGCTCTTTATATAGCATCATGGTGTCCATTTGCTGACATTCAGGGCAGCTAGCCCCTGCGATAAAGCGCTTTTTCTGTTTCATTATCATTACCTCTTTGGCCATCGCTGCGTGTGGCTCGGTGCAGCAACTGCCGCTAGTGTATCACAAAAACTTTCCCGCTTGAGTGTGCTGGCCGTGTTATCATTCGCACATTACTAATTAGCGTGCAGTAACTATGATTCAGATTACCGATATCGAGCTTTTACGCGGCCCTAAATGCTTGTTAAAAAATGCCAATGCCACTTTGTTCCCGCAGCATAAAGTGGGCCTAGTGGGCAGCAACGGGTGCGGTAAATCAAGCCTGTTTGCCCTACTCAAAGGTGAGCTACAACTCGATGCAGGCAACGCTAAGGTGCCAAAAGAGTGGTCTATAGCCTCGGTAAAGCAGGAAACGCCTGCATTGGCGATCACTGCCTTGGAATACGTGCTACAAGGTAATCCGGATTACTACGCGTTGCGCTGTCAGCTAAAACAAGCAGAGCAACAAGGCGATGGCGAGACACAAGCTCAAGTGCACCAACAGCTTGAGCTGATGAAGGGCTATAGTATTGAGGCCAAAGCTGGCGAATTGCTGCATGGTCTCGGTTTTTCCAATACCCAAATAGACTATGCGGTCAGTGACTTCTCTGGTGGTTGGCGTATGCGCTTGAATTTGGCGCAAGCGTTGATCCGTGATGCCGATTTATTGTTGCTGGATGAACCTACTAACCACCTAGACTTAGACGCTGTATATTGGCTCGAACGATTTTTACGCAGTTATGCCGGGACCTTGGTTCTGATTTCTCACGACCGGGAGTTTTTAGATGCAGTAGTCGGTGAGATTTGGCATATCGATCAGCAGCAAATTAATGTTTATAAAGGTAACTACTCTCAATTTGAGCGACAAAAAGCCGAGCGTTTAGCGCAACAACAAGCGCAATTCGACAAGCAACAAGAGCAAATTGCTCACTTGGAAAAGTTTATTACCCGCTTTAAAGCGAAAGCCAGCAAGGCCAAACAGGCGCAAAGCCGCGTGAAAGCACTGGAGCGCATGGAAAAACTGGCGCCTGCGCATGTCGACTCGCCGTTTGATTTTAGCTTCGCAGAGCCGGATGCCCTGCCCAACCCCTTGATTGCCCTCGATGGCGCCCAGGCCGGCTATGGTGACACCACCATTTTACACAGTATTAAGCTAAACCTAGTCCCGGGCAGCCGCATTGCCCTACTCGGGCGCAATGGCGCAGGTAAATCGACATTAATTAAGCTACTAGCCCAAGAGTTGGCCCCGCAAGCGGGTGATGTATTTTTCCACCAAGGCCTCAAAGTCGGTTACTTTGCCCAGCATCAGCTTGAAGCGCTTGATTTACAAGCAAGTCCGGTAACCCATTTGCAGCGCCTAAACCCGCAGGCCAGCGAACAGTCGCTACGCGACTTTTTGGGTGGCTTTGCCTTTATCGGCGATAAAGCCCTAGACCCTGTAGCGCCGTTTTCAGGCGGTGAAAAAGCACGTTTGGTATTGGCCATGTTAGTGTATCAAAAGCCCAATTTACTGCTGCTGGATGAGCCCACTAACCACCTTGACTTAGAGATGCGCCATGCCCTCGTGATGGCGCTGCAAAGTTTTGATGGCGCCATGGTCACCGTGTCCCACGATCGCCACCTACTGAAAAATACCGCCGATGAGTTTTACTTGGTTGATAGTGGCGAAGTTCGCCAGTTTGGCTATGACTTAGATGCTTACTACCAGTGGCTAACGAAGGCTAACCAAGAGCAAAAGCAGACTCAGGTTGAGCCCGATAAAGCCAACTCCAGCGCCAACAGAAAAGAGCAAAAACGCAAAGAAGCAGAGTTTCGCAAACATGTGCAACCGCTAAAAAAAGCCATCGACAAGCTGGAAAAACAGCTCGATACACTCGCGCCCAAGCTGGCCGATATTGAAAGTCAGCTCAGCGACAATAGTGTTTACGAGGAGCAGCATAAAGAGAGACTAAAACAATTATTGGCTCAGCAGAGCGATTATGCTCAGCAACAGGAGGCTGCCGAAGAACAATTGCTCGAACATATGGATGAACTTGAGCAACAGGAGCAGGCCTTTTATGAAAGCAATTGATGCCGCCGATTTTTGGCAGTTCAGCCTAAGTGTGTATGACAATGAGCAAGTACAAAAAACCTTGCTTAATTGGCAAAATGATTATGGTCTGAACGTCAACCTGTGTTTATTCTTGGCTTACTTAGATTATCAACATGTGGCACTTCAAGCAGAGCAGTTAGACTCCTTGATAGCCAGTATTGGCGATTTTAATGAGCATGCACTGCAACCACTGCGTGATATTCGCGGTTACCTCAAACGCAACCAAAGCAGTGTTGTGAACTACAATAATATTCGCACACAGATACTGGACTTAGAGCTGGCCATGGAAAAGCTGCAGCAGCATCAACTTGTGAGCGCCTGCAACACCTTAACTCTGCGCCATAATACCCAGGCTTTTAACCTCGCATTGTATTTACCTAATGCGTTATTGCCATTAAAAGCTGATCTGGATCAAGCTCTACACCAAAGCCCTGCTTAAGGCCAACGCGATATTGATCTAGGTCATATCTCATCCCCCTGGCGTCCCCTACACTTAACACATCAAAGGAACAGGAGACGCCACCATGCAAGTATTTTTTCGCGACTTTTTCTCAGACCCAGTATTGTTTTTGTCGTTCGGCTTCCTCACTGTAGTGATCCTACTTTGCTTGTTTTATGTGGGCTTTTTTATCAAGAAAGTAATGGACGCTGAGGTTCCTGAAGGACAGTAACAACCAATCACCTCCTCGCTGTGCGAGGTGATAACCAACCAAATTAAGCACGACGCACAAAGCCTCCTCTAATCTCGGTATTAGCGGGGGCTTTATTTTTGTGTCTATAGCCAGCAGTGAAAGTTTGATACTATTAGGCTCTGGATATTCTTGGTTAATATGTTGTGAGCACACATTTTACTCCTGCTTGGTGGATGCCAGGCCGTCACTTACAAACTATCTTACCGCGCTATTTTCGTCCCGGCTTTAAAGTGGCTTATCACCGCGAAGTGATCACCACCGAAGACGATGACTTCCTCGATCTTGCTTGGGCACAGCCCGCACAACCCGATAAGCCGTTGGTGATTATTTTGCATGGCTTGGAAGGCAATATAGATAGTTTTTATGCTAAAGGCATGATGAAGGCATTGCAGCAATCAGGACTTGATGCCGTATTAATGCATTTTCGTAATTGCTCTGGCGAAGTGAACCGCCAACCTCGCGCTTATCATAGTGGTGAAACCGAGGATCTGGGATTTTTAATTCGCACTTTGCAACAACGCTTTGGCCAACGCCCCTTAGCGGCCGTGGGCTTTTCGTTAGGGGGAAATGTACTGGCCAAATACCTGGGTGAGCAAGGTGAAAAAAGTGGTCTCAGCGCTGCGGCAGTGGTCAGCGCTCCCCATGACTTATCCAGTTCATGTCAGGTGATCCGTAAGAGCCTAGGAAAGATTTATCAGCACTACCTACTCGGTAGAATGAAAAAGTCCATGGCGCGTAAACTTCCCCAGCTGCAAGACACGCTGGCACTCAATGAACAACAGTTACGCAGTATTAATGACCTCTGGGATTTTGATAATCAGGTGACGGCGCCGCTGCATGGCTTTACCGATGCTGAGGACTATTACCAAAAGAGCAGTGCCAAGTCCTATTTAAAGCGCATAGCCACCCCCACACTAATTATCCATGCCGAGGATGACCCGATGCTGGCACCCGAAGCCGTGCCACGCCCTGAGGATGTGTCACATGCCGTCGACTTACGCGTATCCAAGCGCGGAGGCCATGTTGGATTTATTAGCAATAAAGGCCTATTTGGGGCGGAGTTTTGGCTCGAGAAAGCCGTCCCAGAGTTTTTTGCCAAACACCTAGGACAATCATGATTATTCCCTATAAAGAACTAAGTAAAGAAGCACTTACCAACCTTATAGAGCAGTTCATCCTGCGTGAAGGAACCGACTATGGTGAAACCGAAGTGGGCAACCAAACTAAAATTGAGCAGGTTCTGACACAACTGAAAAACGGCGAAGCACTGATTGTGTACTCTGAGCTTCATGAAGAAGTGAACATTATGAGTGCACAGCAGTTTAAGCAAATGCAGGCCGAAGAAGGGGATTACCAAATCGATCGCGATGAGTTTTAACTCATCGCCCCGGAGGATACAAACTCAATAAGGTACTAACGCCTGCGAATCCAGCAACGCTTTGCAAAACACCTCTCATACATGTCGCTTAAGCACTTTCCAAAGGCTCGCTGATCCGCATCGGCTAAATAAAAAGCGCTCAGTTATTCATAAACTCTTGGATAAAAGCCTCACTAGCGACGTTTAAACATTGTGTAGTGATACTGGCATCCATCAACTGCCTGCGACCAAACCGACTACCTGTACACCGCCCTATTTTGCCACCCCATTCAGTCGCTTGTGCACGCGATGTAATTGCATTTGGCACCTGCGGAGCAATAGACGCCATGCACTCGGAAAGGTGGTTTTGAGTATGCTGCACACATTGATTGAAATTATAAGTGAAACAAACACGGGCAAATTGCTCGGGCTGACAAAACATCTCCGGAAACTGTTGTTCAAACATATCGAGGAAATGATCAGATGCTAGCTCTTTTTGCGCCAAAGAACTCAGGGGAAGAAGCGAGATAAACGCAGTTATCGCCTTTTTCATTATATGTTCTCAACAGGATAAGTTTGCTTCGCGGTACCGGTTGAACTGTTATATAAGATGGCATTTTCAGGTGGCATTGCGTACTCCTTGCTAAAACGAACTTCCTTGCTGTCTACATTATATGCACGGCTGTTCGGTTGGCAACCACCGCGCTGCACTTGAGTTACCGGCTAATTCTAGCGACAATGGTTCACTCACTACGATAACAATAAAGAGCGGCAGATATGAAACTTTCCACCCTAGGCGCAGCGCTAGCAATCGCACTAGGCAGCACAAGTGTTGCAGCACAGGATGACTACCAGGCATCAGAAAAAGCAATTCAACTGGCAAAAGACAATATTCTTATCGATACCCATATCGATGTACCCTATCGCATTCACAATAAATGGGATGATGTCAGTAAAGCGACCGAACGCGGTGACTTTGATTACCCGCGTGCTATCGAAGGCGGCCTTAACGCGCCGTTTATGTCTATTTACATCCCCGCCCACTTAGAGTTCGAAGGTAAGGGGAAAAGCTACGAGTTAGCAAACCAACTTATTGATATGATGGAGGCGCTCGCATACCGTGCCCCAGACAAATTTGCCATTGCTGATTCAGTGGCCGATGTTGAGCAGCAGTTTAAAAATGGCGTTATGTCGCTGGCAATGGGGATGGAAAATGGCTCACCCATTGAGGGCGAGCTGAAAAATCTGCACCACTTCTATGAGCGTGGTGTGCGTTATATCACTCTTGCGCACTCGCAAAGTAACCATATTTCTGACTCAAGTTACGACATTCGCCGCAAATGGAAGGGTTTAAGCCCATTTGGCAAAGAGTTAGTACAGGAAATGAATAACGTCGGCATGCTTATTGATGTTTCGCATATTTCCGACGATGCATTTTATCAGGTCATGGATATTTCCAACGTACCGGTTATTGCCTCGCACTCATCGCTGCGTAAGTACACACCTGGCTTTGAGCGCAACATGGACGATGACATGCTACTCGCGCTGAAGAAAAATGGCGGGGTGATCCAAATAAACTTTGGCTCTAGCTTTGTGACTAACCAAGCCAACACTTGGTACGACCGCCGTGATGAAGCGCAGCAACAAGCCAAGCAGTCTGGTAAGGACACCACCGACTTTAAAGCCGCATTCCGTAAAAAGAACCCTTTCCCTTATGCCAGTTTAGAGCAAGTGCTGGATCACATTGATCACGTAGTTGAGCTTATTGGCATCGAACACGTCGGTATTGGCTCTGATTACGACGGTGTTGGCGATTCATTGCCGGTGGGTTTAAAAGACGTGTCGACTTACCCTAACCTAGTACAAGGGCTATTAGATCGTGGCTACAGCGACGCCGACATTAAAAAGATTTTAGGCGAGAATCTGCTGCGAGTATGGCGCCAAGCCGAAAGCTACGCCAAAGCCCATTAACTCATAAAGCCCGGTTCATGCCGGGCTTTTTTACCGAACGCAGGCGTTTTAAGTGCCGCAGAAAGTTTGATACTGCTCATCACTCGTAGCGGGCGGGTGCTGTAGATAGTGATGGCGTGCTTGCACTTGATAAGGGTCTTTTAAAGCCGCCAGCAAGGGCGCAAGCTTGTCACTGTGGCCTTGCTGTTCAAAGTCCGCAATCACCGCTTCAACTTGATGATTACGGGGGATCACCTGGGGGTTTGCCTTACTCATCAAGGTCGCACTTTGGCGTAAGTGTTGGTTCACCACACTCTGCCATTGCTCTAACCACGGGCCTAAATCCGCTTCGAGTTGAGCCAAGCCCGTTTGTTTACCTTGGCAATAGTCAGTGAGTTGCGCAAAGGTATTGGTAAAATCCAATTGCTGTTGCTGCATGCTCATCAACAGCTCATTAATTAATGGCTCTTGCTCACCGTCCGTTGCCAGTAATCCCAGCTTACTCATCCACATCTGTTTTAATGCCAAATTAAATTTGTCACCAAATTGGTTTAGCGCATTCGTCAGCGCTTCCACCGCCTGCTCTCGCGACGCCGCAAACAGATCAATTAAGGTCTCAGCAAAGCGCGCTAAGTTCCAGTTGGCCATCTGTGGCTGATTACCATATGCATAGCGGCCTTGGCGATCTATCGAGCTAAAGGCACGATTAAAATCAAATTGATTGATCATCGCACACGGACCGTAGTCTATGGTTTCACCACTCACCAGGGTATTGTCGGTATTCATAACGCCATGAATAAAGCCAACCCGCATCCACTGTACCACCAGCTCAATTTGCTTCGCCATCACCGCATTAAACAAAGCCAGTAAACGCGCGTCCCCCGTTTCACCTGCCAACTCCGGGTAGTGACGAGCAATAGTTAGCTCCACCAGCTGTTGTAAGGCTTGCGTTTCTTGCTGCGCCGCCAAAAACTGAAAGCTGCCGACGCGGATGTGGCTACTAGCAAGACGGCTGACGATGGCACCGGCACTTGGCTGCTGACGCATAAGGGTCTCGCCGGTTAAGGCCACGCCTAAACAACGGCTGGTAGGCACACCCAACCCTGCCAGCGCTTCACTCATAATAAACTCACGAATTGCGGGCCCTATGGCACAGAGGCCATCGCCGCCACGAGAAAATTGCGTAGCTCCCGAGCCTTTCAGTTGAATATCCCAACTTAAACCTTGCTCATCCACTAACGCGCCGAGCAAATGTGCCCGCCCATCTCCCAATAACGGCACATAATTGCCAAACTGATGTCCAGCATAAGCCAAGGCCGTGGTTTTCTTCACTCCTTGACCCAGCAGCAAGCGCTTTTGCTCATCGGCGCCTAGGCCAAATTGCTCAGCCAGTGGGGCGTTCCATAGCAACACTTGGGCTTGCTCGAAGTGCTTAACTTCGGCCTGATGACTCAGGGCTGGAATATGTTGATATGGGTTGTGAAGCTTCATAATTGTCCTTAGCTGGCGATGCCAACACGGTTGTCACCAACACTGTAGGCGATAAGTAAGCTGAGCTCTTGTAAAGAGCGGCCACTTTGTTGTTGCAAGTCGTTAAACATAGCTTGAATAGCGGTGAGTGAGCGTTTACTGTGCAAACCACCGTCGATCACCTCGTGGGCGCGGCAATAGGCTTCCACATCCCGCGATAACACAAAGGTGTCTTTGCCCATACTGCGCAGCGCGTAAGCCCCAGTGTTACCACCTAGGCGCGCACCCTGTTTTTTCAAATACTGCCACAGGCCAATAATGTCGGTGCTTGGCCACTGCGCTACGAAGTTGCTAAAACTGCCGTGCTGCTGCGCTGTTTCATAGATCATATAGCAATTTTCGGGCACCGTTTGTACCTTTTTAAAATTGCGCACGATGCGCTCATCGGCGGCCTTTTGCTCGAGTATTTCTGGCGACATCATCAGCAGCTTGTCGATATTGAAGTCCCAAAAAACCTCACGAAACCCTGACCATTTGGCATTAATAACCGACCAATAAAAGCCACTTTGAAATATCTTACGAGTAAATTCTTCTAACCAGGCATCATCGCTAAGGCGCTGCAGTTGTGCGGTGCTCAGGGGTTGACTCAATAAGGCTTCTAGCTGCGCTGACGAGCCTTTTCGCTCAAGCGCACGCTCGTATATAGCGCGATAGGTTTCCATAACGTACTTACCAATAGACTCTATAGCCGCTATTTAAACATGCGAGCAGCATCAGGAGAAGGCTCTATAAGCCCATAAAAGTGCCGTTGTTTTGTCGCGCCACTTCGCGCATTAATGTGGAGAACTTGACCATATCCCGTGAGGCCCCGCTATGGCGTTTAAAGGCGATACCATGAATCCGAGCAATGGGTTGATTGCCATGGTTTCGATTGAGGCGATTAATTTGTGCCAACGCTGCATCATAGCTAGTGCCGGTATAATCATCACCAAACACATACAGGGCTAAATCACCTTGGTAACGGGCATAAGCCTTTAAGCTGGCGGCAATCCCCTCAACCGGTGAACTGTTTGAGCTGCCACTCCAATGCTGCAATCCCCGTAATACCCCGGCTCGTTGCGCTTTACTATCGCTACGCCATGAACCGAGTTGACTGCCACCTAACACATCACCGTTATCGGATAACACCTGAAAGCCGGTAACTTGAGGGTGGTTGTTAAGTACCTCATCCAGCGTTGTTAACACACGCGGCCAAATTGTCTTCATTGACCCTGAGGTGTCGATAATAAACACCACATAATTACTATCTACCGGAATGCCGCCTACTTCATCATCACGTGCTGGGGCCTGAGCGGCACTAATGGCTGCTCGTTGGCGTTCAATTAAGCTTTGTTCGAGGCCAGAGGCGGCATCGCTCAGTTGCTGCACGTTATTTTTGGCACGGGCCACTTGCGCTTCCAGTGCGCGTTGCTGGGTGGCATTACTGGCACCTTGTGCTTGCGCCTGCGCCAATGCTTGCTCACTTTGCCTAAGCGCTTGCTGTAATTGCTGTAGTTGCTGCTCGGCGCCATCGAGGGCAATCACTAGATTGGCAACTTGACCGGCGTCGTTATACTCGCCCTGATCGGCATTTTTTGCTAATAAAATAAGCATAACAACCGCCCCAAAGGCACAGGAGATAATATCCAAAAACGACAGGCTGAATATCTCTATGGGCTCGCGTCTTTTCATGGCCAACTCCCAGCCGGGCTTATCATTAAGCCACCGGTGGCATTCGCCCAGTTCCAATAAAGAGCCGGAGCTAAAGGGTCGCCCTCAAGCGGTAACAACACAATATGGGTGGGCACCTTTGGGGCCGCCTCGGCAACACTAAACTGATGAATACGCGCACGGCAGTCACCATCGATTGTTTTCATATTGCCGCTCAGGGGTTTGCAGTTTTTAGTTTCCCGAAACCCGGGGGCACCGGCCATCATGGTGGGTAAGCCATCGGTAATGATATACAGGGCATCAAGGTTTTCCAAGGTACTGCGCATCGTCTTTAAAGCGGTATATAAGTCTGTACCATGCTCTGGCACCAAGGCATCTATATCGGCAACGACGGCTTGCATGCTGGACTCGACTTTGGCCGAGTTGATAGCGCGTAGACCCAGTACTTGGGTGCTGGAGTTAAAGCTTATTACACTGACTTGAGCATTGTTAGGAAGGCGCGCTAACAGCCATTTTGCTACGCGCTTAGTGCGCAGCCATTTGGGCCCTTGCTGTTTTTGCTGCACCGAGCCGATTTTTCGCCGGATCACCTGAATCAACTGCTCATCGGTCATTGACGCACTGGTATCAATCAAGATACCAATGCGCTGGCCCTCGACCTTAAGGCCCAACAAGTATTGCTCTTCACCACTCCCACTCAAGGCGACAGGATCATCGGCCTTGGCCGGCCCCGCTGCGGCAATTGACTGCTGCAACTGAGCAACGAGTGCTTGTTGCTGCGCTAAGGCCTGCTGCGCCGCTTGTTGAATCACTTGCAATGCCTCCACCCGCGCTTTACTGATCTGCCCATCCGCCTGCGCTTGCTTAACTTGCGCGCTCATGTCGTCCAGCTGTGCTTGTGCTGTCTGAACACGCTGCTCTGCAGCCGTCAATTGCTGCTGTAAGCGCTCTATTTCGGTGCTGGGCACTGCTGTATAAGCTTGAAACTTAATAACAATTAAGATCAGCAATACCGCGCCAAGGCCACATGCCATGACGTCTAAAAAAGATAGGTTAACCCCCTGCTCGGCGCGGCGTTTAAACATCAGCAGTTACTTATGCAAATGCGTCAACAGATGAGTTTCACAGTTGTTTTTGGTCTTCAACACCATTTCATCTTGGCGGTTATTTAAGTGAAACAACACATACATCAAGACAATGGACAGCAGCAGTGACACTAAGGTTGAATTAAAGGCGACGCCAAGCTTATCGACCATGCCGGCAATATCCCCAGCGACGGCTTCTTCGGCCTTGGCCAGCGCCGAGCCGATACCACGCACTGTGCCGACAAATCCGATACTGGGAATGGCCCAAATGAAAAAACGGATCATGGCGTTACCTGCCTCTAACTGCGCGGCAAGAGACTCGACGCTATCACGAATCGCATCGGCAGCGTGCTGCACGTTTTGCGTGTTTTTATAACGACGTAAGCAGTTGATCCACGTAGCAACTGAGCTGTTTTTCGCACTTTCGCCTTGTTCCAGATAAGCCAGCGCCTCATCCACAACTAAAGGCTTATCCTTGGCAAAGGTTTGCAAATAATCGAAGGTAAATACCGGCTCCTCTTTACTGACAATGCGGTAATATTTGTACGCCATCAGAATCAAGCAGAATATAGCCAAAGTGATACAAGCCTGTTGCTCAGCATCTTTGAGTATTACCCACACATTCGCTGTGGCTCCGGCCCCATGAGCGGCAATAGCAGCCTCAGCGGCGGGACGGATAAGGCCCTGATACAAGAGGTGCACAACAACGACGGTAAGCACAAACACACTCACCGACACCCAAAGTGGTAAATTCATGCGCGTATTATCACTACTCATAGTGCATCCTTAAATATCAACGGGGAAAGTGGCCGGCGAGTCGAGGCTAATTTTTGCAGCCACCGCCACTCCCCCTACCGTGCATGCCAATATGACACTGACTAAGCCGACAATAAGTTTACGTTTCATTTTTACCTCTCATAACGCGCTATGCGAAAGCCAATAGTGGCACTTGGCCCGTCGCTAATGATCTTTACGGCGCCGCGCAGCGATTGCATGCGCCCAGATAAATAATTGCCCCCTTTAGCAATGGGGCTCCCAGTAGAGCGCGGCCCGGTGTAGTCGATATGCACTTTGCTCAGATCTGGAGTAACATAAGAGCTGCTATCAAACACCCACTCACTGACATTGCCTGCCAAATCATACAGCCCCGCTTTATCAGCGCGAAAGCTACCGACTGGGGCTTTGTTAGCAAAGCCATCTTGATAGTTGGCAAAGTAGAAAGGCTGCTGACCCTTTAAACTGCTATCAGCAAAGTTACCTGCATCACGAGGAATACGCTCACTATCGCCCCATACATATTTAGTGGCGCGAGCGCGTTTTGCTTTTTTCGCCAACCACTCCCACTCCGCCTCCGTTAATAACCGGTAACCTCGTGCTTGTGGGTTGATACCAAGCAATTGGTTATTGGCGATGCGATAGTAGGGTGTAAGCGCCTCTTGCTCACTCAACCAATTACAGTATTGCAGCGCGCGTAGCCAAGAGATATTGCTCACGGGTAAAGGGGATGGAGCGACATCGTTGGCGAAGGCACTGAATTGCGCTTCGCTGATCTCATGCGCCGACACCCACACTGTTCGTGAAAAATCGACCTTTACCGGAAACTCATTGCGTTTACGACCTATTTCATTTTGCGGCGAACCCATGGTAAAGGCATCCATAGAGAAACGCTTCATCTCTATACCTAAGGTTGATACAAACAAAGGCCGCCCTTCCCTACGCCGAGCGTCAAACTCGGTTAATAGCTCAACATGCATAGTGGTTGGGTGCTCAGCGCTCGGTGTAAGCTTTTTGTGTACCGCGCGATAGCCCGGTTTTGCCACCTTCACATCATGGGCCAACGCTGGCAACGTGGTGGTCAATGGGGTGGTAGCCACAGGCTGCTCACCAATATACACCTGAGCTTGGACATTACTGGTAATAGTCACCTTGCCTTGCTCAGGCTTAAGAGTAATAGGATACGCCTTATGGGCCTGCGGCGGTAAAATCACCTTGCTATTAAAGCTGTAGAACCCCGGTTTGACATAACGCACGCTATGCATGGTATTGGCATCAACCGAGAGCTCAGTCTCACTGACCAACTGACCATTAACAAATAAGCTGCCGCCGCTGGGCTGCAAGGTAAAAGCGAGGGTTGCTTGTTGCGCCTTGAGTTGATAGTTGCGCTCCACACTGGGAAACTGCTCGGTTACCTCGATCTCTTCGGTACTGTCTCTGTAGCCCTGCTTTTGCACGGTGAGTTGATAAATTCCCCCACTAACGGAGAGGGAGAATGGCGTTTGTCCTTGAAGCTGGTCATTGACATAGACATCCGCCCCACTGGGGACGGAAGCAACGTTCAAGGCGCCCTTAATAGGCTTAAGTAAAGGCTCAAGGGTTAATGTTTGTGCACGCTCTAGTTCAATGCGCTTTTGCCAGCGCTGGTAGTAAGGGTTCTCTATGCTTAACTGGTATTGCCCTTGCTCAAGGGGCTCACTGATGGCCGCGCCTTTGCCCAGTAATCGCCCATCCACGACCCACAAGGTATGCTCGGCGAAGGGCACGGACACTTTCGCTGCCAGCGTGCCCGGCTTTGGCTTCAGCTCCACCTCTACCACACTGGCTGTCGTGGCTGTGATTTGCTGTGCATGGTCATAGTATGTTGGTGATGACACTTGCACGCTCACATCACTGGCTAAGCGATATAGTACATTGTCAGACAACCACCCCATGCCTGAAGTGACCTTAAACTGTGCCTGTTGCGCAGCAGGCTCAGGTGAGACTTTAATGGTGTGGCCTTTAACTACAAATAGATAGACAACAACCGTAAGCGCTAATAACAGCGCTAACAAAGCACCAATAAGCATTGGCAACAAAGTGCTTTTTTGCCGCTGCTTGAGTTGTGCGTCTAAATCAGACATAGATCTTAAATCCTTTTAGTACAGGCTATGGTGAGCGATACGCTGTGGCTGTCACTGTTCACGATGAGTTTCTCTTTTACCGTGACATAGCCAGAGCGTCGTCCCTCGATGGTATAGCTGCCGGGCAACAACGGAAGCGTTTTTTCAGTAAACTCACCAAGGCGCTCAACACCAAAAATTCGTACCTGGGTCTCGCCATCTGATAGCAAAGTGATCTGCACAGGCGTGCTCATCTCTTTTAGGTGCGCACGCAAGGTATCAATACCACGAGCTAAATCCCGGGAGTAAGGTTTGAGTGGTTGAGCGCTCATGAGCGCTTGTTCGGCTTGAGCACGCACGCTGCTATCGCTTAAGCGCTGTGGCCGCGTTAAATACACATTAAGTTTTTGCTTGGCGGCTAACACCTCGCGTCCTCGTGCGGCTAGCGCAGTAATGGTGCTATCTCCTGGCGCCTGCTGTAGATATTGCTCGGCCAACTGAATAACCTGTTGCCACTGTTGCTGCTCGCTGGCTTGTAGGAGTAAAGCGCGCGTTTGCTCGGTGCTCAATTGCCTTTGCTGTTTAGCTAACTGAGCCTTTAGCAGCGCCAGAGTATTCTTATCACCTTGCAATTGTGCAATACGCGATATCGCTTGCTGGGCCTGTTGCAGCTGCTGTTGTTGCAACGCCTGCTGAGCCTGCTCTACGGCTGCACTCAATTGGTTTTGTCGCAATGATTCTTGAGCCGCTGCTAATTTTTGTTTTAACTCATCTCGGTTGGGTTGCACTTGAACGAGCTGTTGCAATGCAGTGACTTGCTTAGGTACATCTCGCTCCGCTAACGCTCCTTGATAAACGCGCCACCAGTGCTGTTGCTGCGCAAAACCATCAATGCGCTGTTGCAATTCCTTGATGCGCATATCTTGGTCATTAACCGCCGTTAACTTTTGCACATATAACTGCGCTTCCTGCGGGCGCTGCTGAGTCAATGCCTGCTCAGCTTGTTGATACCAGCTATCAGCTGCCTCAAGCCAGTGCTTCTGTAACTTTTCAGCCATGGCTATCGAACGCTTAAGGTGCGTTTCAACCTCGCGGAATTGGCTTTGCGCAAAGGCTTTCAAGGCCAGTTCATAGGCCTGCGTTGCTTGTTGGTGCTTAGCTGGGGCAAAGGATTGAATCTGACTTCGGGCTAATAGTGGTTGATATTGCTGCTCATAAGCAAGTATCGCCTGCTGCGCTTGCTCACGGTGTTGTTCATTTGCCTCAACAGCGCTGCCTGCCACCTCTGTCGGCGTGCTGGCTTGCTGCTGTACCTCCAAGGTGGTGAAGTAATAAGCCGCAATGCCAGTAGCTACCAACAATACGCTAGCTAGGGCAATCGCCACATAAGTACCCACTTGCGATTGGCGAACCTGAGTCTGCTTTTTTAACTGCTCATCAAGTGAGCTTTGTTCTGGTTGCACAACAATGGCCTTAGGTTACTGCATTAGTTTGCACTACTTTCCAACTGATACATTTTGCGCAAGTGTGCTTTCCATTGCTCATATTGTTCCGCCGCAGTGCCTGTCAGCTCAACTTCTTGCTCATTGAACTCCATCACCTGAGGGCTTAGGGTGAGGTCTAAGCCTTGACCCATTTCGTCAATAACCGCCGACGCTACTCGCAAATTTTCATTGGCCTGATATGCATCTTTCAATAGCCATGCGCTACCCAACGCTCCAGCGGTTTTTGCTACCGCTGTGGATGTGGAAGTGGAGTTATTACCCAAGGCGAGGGCGGCAATAAAGCCTAACGCCCCAATAACCGCTTTAGTATTGCGCTCGGACCGCGCTTCGCGCGCCCGTACGGCTTCCGGTAAGGTCTCTCTTTGCCATTTACGATAGGGGCCATTGGTTGTTTGCTGAAAAACAGCAAACTGATCCTGTAGACGGTCGACAAAAAGCATGTCTTGATTACGCAATACCTCAATGCGCTGCAGCATAGGGTCGTTTTCTGCTGGCATGGCGTTCAGTTCGTACTTGTAGAACTGCGTCCCTCTTTTACTTTCTAACTGTTGCGATAAATACCCATCGAAAGCATCGGGGGCATAGTAGTGGGCATAACGCACTAGAGTGGTGTTTTTAAGTTGTTGCTTTTGCTGCTCTGACATATCCGTTAACAGCTCATAGACATAATCGGCTACCTCAACAAACACCGGCTCGTAGGGGTCTTTATCTTGGTTCATTGCATCGCGAAAGAAGCTTTCCGATACTTGGTGTTCAAAGTCTTCAGTGTCAATGGGTTCACCGCTACTATCGACCACGGTGACTTCTAAACGAATAAATTCTGAGTCTGAATGTAAAACTGTACCTAGCACGTATAAATCGGCACTGGTGTTAGCATTGGGCACCACGGATACGGAACCGAATGCTTTGGTCTTGGCTAAAGCCTGCTTGGTTTCTACGGCAAAACGCTTGGCCTCAGCACGGCGTAGTTGTGGCCATATATCTAGCTCATCAAGCTCTTGATAATCAACGTGGCCGGTATCATCGTCGATAGGGAAGCCGGGGTTGAAAACAGGAATAGCCACATCTAAATAAATATCGCTGTTATACGTATAGCGCTTCGCCTCGGGAGACGGGCTTTGTGATTGCGTGACGCCCGGCCCCACGGCTATAGGCCCAGTCCGTGTAGTGGTAGATTTACAACCACTCACCAATAAGAGTGATATCAATAATGCGCTCATTAGGTGTATTTGAACTAAATATTTCATGTCACTGCCCATCCTTACTGAGTACAACGATAGTCTTCATACTGCTGCAGTAAAGCACTGCGTGTTGCCTCATTGGTTTCCTTCTGAATCTCTTCGTATAGCATAGTGCAAATTATCGAGTCGTTGTCTTTTGGCGCGACCACTTGCTGCTCTCGACCAGGGCCTGCCTTACGCTCTTTATCATCCACCTCAGTGTTATTTTGTGCTTGCTGTTGTAGCATTTCGTTCTGCCCCTGAGCCTGCTTTTGTGTTTGCTGTGTTGCTTGGGCATTGTTATTTCCTGTATCTTCACCCGCCTGCTGTGCCGCCATGCTTTGTTGCACTTGGTCCATGCAAGTACTGTATCGGTTAACTGAATCAAGTAACGCATTTTCCATTAGGCTGATACGCTCTTCTTTGGTTAATGTTGCCGGATCGACCTCTTCAATCTCTACCGCCGTGCAATCATAGGCGCGATAAGGAGGTTGCTCAGCACTCACTGATAAACTGCTCAATAGTATTAATAGTACAAAGCAAGTACGCATATACCTCCTCGGCAGAGTTCAACTGCTTTATAAAGACAACAGATAGACTATATGTATCGTTTTTTAAGCCATAAAAGCAATCATTAGTTTGTAGGATTTTGTTAGCTGGAGATCTCAACAGTGGTATTGATGGTAGCTTTTGCAAGGCTGAAGCCTTGCCTACAGGTGTGGTTTCTTTTAGTTGTTTGGTTCTGTTGTGGGTCGGGATTTATCCCGACTAGATTCTGTAAGGCTAAAGCCTTGCCTACAGATATAGATATGGTGATGAATGTTTAGCTGTGTTGTGGGTCAGGGTTTTACCCTGACTAGGGTGATGCAAGCCTGAAGCCTTGTCTACACGCATAAAAAAACCCGCTGCACTGGTGCAACGGGTCTCTCTAATTAGAAGCCTGGTGATGACCTACTTTCACATGGGCGAACCCACACTATCATCGGCGCAGTTCCGTTTCACTTCTGAGTTCGGCAT
>NZ_JAKRFT010000011.1:0-41293 GCF_022347925.1 Pseudoalteromonas sp. CnMc7-15
ACCCCATGCCGAACTCAGAAGTGAAACGGAACTGCGCCGATGATAGTGTGGGTTCGCCCATGTGAAAGTAGGTCATCACCAGGCTCCTAATTAGAGAGACCCGTTGCAGAAGTGCAGCGGGTTTTTTTATGCCTGTAGGCCAGGCTTCAGCCTTGCATCACCTAGTCAGGGTAAAACCCTGACCTACAACACAGCAACCTAGTCAGGATAAACCTTTACTGATTAGAATAATCCATATGCGGGCGTTTCTTCTGGACTGTGAGAAAGGTGTTCAGGCCTAAAAATAGCACTGGGCTCTATGATCACTGAGTGACTATCGCCGAGCTTTATTAATCCGGCCATCATATGTTTGGTTTCATTATCTATATTAAACCCAACCGACGTTAATTCACTTAGTGACTTAATATCATCTTGCTCGACACTGATGCTGTCTTCCACTCTGTCTATAAGCAAACCAATATAGGGGTTTAGACCATCTTTAGTGGTAAAAACGATGATAGGCTTATAGTTGTATAAGATCTGATCTTTGGCGGTTTCTAATAAGCGATTGAGGTGAGCAAAGCTGTGATGCTTTTCATAGCTCAATATTTCACGCCCTTGTTCTTGTGTGGCAGTGCGCACCAATTTAGCTTGCTCTAATAGACGCTGATGGCTGTCACTTAAGCGCTGTAGGATATCTTTTAGGTCACTGTCGTGGGCGTGCATATTTTGGTACCAGCGCACAAACTGACGAATATCATCGTCGTACTCGTTGGTCATGGCTTGGGTATTTTCTACGGCGTTCTCCAGCGCCGTAAACCACGTTTTATTTAATGTAATAAACTGGTCCAACTTATGCGCCAAGTTTGCATTACTCTGCTTCGTGGAGACACCATTGAGCATAATACCTAAATCGAATACCGGTGTTGGTATATCCATATAGTCTTTGACCCCGAGAAACGCTTTGTGCTCATTAGGAAGACTGGTGAGGTTATCGTCGTAACGCTCAGTGAGTAAGATATCAAGGATCTTTAAAGAGATGGTTTTAGCGCCAATACGAAAATTAACAAAGTCCATAAAAGTCTAAGAGTTGCCCGCAATCGTTATTCTAAAGCTTAGTCTAGATAGACTTTTTAACCAGCAAATACAGTTAATTAAGTGGAACGATGTAACTATTCTCACCAACGGGCTTTGAAAGCTTGAAGAGTGTTGCAAGCTGCGGATCTTGAGAGCTGATGAGTGCGCCATTTTGAGCAATGCAGGATGACATAGGGGCTTGCCTTTGCTGGCAGAATTCAGCAATCAGTGTCATCGCATAAGCATTTAAGTAACCTTCAAAATGTAAGCGATTGGCCTTACTCATGCCTGCGGCGGAGAAATCCCGCCGAAAGGCTTCACATAGGGGTTGCTGACACGTGTTAGGGTCCGCCACTACCTCTGTGACTATAGCTCGAGAGCTTTGCTTAAGGTGAGGCCGTAATGCACTTTCGGAAGTAAATGACATTGCCGCGAACCAAGGTTCTTGCCCTTGTTCTGCTGCGGTATTTATAAACTCAGCAACCGGAACGTAGGTTCCTATCAATACGATGGCATCAAGACGTAGAGGCAAAAGCTTCTTTAGCGCGATGGCTAAATCTTGTGTATTGCGCCGAAATCGTGCCGTTTGTTTAACAGCTAACCCTTTGCTGGCTAGTGCTTTTAGGGTGCTAGACCCTGCTTCGAGACCAAACTCATCAGCCTGAATAACTATCCCCACACTTTTTACACCTCGATCTTTAAAGTACTGGGCATGAGCCATAGCTTCATCGTCGTAGCTAGTACGCAGATTAATAACGTTGGATGTTTCTAGATTGCGCAGAAAAGCTGCTCCAGAGTAGGGAAATAATAGCGGGACTTGGTGTTTGGAAATTAAATCGACGATGGCTGCAGTAGTCGGTGTCCCCATATAGCCAAACAGGGCATCGACCTTTCTTTGTGTGATGAACTCATGGGTATTAGCCACAGTATTAATTGGCTCATAACCATCATCCAAGACCGTCAGGTTGATGATGGTATCACTGTGTCTATTATGATTATCAAAGTAGAGTTGGGCGCCAATCTTAAGTGCCTTACCAATTTCTTGTGCGGGGCCGGTGAGTGCACATGACATGCCCAAACTCAGAGATTGCTTTTGCTTCGTCGCCACGGGCATTGCAACGTCAAGGGTGAGCGAAAGCAGTAGAGCACTGAGCATGCTGATCCTTAGGTTAGTATTTGTGAAGCTAAAGCTATTAATACCTTATTAGTCTGCTTTTTGCTTTGCTGCAAATCAACCACCCGCTTATTTATACCTAAGGTATGCAAGATAAGCGCTTGGGCTTCATCGTCCACGTTGAACAGCAATGACCAATTACCTGCGATTGCGCGGTACAGGGCTCCGTAGCATAGGTTCAATGGTATCTCATTATTCACAAAGCGAGTTAGACAAAGCCTGTCCGCTTCGGTGAGTGGCCTTGTTGGCGCTTCTTTTAACAGCTGTAATGTTAACTTTGGTGCTATGTCATTAAAGCAGTGGCTTAGCAACAGTGGCATATCTTGGCACCAGCTCTGACTCAGAGTCGCAACACTCGAAGCACCGAGGGTATTGAGACTTTTAACCATCAAGGCACTGTGTTCGCCACTGACATGGTCGCGTTTACTACCTAGTTTGATAGTGCGATAGTTGGCCGATTGCCAAAACGCAAGCAGCGCTGCATGCGCGCCAAAGCTAGTACCAATAACCGCTACCTGCGACTGCCGTAAGTCCCCCTCAATAAAGGACAACAATAAATGACCCAACCCTTGATGGTGCAGCTCGGGCACAATGGCGATGCGCACTATGCGTGCATAACTTAATTGTCCGAGCTGTGCGTCACCGGACATATTAATCATACTTTGCGCTAATAGATGGCCTTGAGGGCGGCGCTGGCCGATGGCGATTGAGCTTGATATATCCTCGTCTAATTCCCCCTCCATGCTGACAAGGGCCACGCCAATAATCTTGGCGCCATCCCGGCAGATATAAAGGTGTTGTGACGGCGCATCAAGCAGTTGCCGCAAATCGTTGGCGGACGTCTGGTAGTGAGCGAGTACCAATAAGGAAAAGCATTGCTCCAGTAAGGCGGCATCAGTCAGCAAGCTATGGGCTGGCACTTTAAGCAGCTCCACCTCGCTGTTGTCCACCCTTTGTGCGGGCACCGGTGTGCGCATATCCAGTAACAGCAGCCGGTTGATGCTTTGCTCTAGTGGATCGCCGTTAGCAAAACGTATGGGAGTAACCATATTGAAGGTGCGGTGATTCTTATAGGCTTTTTTCAAGAAGTCCAAAAATCGCAATGTATAGCCGCGACCGCTGCCTTCATAGCCGGCCATGGTGCTGGCAAAAACAACCCGAGGATAAAGAGTTAAGAGTTGCTTTAGTATCGGAATGGGTATGGTGGCCGCTTCATCAACAAATAACACGTCACATTGCGGCTGCTCACTGATTAATTTATCCGGCGGCATAAATCGTACGTTAGCCAGTTGATTGCCGTTGTCTGCATCGAGTTGTGTCTGCTCTGCTAAGTGCTTAAAAGCGCTGTCGAGGGAGCGGCGCTGAATGGCACAGAGGATGATATCTTTGTCAGGCAGTTTCGCGGCACTTATGCCAAGTGCAGCTGATTTCCCACGACCTCGATCAGCGCTGAGCACCAAAGGCCGATTGGCACGCCCTGTGGCTGTTTTGATGATCATCGCTATAGCTTGCTCTTGCTCGCTGTAGTCCTGAGAACTTGCGGTCGTGTAAGTTAGCGATTGATAAGTAAGTGCTTGATGAGTATGCGCTGATTGACAGAGGCTAAGTGGCTTACAGTCGACTAATTGTTGCTCAAACCAGCGCCAAAACAAGCAACTCTCGGGTTGAGGGTGGCCATAAGGCAGAATTTTATTGATACCAGGGTCGACAAAGTCGTGGGTATTTTCTGGCAGCATAACGACCATCAGGCCCCCGGCTTTAACAGTGCCAGCGGCTGCGGCTACCTTATCGGCATAAAAGCCGCTGTAGCAATCGTAGGCAACAAAGCTATGCTCTTGTCCAAGAATTTGATGCAGATGCTCCGGCCATTGGTTATCAACACAGTGGTTAGATTTACTTAAAGTGAACCAGTCGCTGTCGGTATCCTGTTGCAAATATTGCAGTTGCTGTGTGCACCATGACGGCTCACCCCGCAGCAGCAGCAGTTGTCGCCAACGCCGCTGGGTTAAGCCACTCAGTAACGAGGCTAGCTCAGATTGCTTGTAAGCGCGCATAAGCGGTGACCAACCATTTGCTACCAACATCGTCGAAGTTTACTTGTACCCGTGATTGCGGGCCAGCTCCTTCGTAGTTAAGCACGGTACCCTCACCAAACTTAGCATGGATAACTCGCTGGCCGAGACTAAAGCCGCTTTCGGCAAACGCTGCTTGAGTCAATGAAGGGCTAAAGCGGTTAGCTTGTTGTGGCGCTGAGATTTTTGTTTTAACGCGGATCTCCTCTACACAGTCTTCCGGCATTTCTCGTAGGAACCGTGACGGGCTGTGATACTTTTCTTGGCCATATAAGCGCCGGCTTTCAGCGTGGGTAATATAGAGTTTATCCATGGCTCGGGTCATGCCCACATAACATAGACGGCGCTCTTCTTCTAAGCGACCACTTTCCTCTTGGCTTTGTTGTGATGGGAACATGCCTTCCTCTACGCCGACCATAAATACCAGTGGAAACTCTAAGCCTTTGGCAGAGTGCAGAGTCATCATTTGCACAGCGTCTTCGTGCTCTTCGGCTTGACCCTCTCCGGCCTCTAAAGAGGTATAGGCTAAAAAGCCTTGCAGTGGTGAGGAAAACTCTTCATCAACAGGTAATTCATACTGCTCGCAAGCGTTAATAAGCTCTTCTAAGTTTTCCACGCGAGCACGGCCTTTTTCGCCTTTTTCGGCCTGATACATGGCCATCAAACCGGTATTCTCTATGGTGTATTTTGCCTGCTCTGCGAGGGTCAACTCAGCAATACGCTGCTCCACCCCCTCAACCAACTCAATAAAGCGATTAACTGCCGTGGCGGCGCGACCAGACAAATGTTTCTGCTCTAAGATAGCCTTGGCGGCATACCATAACGGCAGCGACTCGGCTCGGGCACAGTCACGAATATGACTGAGCGTCTTATCGCCAATGCCTCGAGTTGGGGTGTTGATCACACGCTCAAAGGCGGCATCATCTTGACGATTACTCACCAGGCGCAAATAACATAATGCATCTTTGATTTCTTGGCGCTCGAAGAAGCGCATGCCGCCATAAATACGGTACTTTAACCCCTCTTGTAACAAGGCTTCCTCTAAGACTCGAGATTGCGCATTGTTACGGTAAAGAATTGCGGTATCGGTTAGCGCATTGCCTGCATCCATCCAAGTTTTTATTTTGCCAACAATAAAGCGCGCTTCATCTAGCTCATTAAAAGCAGCATAAATGGAAATAGGCTCGCCTTGATTGCCGTCGGTCCACAGATTTTTACCCATGCGTTCTGCGTTATTCTCAATCAGAGAGTTCGCTGCTTTCAAGATGGTAGCAGTCGAACGGTAATTTTGTTCAAGACGAATGGTTTCGGCGTCGAAGTCGTCCAAGAAGCGTTTGATATTCTCGATACGGGCACCACGCCAGCCGTAGATACTTTGATCATCATCGCCGACAATCATCATGCTGTTGGTATCGCCTGCGATCAGTGCTAGCCAGCGGTACTGAATGGTATTGGTATCTTGAAACTCATCCACCAGAATATGCGCAAAGCGCTGTTGATAATGGCGCAGCAGTGTTGGATTTTGCTGCAGTACCTCGTAGCAACGCAACAGTATTTCTGCAAAATCGACCAGTCCGGCGCGATCGCAAGCCTCTTGGTAAGCTGAATAGACGCGCAGCAATAGCTGCTCGTTGACATCATAGGCTTGAATGTCACCCGGGCGCAGGCCCTCATCTTTTTTGGCGCTGATATACCACGCAAGGTGTTTGGCTGGCCACTTCTTCTCATCAATATTCATGGCCTTGAGTAAGCGGCGGATCATTCGCTGTTGATCATCGCTATCAAGAATTTGAAAAGACTCAGGTAGCTTGGCTTCGCGGTGATGGGCGCGCAAAATACGGTGTGCCAAGCCGTGGAATGTGCCTACCCACATGCCGCCAACAGAGCCTTGAATGGTCTGCTCGACACGAGCACGCATCTCTTTTGCGGCTTTGTTGGTAAAGGTTACGGCGAAGATGCTAAAAGGCGAGGCTCCTTCAACTTGAGTAAGCCAAGCGATGCGGTGCACCAAGACTCGGGTTTTGCCCGAGCCAGCTCCTGCTAATACCAGCATATTTTGCAACGGCGCTGCTACCGCCTCGCGTTGCTTGTCGTTTAAGCCATCAAGTAATTCAGATACATCCATCGCCGCATTCCACCTGTCATAATTGCCACCAGTATAACAAGAGTTCCAGCTTGGCTAAATAGAATACTGTTTTTATAACCAGTGCGCTGTCTCTTTGTCATTCGCTATGGTTTTGCAGGCCCGACACTGGCACTTGATGGCTTTATAGCAGCTTGCTAAATACAATCTTAGTATCGGCATCAATTTGGCTGTTGGCAGTGAGTTGTAAGTACTGATATTTCGCCAACATGGCACGCATAGCGCTAAAGCACAGCATGCTCTTAACTTGAATTTCTTGATAGCCATGGGCTTTGGCCCAGCGCTCTTGATATTGCAGCAGCGCTCTGGCTACCCCTTGAGAGCGATAACTGGGCACCACACCGCCAAGCCAGCTATAAAAACATTGTGGTGACAACGCAAAGCCCAGTTTAAAACCGATAATATGATGTTGCTGATAAGCCACGAGAGCAAGGAAAGGAGCCGCTGCGATTTTTCGCTCATAGCGAGCCAGGCTGGCACCAGTGGCAAGCTCTGGAATACAACGCTGAGCTGTTAAACACTCGGACAAACTAACCGGTTTAAGTGAGAATCTCGAGCTCATGGATATCGCTAATCTCCATATCCGCTAGCCCCTTGTACTGGTAGCTAATCGCTTGGTTATTCAGCCATACACTCTTGCAACCAGCATTATTGGCGCCTTGTACATCAGTGTCTAAGCTATCGCCGATATGGATTATTTGCTGCGGTGTGACTGCCATTGCCTGCGCTGCTTTGTGGTAAAGGTCGCTATAGGGTTTAGCACGACCGTCCGGGCCGGCCATAAACACGGCATCAAACTGGCCATGAAGGTTAAAGCGGGTGACATCGACATTGCCGTTGGTGATGGCTATCAGGCGAAAGCGTTGGCGCAAAGTGTCCAATAATGCCAGCACACTGTCGGCAACAACAATGTCACTGCGGGCCTCGGCAAACGCCCGATAGGCATGTTCAGCATGGCTGTTATCAACACCCATGTGATTCATGGCGTGAGTAAGTGCCTGCTTACGTAGGGCGGTAACATCATGCGCTAATGCTGGCTGCTGCATTAACGCCTGCTCGCGACAGTATTGCCAAAAATCAGCTTCTTGCTCGCGCCATTGCGGCAATGTTTGTAAGTAATCATGTTGCGCCTGCAGTGCAGCCTTAATAACCGGATGATTGTTATACAGCGTGTCATCCAAATCAAAACTGAGCACTTTGGCTTGCTCTAAGGCGCGATTGAATCGAATCATAGTTACTTCTGTTTTTTGGCTCTAGGGTGGGTATTATCATACACCTTGGCAAGGTGTTGAAAGTCCAAATGGGTATAAACCTGAGTGGCGGACAAGCTGCTGTGTCCAAGCAACTCTTGCACCGCGCGCAAATCACCACTGGACTCAAGTACATGCGAAGCAAAAGAGTGGCGTAGTTTGTGTGGATGTACCTGGACACTAATCCCTTGTTTGACACCCCATTCACGCATGCGCTCACGTACGTGACGAGCAGAAATGCGCAACTTGCGCTGTGATAAAAATAGCGCATCAGAGTCTTGGCCGATCAGCGCTGGGCGTATTTTTAGCCACGAGTTTAATGCGCTAATGGCTTGGCGGCCCACAGGAACAATACGCTCTTTACGGCCTTTACCTAGGACCCGAACTTCTCCGCCACGCACGTCTATATCGGTTACATTTAAGCTCACCAGTTCGCTGATCCGCAAACCACTGGAATACATCAGCTCCATCATGGCTTTATCACGAACTGCCAGAGGATCATCATCATCAATATCCAACAATTGATGCATTTGGTCTACATCTAAGTTACGAGGCAGGGGCTTATCGAATTTTGGCCCTTTTACGTACTGCGCCGGGTTGTCGTGGTGCTGGTGGTAAAGCTTCAAATAGCGAAAAAAAGCCCGCAGACAACTTAATTTTAAACTGACGGTACGTGCACTTAGGCCTCGTGCTCGCAATGACATGGCGAACCGGCGAATATCATCAGCGCTTAAGGTCAGCCAACCATCACGCTCTTCATGATAATACCTCGCCACTTCAAGAAGTTGTCGTTGATATTGTTCTAAGGTGAGTGGCGAATATTGTTTTTCAAAACGAAGATAATCACTGTACGACTGGACAGGTGTGGCCCAAGTGTCAGCCATGGTCGAAAATGTTAGCGCCTGCGACTCGCTCATGAACTGGTAGCAAGACGCTCTTGTAATGCTTTCACAAACTCGAAGATAAAAAAGCTGTCCTGCGCGGGCTCAAAATGCAGTTCATCTTCGCTGGCAAACGCGAGCAATGCTAAGGGCGCATCCGGCTCACCAATTAAGTACAATGCCGCGCTCTTGCAGGTATGATTAAAGATCAATGCCTGCTCTTGCTCCGAGAGACGTCCTAGATAATGGCCTTGTGCGTGTAAACGGCTATTTATTAGCGGTTGCAGAGCGTCATTGTACTGAACCAACTTGCACTCGTTAAGCTGCAGTTGCTCGCAAATAAGTTGCTCTAGGCTACTGGCAAGCTCGACAAATTCACAGTCACTCATAAGCTGGCGATGACAGGCACTGAATACTTGGTAAACCTGTTCATTTTGCTTCGCTTGACTTACAAGTTGTTGTAATTGTTCTTGAAGAGCAAGGTTTTGCTCTCTTAATAGCTGCTGCTGGCGCAGTTGTAAGGAAGCGACGCTCTCATGCTGAGAGCCAAAGTTCATACAAGCAAACACGCCCGGATTTTCTAAAAAGAAGTCTGGGTTCTGTTGTAGGTATTCACTGACTTGCTGTGTAGTTAATTCGCTCATAAGGCTATTTGTCCGTCAAAAACATGCTCTGCGGGACCCGTCATCTTGACTGGATGACCTTCACCTTGCCACCGTATTTGCAAAGCTCCGCCTGGTAGGTCGACCTTGACGTTGCGCCCAAGCTTGCTTTGCAACTGGCCGACAACGGCGGCTGCACATGCACCGCTGCCACAGGCTAAGGTTTCACCTGCGCCACGCTCCCACACTCTGAGTTTAATATGAGACTCGTCAATAATCTGCATAAAACCGACATTGGCACGCTTTGGAAAGCGTTCATGCTGCTCAACAGCTGGACCTAGGGTGTGCACCTCGGCGGCAGTAATGTCTTCAACCTCGATCACACAGTGTGGATTACCCATCGATGCGGCGCCCATAAATAATGTATGTTCTTGGTGGCGAAGAATATAGGTTAGCTCACGCTTATTGGCTTGCAGCGGTATATCTTTGGGCTCTAATATTGGCTGCCCCATATTGACCGTCACTTGCCCGTCTTTTTCAATATACAGCGTCATATTGCCGCCTTTAGTGGAAACGGTGATTTTATGACGATTAGTGAGTCCCTTCATACGTACGAAGCGAGCAAAACAACGTGCGCCGTTACCGCATTGTTCAACCTCGTTGCCATCGGCGTTAAAAATGCGGTAATGAAAGTCTAAATCCGGTGAATAAGGTGCTTCCACCATCAGCAGCTGGTCAAAGCCAACGCCAAAATGGCGATCCGCCAAGCGCTTGATCTGGTCTCGGGAGAGAAAAATATTTTGGGTAACATTGTCCACGACCATAAAGTCATTACCCAAACCATGCATCTTTGAAAAGTTAACTAACATAACGCTTTATAATCGCTCACTCTATGCTGTTACTATGCCTACAAAGTTGCGCCAAGGCCATTGCTTTTACTGCTGTGGCGACGGCTCTGCGTTATCGTTTGCGGTTTCCTTGGCATTTAGCGGTGTTTCTGCTTGTTGGTTATCTACTTGTTCTTGTTGTGGCAAATAGAGGGCGCCGCTTTGACCACACGCACTGAGAAGCGTTAAGCTGGAGGCTGCAAGGATACGAAGCAAACGATGACTTTTGTACATAGCGATTCGATAGATAATTAATATGACTCGTTTTATAATCGCAGAGTAACAGAAAATACAAAAAATGTAGTCGTTGCTGTTGAATTATTTCCCATCGAACGTTACTGCGAGCATATAGGAGCGCAGCCACAATGAGCGAAACCACCATGACCGATACCGAATACCATCAGTTAGCCGATGCCTTGATGCTAACAATAGAAGAGCAGATAGACGATATTGATGCGGATTTAGATTATGAGTCTGCAGCTGGCATATTAGAAATTATCTTTGCTGATCGCAGCAAAATCGTCATTAATAAACAAGCGCCATTACATCAAGTTTGGGTCGCTACTAAGTTTAACGGACACCATTTTGAACTACGCGGCGATATTTGGATTGATAACCGCTCTGGTGCGGAATTTTGGCAGTTTATGTGTGATGCGGCGAGTAAACAAGCGGGTGTTGAAATCCGCTGGGAGCATGATTAAGTGAGTAGCTTTGACGGCGTGAGTGTGTTTGATGCGCCAGAGCACAAATGTACAGTTATCTGGCTTCACGGTTTAGGCGATTCTGGTGAAGGGTTTGCACCTGTTGCTGCACACTTAAACCTACCAGCCGAGCTCGGGGTCAAGTTCCTCTTCCCACACGCCCCGGTGCAAGCGGTGACCATCAATGGTGGTATGGAAATGCGGGCTTGGTACGACATCAAATCTCTTGATCTAGATAAACGTGCAGATGCCCAAGGTGTGCAACAATCGGCGCAAAGTATCAGTGCATTAATAGACGAGCAGATAGCGGCCGGGATCCCTGCGGATAAAATTATTTTAGCTGGCTTCTCTCAAGGGGGAGTTATCGCCTTACACTTAGCGCCGCGTTACCATCATAAGCTGGCCGGTGTTATGGCGCTATCAACCTATATGTCTGAGCCTGAGCGCTTAACGGATGAGGCCCGCCATCGCGATCTTAATATTTTCATGGCTCATGGCGATTTTGACAATGTGGTGCCTTTAGAAGCAGGTAAACAAGCCTATACTTACCTGCAAAATGAAGGCATGAACGTATCTTGGCAATCTTACGCTATGGCCCACCAAGTCTGTGATGCCGAGCTGCATGCTATTCGACAATGGCTGCTTGAGCGACTAAGTTAATAATGATTCAGGAACAACGGTAATGGGACAAAAAATCGTGATCACAGCGAATATGAATAACAAGACTCAACGTATTGAGCGCAAGGAAGTGCAATATCAATGGCATTGGCGCCGCATCGTTGGTGCTGCAACGCTTGGTTTGTGTTCTGTGGCTGCGATTTGGTACCTAGCATTTACGCCTGCCAACGCCGAGCAGGGCGAGGTGAATACGGCCTCTTCCGATGGTATACAGAGTCAGGCTGAAGCGCCCAATGAAAGTGCGCAAGAGGTCACGGTTGCAAAAGCAGCACCCGTCGCGTTAGCTGCGCAGGCACCAGTGCAACCGAGCCAGCCCCACAAAGAAGATGAAGTAGAGGCTGACTCAAAGAGCGCCATGATGGAGTCTGAGCAAACGCTGGTGGCACAAGTGAGTACCAATGAAACAAGCACTGTTGAGAGCTCCACGTCCGCGCCCTCAACTGAGGCACAGGCGAATGACACGGCAGTAGATGCGCCTGCGCCCGAGAGTGAGTTTAATACTGAGGCTAAAGTAGCAAGCTTGTCTCAAGGCACCAAAATTGACACCGACAAGGTAAGCCGAGCGGTGCTCACAACCGCTGTGCAAGACCGTGAACCGATTAACTCTCTTGGCCAAGAAGTAAAAACCAGTGACTTCCAGCAACAGCTGTTTTTCTTCACCGAATTACATGGTTTACAAGGACAAAAAGTAAAGCATGTGTGGTACTTTAATGACCAAACTATGGCCAACGTTGAGCTCGGTGTTCATACCACTCGTTACCGTACCTTCTCGTCTAAGAACATCATGCCAAGCCAGCTCGGCACATGGCGAGTAGAGCTGAGAGACGAAAATAATAAACTATTGGCTACCCGAGCATTTCGCTTGGTTGGCTCACGATAAATTCGAAGTAGGAATTTCATGACCAATTCGACCGCGCGAGTGCGTATTGCTACTCGCAAAAGCGCCTTAGCGCTATGGCAAGCTGAGTTTGTAAAAGCGCAACTAGAGCGTCATCACAGGGGTATTACCGTAGAGCTCGTCACCATGACCACCAAGGGTGACATTATTCTTGATACGCCACTGGCAAAAGTGGGTGGAAAAGGCTTGTTTGTTAAAGAGCTTGAGCAAGCGATGCTGGATGGTCGCGCTGATATCGCTGTGCATTCAATGAAAGATGTCCCGGTAGAGTTTCCCGAGGGTCTCGAGTTACACACCATCTGCGAGCGTGAAGACCCTCGTGACGCCTTTGTTTCGAATACGTTTGATAACATTGATAGCTTGCCTGCAGGTGCTGTGGTCGGCACGTCCAGCCTACGCCGGCAGTGCCAACTTAAAGAGCAGCGCCCAGATTTAGAGGTGCGTGATTTACGAGGTAATGTGAACACCCGCTTGGCAAAACTAGATGATGGTCAATATGACGCCATTATTCTTGCTGCGGCCGGTTTAATACGGTTGCACATGCCCGAGCGTATTCGCAGTTATATCAGTGCTGAGCAATCACTCCCTGCCAATGGCCAAGGGGCTGTGGGTATCGAGTGTCGCAGTGATGATATGGCGATTAAGGCATTGCTAGCACCGCTGGAGCATCGCGAAACCCGGATTAGAGTTGATGCCGAGCGAGCGATGAATCGTCGACTTCAGGGAGGCTGCCAGGTACCAATAGGAGCCTATGCCGAGCTCAACGAAGATCACGTTTATTTACGTGGTTTAGTGGGTTCGGTGGATGGTCAGCAAATTTTACGAGCTGAGATCTCCGGTCCCGCTTCTGAAGCTGAGCAGCTTGGTATTTCGCTAGCGGATGACCTGTTAGCGCAAGGGGCGGGAAGTATTCTTGCCGAAGTATATGGCGAACTAAAATAATACGGATTTATTACTATGGCGCATATTGTGGTCACCCGCCCTCAAGGCAAAGGAGAAGCACTCGCTGAGCTGTTGATTGCTGCAGGTCATCGCGTCAGTACCACACCTGTGCTGCAGATTGACTATCTCTCAGTCGACGCAAATCAGCTGGCTACCCTCGATGAGGCTGATATCGCTATTTTTGTGTCGCAAGATGCTGTGCAAGGATTGTATCAACAGCGCGATACCTTACCCGCCAATTTGGCTTGCTTTGCGGTTGGACCCACGACCGCTCAAGCCCTTGAACAGCAATTCTTATGTAATGCCAAGGTGCCAAAAAAACAGCATGACTCTGAAGGGTTATTGAGATTACCCGAGCTGCAGAAGGTTGAAGGCAAAACAGTCGTGTTAATCAAAGGTCGAGGTGGGCGCACTTTGATTGCCAAAACGCTGAAAGACCGAGGTGCTTTTGTTAACTCACTGGTGACTTACGAGCGCAAAGCTGTCAATGGTAGCAGCAAGGCATGGTTACAGCAGTGGCAGCAGCAGGGTGTTGAGGCGTTGGTAATCACCAGTAACAGTGGTGCAGATGCTATTTTTGCTTGCCAAGATGAAAGCCTGTTACAGTGGCTTAAATCAAGGCAATTTTATATTGTAAGTGAGCGCACTAAGGCGCACCTAGTGAAGCTTGGGGTGAAAGGCGAGCACATTAAGGTTGCAGCCGATGTCGACAACGAGGCCATTGCCGCATGTATTGGTGCCGAGCAGGAAGGAAACATGAGCGAACAACCAAAAAACACACCAAAGAGTGAGCCTGCGCCAAGCGCAACACAACCTAAAGCAGTACCATCACAGAGTAAACCAATGACACAAAAAATAAGTAAAACAGCCGTTCTAGCGTTGCTGGTGGCATTGGCTGCGGCTGGGGTAACTGGATATCAATATTGGTTACAACAGCAGGCGCAAGACCAAGAACAGAACCAACTACAACAGCATTTAGAGCAGCTACAAAGCGATAATCAAGCGCTCAACCAACGCCTCGAAGCATTGGCCAACGCTCTGCAACAACAGCAACATAGTGCTCAGCAATGGCAACGACGGTTTAGTGATAGAGTTAATGGTGAGCTAAGTGCTAATCAACGTGCCGTAGCTGGGCAAATAGAGCAAGCCATTGATGGCTTGAACAATCAGGAGCAACCGCCGTTAGACATCAACGAAGTGAAGCGCTTGGTCGCCATGGCTGATTTTCAACTTTGGTCGGAAGCAAACTACGCAGGCGCTGCAGCAACGCTGAAGCGACTCGATGCATTACTGGCAAGTTATCCTGGCAATGCCCAATTAAGACGCGCTATTCACACTGATTTACAGCAGCTGGCCAGCATCGAAGTGGCCGATGTTGAAGCGGTGGTGCTTCGACTTCACGGCCTTGGTGGTCAGGTCGATAAGTTACAATTTAATATGGTTGAATTGGCGCCTACCGAAAACAATGGCGAGCAATCACAGGCATTGTCGGACAATGTATCTGATTGGCGACGCAATTTAGCTGCAACCTGGGATAAGCTGGTGGATGATTTTATAAAAGTGCGCAAGCGCGAGGCCGCTATAGAGCCATTATTAGATAACCAGCAGCAGCGACTTATTAAACAGCGACTTCACTTTTATCTCGATCAGGCAGGCTTTGCCGCTAGCCATAAACATCCCAAGTTGTATACACAAGCTCTGCAAAGTGCCGCCGAGATTGTCACGCGTTACTTTAACCTGCAACAACCGCAGACCAGCCAGTTTTTGGGTCAGCTTAAACAGCTACAATTAAAAACCTTGGTTCCTCAGCAGCCAGTTACGCTCAGCTCTGTTCAGGTTGTGGGGGAATCTTAATATGGCGCGTTTATTAATTGTTTTTATTGTTATTGCTGCAGTTGCAGCGATAGCGCCTTGGCTGATAGACGAGAAAGGTTATGTTCTTATTGCGTTCGGTCAGTGGACTGTAGAGGGAAGCATTGTAAGCTTCGCCATTCTTACCGCCTTGGCGCTGTTTTTTGGCTACTTAATTTACAGCTTGGTGCGCTATGGCTGGGGCAGTTACCGCAATTTGCGTCATGGCTTTTTTGCGCGCGCGAAAGAGCGCAAACAGGCCGTATTGGAACAAGCGATTTGGGCGCTGATTAATGACGACATGGAGCAGCTGCAACATACATTGAGCAAAGGCAAGGTGGAAGACCATTGGCAGGATTTTGCATTGGCAATGCGCGCCAAAGCAAGTTTGCGTCAAGATAAGCCAGATCTAGCCCTAAACTTGCTTGATGAACTCTCGGATACCAACCGTGCGAAGCCGGCAGCACTGTGGTTAGAGAGCCACTCAGATGCAGAGGTATTAGCGACCTTACGGCAACAGTGTAATAGTAAAAAAGCGACATCACAGCAGCTAAATTTGTATGCACAGGTGCTACTAAGATTACGCAAATACAGTGAATTTGCAGAGCTAGTGCCGCGTTTGGTGAAATCACAAAGTCTTAATGAATACCAATGGGACTGGGCGCTACGACAATATTTCCAAGGAGCAGATAAAACTCAGCTCGATAAGCGCCAAAGTGAGCTGCCAAAGCATATCCGTGAGGCGGCGCATACACACTATTTACGTGCTGTTGTGCGCATAGGCGACATTGCGTCGGTGACTGATGCCCTGAAGAAGTTATTGAAACGCGGTGAATATTCGCAATTATTGTCTATCCTTAGTGAGATAGAGCAAGGTGACGTTGAAGCGCTGCAAAAGGCACTGCAACAAGAGCTGAAGAAGCAACCTGACGAAGCAGAAATGCTATTGTGCCTCGCTTACTTGGCACAAAGCCAAGGAGAGCATGACCTCGCATCGCGTATTTTCGATAAGGTGCTAGCACAACAACAAACCCTGCCTCATCCGCAGCGTGCGATGCGTAGTTATCGCGCAACGCAGCAAGCTGAAAAAGCATTATTGGTTCTCGATCATAGCTAAGACTTAAGACCAGAAGCAGGGAAGGTAATGAAGAATCTCTTTAACTTAACCTTTGTAGTAGCACTGGGTTACTTCATTACCGGCTTTTTAAGCAACGCGCTACTGGCTATTGATGGCTATGCGGTGGCTTCCTGGCCCCCCTCAGGAATAGCGTTAGCGGCATTATTGATTGCAGGGCGGCGAGCGTTGGTTGGCATTGTGCTTGGCGCGTTGATGACCAACTTACTTCACCTTGAAGTGGTCGCCGACATCTTACACTGGCAGGTTGCTTTGCATGCGGCCTCTGTGACCGCAGCTTCAACTGCTCAGGCCTTTCTAGGTTACTGGGTCATCACTCGAATAATAAAAGCGCCTCTGGATCTCTCAGACCTTAAACTGACCATCACCAGTATTATTTTTGGTGGACCAGTTGTTTGTGTCTTCGCCGCTGCAGTGGGTACTGAGCTGCTTATCACTAATGGCGTTATTTCTGAGGTGGCGCGATGGGACAGCTTCGTCACTTGGTGGATAGGCGATAGCATCGGAGTTATGATTTTTACACCGTTGTTGTTGGCAGGCTTCAACTTCGCGGTGATGCGTCATCGCTTACAAGTGATTGTGCCATCCATGGTGATTTATGCGGCCATTAGCCTGACCTTTTATGCTGCTGCAACCAATAAGCACAATAAAGACCAAGAATTATTCCAAGCTCAAGCTCAGGTCGTCGTTGACCAATTCGACGAAATTCTTACTCGCCTGCGGGCCAATACTCAAGTGTTAGCCTCCTTCATTGGTAATCAACAGTCGGTGACTCGTGGCGAGTTTCGTGAGTTTACGGCTAAACAGATGAATTACAATCCAGAAATCAACGCGCTGGTGTGGATGCCTAAAGTAAAAAGCCAAGATATCGCTCAGTTTGAACAATCTACCACGGTGGAAATGAGCAACCCTTTCAAAGTGTTTGCCCGCTATGAGCGCGACGCTAATAACGGCGCACACTTTCCGGTTTACTACGGCCACTTTTCTCAGGGAATGCGACAGGTTTTTGGTTTAGATATCAGTGCTGAGCCTTATTTTAAGCATCTTCAAGCTTATAAAGGTGAACTCTTCGTCACTGATACCTTTGCGCTAGAGAGTAGCCCTCAAGGAGACTTAGGGTTTTTGGTGTTGTCGCCTGTCAGAGCCAAAGATAAAAGTATCAGAGGGTATGTGGCTGCGGTGGTTAGCTTGCCCTTGTTGTATCGCTCGGCGATGGCCAACCTGACCTTTAATAATGTTGGGGTTGAGCTGGTGGATATGAGTGCGCAGCCTCATAAAGTTATTTTACCTTTAGCGCAGTCCGGACCCGTTATCATGCGTCATGACTTTGCGATAGCTAACCGCCAATGGCAACTTAATTTGCACCGTCAAGGAATAGCCCACGCATGGTCTGGCTACTGGTATGCACAGGTCATAGGCATGTTGTTTGTGTGGTTACTAATTACTTTTTTAATCGCTATTACCGGCAGTAATATTCGGGTGCGTGACCAAGTAGCAAAACAAACCCGGGTGTTACGAGAAGAAAAAGCCAAAGCTGATAGTGCCAATGACGCTAAGTCTCAGTTTCTGGCTAACATGAGCCATGAAATTCGTACGCCAATCAATGGCATTAAAGGTTTGCACTATTTAGCGTTGCAACAACAAGATTGGCCACAAGCACAGCAATATATCACTCAAGCCGACAGTGCTCTGAGCGTATTACTTCGGGTGCTCAATGATATCCTCGACTTTTCGAAAATGGAGGCGGGCAAACTAGAGTTGTATCAAGAGCCTTTAGAACTTGAAGAGCTGTGCAAAGAACTAAAACACCTTATGAGTGTGGAAGCGGGTAACAAAAGTTTAGTGATTGACTATGAAATTAACGAGGGAGTGAACCCTGTATTCCACACCGATGCAATTCGCCTTAAGCAAGTGTTATTAAACCTATTAAATAATGCCGTTAAATTCACCCAGCAAGGGGCGATCCGCCTAAAGGTAGACGAACACGATAACGAGCTTTGCTTTAGTGTCACGGATACCGGCATGGGCATTCGCGAAGATATTCAAAAGCAATTGTTTAAGCCCTTTTCTCAAGCCGATGGCTCCACCTCGCGACGCTTCGGCGGCACAGGGTTAGGTTTGAGTATCTGTCAGAAACTGGTCACCTTAATGGGCGGGCGTATTTCCCTAGAAAGTGAAGAGGGGCTAGGCTCGTGTTTTCGTGTCTATTTGCCCAAACAAAGCCCTTTAGCTGTGCGTCCCGATGTGCCCAAGGCAAAAGAGCAAGCCACTTTGGAGTTAGACCTCACCGGCGTCGCTATTTTGTTAGTTGAGGATAATTTATTAAACCAACAAGTCGCCAAAGCCATGCTCGAGGGCAAAGGAGCTCAGCCTGATATTGCTAACGACGGTGTCGAGGCTATTGAGATGGTGAGTGAAAACCACTACGACCTAGTATTAATGGATATTCAAATGCCGAACATGGATGGTTTAACCGCAGCTAGAGCTATTCGCAATGAGCTACTGCTAGACGACTTGCCAATTATTGGGCTCTCTGCCAATGCTCAAGAGCATGACTTTAAGCTGGCTGAGCACTACGGCATGAATGATTATGTGGTCAAACCTATAGACGCGGAGCGGTTATTTAGTAGTATCGCCATGCAATTAAAACAGCACCCAGCGAAGCAGCACGCGTAGCTTGAATTTATCCCTCAAGTGCGTATGATCCGCGAAATTTTATCGAAACCTAGGGGGTCATTATGATCAATCGCCAGTTACCATTGCTCGACTTACACCGCCACCTTGATGGCAATGTGCGTGCCAAAACAATTTTAGAGCTTGGTCAGCAGTTTAATCTTGACCTTCCAGGCAGCGATCTTGAATCGCTACGCCCTCATGTTCAGGTCATCGAGGTTGCTCCAGACTTAGTCTCATTTCTGGCTAAGCTGGATTGGGGAGTGAAAGTGTTAGGGGATTATGACGCCTGTCGTCGTATTGCTATTGAAAATGTCGAAGACGCAGCTGCACAAGGTATTGACTATACCGAGTTGCGCTTTAGCCCCTATTACATGGCGATGAGTCATGGTTTGCATCCGCAAGGTGTAGTAGAAGCGGTGGTTGATGGTATCTACAGCGCGGTGCAAGAGCATGACGTTCAAGTCAACTTAATTGGCATTTTATCGCGTACCTTTGGCCAGCAAAAGTGTCAGCAAGAACTCGATGCCATCTTAGCCTTCAAAGAGCACATGGTCGCCGTTGATTTAGCTGGTGATGAGTTGGGCTTCCCCGGGGAGTTGTTTGTTGATCACTTTAGGCAAGTTCATAAAGCCGACTTGCGAGCGACTATTCACGCTGGCGAGGCCGAAGATTCACGCAGTATCTGGCAAGCCATTGAAGGATTAGGGGCTGACCGCATCGGCCACGGCGTTAACGCCGCTAAAGACCCCAAACTGATGGATTATTTGCGCGATCACCGTATCGGTATTGAATCTTGCTTGACCAGTAATGTACTCACCAGCACAGTGGCTCAAATTGATACACATCCGCTCAAACAATTTTTAGAGTATGGCATTTTGGCTAGCATCAACACCGATGACCCAGCGGTGCAAGGCATCGAGCTTGCTAATGAATATCAGCATGCTGCCTACCAAGCCGGCCTCAGCCAAGAGCATATCACTCAGGCCCAAGAAAACGCCCTGACTATCGCTTATTTAAGTGACGGTGATAAAGCTGCATTAAAAGTGAAAGCGGCGCAGCGTTCATAAATTAGGCTGCATTGCAGCTTTGATAGCTGCGACTTAGCGCATGTAAAACCTGAGTACGGCTAACGATGCCTATCACTTTGTTTTGCTCCACTACGGGGTATTGCTTGGGTTTATGAGGTTGTTGCATTTTTAGCGCAACCTCCAGCAGTGGCGTCTGTGTGGATGTTGTGAGCACATCTTGGTGCATCACATCAGCCACTGTAATGCGGCCATCACAAAAATAGCTATTGATGGTCAGCGGTGCCAGACAATCCTGCTCCGACAAGTAACCCACCAACTGTTGTTGCTCATCAACAACAGGTGCGCCTATAACTTGGTGCTTCTTGAGCAGCGCAATGGCCGCTGTTAGTTCCAAGTCTGGGCTGAGAGAAAGAAAGCTGCGGCTCATAGCATGCTGTACTTTTAAATCGAACATAATCTGTCACTCCTTTAAGTCTTAGGAGCAGTGTAGGCTTGTCTTTTTGATAGGTAAAAGGGAATAAATAAATGGAAGTGTTCGATTTAACGGATGGCTGAGTGAGAGTTAGCCCTACATCGATGAAATGTAGGGCTTTAGCTTGCTGCCGCTACTTGATAAAAGCAAATGCGTCGGCAAACATATATTCGCGCTGGGCACCATGCTCTATGAAGTCGTCGCGTACAATGCCTATCATGTCGAAGCGTCCCGCCATATAAATAGAGTAAGGCTCCAAGGAAACAATGTCTTTCATCACCGCGTGGTGCACAAGGCCGGTATGACCATGCCATTCACCTTGAGGCTGCTCAACCACCGGGATAAAAGTGAAGTTACTGCGTTTAGCTGCCCACTGCTGCATTTCCTCTTTGGCATATAAAGCATCTTCATGCTTCACACCCCAGTAAAAAAAGACGGGACGGTCACAGTCAATTTCAGCTAGGTGGTCGGCCATTGATTTTACGTATGAAAAACCGGTGCCACCGGCTAACAATACCACCGGACGGGTGCAGTCGATGCGTAACTGCGATACGCCTAAACCTACTTCAATCAGCGCTTGGGTGCCATTTTCATGGTGCTGGCGCAAATGATCGAGGGTTTGCATCGCATAGCTATCAGCGCCCGATGCGCCGATATGCAGCTCAATTTGCTGTTTTTGGCTTGGGCGGCTGGCGATAGAGAAGGCGCGCTTATCTTTCTCGGCTAAAACGAGCTGCAAGTAGTGACCCGCTTCAAACTCAGCTGGCTGCTCTGGTGCCAAGACAACCTTGGAAACAAATTCTGTCAGTGGCGTGATGCTTACCACATCCGCTTTTAGTGTTTGCATGATTAACCTTTATGATTTTAGCTGCGCCACAGCGTATCACATAAGCGGCTGTGGCGATAAGTCTGCACTTTAGTCGATACCTAGGGAATCCCAGATTTCGTCAACGCGTTGTTTGACCTTGTCATCCATAACGATAGGCTCACCCCATTCGCGATCCGTTTCTCCTGGCCACTTATTGGTTGCGTCCATGCCCATTTTCGAACCTAAGCCAGAAACAGGTGAAGCAAAGTCGAGATAATCGATCGGGGTGTTTTCCACTAGGGTGGTGTCACGAGCGGGGTCCATACGGGTGGTGATCGCCCAAATGACATCATTCCAGTCGCGTGCGTTGACATCGTCATCACAGACAATGACGAACTTAGTGTACATAAACTGGCGTAAGAACGACCAGACTCCCATCATTACTCGTTTTGCATGTCCTGGATACTGCTTTTTCATGGTCACTACGGCCATGCGGTATGAGCAGCCTTCTGGGGGCAGGTAAAAATCGACTATCTCTGGGAATTGCTTTTGCAGTATAGGTACAAACACCTCGTTCAGGGCGACGCCTAAAATAGCCGGCTCATCGGGTGGGCGGCCAGTATAGGTGCTGTGATAAATAGGATTTTCACGGTGCGTAACATGCGTCACCGTCATAACAGGGAAGTCATCGACCTCATTGTAATACCCGGTATGGTCACCATAAGGCCCTTCTGGGGCGCGCTCGTCCTGAGCAATGTAACCTTCAAGCACGAATTCGGCACTAGCGGGAACCTGTAAATCATTGGAAACAGACTTGACCACTTCGGTCTTACCGCCACGAAGTAAACCTGCAAAGGCGTATTCACTCAGAGTATCGGGCACAGGTGTTACCGCCCCTAGTATGGTGGCAGGATCGGCTCCGAGGGCAACCGACACCGGGTAAGGTTCACCCGGATGCTCTTTACACCACTCTTGAAAGTCAAGCGCACCACCGCGATGGGATAGCCAACGCATGATGATTTTGTTTTTCCCCAGTAATTGCTGGCGATATATACCGAGGTTCTGACGTTTCTTGTACGGGCCCTTGGTAACGGTTAGGCCCCAAGTGATCAACGGTGCAGCATCACCCGGCCAGCAGTGCTGAATGGGCAGGCGGGTTAAATCTACTTGCTCCCCAGCTAATACCACTTGTTGGCATGGCGCTTTCTTCACTTCCTTCGCTGGCATGTTAAGCACTTGCTTGAACACCGGCAGCTGGCCTATGGCTTCTTTAATGCCTTTCGGGGGCTCAGGCTCTTTTAAAAAGGCCAACAGCTTACCTACTTCACGCAAGGCTTCTACATTATCTTGGCCCATACCCAGGGCTACGCGTTCAGGAGTGCCAAAGAGGTTAGCTAATACCGGAATGTCGTAACCTTTGGGGTTTTCAAATAATAGGGCTGGGCCTTTAGCGCGCAATGTGCGATCGGCTATTTCCGTCATTTCCAGGTAAGTATCGATGGGCTGGCTAATTCGTTTGAGCTCGCCGCGCTTTTCCAGTAACGCGATAAAGTCGCGAAGATCTTTATATTTCATTACGCCTCGTTAAGCCTGAGTGTTTGCAGCATTATACTGTAACCCAATGGAAAAGCGATCAGTGGCTACGGTGACACTGCCAGGTTTCATTCCCTATCATTAGCATTGCTTCATCGCCCTTGCCCCAGAAGGTCATTTCACCGTTAGTATATTTACTTCCGGAGGCTGAGCGTTCTCCCGATAAACTGTAAGTATCGCCGTCAAGCGTTAATGTGGCCGTGCTGTCGTTATATTCGACCTTTAATACCGAACCAGAATCACACCGATAGCTAATGCCAACGGAATTGTCGGATGGCTCTATGGATAACTCTGAACACGCAGATAACAAAGTGACAAGTAATAATATTATTAGGGAGGGCTTCATAAGTGAAAGACTCCTATTTTGTGGACAACTACAGTGTAGCGTATGCACTTAACTGGGCCTATTACCCTTTTTTAGGATTTATTGAAGCTGCGTTAGCTCACCGTCTTTTTGCTATGACTTGAGCGCCTGACCCTTTGGGTGAGCGACGATAAATAAAGTTATCAGCACAAACAAAAATCGCGGGCGCATTCGGTGCTGGTATTGCGCTGAATCCGCATCGCACACAACGTTGGGCTAGAGACTGGCGTTTGTGCTGATGTTAGCAACCCTTTCATCTAGTCCGTAGCTGGAACCATGATTGCTATCGCGGTACACTCTTATAACTTATTTAACAAAAATAAAAAGTACTACTTTTAAAATGCATTTCATGGAGTGAAATAATGAAATTATTTATTGCCCTGCTGTTGGGGCTTGTTAGCACGGCCGTTGGTGCCGAGGAAGCCAAAACAGAGCTTATTCCCCTAGAACATTTCTCCCGTAGCGCACAGTACCACTCTCTTAAATTATCTCCCGATGGCGCCTACTTAGGGGCGATGACCAAAAAAGAGGGCAAGGATGTTCTGTTTATTCTTGATACCGAAAACTTCAAAATGCATCACGGCGTCAGTTTTCCCGGCAACGCACAGGTTGGCGATTATCAGTGGGTCAATAATGAGCGCGTGGTGTTAAGCAAAGAATATTTACGAGGCTGGAAAGACCATCCTGAGTATTATGGTGAATTATTTGGCGTAAACGTCGATGGTAGCCGCTCTAAATATCTGATGGGCTATCAGGGGGAGCAACAGACAGGCTCGCGTTTACGCAAGGCGACCTCCGTATACGGCACCTCTTATATTCTTGACCCATTGGTTGATGATGAGCGACACATGCTGGTGGTTACCTACCCTTGGACTGGCAGCAAGGAGCCCCATACCATCGTTTATGAAGTGGATGTGTATCGCGGGTTGCGCCGTCAGGTCACCCGTTCACCGTCGCGTATGGCGCAGTTTTTAACTGACGAGCAAGGACGCTTGCGGGTATCGGTCTCTACTGATAATTACACCGATCAAGAGATTCACTTACGTGACCTTGATGAGGGTCAGTGGGTTGAGCTTGAGCGCGGGGCCATGGGGTTGTCAGATATTAAGTTGCATGGCTTTAACCAAAAAGGGAATGTCGTGTACGCCAGTGCCTCTAAAAATGGTGAACCAGCTGGCCTTTATAAGTTGAACTTAGAGACTAAAACCCATGAATTGGTCTATCAAGAAGAGCATGTCTCTCCTAGCAAGGTGTGGGTTGATGAGGTCGATAAATCGGTATTCGCGATTGAATATGAAGCGCAATATCCTAATTATGCTTTTGTCGATAAGAATGCGCCTATGGCAAAGCGTCTTAAGGGGCTTTTGCAAGCAGTTCCTGGACGGCAAGTGCGTATCACCAGTAGCACCGAAGACGGTAACCTGAGTGTGGTGTGGACAGGTAGCGATCGTCACCCCAGTAGCTTTTACCTGTTTAATGCCAGTACCAACGAGTTGAAGTTTTTGTTCTCGTCGCGGCCTTGGATTGATACTACGCAAATGTCACAAACCAAGCCCATTCAGTATACTGCGCGTGATGGGCTGAATATTTACGGTTACTTTACCGTGCCCCATGGTAAGGAATTAAAAGACTTACCATTAGTTGTACTTCCCCACGGCGGCCCCCATGGTCCTCGTGACTGGTGGGGATTCGATCCCGAAGTACAGCTCTTGGCTAGCAGAGGCATAGCTGTGTTGCAGGTCAACTTCAGGGGCTCAGGCGGCTTTGGTGGCAACTTCCAGCGTGCAGGGTATCGCAAATGGGGCAGTGATATTCAGTATGACATCATTGACGGTGTTAACTACGTGGCAGAGCAAGGCTGGGTTGATAAAGATAATATGTGCATCATGGGAGCCAGCTTTGGCGCTTACTCAGCATTGCAAAGCGCTATTATTGAACCCGATATGTTTCAATGTGCGGTGGGCGTAGTCGGGGTCTATGATTTGCCGTTGATGTTTGATGAGGGTGACGTAGCTGCTCGCGATAGTGGCCAGCGCTACTTACGCAAGGTCTTAGGCAACGACAAGAAGCAGCTAAAGGCGTTCTCACCGAGTTACAATGTCGATAAATTAAAGGCGCCCGTACTCATTGTTCATGGAGGAGAAGATCAGCGCGCCCCCATTGAACAGGCCGAGTCTTTGATAGCCGCCTTAGATAAGGCCGAACATCCGTATCAATATGTGTTGCTGGAGGATGAGGGGCACGGCTTTTATAACGCCGAGCACCAACTTCATTATTACCAGCAGATGATCGCGTTTGTCACTGAACACCTTAATTTATAAAAGGTTTAGCTTGTGATTGAGCGATGTAAAAAGGCCCTGTTTTAAAACAGGGCCTTTTAGTAAGAAAATGGCCTACAGCCGCAAGGGCAAGCAGGCCACGGGAACAAACCTAGTGTGCGTGGTCATGCTCATCTTCAGCGATACCTAACCACTGCAATTTACTGGCAGCAAAGTTAAGCTCTTGGGTCGCAGTGATGGCCTGCGACTCTAAGTCCACTTTGTGTAGCATGTTCTCTTGCTGATTGAGCACGTAAAGAGCTTCCTCGTCTGCGGCAACCGCTAACTGGTAGTTCTCTGATACCTCCGAAAAAAGGTTGAAGTGAGTGCTGTGATGCCAGCCACCATCGCCTTCAAAAACGTGCAAGTCACCATGATTATCGAGAATAAAGTAAGCACCGTGATGAGCGCTAAAGGTGCTAGTCAAAGCATCGACGTCTGCTTCATCACGCCATAACACTTCGGTCATATCATGATTTTCTGGATCGAGGTTGAACAATCGCTTTGCTGAGGTAATGGCAAGCAGGTCATGCGAGTTATGACTTGCTTTGATGGTGCCAATGCGACCCTCAAGCCCCTCTGGGTTGGCTATCTTATGAGCACTGAAGCTCGTATCTTGCTGCTCTATTAGCAGTACTCCATCGCTACAACCAAAGGCGATATGTTCTTCATTTTGCGCGCTGCCGTGGAGCATCGGGCAGGTTGGTGCAAAGCGTAGTTCATGGTGAAGATGATCATCATGGCGGTGAAACAGCTCAACTTGGCTAGGCAATACAGTGTCACTGCTAGCCTCTCGATAGGTTGCTAGCACGTAGTCGCCGCGTATCTGTGCGGCACCATGCATATAAGTAGCAAACTCGTGGTGGGCAATTACCTCACCTTCGCCAATATGATGATCGTCAAGTAAGGTGACTGATGCGTTGACCGTATTTTGTTTATCACCATCGAAAAATAAGGCCGCTTGTTGCTCTGCAGCGTCAAAGTGTGTCGGCTTAGCACCACTAAGTTGTAACGATGACAAGCTAGGGGCTTGCTCGTAAGGGTGCATATGGTCGCCATGATCTTCGCTATAAACGCCACCATCAATAAACTCTACTAAGCCCTGGTCTCGCTGGATCAACGCGGCGTAACGCAATGAGGGTGTAGCGTACATGCCAGATACCACATGCGTTGTCGGTAGTAGCTCGACGAGGCTTAAGTCCTCAGCGTTAAATACGCTTACTTCAGCCTGTTCAGCCGCCGAAATTAACAGGCGTCCGGCAATGTGTTCATAATTATGCTCATGTTCTGAATGCTCTTCAGGTACAGCTTCTGTGGGTTGATTTAGGTCATCGATGCTGTCGCCACAACCCCACAATAATGTCGTCGCAACTAATAATGGTAAATAACGTAAGCGCAAAGCAAGCTCCTTAATAATTATTCTGGCTCCATGTTTTGTTATATAGTAACAGCAAGGTGTTATATTGCAACATAACATTACTTAGCGCCAGTTTTTAGTAACAGCTAGGAGTTATCGCTTACTAGCTACAGTGCTTTAGCGCTATTTTAGCTTTAGGATGGTTTTGTTCGGCGGCTCTCTTAAACCACAGACATGCTTGTTGAGTGTCTTGTTCAGTGCTTTGGCCTTTTAAATACATGTCACCTAAGTTGTATTGCGACCAGGCATCACCTTGCTCGGCACCACGCTGAAAAGCGCTCAATGCCTCAGCCCACAAGCCTTGACGAAAATACTCAATACCTTTTTGGTTGGCTTGATTTAATTTAGGCCCTTCGTAGAGAGGTTTTGGCTTAGGTCGTGGACGAACGATGCCGCCGTCAATGTAGATATGCTCGGGGCGACGGGCTGAAATAATCGTGCCCTGTGCAAATAAAGGGGCGAGCTGCTGACGCTCAAGAGAGATGGAATTTGTTAAAAAGTAGCTATCAAGCATTAAATTATCCATGCTGATGGCTTTGTCTGTGCCGCTTTCTCGCTTATAAGTGACACTACTGACTTTGAAAGTGACGGTATCAGGATCAACAGCTTTAACCTGAAGCACTTGATACCCCGGCGCTGCGTCTTTGCCAAGTGCACGACTTAAGCCTTGCTTTTCGAAGACGTACACATCCCAAACTTTGGGCGCAGCTAAGTAGGCAGCCATTTGTTGCCCTTGTTGGTGGTTATGATTAACAAGCAAAACCACTAATGCTGCAATAAGCCACAAGCCCAAGCTATGGTAAGTCGCCCAAATGAGCCAATGGCTCAGAGCTGCGCCGGGCCTGCCTAGCGGCATCAAGGGTAAGCCATAAGCACTGAGAACTGAATAGCGGCCAAAGCGTTTATTGATGTGTGTCGGAGCGAGCCGCTCGGTGGGGACGGCAGAAACTGGCATACTAACATTCCTTGTTGCGCAAGTATTTTTCACACTAGCGCAACTAAAAAATGTTAGCAAGATTTTATTTTGCTTGAATTTTGTCCTTAGCATCGGCGGCCATATAGGCAAAAACGGCATACGCAGCGGTATTTTGCTTTAGCTTATGTGGTTCGATTTTATCTAGAGTGTCATCAGCGGTGTGATGGTAATCAAAGTAGTCGGTGCCGTCTTGATGCAAGGCAAATATAGGGCTCGATTGTGCTCGTTCAAACGGGATTAAGTCCGGCCCTCCTCGGGCTGAGTTTGCGCCGATGTAGGTTACATCGAGAGGTCTCAGTTGCTCAGCAATCGCGCGCACTATAGGTAAGGATTGGGCATGCACGTTCGATTCGAACGCATACACGACATCGGCGCCAAAATCCGATTCGGCGGCGGCAACGATGTGATCTAAATCATCACTATGTGCTTTGACATAATCTTTAGCACCCCACAGGCCAAGCTCTTCAGCGGCAAAGAGGACAACACGAATACTTCGCTGCGGGCGTTTCACCGCTGCCACATGCTTTGCTGCTGCCATGGTGATTGCAACCCCTGCGCCGTCATCTAAGGCACCGGTGCCTAAATCCCATGAGTCAAGGTGGCTAGCTAAGAGCACGTATTCATCAGGTTTACTGTGGCCAGTTATTTCACCAATCACGTTGTAGCTCTCGCCCTGTCCTAAGTCTTCGGTTTGTATATTGATGTGCACGGTGACTTGTTCGCCGAGAGCGATAAGTCGCGCAATTTGATCGGCATCTGGGTTGGCAATAGCCACATTGGGGATCTTGCTTACTCCTTCTTTATAGTGACTGCCACCGGTATGAGCAAAACGGTGATGGCTGGTGCTGACTGAGCGCATCATATAGCCAATTGCGCCTTTTTGTGCCGCGACAACGGCGCCTGAACTGCGCGCTTTTACTGCAGGCCCATAACCGTTGCCATCAATATCACGGTTCATACGATAGTTCACATAGGCAATTTTTCCTGCTAGCGAGCCGGCGGGTGCAGCTTGTAACTCTGCCAGCGTTTCAAACAGTACGATAGGGGCGGTTAGGCCGTCTTTTGCGGTGCTGACGCTGTTGCCTAAAGCCGTTAGATGCAGCGGTTGTTTGCTAGGAGTGAGTATATGTCCTGATTCATGATAGCGACGCCAGTGTGGGAAGTGGGCTTTTTCGAGCCACACTTTATCGAAGCCGAGCCGTTCGAATTGAGCTTTGGCCCAAGCGACGGCCTTTTTATCATTCTCGGTACCCGGAAGGCGAGGGCCGACCTCGGTGGTAAGGGACTCCACGAGCTGCCAACTTAACTCGCTATTTTGTGCCTGCTGACGAATTTGTGCGGTGTGTTGTAATTGCTCAGTGGTAAATTGCTCCGCGGCTGCTTGCTGTATTGGCGCTAATGCGAGTAGGGGCAGTGCCAACAAAGAGACAAACTTCATGGTTGTTCCTAGGTATAGAGATAAAAGTGTATTTAATCACATCCTTACTCATGGTGATAATTTATGCGGTAGGTCGGGAGGGAAGGAGGCCGCCAATTGGCGACCTCTTTATGGTTAGAAGCTGAACTGGGCCGCAAGGCGGAAGTTCGTGCCTTCGCCAACAGTGACATTACTGACGCCACCGCCGGCAAGGTAGTCAGTATCAAATAGGTTCTCAATATTGAGTCTTAAGTCAATGTCATTACCGGCAAGCTTAAGCGCGTAGGTAGCACCGACATCGACGCGCGTATACGCATCTTTCTCAACGGTATTGGCACTGTCGGCAAAGCGTTTTCCGGTGTAAAAAACGCCAGCATTAAAGGCCAGGGCATCGTTAAGCTCATAGCGTGACCACAGTGAAGCCGACCACTTGGGTGCATCCGCAGGGCGGTTGCCCTCATAATTCTCATCACGTTCGTATTGAGCATTTAAATACATAGTGGACGCCATGACGAAAAAACGATCGGTGACCGCGCCCTGTGCGGCGAGCTCTAGGCCCTTATGACGCTGCTCGCCCACCTGTGTAGTGATTGAATCATAATCAGGGTGTTCAACGAGCTCAGTGACTAAGGTGCCGTCTTTACTGATATCAAACAGTGAGCCGCTTAGCAGTAAACGGTCATCGAACAACTGCCACTTAGCACCGAGCTCTATTTGCTCAGAAGTCACAGCGTCAAGTTTCATATTATGATTCTTGTCGGTTTCATTATTGAGCTTATCGGCGCCCTGCGGCTCGAAGCCTTCTGAGTAGCTGAGGTAAATCGTGGCGGTATCCAGTGGGTGGTAAAGTACGCCTAGTTTAGGAAGTACAGATTCATTGTCGGCACCGGTTTTATTTTGCTTATCGTAGCGCCCACCAATAGAGACTTGCCACTGTGGGTTCACAGTGATCAAATCCTGAATATAGATACCATAGTAGTCATATTCTGCGGTGTATAAGCTATCATCGCTCTGATAGCTTACATTGGGGCGGCTTGGCTGTTGCTGAGCGAGTGTGTAATCCACTGCATCTGCGCGGGTGCGAAGCTGTCCATAATAGTAATCTAGACTATTGGCACCAATCAGTAGTTGGTGTTGCATATTGGCCAGCTTAAATTCGCCAACAAAGTCGATGTAGGCGGTAGTAAATTGCCAATCATCAAAGCGATCATAGGGGCGCGAGGTGTAGCTATCACCGACTTGATAGTCGCTCGGTTTGCGCGGTGCTGACTCAAAACGTTGGCGCTCGAACGTTTGCTCGTTGTAGCCTACTTTCACTTGCCACTGGTTGTTAATGAAATGGCGTACATCAAGACCGATATTTTCCACAGTAATATCAGTGAAAGCCCAAGAAAAATCGTAAATCGTTTTATCGTCACCGATAAGCTCGCCATCGTTGTTTAGCCAAGCCCCAGTGTCTAATCCTGTTTTATCATCGGTGCGGTCGTAATGTACGCGTATTAAGGTGTCGTCCGTGAGGTCATAATCTAACACCACAGCGCCCAAAAAGCGGTCTCGTTCGCGTTCTTCGCCATTGGGGTATTCGCGCCAGAAGTTTACATCTTGCTTGACTAAAATACCGCGTCCGCGCAGGCGCTCATCTTCGGTTAGTGCAGAGCTTGCATCAAGCATAAAGCGAGTGGAGCCGTGTTGATCGATATCTGCCGCAAGGTTAATAAATTGATTGGCGGTGGGCTTTTTAGTCACCATATTGACCAATCCGCCCGGACCAGACTGACCATAGAGGATACTCGAAGGGCCTTTGATAACCTCAACACGCTCAAGGATTTCAATCGGTTGTTGGTAATGAGACCAATGCTGGTGGCCATCGCGTAAGTAGCCAGTCGATGAACTTAAGCCAAACCCACGCATGTTGAATGTTTCTCGGTTACGCTGTTTCGAGCCCGATGTAAGGCTGGCGTCATTACTCAGTACTTCGCCGAGTGTGGTGGCCAGTTGCTCATTAACGATAGTGTCAGGAATAACAGTCACAGACTGAGCCGTCTCTAGCAGTGAAGTATTTGTGCGTAAGGCGCCTGAAGCGCTATCCACTTTATAGTCGTTAAAATAAGAGCCGACGACTTCGATCTTTTCCATGTTTTCAGTTGCGAGAGTCGCGGTAGGGAAGGCAGCTGCGATTGCTAAGGTGAGCGCGTGGCGGTTCATAATAATTACCTAGATAAAAAACAACGTTGCGCATGTTAATGAAAGTAATTATCAATTGCAATTGTTATTTTTTACTCGTACATATTGAAGTAACTGTTGGTATTCATTATGAATTTGTTGAAAGTCTGCGTTACTGTGGGTGTTTTTATCCGGGTGGTGCGCCAGCGCAAGCGCGCGCCATCGCTTTTTTAGTGCCTGCATTTGAATCGGCTGTGACAATTTCCAACGTTTGTTAATACGTGCTAGGGTCGTATCGTCTAAAGTGTTAATGGGCAAGGCTTGCCAAAACTGGTCTAACAAGTCTATAACTTGCTCGCGAGATAAGGCGTAATTCTGCCAATTGAGGTAATATTCTCGCAATGAATCGTTGCTGCTAGGTCGTTGTTTTGGGTGGCCGTAAACGAGCTGAATATGTAAACTAGATATGGACAAATAGCAGTCGCTTTTGAGCAATTCATCTTGCAGCTGAAACAGTGCATTCATAATGATGAAGTTGCGTTTAGCTAGATCGGCCATGGAGTCTTCATCCAGGCGGCCAAGGTGACCGTGTGCTTTTAATTGGCTAGCCAGGGTATGGACTTTCCAACTTTGACCGTCCGTTAAGAGCGCTAAAATAGGCTCTATGAGTGGGTTGTAATGTGAGTCGTCCATAATAAAACCGTTAACGTAATTGAGATTGCCCAGCGTAGGGTGTACAGGGTTTAAAATACAGTGAAATGGAATATGTCGCAAAGGAAGCTCCCTCGGTTACTGGTGTGTATCCAGTTACTTGTATGCTCACTTTTTACTAGCCTGAGCTATGGTGATGCGCTGATTGACGATATTCGCTCCCAACCTCAGCAATTGCAACGCGATTACGCCATCAGCAAACTCGCTCAACCTCTTTCTGAACCACAACAATTAGCAGTCAATGCCTTTATCGCCAAACAGTTTTTTGAAGACAGTAACTATGAAAAGGCGGCTCGCTACTATTTACGCGCAGAGCAACTAGCTGCAAAACACGGCACGGTAATTGAGCATTCCCGATATGCACAGATGCAAGGCGTTAGCCACTACTACCGGGGTCAAGATTTAACCGCTATCGAAGATTATCTTCGCGCCATCGAGATCATCGAGCAAATCGACAAACCCATTATTGCGGCGCATTTATATAATAATATTGGCCTGGCTTATTCTGGCGCAGACCAAATCGAAGCGGCCATCGCCTCTTATTCAAAGGCAAAAGAGCTTTACGATGAATATGGCGACGAATATGACCAAGTTAATATCATGCACAACATCGCCGTTGCTTATATGGACTGGTACCGCTTCGAAGCTGCATTTGATATTTATGAGCAAATAGGTGATAGCTTTGAGCGTTTGGGGGATACGATAGGGCAAGCGCAAATGGAGACTAACTTAGGCTCTATTTACCAATCACGTATGGATTTCGAACAAGCCGAAATTTACTACCAAAAGGCTCTGGTGAAGTACCAAGAAAATGGCGACCGCCCAAACCATATTGTCAATCTTATTCGCTTAGCTGAATTAAACTTCGTGCAAGGGCGTTTTGATGCCGCTTATACGCAAATGCGTGACGCCCAAGCGCAGGCTGAGGTAATGGATAATTTGCATTACAACAGCAATATTAAAGAAATTGAAGCCAAGTTGCTGTTCGCTAAAGGTCAATATAAGCAGGCACAGCAAGCGCTGCGAGAGGTATACACCATGCGCGAGCAGGTGACCGATGACAAAGCCTCTCCTGCGATTTCCTTAATTGAATTACTCGTGACTGCGGCGCAGGGTGATCATGTCAAAAGCGCATTGCTATACGAGCGCTATGAGCGCCAGCAGCAAGAGATGCTAAGCAATAAAATAGCCAGTTCTTTGAATGATTTCCAAGCTAAGTACAATGCCACGGAACTACAACAACAGGTTGACTCGCTCAAGCAACAGCAACAGTTAGACAAACTCGAAGCGCAGCAGCGTCGTCAAATGACATTTCTAGCTGCAGGTATACTGATATTGGCTTTTATCAGTATAGTGCTGTTATTCCGGCGCTCTGCCGAGCGCAAAGCAACGGCAATGCTAGAGGATAAAGTAAAGCAACGCACCAAAGAGCTGGAGGAGTTGGCCGATCAGCTCAGTGCGGCAAACGAAATAAAAAGCCAATTCTTGGCCAATATCAGCCATGAAATACGCACCCCCTTGACCTCTATTATGGGTCAAGCGCAAGCAATCATCGAAGGCGATGTGCCTGCTGAGCAAGTAGCCAAGGAGCTACGAGTTATCTACAACAACAGCCAACATCTTGGAGAGCTGATTAACGATGTACTCGATTTGAGTAAAATCGAGGCCAACAAGCTGGAGTTGGTTATTTCAACAGTGAGTATTTGTTCCTTGCTTGCGGATATAAATGCCATGTTCCAGCCAAGCGCATCACAAAAAGGCATTCTTTTTCGTATTAATAATAAGTTGCCAGCAAGCTTCGGCGCGGAGTTTGACTACATTCGAGTAAAACAGGTGCTGGTGAACTTATGCTCTAATGCGGTGAAGTTCACTGAGCAAGGTGAGGTTGAACTTGCTATTACTGCTGATGAGCAAGGTGTGTGCTTTCGTGTAAAAGACACCGGGATTGGTATTGCTGAAGATAAGCTTGATGCCATTTTTGCGAACTTTAGCCAAGGTGATAACTCCATCAGCCGACGCTTTGGCGGCACAGGCCTCGGCCTTAGCCTATCGCAGCAACTAGCGCAGATTATGGGTGGAGATATAAGCGTCTCCAGTGTTTTGGGGCAGGGCAGTACATTTAGCTTCTATATCCCATGTCGTTGTATGGAAATGGACGAGCGCAGCAACGACACGATTCAGGCAGCACGGGCCCTGAGCTTTTCCGGTGAGGTGGTACTGGCCGAGGATCACGAGGATAATCGTAGACTAATTGAGCGTCTACTTACCAACTTGGGTATTAAAGTGCACAGCGCTGCTAATGGTGAACAAGCTGTAGAGCTTACTTTGCAGCACTGCCCTGATTTAGTGTTGATGGATATCCAAATGCCAAAAATGGATGGTCTTGAGGCTCTTAATTTGTTGCGCCAATGTGGCTATACGCAACCGATCATCGCCTTAACGGCGAACGCCATGACCCATGATATTGAGAGGTACAAAGCTGCTGGGTTCACTAATCACTTGGCGAAACCTATCGAAAAAGAAGAGTTTTGCCGCACCCTAGAGCACTTTTTGAATGTTGAAATAGACGCTCGTGCGGCTCAGAGTGTGGATATGAGCGACTTGCACGAAAGCTTTATGCACACCTTGCCAAGAGAGATCGAAAGCTTGGTTAGCGCACACGCTCGTAATGACCTCGATGAAATTAAGGCCGTCGCCCACCGCTTAGCAGGGGCTGCGCAGATGTTTGCCAGCCAAACCATTGCGGAGTTGGTATGCGATATTGAACTTGCGGCAAAGTATCAGGATAAAGAGCAAGTCGGCGTATTAATCGAAGACTTGGCAAATCTGGAACTAGAATAAATCAATATCACCCGTAAGGTCCTCACTATGGCTTGTCTTTTGCGGCAGCGCATCTATGTGTTTTCGGCTGGGATCATTACGTTTGCGGGTATCATAATGTTCTTCACTGGTAATAAATAAGCTTATCTTCTGCTCTATACACTGTGCGAGATTGAGCAAGTCTTGTGATGATACTGATTGTATCCGCGAGCTAGACAGCGCGTCTGAGTTGAGCTCTTGCATGGCATCGACGCAGCTTTGCGCTCTATCCGACAACGTATGCTGTTGCTGCAGTTGACTGCGGATTTGTTCTGAATGGGCGCTAATGTCGAGCATGGAATGCTCTATTTGGTCGACCTCGTTAGTCGCTTGCGCGGATAATTCAACGGTTTCCTGTGTCAGCGAGATGCTTTGTTGCATCAACTCGGTGACCCGCTGCGTCCCTTGCTGAATATGGTGCACCATTTCCCGCACTTCACTGGTGGATTTGGTCGTGCGTGCGGCGAGGTGGCGAACTTCGTCAGCGACCACAGCAAAGCCACGGCCCATTTCCCCCGCGCGCGCCGCTTCAATCGCGGCGTTTAATGCCAGTAGATTGGTTTGTTCAGCAATGGCATTGATAACATCAATCACCGAACTAATTTTTTCGCTGTCTTGTTGCAACTGCGCTAATTCATCGTTGGTTTGTGCTATCTGTGATGATAACGTTTGCATGCTGCGCTGGCTTTTATCAGCATCGATTTTGGTTTGCTTTACTGAGTTTGTTGCCAGCTCCAACGAGCCACAAATATTGTCAATGCCATCGCCGAGTTGGGTCGTAATGTGCAGCATGTCATTAAATGAGTTTACCATGTCGTTACCATGGGTACTTTGCATCATCGCTTTTTGAGTGACTGAGGAATAGGTATCGGTAAGTTCATCAGCCATCGGAAGAAGGCGTGCAGAGCTGGCATGAATCTCCATGATTAAGTGCTCAATAGTGGCTAAGCAGCTATTGAATACCAGGTAAGATTGGGGAGCGTGTTTGCTGTCATCAAAGCGAAAACTGACGTTCACTTTTTCTCCATCCACCAAATGTTGTGCTAGGGCAGCGGTCAGCTCATGATCTTGTACAGAGCCTCGCTTCAAAACGCAGATCAGTAAGGCGAGGATAACCACAGTGGGCAATAAAATAAGTGCGGTGTGCCACCACGATGACGTGAACTGGTAGGCCACTATCACTTGCGTGAATGTTAATACCGCCACAAAGAGAAGGTAAAAATTTCTAAGATTCATTAGCTTACTGATTATATTTTGCCCTATCTAAGATATAGACTAATCTCGTCTAGGCGCAAAATAAAAAAGGCCGCGACTGCAAAACAGTCACGGCCTACGAGTAAGCTAAAGCAGTTGTTACTTGCGCTTCATCGAATCAAAGAATTCATCGTTGGTTTTACACATGGCAAGCTTATCGATGAGGAATTCCATGGCATCGATTTCCGACATGTCATGGACAATCTTACGTAAAATCCACATCTTCTGAAGCTCATCTGCCTTGGTGAGTAATTCTTCGCGGCGTGTACCTGAGCGATTGAAGTCAATTGCTGGGAATACGCGTTTCTCTGCAATCTTACGGTTAAGGTGCAGTTCCATGTTACCTGTACCCTTAAACTCTTCGTAGATGACCTCGTCCATTTTTGAGCCGGTATCAATTAGAGCTGTAGCGATGATGGTCAAGCTACCCCCTTCTTCAACATTACGCGCTGCACCGAAGAAGCGTTTTGGTTTATGTAGCGCATTCGCATCAACACCACCGGTCAGTACTTTACCTGATGATGGGATTACGGTGTTGTAGGCGCGGGCTAAACGGGTAATGGAGTCTAAAAGAATAACCACGTCTTTTTTGTGCTCAACCAGACGTTTGGCTTTCTCAATTACCATTTCGGCTACTTGTACGTGACGGCTGGCAGGTTCATCAAATGTTGACGCTACTACTTCACCTTTCACCAAGCGCTGCATTTCTGTTACTTCTTCTGGGCGCTCGTCAATCAGTAAAACCATCAACTCACAATCAGGCTGATTGTAGCTGATAGACTGGGCAATGTTTTGCAGCAACATGGTTTTACCCGCTTTTGGCGGAGCAACAATCAGGGCTCGCTGACCCTTACCAATTGGTGAGGCTAAATCCAGCACCCGTGCGGTGATGTCTTCGGTACTACCATTACCACGTTCCATGCGTAAACGTTCGTTTGCGTGCAGTGGAGTAAGGTTTTCGAAGAGGATTTTAGTACGGGAGTTTTCAGGTTTATCGAAGTTAACTTCGTTCACTTTTAATAGTGCGAAGTAGCGTTCACCATCCTTAGGTGGACGAATCAGTCCCGCAATCGTATCGCCAGTACGCAAACTGAAACGACGAATTTGGCTTGGCGAGACGTAAATATCATCAGGGCCGGCTAGGTACGAGGCTTCAGAGCTACGTAAAAAGCCAAAGCCGTCTTGCAAAATCTCCAAGACACCGCCGCCATAAATGTTTTCACCGCTTTTGGCGTGCGCTTTTAAGATTGAGAAGATAATATCTTGTTTTCTAAGGCGGGCTACGTTTTCTAAGCCCATAGACTCGGCTAGTTTTACAAGTTCTTTGATAGACTTGTCTTTCAGTTCGCGTAAATGCATATTGGTGGGTTCTTTAACTATTTATCGTCTCGAAATGGAAGTATCCCGAGTGAGGTTTTTGGATAAACTTAGGATTGTTGGGGTTATAAACTAGCAGCTCGAAAGCGCATCGTCCAGTGTTTAAACACAATTGTAGAGTAAAAAAGGGCCAAAGCCCTTTTTTAACGGCGTGATTACAGGTTGTTCTCTAAGAACTCAACTAGCTGAGCTTTAGATAATGCACCTACTTTCGTTGCTGCAACTTGGCCATCTTTAAATAGCAATAAAGTTGGAATACCACGAATACCAAACTTAGGCGGAGTGCCTGCGTTTTGGTCGATGTTGAGTTTGCCAATGCTTACACGGCCGTCAAATTCGCCAGCTACTTCGTCAAGGATTGGCGCAATCATTTTACAAGGTCCGCACCATTCAGCCCAAAAGTCGACTAGTACAGGCTTGTCTGATTGCAATACGTCAGCGTCAAAGCTGTCGTCAGTTAATTGGATAATTTTATCGCTCATCACGTTCTCCGTTAATTTTGGCGAATTTATTTAGTGCGTATTTAAACACTCTTGTTTCTTATTGCAAGTTTAAGCGTTATGCTTTATCGCTATGAATAAGACACATTTAACCGATAAAAAATTTGCAGACTTTGCTTTAGCACCGGAAGTGGTTGCCGGATTGCAAGCAAGTGGCTTTGAATACTGCACGCCAATTCAGGCAAAGTGTATGCCATACATTATGGCTGGCCAAGATATTGCTGGTCAGGCACAAACGGGCACCGGCAAGACTTTGGCGTTTCTTACGGCCACTTGCCATTACTTATTGCGTAGTCAAAAGCCATCGGGTCAGCAACCAAGAGCCCTGATCATGGCTCCCACTCGGGAGCTCGCGATTCAGATCCACAAAGACGCAGAAATCTTGGCGCCACACTGCAACCTTAAACTAGGTTTATTATATGGTGGCGAGGATTATGAAAAACAACGGGCACAGCTGGAAAAAGGTGTTGATATCTTAATTGGCACCACGGGACGATTGATCGACCTTTATAAGCAAGGTTGTTACACCCTCAATGATATTGAGGTGGTCGTCCTTGATGAAGCCGACCGTATGTTTGACCTTGGTTTTATTAAAGACATCCGTTATATGTTTAGGCGGATGCCAGAAGCAAGTGAGCGACTGAACTTATTGTTCTCCGCGACACTGTCTTATCGTGTCCAAGAGCTCGCGTTTGAGCACATGACAAATCCAGAGCATGTGCAAATTGAGCCGGATGTGAAAACGGGTAAGCGTATTCAAGAAGAGCTGTTCCATCCTTCACAAGAAGACAAGATGAAGCTGCTGCTAACCTTAATTGAAGAAGAATGGCCAGATAAAGCGATTGTGTTTGCTAATACTAAACACAGTTGCGAAACGGTATATGCATGGCTTAAAGCTGACGACCACAGAGTCGGGCTATTAACAGGCGATGTCAATCAGAAAAAACGTCAGTCTATCCTGGCGCAATTCACTAAAGGTGATTTAGACTTTCTGGTAGCTACGGATGTAGCCGCTCGCGGATTGCATATCCCGGAAGTAAGTCATGTATTTAACTATGACCTACCGGATGACTGCGAAGACTATGTGCATCGCATCGGTCGAACTGGGCGCGCTGGTGCTTCAGGACACGCTATTAGCTTTGCCTGTGAGCAGTATGCATATAACCTTCAAGAGATAGAAGAGTATATAGAACACAGCATCCCATTATCCCATTATGACAAGAGTGCATTGTTGGATGACATCAAAGCACCAAAAATGATTAAACGCCGAGGGCCGCAAGGACGCTCTCGTAATGGCGGTCGAGGCCAAGGCCAAGGGCAGAATCGGCGTCGTCAGCCGCGTTAGAAGTAAATGATCCCCAAGCTTGGCCTATGCCAAGCTTTTTTTGAGGTAATAACAAGTGGTGAAACCTTCCCTCCAAGATGATTTATATGCGGTAATCGATCTTGGCTCAAACAGTTTTCACATGCTGATAGCTAAGACCGTTGCTGGCTCTTTGCAAACAATTGGTCGGGTTAAACGTAAAGTACGTCTTGCAGCAGGGTTAGACGCGCAAATGTGCCTGAGCCAAGAGGCGATGGAGCGCGGTTGGGAGTGCTTGGCCTTATTTGCTGAACGCTTGCAGGATATTCCTGCCCATCAGGTGTGCATTGTTGCCACGGCAACGCTGCGCTTAGCCACTAACGCCGAAGAGTTTAAGAACCGTGCGCAAGAGATTCTCGGTCACCCGGTGAATGTTATTAGTGGTGAAGAGGAAGCTAAAACCATTTATCAAGGCGTTGCACACACTTCTTCATGCAGTGGCAAGCAACTGGTTATTGATATTGGTGGCGCGAGCACCGAGGTGGTGATCGGTGAAGGGTCCCACCCTATACATTATCAAAGCCTCAATATGGGATGTGTTACCTACCTAGAAGCTTATTTCAAAGACGGCGCTTTAAGCCAAGAAAACTATAATGCTGCTATTGCTGCGGCGAAAAATATTGTCGAGCCGATCGCCGCTAAGTATAAACACACCGGATGGGACTATGCCGCTGGTGCATCGGGCACCGTACAAGCAATTCAAGAAATTATGGTCGCACAGCGTCAGGACGAAACACTGACCCTGGATAAGCTCCATGATATTCGACAGCTAACGGTACAATATAGCAATATTGATAGCCTTCAACTTCCTGGCTTAAGCGAAGAACGTCGTTTGGTCTTTGTCTCTGGATTAGCAATCCTGATTGCTATCTTTGAAGTGTTAGAAATTGAAGCGATGGGCTTGGCCGGTGGTGCGCTTCGCGAAGGGGTGCTCTATAGCATGATCCCCGAACTACAGCGTAAAGATATTAGACAACGTACTATCGACAGCTTTGTTACCCGTTACCATGTAGATCATAGCCAGGGTGAGCGCGTAGCCTGTATCGCCAAATTGCTCGCCACACAACTGGCCAGTGATTGGCATTTGAATGAGACTGATCACGCTTTACTGCATAGCGCTGCAAAACTCCATGAAGTGGGTTTATTAATTGAATATAAGCAATATCCAAAACACGGCGCTTATATTCTTAAAAATACCGATATGCCAGGGTTCACTCGTCAACAGCACTTATTAGTGACGATGTTAGTGCAAAGCCACAAGGGGGACTTGAGTGCAAACCAGTTTGAGTCCCTTGGTGCGCACCAACAACTAGCGATATGTTTGGTTAGAGTTTTGCGTTTAGCTGTTATTCTCTCTATGCGCCGTAAAGACGATGTTCTACCGCAACTAGCCATTAATGCTCAAGGTGAGGCACTCATCTTATCTATAGACTCGCAATGGTTAAAGCAACACCCGCTTATGCTAAGCGAACTTAACCAAGAGACACTCTACCAACGTAATGCTGGTTGGAAGTTAACCATCCAACAATAAAAGTCCCACAATAAAGCCGCCGAACAGCGGCTTTTTGTATTAATTTAAGCCGTAATGCCTAAATTAAAAGCAAACGATCCATTTTTTGCAGTTTTCTTTAAAAAAGGGGTTGCGTGGAAATCGAATCTCCCTATAATGCGCATCCACCGACACGGCGGACTGCTTATAAACAAGCACTTCAACGAGTTGGGTGAGT
>NZ_JAKRFT010000012.1:0-36931 GCF_022347925.1 Pseudoalteromonas sp. CnMc7-15
CCCACCATTTACTCATCTTCGAGTATCGCATATAGAATAACTTAGACCCGGGTTGTTAGCTCAGTTGGGAGAGCATCGCCCTTACAAGGCGAGGGTCACTGGTTCAAGTCCAGTACAACCCACCATTCTACCGTGCTTCATGTGCACCACTCTATATGGGTTGTTAGCTCAGTTGGGAGAGCATCGCCCTTACAAGGCGAGGGTCACTGGTTCAAGTCCAGTACAACCCACCATATAGACACTCACCAGATATAAAACCCTCGATGCTCAGCATCGCACTCGCTTCCTATTCCAAGGCTAGAATCACCGGCTCAAACCCAGTACAACCCACCATATAGACACTCAGCAGATATAAAACCCTCGATGCTCGGCATCGCACTCAATCCCTATTCCAAGGCTAGAATCACTGGCTCAAACCCAGTACAACCCACCATATAGACACTCACCAGATATAAAATCCTCGATGCTCAGCATTGCACTCGTTCCCTATTCCAAAGCAAAAATCACTGGCTCAAAACCAGTACAACCCACCATATAGATACTCTTTAGATATAAGGCACAATAAACGCCTTGTAATATAAAGCCTTAGGTACTCAACATGCCATCTTCTTATTACCCAACGCCTGCACATTAACCATGACTGCACAGCTTTTACTCTCTTCACCAGCATTTTCTGGCTTTATTCGCGATTTACTTGTCAGCAGCTAGACTAGTTTATATAGTCGGTTTAAATAACATCTCCCTAGTAGCGGTATGGCCCAGCAAGTTTCCAGCTCAGCGCATATATTAATCATTGAAGAGCAGCCATTAGCACTTAGCTATATGAAGCAATCTTTAGAGCGTTTGGGCTACAGACGCTTACGCTTTGCTGAAAATGCCGTTGTCGCCAAAACATTATGTAAAGAAGACGCTTTCGACTTGATCATCTGTGCGTTTAACTTAAGCAAGCACCAAGATGGCTATCAATTATATGAAGAGCTCAAGGTAAATAAGCTGATCAAGGGCGCCACCGGCTTTATTTTTATTTCTGCAGAAACTTCGGGGGCATTAGTACACAGTGTGCTTGAGCTACACCCCGATGACTTTTTAGTAAAACCCTTCAATACCCTAGAACTGAAAAGCCGTATCGAGCGCGTAGTGAAACGCAAACGCGCGCTCAAGGATATTTTCCAGCTTATGGATGATGAGAATTACTCCAAAGCAGTAAAGATGATCGATACTAAACTTGCCAGCCAACAAGGTTATGCGGCTGTGCTACTGCGCCTTAAGGGAGATGCACTGCTACTGCAGCAGCAATATGAGCAGGCAAAAGCCTTCTTTAAATCTGTATTGGATATTCAAAAATTTACCTGGGCGCGCATTGGCTTAGTTGAAGCGCTTATTGGAAACAACGAGCATAACCTCGCCCACCGCATGCTCAAAACCCTGCTAGAGCGTACTGAAACCCGTCTTGTTGCTTATGACTTATTAGGGCAGTTAGAGATAAAATTGAATCAATTCGAGCAGGCTCAAGAGTACTTAAGTGCGGCTACCACTATGGCTCCGCGCAACCTAGAGCGTCAAGAGTCTCTCTCGCAGGTAGCGCAGATCAATCATGATTATGAACAAACTTACCTAGCTAAACGTGATATTGCTAAGTTTGCTCGCCACTCAGTACACGATAACCCTGAGGTCTACCTTAATGCCGCTCGAGCAGGTATTGATTATGCCCTGACAACCGATCAAAGCGAGCAAATATCCCGCGTTACCCGACAAACGACAAAATACCTTAATGACCTAAAAAAGCAGTTTCCTGACGCCCAGCAACAAACCCAGGTGGATGTTCTTAACGCGCGGCTTCATTATTTAAAAGATGAACACCACAAAGCCAAAATGCTTATCGAGCAGCTGGTCATTGATGACTCCCCTATTCGCTCTATTGATGGTGCCCTTGATCAAGCCAAGGCATACCATGAGCTAGGCTTTCACACGCAAGCCCAGGCATTGTTTAACAAGATTATCGATCATTGTGAGCGCTACCCTGAGAGACGCTCTGAGTTGCAACTAAAAAGCGTCATTCAACAGCAAAGTGAGCGCCGAGATTTACGCATGGGGCCGCGTGAGTTGAACAACCATGCGGTAGAGAAATTTAAACAGGGCAATTACTTATTGGCACTGGAAGCTTTTACTCAGGCTTTTCGGGTGATGCCGAAAAACCGCAGTATTGCCCTAAACTTATTGCAGTGCTTGTATGAAGGCAGCACCCGCCAAGGCATGACGTTTAACCAGCAACTTGCCAACAAGTGTGTAAGCTTACTGGAACAGGCAGATTTAGATGCGGAGATGGGCGAACGCTTTGAAAAGATAAAGCAGAAATATATTAACAAGCACTCACATATCGCTTAACCGCCGAGATTGTTGCTCGCACCTTGCTAGCTTTGCTATGCCAAGCGTGTATATTAAGTCACTACCCAACGACAATAAAAAACACGGACAACAATGAAGCCAATCAACACCCTTGCTCTTGCCATCACTTTAGCTTTAGTAGGCTGCTCTGAAGCCCCCCAAACCATCGCAAAAACAGAGCAACCAACTCAGCAACGCAATCAAGCGCCAACGGCTGAGCAAGTTCATAATGCCGTAGAGCAATACACCAAAACCTTTATCAGCCATCAAAGCGCCCTAGCCACGTCGCTTAAGCTACCAGAGCAAAGTTATGGTGACTATAACCGCCAGCTCCCTGATTATTCGGTGGCCGGTATGCAGCAACTGCAAAAAGATATGCGCCGCGCTGGCGAGCAATTAGCAGCACTGCAACACCCTGATCTGGCTGCGGATGAGTTATTGCACCTGCGCGTCAATGAGGTAATTGCTCGCTATTATGCTGGTGACGAGGACTTTGCAGCGGGCTATATCGATACCTGGGGCGGGCACCTACCTTACGTGGTCAACCAACTGTCCGGTCCGCTCATCGATTTACCCAACCTGCTAAAGGATCAGCATGAGGTCTCAGACATTGAAGATGCTGACAATTACCTTGCTCGTCTACGTGGTTTTGCCGAGGTTATTGCACAGGTCAGAGAAAAACTTAAAGCCGACGCCAAGCTTGGCGTCATATTACCGAAACCCTTGTTTGCAAACACATTGGGTTATTTAACTAATTTTACCGCTGTGCAACCCAGCGAGCACCCGCTTGTTGCCTCATTCGCCAACAAGCTAAGTGCTATCGACGGCCTTGATGAGCGCCAACGCCAGGATTACATAAACACTGCCGAGACACTCGTGCGCACAGAGATTTATCCTGGTTTTGCGGGTGTAAGCAAAGACATGGCGGCGCTTGAAGAGCACGCGCCCACTGATGTCGGTATTTGGGCGCAACCAAATGGCGATGCTTTCTATCAGCATGAAATCACTTACTTAGGGGACTCCACGCTCACTGCCGAGCAAATCCACCAGCTAGGCCTTGATGAGGTCGCGCGCATTACCGAACGTATGGATGAAATCCTTAAAGCCAACGGCTACAGTGAAGGCAGCGTTGGCAAGCGCATGCAGCAACTCAATAACGAACCTCGCTTTTTATATGAAGATAGCGATGCAGGGCGAGCCGAGCTACTCACCTTTTTACGCGGTGAGATAAGCAAAATTGTCGCCAAGGCGCCGCAGTATTTCTCCACCTTACCACCACAAAAAGTAGAGGTGCGTCGTATTCCTGTCGCTGTTGAGGCAGGCTCCGCCGGCGGCTACTATAACGGCCCATCGCTGGACGGTTCACGCCCTGGTGTATTTTTTATTAACCTCAAGGATATGAAAGCGGTTCCCAGCTTCGGCATGAAAACACTCACATACCATGAGGCCGTACCGGGACACCATTTCCAAATCGCATTGAATATGTTGCAACAAGATATTGGCCTGATGCGCCAAAATGCCTCCTTTAATGCCTATGTCGAGGGCTGGGCGCTTTACTCCGAGCTCGTCGCTTATGAGATGGGGATGTATCAGGGCGACCCGTTTGGTGACTTAGGACGATTACAGGCTGAAGTGTACCGCGCTGCACGTTTGGTGGTAGACACCGGCCTGCACTATAAAAAATGGACTCGCCAGCAAGCCATTGATTATTTTGCCGAGGCTACAGGCACCGCTATGAGTGATGTGGTCTCTGCCATTGACCGCTATATTGCGTGGCCAGGTCAGGCCTTGGGTTACAAACTAGGTATGATCAAACTGGTCGAGCTTCGTGACAAGGCACGTAAAGCACTAGGCGACAAGTTCGATATAAAAGCGTTTCACGATGTTATTCTCACTCCCGGGGCTCGCCCCATGGCGATTGTTGAGCAAGACATTGATGCTTGGATAGCCAGTCAACAATAACCTTTGCATGGGGCGAGCTACCTCGCCCCGTACTCCTTTAATCCTCGCCTTTATAAATGGCCACTGCGTTAATACAGTAGCGCAGGTGAGACGGTGGCGGGCCATCCGGGAACACATGCCCCAAATGCGCATCACACACGTTGCACACCGCTTCAATCCGCTGCATCCCATGGCTACTATCACTGATGTAGGCGATAGCGTTGGCTTGTGCCGGTTGCGTAAAAGAAGGCCAACCGCTGCCGCTGTCGAATTTCTCATCACCGGCGAATAAAACGTTATCGCAGCACACACAAAGGTAACGCCCTGGCTCAAAAAGAGTGCATGAATCGCTACTATATGGACGTTCAGTGCCTTTTTGGCGAGTCACATAAAACGCTTCGTCACTGAGTTGCTGCCGCCACTGTTCATCGCTTTTTTCCACACGATAAGGAGGCTCGGGGTTGCCTTTTTCACTCATACGCATGATGTCTTGCCAATTAAGCATAAACACTCCTTAAATTTGATAATGCCTTAAGATGATATAACAGCAAAGCTAACGCCACAGCGAGGCTGCTTTTAGGACCACTGCTTAGCCACATGAGCTATGTAATATCGACCTGTGTATCGGCCATAATAGCGCGCATGTATGCCAATAGCGCGTCACGCGTAGCGACTAAACTCAGCTCACACTCGCTATTGCTAGTGACAATGCACATACGATGGTCGTACACCCTAATGTGTCTGATATTATGTAAGGGAATACTCTGCCACGGGCCATGGAGATCATAAACCCCTGCTAGTGAGCACACTCTGAGTTGACCCTGCTGACGATGAATAAAATTGCTAATGGGGTTGCGCGTCCTGAACAGCGCCGTGAGACGATAAAGGCATGAGCTTAGCGCCACCAAGTAGCCCCCCCCGATGATCAGTGTTAACCAAGGCCAAGATAACGTCAAAACCATAATTAACACCACCACGGGTAGAGCCAATAAGGTGTATTTAGCAAGCATTACATCTACAGCTCGGGCGGCGTTGACGACCTTCATCTGGTTAGCGCTTATCTGTACCGTCTTTTTTGCTTTCCAGTTCATCCGGCCAGTCAGCGAAAAAGACTTTGAGGTAGCGACTACGCAATAAATACAGTATGACCCACGCAACCATGACTCCCTGTAGGGCTAAATGGAGGGAGAACTGATAATACTGCTGAGCGGCTTGGAGCATGATCCAAGTAAAATCCAATATCGCGCACACTAATAACGGCCAACGCATAAACCGCCATAAAGGTTTGAGTTTCAGGCTCGAGCTGGGTCGGCGCAATGAGTAAAGCACCGCAGGGACTAAGGCAATGGCACCAATCCCTAAGGCAATAAAGAAGTCACGTTTTTGTTGGTATACCAAGGCGACTAAATCAAGCTCGGGGCGTCGCGAAATCGCTGCAAACGCCCAAATTAGATAAGCCCGAAGCAGCACCAGTAGGGACAAAGTAAAGCCTATAGGGGTGCGATAAGCACCGTGTTTATCCCAATACTCGGGGCCATAGCGATTCACAGCTGCGACTTCCTATCGGCTAACACTCCCACCAATATAAACGCCACCAGTACCGTCAGTGGCAGATAAGTGCTGCCAAAGAGCATCAATAATTTAGCGATCAGAGGACTTACCCACAGCGTAAGCGCTCCCAAGCCGAATGCACTCACCAGCACAAACACTAAGGTGCGCAGCATAAAGTGCTTCGCAGCAACTACTTTTTTCACCGCCTTGATCACATCAGCGGCATACAGGCCGATAATGCACACCACAAACACCAAGGCAATATCACCAAGATAAGGCGATAGCCATTGTCCCAGTTGATAAAGGCCTGATTTCAGCCAGTTACTGAAGTCACTCATATTAACCGCCATGCTCGCTTAGCAATTCGAGCAGCGCCTCTTCTGAGAGCACATCCACTCCCAATTCTTGCGCTTTGGTTAGCTTCGAGCCCGCTTTTTCCCCAGCCACTAAGGCATGAGTTTTAGCCGAGACGCTGCCCGCAACCTTCGCCCCTAATGCTTGTAATCTCGCTTTGGCGTCATTGCGACTTAGCTGGCTTAAGGTACCGGTGATCACATAGGTTAGACCATTGAGTGGTTGCTCGTTATCGGCTTTCACTTCAATAGCCGGCCAGTGCAGCCCTTGCTTTAGTAATTCCTCAACCACTTGCTGATTTAACGTCTCACTAAAGAAACTCACTATGTGTTTAGCCACCACTTCACCGACATCGCTGACCTCTTGTAAGCTTTCGACGTCGGCCTGCATTAGCGCGTCGAGGGTGCGATAGTGCATGGCCAAGTTTTGTGCGGTGGCCTCTCCCACTTCACGGATCCCCAGCGCGTAAATAAACTTAGCCAAGGTAGTTTCTTTCGCCGCTTCAAGGGCACTGACTAGGTTGGCTGCAGATTTAGGCCCCATACGCTCAAGGCTCTCAAAATGACCCTGACGCAGTTGAAAAAGCTCTGCTGGCGTGTGGATTAATTCGCGCTCCACCAACTGCTCTACAATTTTATCGCCGAGGCCATCGATATCCATGGCTTTGCGTGAGGCAAAGTGTTTAATGGCCTCTTTACGCTGCGCAGCACATACCAAACCACCGCTGCATCGCGCCACAGCCTCGCCCTCTATACGCTCAACGTGGGAATCACAGACTGGGCACTGCTGCGGAAAGACAATCTCCTTGGCATCTGCGGGGCGGCGCTCAAGCACCACTTGAGTTATTTGAGGGATCACATCACCAGCTCGGCGCACCACCACGGTATCACCAACTTTTACGCCTAAGCGGGCTATTTCATCACCATTGTGCAGTGTGGCGTTGGATACTGTCACCCCCCCTACGTACACCGGGTGTAAGCGGGCTACGGGGGTAATTGCCCCAGTACGGCCCACTTGGAATTCCACATCCAGTAACTGGGTGATCTCTTCTTGCGCCGGAAATTTATAGGCAATAGCCCAGCGCGGCGCTCGGGCGACAAAGCCTAAACGTTGCTGATGAGCCTTATTATTCACTTTAATTACCACCCCATCAATTTCATATTTAAGCTCGCCTCGGCGGGTTAAAATGTCTTGATAGTAAGCAATCGCCTGCTCTGTGCCGTTGACAAGCTTGGTCTCCGGACACAGCGGCAATCCCCAGTCTTTTAATTGGTGCAGCTGCTCATAATGGCCGTCGGCCAAATCGGCCCCGGTAATTTGCCCCATCGAGTAGGCATAAAACATCAATGGCCGCTTAGCGGTAATTTTAGAGTCTAACTGACGCAGGCTTCCCGCTGCGGCATTGCGTGGATTGGCAAACACTTTGCCCTCGTTTTTTGTCGCCTCTTCGTTAAGGCGCGCAAAACCCGCTAAATCCATAAACACTTCGCCGCGCACTTCTAACTCTTGTGGGTAATCACCCCGCAGCTTTAGGGGAATATTACGAATGGTTTTAACGTTCTCGGTAATATTTTCACCAACTTGGCCGTCGCCGCGCGTTGCAGCTTGCACTAATACGCCGTCGCGGTACAAAATCGACACTGCTAAACCGTCTAGCTTGGGCTCACAGCAAAACGCCAGTGCTTGCGTGTCTGCCAAGCGGTCTTGAATACGTTTATTAAAGGCGTTGAATTCGCTCTCATCAAAGGCATTATCCAAGGATAACATCGGCACTTGGTGGGTGACTTGAGCAAACTTGCTCAGTGCTGTGCCGCCGACCTTTTGGCTGGGAGAGTCTGGGCTAAGCAAATGTGGGTGTTCGTTTTCGAGCGCCTGTAACTCGCGCAGCAAACGATCATATTCGGCATCAGGAATGCTGGGGTTATCCAATACGTAGTAGTTGTAATTGTGCTCTTCTATCTCAAGGCGCAATTGTGCAATGCGTTGCTCTGGCGTGCTACTCATAAGTTCCTCATAAAAAAGCCACCGCATCAAGTGGGTGGCTGCTACTACTTACAGAATGTGATATTAAGCGTATTCACGTACTTTTTCGACGTATTCACGCACGGTGCTAACGCTCAGTGGCTGGCGGTTATGATCTAATAACTCAGCGCCAAACTCATCTGCCACTTTCTTCGCCGCGCTGTGCAACATATTAAAGGTGGCCATGGCTTCGCCATCGTTAGGCAAAGTCATAAATAAGCTCACGCCTGCAGTGCTGAACTGCTCCATATTGTCGACGTCAAAAGTGCCTGGGTTGTACATGTTAACCATACGGAACAACACCGGGCCCTGACCGCTGGCTTGCTCGTGACGGTGGAAAAAGCCATCGTCGGAATATTTAAACCCTAAGGTCAGCACTAAGGGTAATAACTTAGCTCCTTGCATTTGCAGCCCTTCAGGCATATGCACGTGAATGATCACAAAATCTTCTGCTGGCTGCTCGCTGTCACTATTCGCTTCAGTTTCTTCATGCGCCGCTGCGGGCTCGTCATCAATGTTAATTTCGCCAATGCTTGGTTCATCGTCGATAGCACCAAAGCTGGGCTCGTCATGCTGCACTGATGCTGGCTCAGGTTCAGAACGACTCACCGTCTCTTGCGTGTTGTGCGGTTCATGGGGCTCTGCCTTTGGCTGTGGTTTAGCTTTAGCTGGTTTGTTCTCGACTGCTTGAGAGCGTTTGCGTACTGACCACAAGCCATGAACTAGCAAACCACCAATGACCACTGCACTGATTAAAATTAATACCCATCTGAGATTTTCGGCCATCCCCTCACCTTTATTCTGTGTTTGTTTAACTTAACTGGCTTGAGCCATTTCCACTGCTTGCTCAATATCCACCGCAACCATACGCGACACACCAGGCTCAGCCATGGTCACGCCGGTTAAACGCCCTGCCATCTCCATGGCTATTTTGTTATGACTTATATAAATAAACTGCACTGTTTGCGACATTTCCTCGACCAAACGACAAAAACGACCGACATTGGCATCATCCAGAGGTGCATCCACCTCATCAAGCATACAAAACGGGGCTGGATTGAGCCTGAATATTGAAAACACCAATGATAATGCGGTCAGCGCTTTTTCTCCACCACTTAGCAAATGGATCGTTGAATTTTTCTTGCCTGGCGGACGAGCCATGATAGCGACCCCGCTTTCCAGCAAATCATCGCTGGTTAATTCCAAATAGGCTGAGCCGCCGCCAAAGACCTTAGGGAACAACTCTTTGAGATCATCATTAATCTGATCAAAGGTACTTTTAAATTGCGCTTTGGTCTGGCGGTCAATTTTAGCAATCGCCGACTCTAAAATCTCCAAGGCATCGGTTAAATCTTGTAGCTGCTCATCAAGGTAAGCTTTGCGCTGCTTGGCACTGGCAAACTCATCAATCGCCGCCAGGTTAACAGCGCCAAGCGTGTCTAACTGCTTATCAATTTGCGTGAGTTGTGCTTGCCAGCGACCCACTGCGGCATCGTCATCAAGGCTTTCGAGCACCTCTTTGAGCGTGACTTTGAGCTCTTCTAATGGTGCTAGCGCCTGCTGCGCTCTCAGTGTCAGGGTTTGCTCCGCCAATAGCGCCTGCTGAATCTGCTCTTGCAATTGCTCACGCTGCTGCTCACCTTGGGCTAAGCGTGACTTATTTTGCTCATAGTTTTGCTGTACTGAATCAAGCTGATGGCGCAAATCAACCTGCTGCTCGCTCAGGCGCTCTTTTTCCTGCAACAAGGTTTCAATTTGCTCGGCCATTTGCTCAAGCGGCTGCTCCAGCACTTGCTGCTGCGCCTGAGCCTGCTCCACCGTTAACGCCAAGCGGCTTAACTCATTGTCGATGTGTGCCAGCTTATTCTCACTGAGGGACAACTCACTTTGCTGACGCTCTGCGCTAAGACGCATATCTGCGACTCGAGCTTGATGCTCCCGCAACTGCTGCTCGCATTGGCGCAGGTGCTGTTGACCCTGCTCGTACTGACCCTGCAATTGCTCATTGTGCTGCTGCGCTTGTTCCAACAGTTCCTGTGCCTGCTGGAACTGCTCATCAGTAAGTGCATACTTATCTTGAAGCTCACGGTCTCGGGTCATCAACGCTTGTTGTTTTTCACTGAGGCGTTGTTGTTGCTGTTGCCATTGTTGTTGCTGCTCGCGCAATAATTCTAAACGGGTTTGCATGCTGGCATGGCTACGTGAAAGCTCATGCACTTGCTTCTTACTATTGTCCAGTTGCTGCGTATACTGCCCTCGCTCCTCATGCAGCTGTTGTAGATATTGCTCACTTTGTTGTTGCTCTCGCTGTGCACTCTCAAGCTGGCTATCAAGTTGCGCCAGTTGCTGACGCTTAGCTAAGATGCCTTGTTGTGCTTGCTCGTTTTCGAGCGCCCAATGACGACCGTGCAAAGTACCTTGACTGTCAACCACCGCAAACCAATAGTCATCTGCCAACAGCGTAATATCACCATTTTCGACATAGGCGATACGGTCAAGCAGGTCGGGGTACTCGCCTTGCTGGATAAACGCACTGACAGCCTCGGCTTTAACCTGGTGCTCGGTGGGCTGTAGCCAACTCCCCTGGCGCTGCTCAGTTAACTGCAAATGCTGTAACTGCATCAGTGCCGCCTCAATTATCGCTTCATAACCGCTTTGCACCTCGAGCTGAAACAATAGACTTTGCTGCTCTTGGTGCTGTGCGAGCAACTCCGCCATCGCTTGTTGTTTGGCACTCAGTTGACGCGCTTGATCTTGGTGTTGTTGATATTCGTTTTTGCCCTGTTGATAGGCCTGTTGCGCCGCAGTTAATTGCTTTTCGACACGCTGCTGCTCACTTTTGGCACTGGCTAACTGGGTGGTCAAGGTTTTGACCTCAGCTTCACTATCTTGCAGCTGTTGATTAATAGGTTGCTCGTGGTGCGCCTTGAGTTGCTCTTGCACCTCTTGCAGTTGCTCAGTGTTACTTCGTTGCTCCGCGCTCAGTGCGTGCAACTCATTCTGGCTTTGTTGGACTTGCTGCTGGTTTTGGTACAGCTGCTCACGCTGTTGATGTTGCTGGTTTTGCAGTTGCTCAAATTGTTCTTGCGCGACAAGGTGCTGCTCAGTTAACTGCTCTGCTTGTGCTTGCAATAATTCCAACTGTTCACGCACCTGCGCTAACTCTCGCTGCTTTTGCGCCACCGCGTCTTTTTGCTGGCGCTTATCAACCACCAGCGCTTGGTGCTTTTCATCACTTTGCTGCAATGTTGCATGCAACTGCTGCAGCTGCTGTTTGCTATGAATATGTTGCTGCTCGACTCGCGCCAACTGATTATCAATTTGGAACTGCTGTTGCTGTGCAGCGGCTAAAGCGTGCTGGGTATCATCAACTTGCTGTTGATAGGCGCTGAGTACATCTTGCTCACCACTGTGTGCTTCTTTAATAAAGGTGAGCTGCTCTTTTAACTGCGCGAGTTGTTGCGATTTTTCCAGTTGCTGGGCATGCAGTTTTTGCCATTTCAACACCGCCAGTTCACTTTTTAGCTGTCGTTGCCGGGCTTTGAGTTCACGGTATTGCTGGGCTTGCTGCGCCTGAGTATCAAGTTTATCGAGTTGAGCTTGCAGTTCACTACGCACATCAAGCAAGCGCTCAAGGTTTTCGCGGGTGCTGCGAATGCGGGTCTGTGTCTCTCTGCGGCGCTCTTTGTATTTCGATACGCCAGCGGCTTCTTCGATAAACACTCGCAGCTCATGAGGTTTACTTTCGATAAGCCGGGAAATCATCCCTTGCTCGATAATGGCGTAACTACGCGGGCCCAAGCCGGTGCCGAGAAAAATGTCGGTGATATCTCGCTTACGACATTTACTGCCGTTGAGGTAATACAGGGATTGACCATCGCGGGTGACAACACGCTTAATGGCTACTTGGTTACGTGATGCCATAGTGCCAGGCAAACGCCCTTGCGTGTTATCAAAAATGAGTTCAACGGCGGCTTGGGAGACCGGCTTTCGGGTGGCTGCACCATTAAAAATAACGTCGCTCATCGCGTCGCCACGTAAATTCTTTGCCGAGCTTTCTCCTAACACCCAACGCACGGCATCAATCACATTCGATTTGCCACAGCCGTTAGGGCCGACGACACAGGTCATGGCGTCGGGAAAAGGTATTTTTGTTGCCTCGACGAAGGACTTAAACCCCGCCAGCTTAATGCTGCTTAAGCGCATTGATGCCCCAGTTATTATGACTTTATGTTTGGTGGCTGCGGCCTAACCGCTACAACGCTTTATATTATCTAAAATTATGCCACTGGCAATAGCCACATTCAGCGACTCTGCTCCGCCGTACCCGTTAATGGTAATGCGTTCTGTGATAGCTTGACCTACCGCCTCACTGATACCATGAGACTCACTGCCCATAACGAGCACCCCTTGCTGAGCAAATTCGACATGGTGCACGTTAGTGCCACCTAGAAATGCACCGTAAACAGGTTTATCAAGCTGTTGCAGGTACTCAGGTAAAGCAACTGTGGCGCACGACACACGCGTGAATGAACCCATAGTCGCACTGATCACCTTGGGGTTGTATGGGTCGGCACAATTCGATGAAAGTAAAATCTGCGAAAAGCCATACCAATCCGCTAAACGGATCAGGGTGCCTAAGTTGCCAGGGTCGCTAACACCATCAAGGGCCAATTGCCAAGGTGTTTCCTTAATAGTTACATCGCGCATAGGTGCAACAGCAATAACCTCGTTATTGGTCACCAGCGTACTGACTTTCGAGAGGCTTCCCTCATCGCTTTGGTGAATATGGCGGGCATCGAGACGAGAGCCCAGCAGTTGGCGATGCTGCGCTAAAAAGCTTTCGCTGGCAAAGACACTGTCAATATCATGGTCGCTTTGCAATAGCTCAAGGACGTTTTTCGCCCCTTGTACTAAAAACATATAATGTTGACGGCGATATTTCTTTTGCCCTAACTGGCGCAAATATTTTTGTTGGTTTTTGGACAGCATACAGTGCCTTCGTCATTCCCCTAGACAATAGTCGCGATTATACACATGCGGGAGCATAAAGCGGAGCCCTGATCAAAGGTTGCATTGCACAGGTTGCAATATTTTAAGCTTAACGCTAAATTAACGCTCTTAAATTTACTTAGGACTTATGGACGTTTAAATGGACTTAGATACTACCCCCACCCCATCCGCGCGCTCGCAAGAGTTTGAAGCCTACTCTCGGCGCGTAGAATTTTCCGGCTCCGGGAAAGAGTTTTTCTCAATTTGGATCGTTAACATCGTGCTCACGTTGTTGACGCTAGGCATATATTCCGCTTGGGCCAAAGTGCGCACTTATCGCTATTTTTATGGTCACACCCAACTTGATGGCCACCGTTTTGATTACCTTGCATCGCCTATACAAATTTTAAAAGGCCGCATTCTCGCCTTTATTTTATTTGTTATTTATATATTTTGTACTCAATTTGTGCCTATTCTCGGTGTTTTAGCGGTGTTCGGATTGCTATTTTTAATGCCGTGGATGGTCAATCAGGGCATGCGTTTTAATATGCGCATGAGTCGCTATCGCAATGTACGCTTTGCGTTTAAAGGTAACTATGGCGATGCATTTTTGAATTTTATCGTGTTGCCTATCGTAAGTGTATTTACGCTTTATTTGTTGCTGCCTTACGTACTCAAGCGCATTGATAAATACCTACATAGCGAAATTAGCTATGCCGATAAACCTATCACTGTGAACACCAAAGGCGGTGAGTATTACTTGGCTGTGATTTTGGCCTATGTTGCCTGTGCCATTGTCGGTGTAATAGTGATGACTATCGCTGGCGTATTTGGTTTGAGTTTACAAACCATGATGCTGGACCCTGAAGGGTTTGAACAATCGCTCACCACCATTAGCGCAGTGGCATTAATCATCTTATTCGTTGTTGGCTATACCGCTATTTTTGCCGTTTACATGGGTGTGTATCAAACTCATGTTCGTAACCACTTGCTCAATAGCAGTGAGATCGAAGGTATCGCCAGTTTTAAATCCGATTTACGCATAGTAGATTACACCTTACTGACTCTCACCAATGCCCTGGCCGTGTTATGTACTCTCGGTTTAGCCATCCCGTGGGCAAAAGTACGCACTGCAAAAATGCTATGCCGGGCCACTGAGATCACCTTCTTATGCGATCCGCAAACACTGACTGACGCGCAAGGTGAGCAAAACTCATCATTTGCTGAAGAAGCAGCTGATTTCTTTGATGTTGACCTTTCATTAGGATAAGCCATGCAAGTAACGGGCGTTTATTACTTGCATAAGCAAAGCCAAAGTGTGCACGCCACGCTTTGGCTTTGTGATGCTGGTGTGCAACTGCTCAGTGATGATGAGCTCATCGCGCAGTTTGATGATTATCAGCAAGGGCAACAAATAACAGGCTTACCGGTGGAATTGACCTTTGCCGATGGCAGTCGCTTTGTGCCCCACGACGCTCAGCATCGCTGGCCGAGTGAGTCGCGCTGGGACAAAGCATTGGAAGCTATTGAGCGCCATAAGTTGGCCCTTTGCGCCTGTGTTTTGGGCGCTGCCTTACTGTGCTGGGTCTTATTTTTCAAAATAATTCCCAGCACCGCTGCAACGGTGGCTCGCGCCCTGCCTGAACCCATTGTCCATGCTGCCTCAGAACAAAGTTTCGAAGCGGTTAAATACCTTTACCTTGAACCCAGCGAACTGAGTGACGCCCGTAAACAACATATTCGCACTCTGTGGCATAATCATATAAACAAAATAGAGAACCCGCCTTCGCATTTACAATTGCACTTTTTTAGCGCCCCGGAAATTGGAGCCAATGCCTTTGCTCTGCCCGATGGGCAAGTCGTGTTAACTGATGAGTTGGCCGACGCATTAAAAGGGAACGACACCGCACTGCTGGCGGTGCTGTTGCATGAAATTGGTCATGTCGAGTATCAGCACGGCCTCACCTTAGCGGCGCAATCAGCGGGTGCCTCGGTATCGTTGGCGCTATTATTTGGCGACTTGCAAGGGTTTGCTGAGATTATCATGGGCACCGGCTCGACGTTGCTACAACAGCAATTTTCCCGCGATATGGAGCGCCAAGCCGATGATTACGCATTACGCGAACTTAAACGCTTAGGCTATTCATCGAAAGCCTTTGCTGAGGCCATGGAAGCGCTCGCACAGGCTCATGAGTTGGACCCTCAGCAAGATTCGCAGTGGGAGTACTTATCTTCTCACCCTGCTATTTCTGAACGTATTGAACGGGCTCAACAAGCCCAAGAATAAAAGGAACCCTTATGGCGTATGATTTTGGTTCAAAAGGCTTAGGCATAACCAACCCCTTTAAAGCGGAAGGGTTAATTCGCTCCATCGGCGGCCTATGTATCGCCCTATTAGGCCTATATAGCCTCTTTAAAGTAACCACCCTCACCGAGCACAACTTGGTTGCGGCGTGGATCTACGCCGGCTTTGGCCTTGTGCTGTTGATTATGGGGTTACAGCGCTGTGGCAGTGGTTTATTCCAGTTGTTTAAGTTTTTTGTTGGTCGTTCTGTGCCTAGCTCCTTGGCGCTAAACCTCACTAAAAGTGAGCAAGAAAACGCAGAGTTGGAGCGCCGAAAGGGATCGTTAGCCTACAACGCAAAAACTCTAGAGTCGATGCTGATGGGCCGCAAAAACACCACGTTTAGCGAACCCAAAGGTTGGGTTGGCCGCTTGGTGCATTCGATTATGCCAAAGCTGGTGTTTTTACCTTATCCAATGCGTAATGTCGCACAAGAAATTGTCGCAGTGTTGTTGCAGACGGTGCTCGCGCTTATTGCCTTCGCATTGACGTATTTTGTGTCTTCTTCTGGGCTTGCCGGGAAAGCGGGCCATATTATTATTCCTATTTTTTCAGCGCTTATTTTAGTCTACCTACTGCTATGTTGGCGCAGTGCAGCCAAGGCCGTCAGTCTTAAACGCGTTAAACAGCTCAAAGATGTGGGGGCTGCATCATTGGCAAAAGTCATCGCTTTTTCGGTGATTTTCCCGGTGGTCATCGGTCTTATTTATCATCATGTATTTGCTCCCTCAGCCCATGAGTTGCAGCAATGGCAAAGTGTGACCGAGCAAGTCGTTAGCTTTTCTGCCTGGCCTAGCCTTATCACCTTATTGGCACTGGGTGCCATAGCCAGTATCGCGCTGTTTTACTTGTTGACGACGAGAGCGCAGCAAAGCAACGCGCAAACGGAAGTAAGTGAGTACCGCGCCAATTTACAAGAGTCGGTGCACCCCAATGAGATTTTTATCAACATTGAAAATATCGTGCTGGCCAATCGACGCTATCGAGAGATCCCCAACCGCACCTACATTGACTTTGATCCCACGTTGAATGAGCAGTCGCAGGGCAAAGGCGATTTTCGTGGTGAGCTGTTAATCGAAACTCAGCCTGAGTTCACGCCAACTCCAGCGCCGCAAGGGTTCAAAGCGACGCGCTTATTTAGCACCATAGCGGCGCAACTTTGCGTGGTCATCGGCGCCTGCTTGTTGTTTGCTTTGGCCGCAAAAGTTCAAGGCCTGTACGACTTTCTAGCCCAGTCATGGGACAACGTAGACAGCTTTGTGCGCAGTGCCGAACGAGGCGATGGTGCAGCAATGCAGCAGTGGCTTGGGCAGTTATCAGCATTGGTCGTGACGTTACTCAGTGGTTTTTTCTTCTGGCAAATATTCAGCACCATCGGACGTATGCTGGAGAACTTTAGCCATGTATTTTGGGCCGAGTTGCGCTTTAGTTCGTTGCTGCTGTATATGAAAACGGAAGGCACCTTTACCGAGTCTAAGATCTCCACCGGTATGTCCATTCACGATTCCACTCGCAGTGAAAATGTCATTGTTAAATCATCAATCACGCCGTGGATTGTTAGCTCGCGCATCCACACTAGCACCTTTGCCAGTAGTGGCAGCGATAATGTGGAAATGCCGCGCTATGTGATGACCATGGAGAAAAACGAGCAAGAGCTCAATACCATCGTTGATGAAATAGATGGCTTCTTAAAAGGCCGTGAGACCATCGCTGGTTTTTCCAATACAGCCGACCTCCAGCACGCAGAAAATATACTCAAGGTGAACCAAGCCTCGCGCGCCGAAGATGGTACGCCCAAGCTGAGCGATGATAAAGCGGGCGGCTTTCGTGAACGCCAAGACACCCAGCAATTAGAAGAAAATAAATAATGGCTATGGCCCAACTCAAGTTGGGCCTTTTTGCAACAAAGCATGAATAGAGTCTGTTATTTGTTTACGCCTTAGTTATACTGCGGAACCATCAAGATCCAAATAGTAGAGGTATGCCATGCAGTTAGGTCGTGGTTTCGAATACTTTTTTAGTGGCTTTACGCTGATCACCCAAAAAGGCCTAAAGCGCTTCGTTCTTATCCCGCTGTTGATCAACTTAGTGATTTTCGGCACGTCTTTATTCTTTATCTATGGCTGGCTCACTGATGCGTTTGCCTGGCTCAATGCACAGTTGCCAGAGTGGCTGACTTGGCTGGAATTTATTTTATGGCCATTGGCTATATTGGTGCTGCTTTTTAGCTACTCTATGGTGTTCACGGTGATCACTAACTTTATTGCAGCGCCGTTCAACGGCATTCTCTCGGAAAAAGTGGAGATGCACTTAACCGGGCAGCGCATTAACGATGATGGCTTGCTCGATACCATGCGCGATGTGCCACGTATGCTTGGGCGAGAGTGGACTAAGCTATGCTACTACTTACCTCGCGCCCTTGGCTTTTTCATCCTCATGTGGTTTTTACCGGTGATCGGACAGATCATTTGGGCCCTGTTCACCTGTTGGATGTTTGCGGTGCAATATAAAGACTATGCGTTTGATAATCACAAGGTCAGCTTCAAGGATATGAAACGCGACCTAAAAGCTCACCAAGGCTTGTCTTACGGCTTTGGTGCCGGAGTGATGATATGTGCTGCGGTGCCTATTTTGAATATGATCATCATGCCTGTGGCGGTCTGTGGTGCCACGAAATTATGGGTAGAAAATTATCGCAGCCAGTACCGCAGCTTGTGATAAAACCGAAGTTCACTGCTGTATTTGTTGTTGCGGCAATAGCCTTTGCCGCATTCTTGGGCTGGATTATTTATTTGGCCAATAGCGGCCAAAACAGCCTTTTCTTCCAATGGGTCGCAGCGATACCTTACGGCGACAAACTTGGCCACTTTGTGCTTTTTGCGACTTTTACACTGTTAGCTACGCTTGCGCTCGGCGCGAGAGCAATGCCGCTTTACGGTAAAGTGAAGGTGTATTGGGGCGCTCTTTTGGTGTGTGCATTTGCGCTGATTGAAGAGATAAGCCAAGCGTTTATTGCCACGCGTACATTTGATTTAGTCGATTTAAGCGCCGATTTACTCGGTATTATTGCCGCTAGTATGGTGCTGGCATGGGTATTGAAGCGACAGGCACAACCAACCGAGAGATAAAGATTAAAGCCGGGTTATTGCCCGGCTTTTGTTGACTAGCTATAGACGTTTTGCGGTACGCGCAGCACCTGTACATGCACCGTCACCTCTTCGCGGTCATGGTATAAGTGCTTAGCCTGTAAGTTAAACTTCACTCCATACTCGCGCAACTCTTGATCAATGCGCTGCATATTTTCATATACACAGTCAAAGCGTTTCTTCATTGGCAGTTTCAAATTAAAGATGAGCTCTTTGGCGAAGCCATTCACCGCCCAATCAATCATAAGCTCGGTAACACGGCTGGGTTTTTCTACCATGTCACATACTAACCAATCGATGTTGCGACGCTCTGGGCGGAACTTAAAGCCATCCTCGCGGTAATGCTTCACTTGTCCGCTTTCCATTAACGCTTGGTCCATAGGGCCATTATCAATGGCTTGCACAAACATTCCTCGGCGCACTAGTTGATAGGTCCAGCCGCCTGGACAGGCACCTAAATCGACCGCTTTCATTCCGGAGCGCACCCTGTCTTCTTGTTCGTCTTCTGGGACGAACACCATAAAGGCCTCGTCTAGTTTCAACGTTGAACGGCTCGGTGCATCTTTCGGATAACGTAAACGGGGGATCCCCATATACAGTGCTGAATTATTAAAACTAAACGAATAGCCCACATAAGCTGTGTCACTGGCGATAAATAACACGTGTAATACCGGTCGGTTTTTCACTTGCTGGCGCAGTAAGGTTTCTTGTTTCTCTAACCCTTTCGCCAGTGGCGTGCTAATTTTTTTACAAAACTTAGAGAGCTCTTTGCCGTCGTTGGTGTCACAGGTTTCCACGCGCAGTTCGCCACATAATGGAAACTCCTTGGCCGCTTCACATAAGCTGGTAACACGGTCATCGATAGGCATACGCGCTATTTGCTTGCCGACAAACCATTGCCGAGCAAACACCATATCTTTAAATGGAATTTTCTTAAGCAGGTATTCCGCTTCATCATGGCTGTAGCAGTGATACACCACCAATGCCGAGTTTGGCTTGGCTTTTACATAGCCGCCGACGCCATGTTGACTGGCATGGTGGGTGATTTCTGCGGCGGCATCATTTTCGAAACCAGCGCGACAATAAATAACAATACAGGACATGGTGGTGACTTATTTCATTTGTAACAGTTTAATGATCATGGCGGCCCAAGCGATAATAAAGCACAGGCCCCCGATCGGAGTAATCGGCCCAAACCACTTGATACTTGTTAGGGCTAAGGCATACAAGCTGCCACTAAAGAGCACAATGCCGGCGATCATAAAGTAGCCGCTAATGGTAAGGTTGACACCAAACTTGGCCAATATGCCGAGCAAAATCAACCCTAGGGCATGATACATTTGGTATTCAACACCCGTTTGGAAAACGCCAATCGCGTACTCCGATAAGCGACTTTTTAAGCCATGGGCAGCAAAGGCGCCAAGTATAACACTGAGCCCCGCGAAAAGCGCTCCACTAATAAGAAATAACTGACTCATAACTGCTCCTTGATAAAGCTCACTGCGAGCTCCGCTGCCTTTTGCCATTGCTGTCGTTGGGTAAAGCCACTTTTTTTGCGCGGCACCAAAGAATGATCGCCATCTTCTAACCAATGGAGCTGAGCGGGACGTGTATCGACAAGCTCGAGCAACTCTGATTGCTTGCCAAAAGTATCGCGCTCTCCTTGCAGCACACAAAAAGGTACTTTGATATCGGCAAAATGAGCGACGCGCAGTTTGTCTTTTTTTCCTGGCGGGTGGAACGGATACCCGAAGGCAATCACGCCTTGGACATCACTTGGGTGCTCAGCAACCAACATACTAGCCATGCGCCCGCCCATGGATTTGCCGCCAATAAACAGCGGCAAACCTGAGCGACGCTGCTCAAGGTGTTCGTTAAAGCTGGCTAACAGCTTATCGGCTTTTTCCGGTGGTCGGCGTTTGTTCTCTTGCTTAGCACGCTGCATGTAGGGAAAATCGAATAACCCCACGCTCACACCCAAAGCGGCCATGTTCGCTGCCATTTGCTGCATAAAGTCACTGTCACTGCCCGCCCCTGCACCGTGGGCAAAAATAAACTGGGCAATCGGTGATTGCGCTTCAATCCACTGCATTAAAGCTGCTCCTGTTCTTTTTCCACTAACCCTAACATCCACTCTTTAAATGAGACGATTTTACCGAGCTCCGATTGCGACTCGCGAAAAACTAGGTAGTAAGCGTTTTTACTTTCTAAGGTATGATTAAACGGCACAATTAATCGCCCCGCATCAATTTCTGGTTTCGCCAGCACCAAGTTGCCAAGCGCCACACCTTGACCGTGGGCGGCAGCCTGCATCGCCATCGACGAGTGCGAGAATATCGGCCCTTGGTTAACTTGAACATTGCGTACTCCAGCGGTTTTCATCCATAACTTCCATGGTCGGCGCGTGGTATCGTGCAACAGCGTGTGGTACTGCAAATCTTGTGGCTTGTTCAGCGGCTTAGGGCCGTTCAATAGCATAGGGCTACACAAAGGTACCAAGTATTCGGTGTGCAACTTATGAGTTTCCACGCCACTCCAATGACCGCGACCATAATAGATAGCAATATCAACATCATCTTGAAGTGAATTGTCGTCCTGGTCTTGCGCTTTAATACGCACATCGATCTCTGGGTGTAACTCGTTAAACAAACTTAACCGAGGCACCAACCACTGAATCGCAAAGCTTGGAGTCAGGCTCACCGTTAACGACCCTTTGGCACCACGCGCTAACAGTTTTTCTGTAGCATCCACTAATTGTGCAAAAATCTCTTTAATATCGAGAAAGTAACCTTGCCCCTCTTCAGTTAATAGCAAGGAGCGATTTTTTCGCAAAAATAATTTCAACCCTAAATGCTCTTCTAGGGTTTTGATCTGGTGGCTTACGGCTGCTTGAGTTACATACAGCTCTTCTGCTGCTTTGGTAAAGCTTAAGTGCCTTGCCGCTGCTTCAAAAGCCTTTAAAGAATTTAGAGGGGGGAGTCGCCGAGCCATAACTAACGATTAGTTTTTTTTATGTGGGTAAAGTATAACATTAGATTAGGTGCAGACAATAAACTTGATAAAAGACAGATTAAGAACACGGCCCAAAATCACTGCTCGGTAAAGCAACAGAACGTCTCCCTCTAGACTAATGAGTAAAAACGTCATAATCTGTTTTTATGAAATTTCTATATTTGCTACTAAGTGTTGCTTTTCCAGCTTTTGCCAATGACTACGATGTGACTTGGTTACGCATTAATGCGCCGCCATTTTCCATGCCTGCCAGCAGCTCTGATTCGGGCATTTGCGATGATCTCGTTGATGAGATTATCGCCCGGACTCTGGATTTAAAACATGACTCCATTCATTTGCCGCAAATGCGCTTAAAGGGGTATTTTGAACAAGGCAAAAACGTATGTGCGCCCTGCCTAATCAAACGCGACAATCATCCTTTAGTAACATTCTCCACGCGCACCAGCGTCTATCCGCCCATGGGTATCGTCACCACAGCACAGAAGCAGCGCTCTATAACCGAAAAACATGGCAGCCCCGTGCGCCTTTACTCGCTCTTAAACGATAAAGGTTTACGCTATGGACAAGGTGCCGGACGGAAATACAGCCCGTGGATTGAGCAAATCAAATCGCGAGTACAAAATAATCAAGCGGTGACGCTTAATTACCGTGGTGCCGATCAGGCCTCGGTGTTAGGCGACATGTTAGTCAACGAACGCATCGACTTCGGCATCGACTACCCTTTTATCGCCACTTACTACAACCGTCATCATGACGCTCAGCTTGTCACTTTACCCATAGCTAATAACCAAGAAGATATCGTGTTTGGCGCCATCGGCTGTGCCAAGCGCGCTGATAATGACTTTGCTACGACCTTTATCAACCGCATTAACCCTATTATCCGCGACCATATTTTACCCAGTGAGTCGTACCGACAACACCAAAGTAATTGGTTAAATGAATACTTCGATGATTTTTCCCAAGTATATGAAAAACACTTATTAACAAAAAAGCCAGCGCAACACGCTGGCTCTGAAAAACGCGATACAAACTAGGACATTAACCTAAATCGCTGGCACTGGTATCAAGCGCCGGGAAGCTCTTTACCAAATCATCAATGGCTTTCATTTGTCTCAGGTACCCTTCCAGTTTCGCCAATGGCAGTGCACATGGGCCATCACATTTAGCTTCGTTAGGATTTGGGTGAGCTTCAATGAATAGTCCAGCAAGGCCAAGAGCCATACCACTGCGCGCCAATTCAGCCGCCTGAGCACGGCGACCGTCGGCACTGTCACTGCGTCCACCCGGGCGTTGTAGCGCATGAGTGGCATCAAAAATAACCGGTGCCATGGCTTTCATATCATCCATGCCGAGCATATCAACCACTAAGTTGTTATAGCCGAAACTAGTTCCTCGCTCACACAAAGCCACTTGCTCGTTACCCGCTTCGGCAAACTTATTGATGATATGACGCATCTCATGAGGGGCTAAAAACTGTGGCTTTTTGACGTTTACAACGTTACCTGTTTTCGCCATGGCCGTTACCAAATCCGTCTGCCGTGCTAAAAATGCCGGGAGCTGAATAACATCCACGACCTCAGCAACAGGGGCTGCCTGATAGGGTTCATGCACATCGGTAATCAATGGAATATCAAAAGTACGCTTAATCTCTTCAAAAATCTTCAGCCCTTCTTCCATACCCGGACCACGGTATGAGGAAATAGACGACCGATTTGCTTTGTCAAAAGAGGCCTTAAATACATAAGGAATATTGAGTTTATTCGTGACCTCCACATAGTGCTCTGCGATACGCATCGCCAAATCGCGAGATTCGAGTACGTTCATACCACCAAACAGCACAAAGGGGTTTTTGTTTGCCAACTCAATGGCACCGATAGTTAACTTTTCAATCGTCATTGTCATTTCCTTAAGGGGCGACTGATTGCATAATCAAGCCACAAATATAAGCCATGTAAGTACCCACACCGTAACCTAACACCGCCAGCAGTACGCCCACCGGAGCCAAGGAGGGGTGAAAGGCTGATGCCACCACCGGCGCTGATGCGGCGCCACCGACATTGGCTTGCGAACCCACCGCCATGTAGAACAACGGCGCTTTGATCAGTTTAGCGACAATCAGCATCAAGCTGGCATGGGTAAGCATCCAAATAGCACCCACTACGAAATACAGCGGGCTATCTAAAATAGCGGTAATGTTCATGTGTAAGCCGATGGATGCGACCAAAATATAGAGGAAGCTTGAGGCCACCTTTGACGCTCCAAAAGCCTCAATATGGCGTACCCGAGTAAAGGACAAGCTAATACCTATGGTAGTCGAAATAACGATGAGCCAGAAAAACTTACTATTTAGGCTGTATTCCTGAGCCCATGCAAATTGGTCAAAGTACGGGGCTAACAGATCACCGCAAAAATGAGCAAAACCGGTAATACCAAACGCGATAGCGATAATGGTCATGTAGTCATTCAGTGTGGGCATACGCGCATGCTCTGCATGGTAGGCTTCGACCCGCTTTTTCAAATCCTCAATGGCAGTGGTGTCGGCACCCGTTTTCGCATCTATGGCTTTGTGATTGCCGGCCATTAGCAACAGTACCGCCATCCATAGATTGGCAACAATCACATCGACAGTCACCATTGCCGAGAAAATATCGCCGCCAACCTCGAACATCTCTTTCATTGATGCTTGGTTAGCTCCGCCACCAATCCAGCTGCCGGCAATTGTCGTCATTCCCCGCCACACGGCATCAGGGCCATGACCGCCAACCGCTTCAGGGTAGATGGCACTCATCACTAAAATAGCTAAAGGCCCGCCAATCACAATGCCCACGGTGCCGGTTAAAAACATAATCAGCGCCTTAGGGCCGAGATTAATAATCGCTCTTAAATCTATGCTAATGGTCAATAATATTAAACATGCAGGTAGCAAAAACCGCGAAGCAACGTAGTAAACATTGGAACTGTGGCCGTCAACGATGCCAAAAGTATTAAGCAACGACGGTAAAAAGTAGCACAGTAAAAGCGCGGGAACATACTTATAAAACTTTTGCCAGAAACGATGCTGGCTATGTGCCGTTTTAAATATAACGCCGAGGATCACGGCGAGCATACCCATCACCACCGCATCGTTGGTGATCAGTGCCTCATGAGGTTGAGCCATAAAAAATCCTTACCCTAATGGAGTGTGTTGTTATTGTTATCCAGCTCGTCAATTTGATGACGGACTAGCTCAATGGCCGGGTCGTCGGGACATTCATCGACAAAAAAACGTAAATCAGCCTTGGCCAGTTCTGGTCTGTCAATTTGGTTAAGCAAGTACCCTCTGTCGCGCCGCTCATAGGGATCATCACCGAGTAGTTCAATCAGTAATTCCACACAGGCAAGCGCGTCGCCAAAACGTTCAGCACCGATAAAAGCCCATTTTTGATGCGCCAGATACAGCTTATATGCCTCTTCATCGAACACCATCTCAGGTAATGTCTCATTATCAGTTTCCGCGTTTTCAGGCTGCAAATGCCATATCTGTTGCCCAGAGGCGGGTTCTATGAGGTAGTATTCCTGTGCACTAAACGATACCTGCACCATAACACTTTGATCAATCAGTGCAATATCGGCGTTAAAGCGACAATGTTCTAAAATGGCTTGCAGTACAATCGCCAATGATAGGCTGTTACCTGTGCGGTATAGCAAGGTAAAATAAACACTGTTTAGGCGATACTCTGGCATCTCTTGTTGCGTGCCACTGAAGCTCCAGTCACTGTAAAAACAATCAACGATAGCATCAAGCGCTTGGTGTTTATCGCTGTAACGCGCATACACCTCGCTGGCAGCTTGTTGTAACTGTTTGAGTTGAGCAAAGGCATCATCAACATTAGCTTGTGCATGCCACCGAGCTTCAGCTTGAATACATTGAGTGATGGCACTGACACTGTAGCTGTGCTCTAGATCGAATTGGTCATCTAACCACACATCAGACATAGAATAGGGTACATCTCACGAGCTAAAAAAACTGAGCGCTAGTTTACCTAGGATCGTGAAGATATACCAATTTCGGCAGTTTTTAGTGGTTAATTGTTAGCTAAAGAAGCCAGATTTCGACCCAGCCAAGTAGCCAATCGCTAAAAGCACGAGGGTATTAACCCCTAACCATAACCATTTTTGGCCTTGTGTAGGCGCTTTAAGCAGCTTAAAACCGATAACAATGTAAGCGACCACTAAAATAATTTTTTGCCATAGCCATGGCACTGCAAGGGGGTTGATACTGGCCACCACAAGCAGCGCAATCGCACTCAGTAACAGCAAGGTGTCAACAATATGGCTGGATATAAATACTGCTTTATTCGCAGCAATTTTACCACCACCGATACGTGAGAAAGCGCGGGTGTAAAAAAGCACCACACTCAAGACTACAAACAACACATGGGTGTGTTTTAGCGCAATATAATCCATACCATTCCTTAATCTGGGTAGCGCGCTAGAATTGTTTCTAGCGTGTCTAGTTTTTCAATAAATACATCTACGAGCTTGGGCTCAAACTGGGTCCCGCGTAAGCGTTGAATTTCTTCCACGACTTCGGCTTTACCCCAAGGTTCTTTGTAACTGCGCCGATGACGTAAGGCATCATAGACATCTGCCAACGCCACTATGCGGCCAAACACGTGAATATCTTGGCCTTTTTTACCTTGTGGATAGCCACTGCCATCCCACCACTCATGATGCTCTTGAGCAATCGTGGCTCCTGCTTGTACTAAGGGCCGTTTAGAATTAGCTAAAATAGTGTAACCTTTTTGCGCATGCTGTTTCATCACCTGCCATTCGTTCTCATCGAGCTTCCCTGGCTTGTGTAAAATAGCATCAGGCACGCCCACTTTGCCGACATCATGCAGAGGAGACGCACTGCGCACCAGTTCACACTCTTGCTCACTCAACCCCAAGCCCCGCGCCAACTCATAGCAGATATGCGACACCCGGCGAACGTGATTGCCTGTCTCGTTACTGCGCTGCTCTAACGCCTCGCTTAAGCGCCACACCAACTCCTGCTGAGTGTCTTCTATTTCCGATTGCAGCTGTACATTTTCATACGCAATTTGTACGTTCTGAGCAAAGATTTCAATCAAGTGTCGTTGCGTGGTAGTTAGGTTTTTAGGCACCCCGGAGATATAAAGCAAAGCGCTGTTATTGTATTGGCTAGAGCAATGGGCAAACAGATAATCGTCTTTATAAATAATGGTTTTTTCATTGAGCGCTTGTGTACAGGCGCTAAACTGCTCTACACTGAGGACTTGATCTAGAGATTTACCCTCACTTTGTTCAAACTCCCCCTGACCGGCAAAAACCACTAAGTTTTTCGCATCCTTTTGCTCACTGCTGGCCACTAAAGAGGTCGCATACATAGCCTTATCAACTGAGCCGAGTAAGGAAGTGAGCTGCTGAATTACTCCGTGAATAAAGGTTTCCATGGAGTGGGAAGCAAATATATCTCGCGAAGCAGTGATAATTTTTTCCAGCCCCTGGCGCGATTGCTCGATGGCTAAAATATCACGATACGAGCGCAGGCTGGACATCACTACGGTGAACAGCTTTTGCGCTGTCAGTTCAGTTTTCGACTTGTAATCGTTGATATCGTAATTAACGATTACTTGGCGCTCTGGCGCCTGGCCAGGCTGACCTGTTCTGAGAATAATGCGCACATGATGGTTTTTGGCTTCATGGCGGATGTACTCTGCAACCTTCAAGCCGGCATCATCGGTTTCCATAACCACATCGAGTAGCACAATGGCTGCATCTGGGTGCTGATTAATTAGCTGCTTCGCTTCGCTGCCTGAGTAGGCACTGATAAACTCCAGCCGTTTTTCTTGGAACTCGAAATCACTAAGCGCGAGTTTCGTCACAGCATGGACTTCTGGTTCATCATCAACAATAAGGATTTTCCAAGTTCCAAGGCTATCTTGCTCGACTTCTTCAATTTCCTCATCACTGAATAAAAAGTCTTCGGACATGTTAGTTCCTTTTAAAAATCAACGACCAATGTCACTCCCTAAGCATAGGCCTAAGTTGTGTATTCAGCCAAGGTGATGCGCTCATTTTGACCTAAATCGACCACTGTCCGCGCATTAACGTACCCGTAATTAGTCAACAGTTGCCGTACAGCCTGCCCTTGCTCGAAGCCATGCTCTAACATCAGCGTTGCACCTGGGTGCAAATAAGCGCGTGCTTGGGCAATGATATGGTCAATATCGGCTAAGCCATTGTCTTTGGCAACCAAGGCGCTGAGAGGTTCATAGCGCACATCTCCAACACTCAGGTGAGGGTCGCTCTCATCGATATAGGGCGGGTTACTAACAATAAGGTCAAAGCGTTGAGCGGCAATAGCACTGAACCAATCGCTCTGGTAGATGCGCACGTTTGCAATACCGAGGGACTGTTGGTTGTGCATCGCTAAGGTAACGGCATCGGCACTGGCATCAACCCCTTGCACCTGCCATTGCTGACGTTCACTAGCCAGCGCCAAAGCAATTGCCCCTGTGCCTGTACCGAGGTCTAAAACCTGCGCATTCTCAGGTAGGTCGAGCGCCAACGCCTGTTCAACAAGCGTCTCGGTATCGGGTCTTGGTATTAAGGTGCTACTGTTGACGGCCAATGGTAAGGACCAAAACTCGCGGGTGCCCGTTAAATGGGCAACTGGCACCCCCTGCAAACGCTGACTCAATAGCTTTTCAAACTCACGCTGTTGACGCTCTTCGAGAGCCTTATCGCCCCAAGCAAATAGGTAGGAGCGTGGTTTACGCAACACGTGTAATAATAATACTTGTGCATCTAGGCGTGGTGATTCACTGCTGTCTGCGAGCGCCGTTGCTGCATTACGCAGCACGGCATCAATAGTCGAATTCGACAATTAATCGTCACCCATTGCAGCAAGCAAATCGGCTTGGTGTTCTATCAATAGTGGGTCAATCACAGCGCCTAAATCACCGGCAACCACCTCATTCAAACGATACAGGGTGAGGTTAATACGGTGGTCAGTAATACGCCCTTGTGGATAATTGTAGGTACGAATACGCTCTGAGCGGTCGCCACTGCCCACCAAATTACGACGCTGGCTGGCCTCTTCTGCCTGACGTTTTTCTGTTTCCGCTTGCTCTAAGCGAGCAGCAAGAACCGACATTGCTTTAGCGCGGTTTTTATGTTGTGAACGTTCATCCTGACACTCAACCACAACGCCTGTAGGAATGTGGGTAATACGAATAGCAGAGTCGGTTTTGTTAACGTGCTGTCCACCGGCACCCGAGGCGCGGAAGGTATCTACTTTAATATCTGCGGTATTAATTTCGATGGCTTCGGCTTCTGGGATCTCAGGCATAACCGCGACCGTACACGCAGAGGTATGAACACGCCCTTGCGATTCCGTTTCAGGCACACGCTGCACTCGGTGCGCACCGGATTCAAACTTTAGCTTGCCGTATACGCCGTCGCCTTTGATATTGGCAATCACCTCTTTATAACCGCCGTGTTCACCTTCGTTAGCGCTGACTAGCTCCACTTGCCACTTCTGAGTTTCTGCATAGCGGCTGTACATACGGAATAGATCGCCTGCGAAAATAGCCGCTTCATCACCGCCCGTACCGGCCCGCACTTCTAAGAACACATTGTTGTTATCACGAGGGTCGCGAGGCAACATCAATACTTGCAATTGCTCTTCTAAGCTCTCCACTTGAGCTTTTGCTTCTTTGTATTCTTCTTGCGCCATTTCACGCATATCAGGATCGGAATCTTTGAGCATTTCTTGCGCTGTGCCCACATCTTCTTGTGCTTGCTGATAGGCGGTAAAGGCTTTAGCCACTTCTTCTAATTCTGCATATTCTTTGGATAAAGCACGAAACCTGTCTTGATCACCTATCACTTCGGGATCACTCAGTAGCGCTTGAACTTCTTCATAACGCTCCACTAAGGTTTCTAACTTGCGGTATACCGACTCTTTCATGTGTTTGTTATTCCTGATTAATTCCTAACATTTTTTGCATTTGTGCCAGCTGCCCCACTTCGCCTTTCTCGGCCGCATCTTTAATCGCCTTAGTAGGCGCATGCATCAGTCGATTAGTGAGTTTATTCGCGAGCTCAACCATGATTTTCTCTGGTTCTTTGCCACTGGCTAGCTGAGCCATTGCTCGCTCAAGGAGTTGTTCTTTCGTTTGCGTCACATCATTACGATATTCGCGGATGAGTCCCACTGAATCGAGAGACTTTAGCCAATTATCAAACTCACTGACTCGCGCAGTGATAATCTGCTCGGCTTCTTTTGCTGCTTGCTCTCGCGTTGCCATATTTTCGCTGACGATCGCTTGCAAGTCATCCACTGAATATAAATAGGCGTTATCCAGCTCCGCTACTTGGCTTTCGATATCCCGTGGAACAGCGATATCAATCAACAGCATAGGTTTGTTTTTACGCTTTTTCAGTGCCTGTTCAATCACCCCTTTACCGATAATGGGCAACGTACTGGCCGTTGAGCTGATGACAATATCGGCCTGTGGTAATTGTTCCGGCAACTGCGCTAAGGATATCACGCCAGCGGCGAACTCGTCGGCTAAATTTCGGGCACGGTCAATGGTACGGTTGGCAACAGTCATTGATTGGGGTGAGTGCTGATGAATATGTCTGGCAACCAGCTCAATGGTTTCACCAGCGCCAATGAGTAGCACACGAGTGTTATCTAGCTTGCCATAAATATGTTTGGCTAAATTCACTGCAGCATAGGCCACCGACACCGCACTGGCACCAATATTCGTCTCGGTACGCACCTGTTTCGCGACAGAGAACGTTTTTTGAAATAAGCGCTCGAATAAGACTCCAACACCGCCATTCTTTTTAGCGCTGGCGTACGCTTGTTTTATTTGCCCAAGGATTTGCGGCTCACCCAGTACTAATGAATCGAGACCGCAGGCCACCTTCATCAAATGATAGATGGCTTGGCTGTGATCAAAGCTGTACACGTTTTCCGCCAGTTCTTTGCTATCAAGTTGGTGAAACTGCGCGAGCCACTGCAACACTTGCTCCGGTGTACCGCTCTCAAGTGAACAATATATTTCAGTGCGATTGCAGGTCGAGACGATCACGGACTCGGCAAACTCATCTTGCATTGTGAGTTGCTGTAGTGCACGGTCAAGTTGTTCAGGAGAGAAGGCAACTCTCTCGCGCAAATCAACCGATGCTGTTTTGTGATTAATACCCAGTGCGACTATGGTCATGGTGGACAACTATTGCTTAACAACCAATTTTATTAAATACTTACTCATTCTTTAAATTAGCGCATAGATGGATAGCTTCTGCCAAACGGATTTTATCGATGGCAGTAAACGAATTCGTCGACGCTAAATGAAAATCGCTTGCAATAACATTGGTCTGAACCTGCTTCAAGCGAATAATTTTACGAAAATCAAGCGAATAAGGAAAGGCGGGAAAGACATTTGATTAACTTTCGATTGATTTTGCTGGTGTTTTTTTTGTTTCTCACAGGCTGTGTACAAACAATCCCGGAATCCACACCACCTAGCGACACTTGGCGCACCTCCCTTAAGCAAATAAAACACTTTCGCAGTGAAGGTAAAATGGCGTTTATTTCACCACAGAAGCGGCAATCAGCTAATTTTGTTTGGCAACAACAAGACGATGAATACAGCCTCGATTTAAACACCTTTATCGGCACCAACGTTTTGCGCTTAAAACGCCACCCCTATATCGTTGAGCTAGATATCGATGGCGAACAATATCAAGGACATAACGCACAGAGCTTAGTGTATCGTTTAAGCGGCTGGCTGTTACCTTTAGATACCCCAGAACAATGGCTGTTAGCGGCCTACGACGCCGAGTCAGCTCAGTTTGATCAACAACAACGCGTACGCAGCGCCAGCTGGCTGAGCCCGGATAATCGTCAGTGGCAGATTCGTTACCAAAATTACGAGGCTATTCAGGGCGTTTGGCTACCAACGCGTATCACCCTGAGCCACGATACTCTGCGCGTTAAGTTATTAATTAATGAATGGCAACTGCAATGAACTCTTGTGCACTTAGCGTGATAGCACCGGCTAAACTTAATTTGTTTTTGCATATAACGGGGCGTCGGGATGACGGCTATCATGAATTGGAAACCCTTTTCACTTTTCTTGACCACGGCGATGAGTTGCATTTTCAACCACGCCAAGACTCGCGCATTGAATTAGCGCCCATCAGTGGTGTAGCCAACGAGGATAACCTTATTTTCCGCGCTGGCGAACTTTTGCGCCAAGCCTATCAGCAGCGTGGTCTCGAAGTGTGCGGAGTGAATATTGATATCGACAAGCGATTGCCTATGGGCGGCGGCGTCGGCGGTGGTTCATCGGATGCAGCAACAACCCTACTTGCTCTTAATTCACTGTGGGGCAACAAGCTGAGCCTGGATGAGCTAGCAGAATTAGGCATTCAACTCGGTGCCGATGTACCCGTGTTTATAGGCGGGCGCAGTGCCCTAGCGCGAGGGGTTGGTGAACAATTACAAGCGGTTGATGTACCACAACACTGGTATTTGGTAGTACATCCACAAGTGCATATAAGCACCGCAGCGGTATTTGGCCACCCTGATTTACCTCGAGATAGCGCCCCCCTACCACAGCAATGGCAGCATGCAGAGCATAGAAATGACTGTGAAGCACTGGTCAAAAAGCTCTACAGCGAGGTTGAAAAAACACTGCAGTGGTTGCTAAAATACGCCCCGTCGAGAATGACTGGCACTGGGGCGTGTTGTTTCGCCGCGTTCGATAGCGAACGCGCAGCGTTAGACGTTCTAGAAAAGCTGCCCACCGAGTGGCAAGGCTTTGTTGCCAAAAGTTTAAATCAATCTCCTGCTCATACAGCGCTTGGTTTAAACTAATGTAGAAGTAAAGTGTTTAAGTTAGCCTGCAAATTCACTTGCATGTTAGTCCAAAATTTCAGTGCCCGAGGAACCCTACCGTGCCAGACATGAAGCTCTTCGCTGGTAATGCAACGCCTGACCTAGCTCAAAAAGTTGCAAAACGTTTATATATCGAACTAGGCGATGCCGAAGTTGGTCGTTTTAGCGACGGTGAAATCAGTGTATCTATTAATGAAAACGTCCGTGGCTCGGACGTTTTTATTATCCAGTCTACCTGTGCGCCGACCAACGACAACCTGATGGAATTAATCGTCATGGTTGATGCGCTGCGCCGCGCTTCAGCTGGGCGTATCACCGCTGTACTGCCGTACTTCGGTTATGCCCGTCAAGATCGCCGTGTGCGTTCTGCTCGTGTGCCAATCACTGCCAAAGTTGTTGCTGATTTCTTATCAAGTGTTGGCGTCGACCGTGTGCTAACGGTAGACCTCCACGCCGAGCAAATCCAAGGCTTTTTCGATGTGCCGGTGGACAACGTATTTGGCAGCCCTGTACTTATCGAAGACATGGCTCAGCGTGATTTTGACGACGTCGTCGTTGTCTCACCTGACATTGGTGGCGTAGTTCGCGCCCGTGCTATTGCGAAGTTACTTGATGACAAAGACCTCGCTATTATTGATAAGCGTCGTCCTCAAGCCAATGTGTCTCAGGTTATGCACATCATTGGTGATGTCAAAGGTCGTGACTGTATTATCGTTGATGACATGATTGATACTGGCGGCACACTCTGTAAAGCTGCTGAAGCATTAAAAGAACATGGCGCTAAACGCGTGTTTGCTTATGCCACGCACCCAGTATTATCCGGTAATGCAGCTGAAAATCTGCGTAATTCAGTAATTGATGAAGTCATTGTCACCGACTCAATTCCGTTGTCAGATGAGCTTAAAGCCTTGGACAATATCAAGGTATTAACCTTGGCTGATATGATGGCCGAGACCATCCGTCGTATTAGCAACGAAGAATCTATTTCGGCGATGTTTGAGCACTAAAGCTGCTTCGCTGATGAGCTCAAATAGAAAACACCGCCTCGGCGGTGTTTTTTTTATTCTGCTGTTTATTTTAACCAAGGCCGGTGGTACTATAGCGCGCCTTTTTTAATTGGCTGTGGTGTTACATCGCTTGCCAATTGGGTTAAGGCCTTTGGTCGCGAAGGTCTTACACTATATTAATTTGATAATTTGGAGACATCATGTCTAACGATTTTTACACATTTGATGCAGAAGTACGTACAGAGCTAGGTACTGGTGCGAGCCGCCGCCTACGTCGTGCAGACAAAGTTCCTGCGATCCTTTACGGTGCAGGCAAAGACGCTGTATCACTAACGCTTGACCACAACAAAGTGAACCAAGCACAAGACCACGAAGGTTTCTACACGCACATTCTTACCCTGAACATCGGTGGTGAGTCTGTTGAAGCGATTCTTAAAGACATTCACCGTCACCCGTTCAAGCCTAAGATCACTCACTTAGACTTCCAACGTGTTGACCCGAACTCTAAGATCCACACTAACGTGCCAATTCACTTCATCGGTGATGAAGAAGTTAGCAAAAAAGGTGCAACTGCTGTTCACCAACTAACTGAAATCGAAATCACGTGTCTACCTAAAGCGCTACCTGAGTTCATCGAAGTAAGCGTAGCTGACCTAGTTCCTGGTGATTCACTACACCTATCTGAGATCAAACTACCAGCAGGTGTTGTTTCAGTAGAACTAGCTAAAGGCGCTGACCACGACCAAGCGGTTGTAACTGTCAACGCTAACAAAGCTGCTCCAGCTGAAGACTCAGAAGAAGCGTCTGATAGCGACGCAGAATAAGGTTTAAGGTGTTAGCACCTTGAATACTATTCAAATGCTAGTGGGCCTGGCTAATCCAGGCCCCGAATATCAAAAGACCCGCCATAATGCAGGGGCCTGGTTTATCGAAGAACTGGCCGCACGCTATAACTGCACTCTAAAACCTGACGCAAAACATCACGGCTTAACCGGCAAAGTTATTATCGGTGACAGCGAATTTAAGCTTCTGATTCCAACCACTTATATGAATCTCAGTGGTAAATCTGTGGCCAGTTTAGCTAACTTTTACAAAATCCCCGTTGAGCATATTCTTGTTGCTCATGACGAGATGGATTTAGAACCGGGCATCGCTAAGTTAAAAAAAGGCGGTGGACACGGCGGTCACAACGGACTAAAAGATATCATTGCGAAAATGGCTAACAACAAAGAATTTATGCGTTTGCGTATAGGTATTGGCCACCCAGGTCACCGTGATAAAGTGACCGGTTGGGTGCTAGGCAAGGCGCCTCAAGCTGATCAGGAAAAGATCGACGCTGCAGTTGATGAGGCTGTGCGCTGCATGGATATTTTGGCGAAAGACGGTGTGCTTAAAGCACAAAACAGACTCCACTCATTTAAGCCATAATGACGCGTGGCTTGAACACAAACAGGTATACATAATATGGGTTTTAAATGTGGTATTGTTGGCTTGCCTAATGTTGGTAAATCAACCCTTTTCAACGCGCTTACCAAAGCTGGTATTGAAGCGCAAAACTTCCCCTTTTGTACTATCGAGCCAAATACAGGCGTTGTTCCAGTACCCGACGCACGCTTAAATCAGCTTGCAGAGATTGTTAACCCACAACGTGTTCTACCTACGACCATGGAGTTCGTTGATATCGCTGGTTTGGTAAAAGGCGCTTCGAAAGGTGAAGGTCTTGGGAACCAATTCCTCGCCAATATTCGCGAAACCGATGCGATTGGTCATGTTGTGCGCTGCTTTGAAAATGACAATATTGTCCACGTTGCCGGGCAAATCGACCCTGCCGATGATATTGAAGTTATCAACACTGAGCTTGTGTTGGCTGACATGGACAGTGCTGATAAAGCGCTACTGCGTCAAGCAAAGAAAGCCAAAGGCGGCGACAAAGACGCAAAATTCGAGATAAGTGTGCTTGAGAAAGTAAAAGCGCATTTAGATGAAGGCTTAACACTGCGCTCACTACGCTTGGAAAAAGAAGAAAAAGCAGCCATTGATTACTTGAACTTCTTAACCATTAAGCCAACTATGTACATCGCCAATGTCAACGAAGACGGCTTTGAAAACAACCCGCATTTGGAAACCGTGCGCGAGATTGCTGCGAATGAAGATGCTGTGGTTATTCCGGTTTGTGCAGCCATAGAAGCTGAACTGTCAGAGCTTGAAGAAGACGAGCGCAACGAATTTATGGAAGATTTAGGCCTTGAAGAACCAGGCTTAAACCGAGTGATTCGTGGCGGCTACGAGTTGCTACAGCTGCAAACTTACTTCACTGCGGGCGTCAAAGAGGTTCGTGCTTGGACGATTCCTGTTGGTGCAACAGCGCCACAAGCAGCAGGAAAAATACATACGGATTTCGAAAAAGGCTTTATCCGTGCACAAACAATCGCGTTTGATGACTATATTGAATACAAGGGCGAAAATGGCGCAAAAGAAGCTGGAAAAATGCGTCAAGAAGGCAAAGACTACATTGTTAAAGATGGCGATGTGATGAACTTCTTGTTCAACGTGTAATAAACACCGCTTCAATGGGCCCGCTTAATTAGCGGGCTTTTTTGTTTGTGAGTGAGAAAAAGAAGCTGTTTTTTATTCGCTTCGCTTGTTTTTCAGGCAAACAATTCATCCTCGTTATGTTTTTACTAAAAAGGTGTTGACGCGCTTTCGGCAGATCAGCATAATACGCCCCGCATCAGCGATGATGAACAAGTAAAAGTTGGCTACGTAGCTCAGTTGGTTAGAGCACATCACTCATAATGATGGGGTCCCCTGTTCAAATCAGGGCGTAGCCACCATTTTCTTTCTACCAATAAGAAAATGAAAATTACTTTATGCGGAAGTGGCGGAATTGGTAGACGCGCTGGATTTAGGTTCCAGTATCTTCGGATGTGAGAGTTCAAGTCTCTCCTTCCGCACCATGTTCTCGATAAGAACTGAAATTATCATTTTCTATAGCTGGAGTATCGCCAAGCGGTAAGGCAGCGGGTTTTGATCCCGCCATTCCCAGGTTCAAATCCTGGTACTCCAGCCAACTTTTCTGAAGTTGAGGAATGAGCCTAGGCTTAAGTTCCAAAATGCTCCAGATTATATTGCGGAAGTGGCGGAATTGGTAGACGCGCTGGATTTAGGTTCCAGTATCTTCGGATGTGAGAGTTCAAGTCTCTCCTTCCGCACCATGTTCTCGATAAGAACTGAAATTATCATTTTCTATAGCTGG
>NZ_JAKRFT010000013.1:0-1750 GCF_022347925.1 Pseudoalteromonas sp. CnMc7-15
TCCCGTACTTGGTATAGATGCGATGGGGGGACGGAGAAGGCTAGGCAGGCACGGCGTTGGTTGTCCGTGTGAAAGGCAGTAGGCTTGAACCTTAGGTAAATCCGGGGTTCTTTAAGGCTGAGAGTCGAGACGACACTCTACGGAGTGGAAGCTGTTGGTGCCATACTTCCAGGAAAAGCCTCTAAGCTTCAGTCTATATCGAATCGTACCCTAAACCGACACAGGTGGTCAGGTAGAGAATACTAAGGCGCTTGAGAGAACTCGGGTGAAGGAACTAGGCAAAATAGTACCGTAACTTCGGGAGAAGGTACGCCCACATTAGGTGAAGGACCTGCGTCTGGAGCTGAAGTGGGTCGCAGTGACCAGGTGGCTGGGACTGTTTATTAAAAACACAGCACTGTGCTAAATCGTGAGATGACGTATACGGTGTGACACCTGCCCGGTGCCGGAAGGTTAATTGATGGGGTTAGACTTTGTCGAAGCTCTTGATCGAAGCCCCGGTAAACGGCGGCCGTAACTATAACGGTCCTAAGGTAGCGAAATTCCTTGTCGGGTAAGTTCCGACCTGCACGAATGGTGTAACCATGGCCACGCTGTCTCCACCCGAGACTCAGTGAAATTGAAATCGCAGTGAAGATGCTGTGTACCCGCGGCTAGACGGAAAGACCCCGTGAACCTTTACTACAGCTTGGCACTGAACATTGAGCCTACATGTGTAGGATAGGTGGGAGGCTTTGAAGTGGTTACGCCAGTAATCATGGAGCCATCCTTGAAATACCACCCTTGTATGTTTGATGTTCTAACGTTGGCCCCTGAATCGGGGTTGCGGACAGTGCCTGGTGGGTAGTTTGACTGGGGCGGTCTCCTCCCAAAGAGTAACGGAGGAGCACGAAGGTTGGCTAAGTACGGTCGGACATCGTACGGTTAGTGTAATGGTAGAAGCCAGCTTAACTGCGAGACAGACACGTCGAGCAGGTACGAAAGTAGGTCATAGTGATCCGGTGGTTCTGAATGGAAGGGCCATCGCTCAACGGATAAAAGGTACTCCGGGGATAACAGGCTGATACCGCCCAAGAGTTCATATCGACGGCGGTGTTTGGCACCTCGATGTCGGCTCATCACATCCTGGGGCTGAAGTCGGTCCCAAGGGTATGGCTGTTCGCCATTTAAAGTGGTACGCGAGCTGGGTTTAGAACGTCGTGAGACAGTTCGGTCCCTATCTGCCGTGGGCGTTTGAGAATTGAGAGGGGCTGCTCCTAGTACGAGAGGACCGGAGTGGACGAACCGCTGGTGTTCGGGTTGTTTTGCCAAAGGCATTGCCCGGTAGCTACGTTCGGAATCGATAACCGCTGAAAGCATCTAAGCGGGAAGCGAGCCTCGAGATGAGTTCTCACTTGGCGTTTAACGCCACTAAAGGGCCGTTGAAGACGACAACGTTGATAGGCAGGATGTGGAAGCGCTGCAAGGCGTTAAGCTAACCTGTACTAATTACCCGTGAGGCTTAACCATACAACGCCAAAGTGGTTTGTATGTGACTGTTTAAGCACAGAAGTTAAGAGACTAAAGTAGATTTACTTATACAGCTTTCCAAATGACTAACACGCCGTGTTAGGCCAAGTTTATGCTTGGTGATAATAGCGTTCTGGACCCACCTGACCCCATGCCGAACTCAGAAGTGAAACGGAACTGCGCCGATGATAGTGTGGGTTCGCCCATGTGAAAGTAGGTCATCACCAGGCTCCTAATTAGA
>NZ_JAKRFT010000014.1:0-1527 GCF_022347925.1 Pseudoalteromonas sp. CnMc7-15
CCAGAAGTGGTTAGCCTAACCTTCGGGAGGGCGATCACCACGGAGTGATTCATGACTGGGGTGAAGTCGTAACAAGGTAGCCCTAGGGGAACCTGGGGCTGGATCACCTCCTTATACGATTTAGAACTGATTTGTTCGCAGTGTCCACACAGATGATTGTTACTTACTTGCTAAGGCGGGTAGGTAATATTTTGCTCTTTAACAATTTGGAAAGCTGATAAAAACTTTGAATCACGAAAGTGATTTAGAGTTCTCAATAAGTAAAGAAAATGCCAGTTAATCGACAGATTAATTGTGCGTCTACTTTAGTATTCTATAACTTCTGGCGAAGTTAAACAGTCGCACCAAACAACTCAAACTACTTTGGGTTGTATGGTTAAGTGACTAAGCGTACACGGTGGATGCCTTGGCAGTTGGAGGCGATGAAGGACGTATTAACTTGCGATAAGCCTGGTCAAGCTAGTAAAAAGCGCTTGAGGCCAGGATTTCCGAATGGGGAAACCCACCTGCTTGCAGGTATCTTGCACTGAATACATAGGTGTAAGAGGCGAACGCGGAGAACTGAAACATCTAAGTACCCGTAGGAAAAGAAATCAACCGAGATTCCGAAAGTAGCGGCGAGCGAAATCGGAGCAGCCCTTAAGCTTATTTGATGTTAGTGGAAGGCTCTGGAAAGTGCCACGATACAGGGTGATAGTCCCGTACACGACAATGTCTAATAAGTGAAATCGAGTAGGTCGGAGCACGTGAAACTTTGACTGAATATGGGGGGACCATCCTCCAAGGCTAAATACTCCCAACTGACCGATAGTGAACCAGTACCGTGAGGGAAAGGCGAAAAGAACCCCTGTGAGGGGAGTGAAATAGAACCTGAAACCGTGTACGTACAAGCAGTAGGAGCCCTTCGAGGGTGACTGCGTACCTTTTGTATAATGGGTCAGCGACTTATATTTTGTAGCGAGGTTAACCGCATAGGGTAGCCGTAGTGAAAGCGAGCGTTAACTGCGCGTTGAGTTGCAAGGTATAGACCCGAAACCCGGTGATCTAGCCATGGGCAGGTTGAAGATTGAGTAACATCAATTGGAGGACCGAACCCACTAACGTTGAAAAGTTAGGGGATGACCTGTGGCTTGGAGTGAAAGGCTAATCAAACCGGGAGATAGCTGGTTCTCCCCGAAATCTATTTAGGTAGAGCCTCGGACGAATACCATTGGGGGTAGAGCACTGTTTGGGCTAGGGGGTCATCCCGACTTACCAACCCCATGCAAACTCCGAATACCAATGAGTACTATCCGGGAGACACACGGTGGGTGCTAACGTCCATCGTGGAGAGGGAAACAACCCAGACCGCCAGCTAAGGTCCCAAAGTGTATGTTAAGTGGGAAACGATGTGGGAAGGCTAAAACAGCTAGGAGGTTGGCTTAGAAGCAGCCACCCTTTAAAGAAAGCGTAATAGCTCACTAGTCGAGTCGGCCTGCGCGGAAGATGTAACGGGGCTAAACATACCACCGAAGCTGCGGCTGCAAC
>NZ_JAKRFT010000001.1:0-826216 GCF_022347925.1 Pseudoalteromonas sp. CnMc7-15
GCTTGGTGATAATAGCGTTCTGGACCCACCTGACCCCATGCCGAACTCAGAAGTGAAACGGAACTGCGCCGATGATAGTGTGGGTTCGCCCATGTGAAAGTAGGTCATCACCAGGCTCCTAATTAGAAAGACCCGTTGCAGAAGTGCAGCGGGTTTTTTTATGCCTGTAGGCAAGGCTTTAGCCTTGCATCAATCAGCTAGTCAGGATGAATCCCGACCTACAACACAGCTAAACATTCATCACCATATCTGTAGGCAAGGCTTCAGCCTTGCAACATCTAGTTAGGGTAAACCCTGACCTACAACACCGCACATCCCCACTCATCGCATCTGTAGGCAAGGCTTTAGCTTTGCATCACCCTAGTCAGGGTAAGACCCCGACCCACAACACAGGGATACATCAATCATTGTTAACCGCCTATATTCAGGCTCTCTTCATAGCCGTTGTTAATCTTAGCGAACCTTTTGCTTTGTTTTAGTCTTTGCTTTAGGATCAGGGCATTATGATTGAGGTATGAAGCAACGTGATCCGTAATTTATTCCTGCTATGTGCAATGTTTATCGCCTTCTCAACTCAGGCGATAGAAGTAAAGGGGCTGTACCAGTATCAACAGCCAGTAGATGATAAAACTCGTGCCAGCCGGGTCACGGCAAGTCAGAACGCATTATTAAATGTAGTGATCAAGGTCACGGGCGAGCCTGATGCAACGAACAACCAGGTGGTGCGGGGCGCATTATCTGATATCTCCGATTATATGACTAAATTTGAATACGGCGATAACGAAGGGCAATCATACTTAAACGTGCAATTTGACAGCAACAAGGTCAATACCTTAGTCAGAGAAGCCGGTTTGCCACTGTGGGGCAATCGCCGTCCTTTGGTGGTCATTTGGTTGGCGATTGAAGATGGCTGGCGACGGGAGCTGCTCACTGCTGATACCCACCCGCAAGTCGAGGAGTTACTGTCGGATCTTGCCTCTCGTCGCGGCCTCCCCATTGTTACTCCTTTACTCGACCTTGAAGACAGACAACATGTCGAAGTCACCGACGTATGGGGAAATTTCAGTGACTCGCTGGACATCGCTTCGCAGCGCTATATGGCAGAACGCGTTGTGTCAGCGAGACTCTATCAAGATGAACGCTCCGGAGCGTGGGAGCTCGATTGGCGCTTCACCAATGAAGATCAGTTCGAGGCCACCCGACACAAGGGCGACAAGCAACAGGTTATTCTTGATATGGTCGACGCGCTAGCCAGTGCCCTTGCCAGTGAGTATGCAATTGATGCGGCTTCTGGCTATGATGCGCAGCAGCAAATGCTTAAGCTGTATAACACCACCAGTTTTGTTGATATCGAGTATGCCTTGCGGCGCTTACGTAGTCTAAGTGTGGTCACTGATGCCAACGTCAGTCATGTTGCTAAAAAGTTTATTGAAATAAATGTCAGTCATACTGGCAGTGTTGATGACTTGCGCAAAGCACTGACGCTTGATTCCTACTTTAGTGATTATCGCGACCCAGATAAGTTTTATTACTCCACTAGCAATGACGATCTTGAGTATGCGTGGCAATAACTGATGATGCAGCATTCGCAACTGGCATTGCCTGTTACTTTACCTGATGATGAAACCTACGCCAGTTACTTTGGTGGCGAAGACTCGTTAGAGGTTAATCACTTAAAAGCGGCCTTTGAACACCTGACACAGCAATTTCAGTACACCTATTTATGTGGGTTAGGGGACTCGGGCAAGTCGCATTTACTTTATGCTACCTGTATCCATGCCCAAGAGCAGGGCTTGTCCAGTATGCTGCTGTCGTTAAGTGAAGTGCAGCAGTTTGGCGCTCAGGTGTTAGAGGGGCTCGATACCCTCGATGTGGTATGTATCGACGATTTGCACTTAGTCGCCGGTGATGAGGCCTGGGAAAAAGCCTTATTCAACTTTTTTAACCGTTTTAACGAGCCGGGCAAGCTGTTGTTGATTTCCGCCGATTTATTGCCGGATATGCTTAATATTACGCTGCCGGATTTAGAATCGCGTCTGAAATGGGGCACTACCTTACAAATCCGCTCCATGAGTGATGATGATAAGGCTCAAGCATTAACAAATAGAGCGAAAATGCGCGGCTTAGAACTCTCTGATGATTGTGCGCGTTTTTTATTGACGCGCTTAAGCCGTGACATGCGTGCATTACTCGATGTATTGGACACACTCGATCATGCCTCTATGGCAGCGCAGCGAAAGCTTACCATTCCGTTTATAAAAGCCACTTTAAAGCTATAGAAAGCGCCGCTCAGGGCTAGAATCAGAGCGGCCCTTTGGTTATCATAAGTGGTTAAATAAACACTTTAAATTATCACCCTAGTCAGGTATCCGATGAACTTAGAAGCGATTTTGGCTGACGCCTTAAAGGCGGTTGATTCAGCCAGCGAAATCGCGCACCTAGAAGATGTGCGCGTAAACTACCTTGGAAAGAAAGGTGAAATTACCGGGTTACTGAAAACGCTTGGTAAAATGGCGCCAGAAGAGCGTAAGAGCGCCGGCCAAGTGATTAACCAAGCCAAGCAGCAAGTGACTGAAGCGATCAATGAAAAGCGTGAAGCGCTGAACGCAAAAGCATTAGAGCAAAAGCTGGCAGCAGAAACCATTGATGTCACCTTACCTGGGCGCAATATGGCCAGCGGCGGCATTCATCCCGTTACCCGGACCATTGAACGCATCGAGTCTTTCTTCGGTGAGTTGGGTTTTGCGGTGAAGCAAGGGCCAGAGGTGGAAGATGACTTCCACAACTTTGATGCCTTGAACATTCCTGCACATCACCCGGCACGCGCGGATCACGATACCTTCTACTTCAACCCCAAGTTGGTATTACGTACGCAAACCAGTGGTGTACAAATACGTACCATGGAAACTGAGCAACCGCCTTTGCGTATTATCTCGCCAGGTCGTGTGTATCGTAACGATTACGATCAAACGCATACACCGATGTTCCATCAGGTTGAAGGTTTGATGGTGGATACAGACGTTAGCTTCACTGAACTCAAGGGCATTTTGCACGATTTTCTTCGTAACTTTTTTGAAGAAGATATGGAAATTCGTTTCCGCCCCTCTTACTTCCCATTCACTGAGCCATCGGCAGAGGTTGATGTGAAAGGTAAAGACGGCAAATGGTTAGAGGTTCTTGGTTGCGGTATGGTGCACCCGAATGTGTTGCGTTCAGTTAATATCGACCCTGAAAAATACACTGGTTTTGCCTTTGGTATGGGGGTAGAGCGCCTTACCATGTTGCGCTATGGCGTTAATGACTTACGCGCATTTTTCGAAAATGATTTGAAATTCCTAAACCAGTTCCGTTAAGAGGTCGTGATAAATGAAATTCAGTGAAAAGTGGTTACGTGAATGGGTGAATCCGGCCATCGATAGCGACGCACTTGCGGAGCAGCTGTCAATGGCGGGACTGGAAGTGGATGCATTAGAACCAGCTGCAGGTCAGTTTAGTGGTGTGGTTGTCGGCGAAGTTGTCGAGTGTGGTCAGCACCCCGATGCCGATAAACTACGTGTGACGAAAGTAAACGTCGGTGATGATGAGTTACTTGATATTGTGTGCGGCGCACCTAACTGTCGTCAAGGTATCATAGTGGCAGTGGCGAAAGTCGGCGCGGTATTACCCGGCGATTTTAAAATCAAAAAGGCCAAGCTGCGTGGTCAACCGTCGCATGGCATGTTATGCGCATTCGTAGAGCTAGGTATCAGTGAAGAGGGCGATGGCATTATGGAATTGCCAGCCGATGCGCCCATTGGCACCGATTTACGTGAGTACCTAAGCCTTGATGACCATATTATCGATGTTGATTTAACGCCGAACCGCAGCGATTGCCTGGGTATTAAAGGCTTGGCTCGCGAAGTGGGGGTGCTAAACAACCTGGACGTGAATGAACTGACGATTGCGCCAGTAGAGCCCACCATTGATGATAAAGTCAGCATTGAGCTAGTTAACGAGCAAGGTTGCCCTCGTTACCTTGGTCGCGTAATTAAGGGCATCAATCTTGATGCGCAAACGCCGCTGTGGATGGTTGAGAAATTGCGCCGCAGTGGTATTCGCTCTATTGACCCTGTGGTTGATGTCACCAACTATGTGTTGATTGAGCTGGGCCACCCGATGCATGCGTTTGACTTAGCCGCCATTGAAGGTGGTATTAAGGTACGCAGTGCCAATGGCGGTGAAGAACTGGTTTTGCTTGATGGCAACACTGCGAAACTCAATGAATCGACGCTAGTGATCGCCGATCATAATAAAGCCTTAGCCATGGCGGGTATCTTTGGTGGTGAGGGCTCTGGGGTCACCGAGAAAACCAGCGATATTTTACTTGAAAGTGCCTTCTTTAACCCTGTCGCTATTGCCGGTCAGGCACGAAGCTATGGGCTGCACACCGATGCCTCGCACCGTTATGAGCGCGGAGTTGATTTTGCGCTACAACGTGACGCTATGGAACGTGCTACGGCATTGTTACTTGATATAGTCGGAGGTCAAGCTGGCCCTGTTGTTGAGGCTGTTGCTACAGAGCAGTTACCAAAGGTCACAGCGGTTACTTTACGTCGTGAACGTTTAGACCGTGTGATTGGCTATCATATCGATGATGAAACCGTGACCAATATCCTGCGTCGGTTAGGCCTAGACGTCCAATTCACAAACGGTACTTGGCAGGCCGATGTGCCCAGTTATCGCTTTGATATTCGCATCGAGGAAGACTTAATCGAAGAAGTCGCTCGGGTCTATGGCTACAACAATATTCCTAATGTTGCGCCAATGGCGAAACTTAACATGACAGCTCACAACGAAGCGTCAGTGCCGGTTAAGCGTTTGCGCGATACCTTAGTGACGCGCGGTTATCAAGAAGCCATTACTTATAGCTTTGTTGATCCTAAGGTCCAGGCTGCTATCCACGGCGATGAACAAGCATTGCATTTACCGCACCCTATTTCGGCGGACATGTCGGTCATGCGTCTGTCGTTGATGCCGGGGTTACTGAATGCGTTGGTGTACAACCAAAATCGTCAGCAACCACGCGTGCGCTTGTTTGAGCATGGACTAAAGTTCATTGCTGATGAACAAGCTGAAAATGGCGTGCGTCAGCAGGCCGTGTTTGGTGGCATTGTCTCGGGCACAAGTTATGGCGAGCATTGGAATGTACCAAGCCGCGCGGTCGACTTCTATGATGTCAAAGGGGACGTGGAAGCGTTACTGGCGCTATGCAATGACAGTGCGCGCTTTAGTTTCAAAGCACAGCAATGTGATGGTTTGCACCCAGGCCAAAGTGCCGCTATCTTTGTTGATGGGCAGCAGGTCGGTTTTGTTGGTGCTGTGCATCCACAGTTGCAAAAGCAGCTTGGTATTAACGGTGCAGCCTATGTCTTTGAAATTGAAGTAGCCGCAGTGGCTACCCGTGTTCTTCCAGAAGCTGTGGGAATATCCAAGTTTCCATCGAACCGCCGAGACATCGCGATTTTGGTGGAAGATAAGGTTCATGCTGGTGATGTTTTAGCCACTATAGAAAAAGTTGGCGGAAATCAATTGGTTGACCTAAACTTATTCGATGTGTATAAGGGCAAAGGTATCGAGCCAAATTATAAGAGTTTGGCAATTGCTCTGACACTGCAGGCGGTTGATAGAACGCTCGAAGAGAAAGATATCAACTTAGTTGTCGACAACGTCGTGGCCGCATTGGCCAAAGAGTTTAACGCATCGTTGAGGGACTAGATATGGCGCTTACCAAAGCCGACATAGCTGAACACCTATTTGAGAAGTTGGGGATCAATAAAAAGGATGCCAAAGAACTAGTTGAAGCGTTTTTTGAAGAAATCCGCTCAGCTTTAGAAAATGGGGAGCAAATTAAGCTTTCCGGCTTTGGCAACTTCGATCTTCGTGATAAGAAAGAGCGACCAGGTCGTAACCCCAAAACCGGAGAAGATATTCCTATCTCGGCGCGCCGAGTGGTCACTTTTAGACCCGGACAAAAGCTAAAAACCCGTGTTGAAGTGGGCACTAGCAAATTAAAGTAATAAAAAAGCAGCCTGAAGGCTGCTTTTTACTTTTTATGGAATTTACTTATGAGCGGGGCGAGCGGAATTGTCCGCTCATGATTTGCTCGTAAGTAGTTTGTGCTAAGGTATCTAGGCGCTCGAGATCATGCCCGTCATCTAAGGCTCTTGCGCGCAAAGGCGCAAAGTCAATGTTTTCCACGCCGGCCTGCTTGGCCACCACCGCAAAGGTATACGCTAAATTATACTGTTCTTGCTGATAGAAAATATTGACCAGTGAAGTAAGCACTTCAGGGTGAGGCTGTTGTTCAGCACCATTAAGCTCAAGACTACGGTATAAGTGATCCAAGGTCTTTTCGGTGTCTACCTTCATGTAATAGCTAGCGAGGTAAAACTGTGCATCTCGGCTGTTTTTTACTTTTGTGTCTTCTTGCATCGACAGCAGTTTTTGCAGTGCACTATTATCGTTGTTACGCGACCAGTGAAAATACAGCAGCCCTGGGTGATTACTACCACGGGTTTCATAAAGTAAGCGATTAATTTCTTTTTGTGCCGTGTGATAGCCCTTATAGCGTGAGGCGGTCTTTTCTTTAAGCTTTATGTGTTCAATTTTTGAAGCGAGATTGACACATTGGCTGTAACGTTCAAAGTCTTTTAATAATTGGTATTTTCGCTCTAAAGTCGGCTTTTCATACTCATGAAAGCGACTAATGATCACTTCTGCGCGTTCATGTCGGCAGTGACTGTCTGTGTTTAAGTCATTACACATGGCCGGAGTTTGCTCACAGACTTCCCGTACTGTCAGGCTTGAGTCACAGCCGCTCAACGTTGTAACTAAGGCCAAGCCGATAATAAGTCGCATGGTTATTCCTTTTCTTTGTATTAGTGCGCTCACACCATCATGTTATGCGCTGAAATTGACGTTACTTTTCGTCAATGGGTGTAAAGCCGCTTTAGTCATTGATTTTATTGTAGCTCAAAGCGTTATAGGGAGACACCTTGTACCCAAGAGTAATGTAGAGGTGGTTATTGCTCGCGCTTTGCATTAGAATATGCCCGCCTGCTAGGAGGTATATTGTCCTCGATCACGCTCTCACTTTGTGATGACACATTCCCTCCTCGGGCTATATCCGTTCAAAACAAATTTCAAAGGCAGAAACAATGACCTCATCTCACGAGCAAGAGTACTTGAACAGCTGGCAAGAACGCCAAGACTACGCTGAAAGTATGCAACCCATCATTGGTAAACTGTATCGCAACCGTGGTATCGAAATTGCCGTTTATGGCCGCCCTCTGGTCAACGCCAGCACCATCGATATTATCAAAGCGCACAAAACCGTGGCGCAATTTGAAGACTCTAAACTACGTCTGCGCGAAAGCTACCCGGTGTTAGAAGCGATCAGCAACATGGAACTTAGCTCTGGCCGTATCGATATTGGTAAATTGGCTTACAGCTTCCTATATAAAGATGCGGCCAAAGGTCGCTCGTTAGAAGAGTTTTTAAAAGACGAGCTTGCAGAAATCACTAATCCAGGTGAGCCAAAAGCACCGCGTGATGTGGTTTTATATGGTTTTGGCCGTATTGGTCGCTTGTTAGCGCGCTTGTTAATCGAAAAGTCAGGCCCGTATGCCGACTTACGTTTACGCGCCATTGTGGTACGTGGTGGTAAAGATGGGGATCTTGAAAAACGAGCTAGCCTATTGCGTCGTGATTCAATTCATGGTCCATTCAATGGCTCTATCACCGTTGATAATGAGCGTAATGCCATTAAAGCTAACGGCAGTTACATCCAAGTGATTTATGCCAACTCGCCAAGTGAAGTTGATTACACTGCATATGGTATTGAGGATGCGTTAGTTGTTGATAACACTGGTATTTGGAAAGATGAAGCAGGCCTAGGCCAACACCTAGAATCAAAAGGCGCTTCGAAAGTATTATTAACAGCACCAGCAAAAGGCGATATCAAGAACATTGTTTACGGTGTTAACAACCAAGATATTAAACCTGAAGATAAAATTGTGTGTGCTGCAAGCTGTACCACTAACGCCATTACGCCGACGCTAAAAGCCTTAAATGACAAGTTTGGTATTAAAAATGGTCACGTTGAGACCGTACACTCATACACTAACGACCAAAACTTAATTGATAATTACCACAAAGCTGAGCGCCGTGGTCGCGCTGCTGCGCTCAACATGGTTATTACCTCTACTGGTGCGGCGAAAGCTGTATCCAAAGCCTTGCCTGAACTTGAAGGTAAGCTAACCGGTAATGCTATTCGTGTGCCGACACCGAATGTATCAATGGCTATCCTTAACCTTAACTTGGAAAAGGGGACCAGTGTTGAAGAGCTGAATGCCTTCTTACGCGAGACCGCGTTACACTCAGAGCTACGCGATCAAATCGATTACACCGCTTCAACAGAAATCGTCTCTACAGACCTCGTTGGTAGCCGTTACGCCGGTGTGGTGGACTCCCAAGCAACTATTGTTGATGGTGAGCGCGTTGTGCTTTACGTTTGGTATGATAATGAGTTTGGTTACAGCTGTCAGGTTGTGCGTTGTATGCAAGACATGGCTGAAATTGCCCACCCAAGTCTGCCGCGCTAATAAAAACCAAGTTAGTTCACAGCCGGTCGCTTTTTAGCGCACCGGCTTTTTTGTTGTTAATTGTTGCTCTGCAGGGGCTGTGCTAGTCTGCGAGCATCACTACTTCTCATGTCTGAAAGGATAAAGTATGAACATCACCAGTAATTTCGATAGTGGTAATATCAAGGTTATCGCCTGTGAATCGCCACTGGATATCCAACTTGAGATTAATAAAGACAATCAGTCCGCGTTTTTTCAATGGTTTCACTTTCGTCTAGAAACCACACCTTTCGTTGAACACTGCTTGCATATTAATAATTTAAAAGAGTCGGCATACCCAGAGGGCTGGGATGGCTACCAAGCCGTTGCGTCCTATGATCGACAAACATGGTTCCGTGTGCCTACGCGTTATGACAACGGCACTTTGATTATCGACTTTGAACCAGAGTGTTCTCAGGTGTTCTTTGCTTATTTTGCCCCTTACAGTTATGAGCGTCATCTTGATTTAATTTATTGGGCGCAAAGTCATGCTATCTGTGATGCTGAAAACCTCGGTACCACCTTGGATGGTCGCGATATGACGGTGCTGCGTATTGGCGAGCCAAGCGATGATAAGAAGGCGATTTGGATCACCGCTCGTCAACACCCGGGTGAAACCATGGCCGAGTGGTTTGTTGAGGGGTTATTGCATAAATTACTCGACGACGAGGACCCTCATGCGGCGAAGCTGCTATCTAAAGCGGTATTCTACATCGTTCCTAATATGAACCCTGATGGCAGTGTGCGTGGTCATCTGCGCACCAATGCTGCTGGTGTTAACTTGAATCGTGAATGGGCTACCCCGAGCATGGACCAGAGCCCAGAAGTTTACCTAGTACTAAACAAAATGCGCGAAGTTGGATTGGATATGTATCTCGATATCCACGGTGACGAAGCACTGCCTTATAACTTTGTTGCTGGCGGCGAGGGGATCCCAAGCTATGACGCTCGCCTCGAGGATTTAGAAAACACCTTTAAAGATGCACTTTTGACTATTACACCAGAATTCCAAGATGAATTCGGCTATGACAAGGATGCTCCTGGCGAGGCCAACCTAACAGTGGCTTCTTGCGCCGTTGGTGAGGAGTTTAAAGCCTTGGCTTACACCGTAGAGATGCCATTTAAAGACAACGCTAACTTGCCAGATATAGACTACGGCTGGTCAGACAGACGGTCCTATCAGTTTGGGCAAGACACGTTAGCCGCCATTATCGCGGTGGTTGATAAGCTAAGATAACAAAAAGGCGCGTTTAAGCGCCTTTTTTATGCTTCATTTTAATAACAAATGCTTTAACATATTCGCAACCTTGTGAGATGCTGTCATAGTTCGCAGTTAGACATAATAATAAAAGAGGAAATATACCCGTGGATGCCCTAGGAAACTTCTTTGATACCCTCGACTCCATGCTTGGTGGTTCCGTTTGGTTCCCCTATGTATTGCTTGGTGTGGGTTTATTTTTTACGATTTATCTAAAATTCCCTCAGGTTCGCTACTTCAAACATGCCGTGCGCATCGTTTCTGGTAAATATGATAAAAAATCGCACCAGGGTGATACCACGCACTTCCAAGCTCTTTCTACTGCGCTGTCCGGAACAGTGGGCACTGGTAACATCGGTGGTGTTGCTTTGGCCATCTCCATCGGTGGCCCCGCAGCACTGTTTTGGATGTGGATGACGGCATTTTTCGGCATGACCACAAAGTTTGTGGAAGTAACGCTATCGCACAAATATCGCGAGAAAACCGAAGATGGCACCATGGCAGGGGGTCCCATGTATTACATGGACAAACGCCTAAACATGAAGTGGTTAGCTATTTTATTTGCCATTGCCACAGTTATTAGCTCCTTTGGTACCGGTAGTCTGCCGCAAATTAATAATATTGCCCAGGGTATGGAAGCCACTTTTGGTTTTGAACCTATGGCCACAGGGGCCGTTCTATCTATCTTATTAGCCTTAGTGATCCTTGGCGGCATTAAACGCATCGCCGCGATTACCTCGAAAATCGTACCGCTAATGGCCGCTGTCTATGTAATTGGTGCGCTCCTGGTCATTTTCTATAACATTGAGAATATAGGCCCTTCGTTTGCTTCGGTATTTACCGAGGCCTTCACAGGCTCAGCCGCCGCCGGTGGTTTCTTGGGTGCCAGCTTTGCTTATGCCTTTAACCGAGGTGTTAACCGAGGTCTGTTTTCAAATGAAGCCGGTCAGGGCTCGGCACCTATCGCTCACGCGTCAGCCAAAGCCGATGAGCCTGTATCCGAAGGCATGGTGTCAATTTTAGAGCCGTTTATCGACACTATTATCATTTGTACGTTAACCGGTTTAGTGATCTTGTCATCAGGGGTATGGAACGAAAAATTTGATACCCACTTTGAGCGCAGTTCAATGACCGTGCTGCAAGGAAACTACTCAGACCAAAGTGATGAAGACCGCACCGATCTCTACAATTACCTTAACGGTAACGGCAGTGACGTTGCGCCTTACAACGGCACTATCAACGTAATTAACGGCAAAGCTATAAATAAAGATTTCACCATTTTACATTCACGTTCAGTGGCTGAAGACCTGCGCTTTGGCATTACTGAGCGTCACGTCTACACCGGTGAAGTGGAAGTGAAAAATGGCCAGATAGTCGACGACAGTATCAGTGTGATGGGTAAATCTCTGGTGCACTCCGCCGAGCTGACCACGAAAGCCTTTACGCGCGGCTTCTTGGGTGACAATGGTAAATATATCGTGTCTATAGGCTTATTGCTGTTTGCCTTCTCCACGGCGATAGCGTGGTCTTACTACGGGGATAGGGCGATGACCTATTTATTGGGTTCGCGCTCGGTGATGCCGTATCGCGTATTTTATGTGGCCGGTTTCTTTTGGGCGTCATTTGCCGACACCACGTTGGTATGGAAGCTCGCCGCCGTAGCCATCGTGGTGATGACCTTGCCGAACTTGTTTGGCATCATGTTACTGCGTAAAGAAATGAAAGACTCAGTAAAAGACTACTGGCAGAAATTGGAAAAAGACAAGAGCAATTAAAACCAGTACAATGAGGCGCCAGAAGGCGCCTTTTTTTATGGGCGCGTAGTTGCAAATAGGAGTAAGCATGGCCATCATTTCATGTCCGCAGTGCCAAAAGTCGATTTCCGACAAACACCAGTCCTGTCCCCATTGCAATATCGCTCTAGAACAAATGAACGAGCAAGACCAGCGCCGTTTAGCCGCGCGAACTAAACTGCAAAAGCAACAGGGGTTGATGAATCAATCTTTCATTGCTTTGATCTTTTTCCTTGGTGGCTTCTTAGTGTTGTATTGGCAGCAGCCTGAGCCTGGCTCATGGCAGCAAAATGCCTGTTACGGCGCCATCGTTCTCGGGTTTATCTGGTATCTAATTAATCGCGTTCGTTTGGTATTTTTGAAAAGAAAGAAGTTATGAATATTGAGCAGTTAGTCCAAGCAATTACTCCGCAAACCTTTGAGCGCCTGCAGTATGGTGCCGCCACTGGTAAATGGCCGGATGGGACACCCCTAAGTGACGAACAAAAACAACAAACAGTGCAGTTGGTCATGTTGTATCAAGCCAAAGTACTTAAAAGCGACGAGCAGTTCACCGTTGGTGAAAATGGTGAGCTAGTACAAAAATCCAAACAAGAACTTAAGAAGCAGTTCAAAGCAGACAATGAGATAGCCAGGTTTAGTGAAAATGATCTTTAAGCAGTTATTCAAACCAAAGTGGAAGCACCCTAATGAGAGCACGCGCCTAGGGGCATTGTCTCAGCTCGATAACCAACAACACCATGCTATATTGCAGCAATTAGCCAGCCAAGACCCGAGCAGTAAAGTGCGCTCGGCAGCACTAAAAAAACTCAATGACATCGATTTGTGGTGGCAGGCTTGCCAAAGTGACGCCGAGCCGGGTATCAAGCGCTTGGCCAATCAAAAAGTGGCAGAAGTGCTAATGCATTCACCTCAGGCTTTGTCGAGTGCAGATAAAGAGCGATATTTAGAGCGTTTCGCCAATGAGAAAACGTTAGAGCAACTAGCATTAGCAGAGAAAACCACAGCAACGAAAGTTAAATTAATTCATCGCCTTAATAAACCGCAGCTTACCGAACAGGTGTTCAGAGGTGCAGACGAAGCCTTGCAGCTGCAGTTGTGTCAGTTAGTGATTAATGCCCAGTTAGCAGATAAGCTAGTCAAGCATGCTCAAGGCGAAGCGAAAACACGGTTGGCACAGGCCATTGAAGAGCAGCAATTAGCAGCACACATGCCCCAACAGGTAGCGCAGCAGAGTAAACTCTTGTTGGCGCAGCTGAACGCTTTGCGCGATAAAAACGACTACCAACTGGTCACGACTCAATACACTCAGTTCAGCCATCAGTTCGCTCAACTAGAGACGCATTGGCTTGATGAAGAATTGCGAACGCAAAACGATGACAAATTTGCCGTTTTGAAAAACAAGCTTGAGCGTCATATCGCTATTCTTGGCGAACAATATGAGCGTCAACAGGCGCAACAACAAGCGCAGCAACGCAGTGTGTTGGCATTGGCCAATTTAAGCGCGCTAGCGGAAGAGATCAGCAATGCTATGGCGCTACGTTTCGATGGAAATGAGCAAATTCAAACCGATTGGCTACATGCCAAAGTAGCGCAAGCTGAAGATATGCTGCAAAGCCCCGATTTGCAGCCTGGAGCTGAGCTGACTAGTCAGCGCCAAGAGCTCAAGCGTTTATTTAAGCAAGTTGAACAACTTAGTGCCTATGAGCAAGATGTGGAGCAGTTGCGGGAGCGACTAAAGGAATATCAAGCTATGGCTGTTGCTGAAACCTCAGCTCAGCTTGATGCAGCGCTTACGCGTGAGACTGAGCTTGCGAAAGAGATTCAACAGAGTTTGTCGGCCTTACCTAAAGAGCTTGCTGGCGTATGGCGCCAATCATACCAGCAAGCCAAAAAGGCATGGTTTGCGCAGATGCAGCCACTATTAGATGCGCAGCAGCAAACCCTTAACCAAGCGCGCAAAAAGACAAAAGACTTGCGTCGTTTAATTAATCAAGGGCGCTACCGCGTTGCTTTCGGCGTGTTTAATGGGTTAGATACGCTGTATCAAGAGCTCATCGAGCACTACCGCCAACAAGTCAGCCGAGAATATGAAAGCTTGGAGACAACCTTGAGCGAGGCTGAAGATTGGCATCAGTATGCTGGGCAATCACAGCAAACGCAGTTGCTCGAGGCCGCGCTCGAGCTCGCGCAAACACCTTGTGAAGATGCCAATGAGCGTTTAGCCGCAGTGAAAAAGTTACGTAAAAGCTGGCAACTATTGGGCCCGCGCGTAGAGGCGCAAGCCAAGCAAGAGTTTGAACAACAAATCGAAACCGCGTTTGCGCCCTGTCGCGACTATTTTGCTGAGCAGCAGGCACAAAAGGAACAGGCGGTGGCTGAGCGCGAGGCGTTGATTGCACAGATGCAAACCCTCGATGCTCAAGCACAGCAAGCGGATCATGATATTGTGTCTTTAGAAGCCCAATTTAATCAGCTACTAAAGCAGTGGCGCGGCGCTAAACGGTTAGAAAGCAAGCTTTATCATAAGCTCAACAAAGCTTTCAACGAAGCACAAACGGCGATTGCTGAGCGCGTACAAGATTATTACCAGCATAATGCCAGTGCCAAAGAGGCTCTGCTAGAGCAGGCTCATCAGGCGCAGCAGCAAGATGTGTTTGCCGCCACCCATACATTGAAAGACTTGCAACAACAATGGCAGCAAGTGGGCTTCGCGGGTAAGAGTAAAGAACGTAAATTATGGTTAGCGTTTAGACGTATAAACGATGCCGTTTTTGCCCAGCGTGATGAGGCCAAAGAACAGCGCCAGCAGGTACATAATGATTTGCTCAATGAGCAACAAACACAGTTAGCGCAACTGCAACAACAACTGAGTGCATGTAAGGAAGCTGGGGATTACCAAGAAGTGGTGCATACTGTATCGGCGCTCAACGTAGAGCGGCCGTTGCAGGATATGAAAAAGCAACTACTGGCACAGGCCCAACAGTCGCTAAATACACTTCAGGCGGCACAGCGCCATGCGCACTATCGACAGCTACGCAGTGCACTGTCGCAAGGACAGGCGCTTGATAAGCGTTGGTTAAGCGACAGCAAGCTAGCATTAGCCGCTGAACAATTACTTGTTCGCCTAGAAGTGACAGCTAATATTGACAGTCCATCCAGTGACGCCAGTTTGCGTATGCAAGAGCAAGTGACCATGCTTGATGAAAAGCACCAAGGTGTGGCTTATAGCCTGGATGATTTGCTTATTGCCTGGCTTAACGCCGTTGGGGTTAATGAGCAACACCAATGTCTAGGGGAACAACAACAGCTTAATCGTATTGTTAGCGTGCTCGAAGCCGTGGAGAGTCAATGAAAAAATTTTTAATCGTCGCCGTTTGGTTACTTAGCTTGGCGGGGTGTGCGTCGCACGCCCCTGTGTCGGTTTATTCGCTCAGTGCAACGCAATTGGAGCAGAACTTGCTATCTAATAGTGAGCGTTTACAAGGTGAGGTCGAGCTTATGGGCATGCCTATGCGCATGCAAGTGAACGATGTTGGCGTTGATATTGGCCCTAAGCAACACCCCGACAGTGTGCAACTCAGTGTTGATAACACTGTATTTGTCCAAGCTTTGGCATTAAAAGTTCCTGTGCGTGTACGCTTGAGTATTGCCGCAAAGCCAGTGTTCAACAATGATGACGACGCGGTTTATCTGCAAGACTTCACTATTATTAATGCCGATGTTGATGCCATGGGATACCGAGGCAAGCTAGCACCGCTGTCGCAACAGGTGCAAGACATCGTCACGCAAGCACTACGTCAATACCCGGTCTATACCCTCAATAGCCAAGATCCGAAGCAAGCTTTGTTATCGCGCTTTGACCTTGCTCTGGCTGTCAAACCCGGTGAAATTACCCTAACCAGCGGATTATAGTCAGCCGCCTCTGTTTATCTCCTTGCCAAGCGAGTATAGTAACGATATGTCGTTACCTCGCTTGGAATGAGTAATGGACCAATCACTCAAACACTTTCTTCATGACCCTAGGCTACTGCTTGATGCTGCAGGAGAGGGGATTTATGGCTTTGATCGCGATGGTAATGCGGTCTTTATCAATCCCGCAGCAGAGCGTATGACCGGCTGGCAAGCCAGTGAGCTCCTTGGTCAGCAGATCCACCGTTTTCACCACCATAGCCATGCTGATGGCAGTGACTACCCAGCCTGTGAGTGTCCAATCTATCGCACTGTGGTCGACGGCCAACCACGGACGATCAGCAACGAGGTGTTTTGGCGTAAAGATGGCAGTCAATTCCCAGTGGAATATACCTCCACACCTATTTATAAAGATCAACAGCTTATTGGTGCTGTGGCGATATTTCGTGACGTATCACAGCAGCGCAGTACTGAGCAGGCGTTACGCGAAGCACTCTCACGAGTGAATGAGCTTAGCGAACAGTTGCAGGCAGAAAATCGCTACTTGCTAGAAGAGATCAATGCGCAGTGGCAAGACAGTGATTTAGTGGGTCAATCGGTCATTTTTCAACAAATGATGCAACAGATTGAGCTGGTGGCTAAAACTGACAGTACGGTACTGATCCTCGGTGAAAATGGCACTGGTAAAGAGTTGATTGCGCGACAGCTACACAATCGCTCCCAGCGTTGCAATGCACCCTTGGTTAAGGTGAACTGTGCGGCTTTTAGTGCGAGCTTGATTGAGTCCGAGTTATTTGGTCATGAGAAAGGCGCGTTTACCGGCGCTCAGCAGCGGCGCAAAGGGCGCTTTGAATTGGCGCACAAAGGCACGTTATTTTTAGATGAGGTCGCAGAGCTGCCGTTAGAGGCGCAAAGCAAGCTGCTGCGAGTATTACAAGAACAAGAGTTTGAACGGGTCGGGGGACAGCAAACCCTGAAAGTAGATATTCGCCTTATCGCCGCCACCAACCGTGATTTATGGGCCATGGTTGAACAAGGCAGCTTCCGCATGGACTTGTATTACCGCCTCAATGTCTTTCCGCTACGGGTGCCAGCGCTGCGCGAGCGCATTGAAGATTTAGAGTTATTGGTGGCGCAGTTACTCAGTAAGCTATCACAGAAGCTGGCCAAGCAATTCACTGGTATCAGTGCGCGCAGTCTTAATCGTCTTAAGTCCTACCACTGGCCGGGCAATGTGCGTGAGCTGCAAAACATTCTCGAACGAGCCGCTATTCTCACGCAAGGCCCAGTTGTGCATATCGATGACATGCAATTATCGGAGGCGGCGCGCCTAGAAGGCACAGAGATAAGAACTCTTGATAGTGAGCAAAAGCGCTATATCGAATATGTGTTATCTATGTGCGGCGGGCGCATCAATGGTGAAGGTGGAGCCGCGCAACGGCTCGGTTTGGCACCGAGTACACTGCGCTCAAAAATGCAAAAATTGGGCGTCAACCGCGAGTAAAAAATAGGCAGGGTGTCGATATATCGATAAAAGTGTCGATATATCGTTATTTTGCGTCCAAACTATTTTTTAACTCACTGAAATTTATAGCTTTTAATACCTATTGTTATGGCACAAGACTTGCGAATACCCGCTTGTTCTCAAGCAATGACAAGCAAGTATTATGAAGTTCGATATTAAAGAAGAAGATCTCATCATTAAGCCCTATAAGCAGTCTGGGCCTATTTATGTTCGTGAACAAAAAGGCCGTTACCAACGCATTCGTAGGGTTATGAGTTGGGCATTGATGATTGCCTTTATTGCCCTTCCTTGGATTTCTTACCAAGGCCAGCAGGCGGTGTTGCTGGATGTGGCGCAACAACAATTCCGGATATTCTCTATTACGTTCTTTCCCCAAGATTTTATGATCCTAGCTTGGGTATTTATGGCTGGCGCCTTCGCCTTATTTTTTGTGACTAATTGGCTGGGGCGCGTATGGTGCGGCTATATGTGTCCACAAACGGTGTGGATGTTACTGTTTACCTGGGTCGAGCATCGCATCGAGGGGACCCGTAATCAACGTATAAAGCTCGATAAACAGCCTTGGGGCTTTAACAAAGTGATGAAAAAAGCAGCCAAACATGCAGCTTGGCTTGGCATTGCATTTTTCACCGCAACCACCTTTATGAGCTACTTTATTCCCGCCAAGGAGCTTTATTCACAGATGCTAGCCTTTACTTGGGGTGGGTTAACCAGCTTTTGGGTGTTTTTATTTGCTTTGTGCACCTATGGTAATGCCGGTTGGCTGCGCGAGAAAATGTGTATTTATATGTGCCCTTATTCGCGGTTCCAATCGGTAATGTTCGATAAAGACACCCTGATCGTCAGTTACGACAGTGAACGCGGTGAAACCCGAGGACCACGCAAGCGTAAAGTTGCACGTGAAGAGCTCGCACTGGGGGATTGTGTTGATTGTAAGCTGTGTGTCGAGGTGTGTCCGGCTGGCATCGATATTCGCAATGGTCTTCAATATGAGTGTATTAACTGTGGTTTATGTATTGATGCCTGCGATCAAACCATGGATAAATTTAACTATCCTCGGGGTCTTATCAGTTACACCAGTGAGCGCCAACAGGAGGGAGGTAAAACCTCTATACTGCGGCTGAAGCTATTGGGCTATGCAGCGATGACGGTGCTGGTATTTGTGGTTATGGCGTGGTGGTTGAGCAGTCGCACACCATTGGAGGTGTACGTTAGTCGTGATAGGGGCGAGTTGTCGCGTACAGATTATCGAGGCTGGGTTGAGAATCCCTACCGTATCTCGGTGGTCAATAAAACCCAACAGCAGCAAGCGTATCAAATCAGTATTGCTGGCTTAGAAGGGGCGAAGCTGGCGGTGCATGGCGGCCTTTCTTTAGCTCCGGGAGAGCAAAAAGAGATCCCCGTGACAGTCAGTATTGATGGCTACGAACTGGCCAAAAAAGTGAGCACTTTGACGTTTGTTGTTGAGCAAGCGAGCGATCCGAGTACGCAGCAGCGCAAAGAAACACGCTTTTACAAATAAGCAGTGTGAGCTACCACGCTACAAAGGTAAAGAGACAAAAAAGGGTCACTGGATGTGACCCTTTTTTACGCCAAGTGCCTAATTATAATGCGGCAACAAAGGCAATGGCGCTATTGGCCGCCGCCACTTGGGCATCGATGCAGTTTTGCTCAGTTGCCTGCGGGCTATCTGGGTACACCTCCGTAGTCGTGACGTAAGGCGCTGGCGTTAAGCCCATGCACAAACCTAATTTACGTCCAGCGTATTCAATGACACCAGGTTGCACCAAATCAGCGCCGATAAGCTGATTATTCTCATCGGCAGGGGCGATATGCGTGACCTTGCCCACGGCATCGATAATAGCGCGCTGAAATGACGCTTGCGGACGCTCGCTGTCGGCGACAAGGTAAAAGCCATCGGGGATATTCCAATTATGGTTTACGATTCCTTCGCGTGCTGCAAGTGCTGGACGGAACTCGGAATTATCGCTATCAGTGGTTTCGTGCAAATCAATATGCAGCAGAATATCGCTACTAAAAGGAGCGATAAAGTCTAACAACAACTGCGCTTCAGGCACAGGAGAGCCTTCAAAGAATGAGCGGTTCGGATCATTGGCATCGGGGTTCCAGCGGTTGATCGTCTCGTAACCCCAAGGGCTGATGCAGGGCACAACGAGAATATTGAAGTTAGCGCTTTGCGCATGCTCAACCTGCTTGGCAAAGGCGAGAGCGCCGTGAATACCACTACTTTCATAGCCGTGCACGCCACCGGTCACTAAGGCGATAGGGCGGCCTTTTTGCCACTGCTTATGCTTCAGTGCGTACAAGGGGTAACTTTGCTCATAGGGCAGTTGCCCATACTCAATGATATCCCAGTTGTCGGCTAGTGCCTTAACTTTCGTTACCACTTCATCGGCGTAGCTGCGCTGCACAGTTTGCTGTGCTTGCCATTGTTGACGGTGTTCGCTCGACCATGGTTGCCCAGCGATACCAATTGGATATGTGTGTTGCTCGCTCATAACCCTTCCTTAAACTCTATGGTGATGAGCGCAGCTTAGAGAGGTGTACGTGAAAGTCAACTCTGGCGAGCTGACTTTCACATTCATGTTAACTGCCCAGCACCAAGGGATTAAGCTGCTGTTTTACATATCGCAGAGCTTCATCATAACAGCTAAAGATGATATCGCGGGTGTTGCCTTCTAAATGCAACGATTGACGTACCTTGTCTAGTTGGCTAATGGCAATCGCCGAGTCAATCACAAAGGCCGAAGCTTGACACCCATGAGCACGCATGTGCTTAGCCAGTGCAATCATCTTTTGCTGTGCATCTGGGGTCGCGGCGCTTAAACGCTGCGAGTTGCTAATGTAACCCCAATGGGTCAACGCGCTGTCGTTGATGATTGATTGCAATTGCGATGCGAATGATTCGAGCATGCGGCCATTAATCGCGCCGACAAAAGACGCCGTGACGATTTGTTCTTGCAAGCTAAGCTGATACGAACCATTTGTACCGTTGTAGTTAAACATTCACACTCCTTTTTGAAGAGGCGAGATTTTAATCAATTTACTAGTGATGTAAAGAGGAAAAACGACTATTTTGTCTAAAATTAATACGATTTCTTTGTGGTTTACTCAGGGTTAACATTCACACTTGCGCTACACCCCATAAATGCTGATAATTTCAGAAAATACAGAAAGTAAGGCAGCGCGCATGGAATTGACTGAAAAGATGCAAGCATTCGTCATGCATTGCGGAGAGATGGGAAGCCGCTGGGGGTTTAATCGCACAATAGGGCAAATGTACGCGCTATTGTTACTCAGCGAACAGCCACTCAGTGCGAATGAACTTTCGCAGACGCTTCATATTTCCCGTGGTAACGTTAGTATGGGCATTAAAGAGCTCAATTCGTGGCAGTTGATCGCCACCAAACATAAGCCAGGGGATCGTAAAGAGTACTATCAACCAGCAGGGACGATTTGGCAAATGGCTAATCGCGTATTTGAGCAGCGCCAAAAACGCGAAATTGACCCAACCTTAAGCCTGTTGCGCGATAACCTTCTTGATGAACCTAATAACCAGGCAGAGCAATACGCCCAGCAGCGTATGCTGGAAATTCATGATTTGTTGGAAATGATCACCCAGTGGGCCGGTGAACTGCAACGGTTAAGCCCTGAAAAACTCTCAACGTTGATGAAACTGGGAGCGGGGGTTACCAAAATGCTTGATATGCGTGACAAGTTCACTGGTAAATCAACTCCTGAAAGTTAGCTTGATCGAGTCAGCAGAGGGCAAGGCCGACGTACAGGATGATTATTCAAAATTACTCAACGATATAATTAAATGTCGCTATATAACGAAAAAGTTGAGCAAAAAAGCCAGTTTTGAGTTAATAATAAGTTAACAGGCATGCAACCAGCCAGATAGCCAACCTGAATACTCAGGTTGGTTTTCTTTTTTATAGGGCTTTTAAACGCGAAACTGTCTCGCTTCGCTGGACAATAGACAGCTAGAGCGCTAATTTAACTTCGATTCTAACAACAAAATACGAAAAAATTATGCTTAAAAAATCTCTCGCAGTTGCGGTATGCATTGCCCTAACAGGATGCAGCGAAAAGCCTGCTTCACAACAGCAAAATGAACAACTAGAACAGCCTGAAAAACAGGTCGCCCAGATAAACTACCCGGATACTCGCAAAGGCGACGTAGTCGATAGTTATTTTGGCGAGCAAGTTGCTGATCCCTATCGTTGGTTAGAAGACGATATGAGCGAAGAGACCGCTAAATGGGTTGAGGCACAGAACCAAGTCACTTTTGACTACCTCGAGCAAATTCCTTACCGAGACGAGCTAAAAGAGCGCCTTAAGACGCTAATGGATTACGAAAAAGTCAGCGCACCCTTTAAAGAAGGTGACTACACCTACTTTTACAAAAATGACGGCTTGCAAAACCAATATGTACTTTATCGTCAAAAAGGAGAGGGTGAGGCAGAAATTTTCCTAGACCCTAACACCTTTAGTGAAGATGGCACGACGTCGCTCGCTGGCATTAGCTTTAGTGAGGATGGCTCTTTAGCAGCGTATCAAATCTCAGAGGGCGGCAGTGATTGGCGTAAAGTGATTGTGCTTGATACCGAGAGCAAAAAGCAGCTGGGTGAAACCTTAGTGGATGTTAAGTTCAGCGGTATTTCTTGGTTAGGCAACGACGGCTTTTATTATTCAAGCTATGACAAGCCAGAGGGCAGTGAACTGTCAGCAAAAACAGACCAGCATAAACTGTATTACCACAAGCTAGGTACGGCGCAAAAAGACGATCAACTTATCTTTGGTGGCACTGAGGCGCAAAAGCATCGCTATGTTGGCGCAGCGGTGACTTCGGACGAGCGTTTCTTGGTTATTTCCGCAGCTGTATCTACATCAGGTAATAAGCTCTTTATTAAAGATTTGACAGATGAAAACAGTGAACTGGTCACGGTGATTGATGATATTACCTATGACACCAGTGTCATTGACAACGAAGGTGACACACTGTTTTTAGTGACCAACAAAGATGCGCCAAACAAGCGTGTGGTTACGGTGGATGCGAAGGACCCAGCTCCTGAAAATTGGCAAGACTTGATCCCTGAAACAGACAATGTACTCAACCTATCAAAGGGCGGCGGTTATTTCTTTGCCCGCTATATGGTCGATGCCATTTCACAAGTTAAACAGTTTGATAAAAGCGGTAAGCTAGTGCGAGAAATCGCGTTACCGGGTGTCGGCACGGCCTCTGGCTTTGGCGGTAAACAAGAGCAACAGACCTTGTATTACACCTTCACTAACTATAAGACTCCGGGCACTATTTTTAGCTTTGATGTACAAAGCGGAGAATCTCAGGTTTATAGAGAGTCAGGTGCTAAATTTGACCCCTCACAGTACGAGTCTAAACAGGTATTCTACACCTCTAAAGACGGCACTAAAGTACCCATGATCATCACCTATAAAAAAGGCACTAAGCTCAACGGTGAGGCGCCTACTATTTTATACGGGTATGGTGGCTTTAATATTAGCTTGACGCCGCGCTTTAGCGCCACAACGGCTGCATGGCTTGAGCAGGGCGGAGTATACGCGGTAGCTAATTTACGCGGTGGCGGCGAATACGGTAAAAAATGGCATAAAGCGGGCACCCAGTTAGAAAAACAAAATGTGTTTGATGACTTTATTGCTGCCGCAGAATTCCTTATCGATAACGACTACACCTCCAGTGAGCGCCTTGCTGTACGTGGCGGTTCAAATGGTGGCTTGTTAGTGGGGGCGGTAATGACCCAGCGCCCTGATTTATTCAAAGTAGCACTCCCAGCGGTCGGTGTTCTTGATATGCTGCGCTACCATACTTTCACCGCAGGTGCGGGATGGGCGTACGACTATGGTACGGCGCAAGATAGCAAAGAAATGTTTAATTACCTAAAAGGGTACTCACCGGTTCATAATGTAAAACCAGGTGTGCACTATCCTGCAACTTTAATTACCACAGGCGATCACGATGATCGTGTGGTTCCAGCGCACTCATACAAGTTCGCAGCAGAGCTTCAAGATAAGCACCAAGGTGAGAATCCAGTGATGATCCGCATTGAAACCAATGCCGGGCATGGTGCTGGCACACCAACCAGTAAAACCATTGAGCAATACGCTGATATTTATGGCTTTACTCTCTACAACATGGGTATTAAAAAGCTTTAATAATTTATCGCGTTATACACGTATCGAAGCCGAGCCTAGCGCTCGGCTTTTTTGGAGCACTAGAGCATGTCATTAATGGATTTTCACTCGCCTCGATTACAACATCAGCCATTGCGAGCAGCACATTGGCCAGTGTTTTATGCCTTACATCAACACCCCGAGGTGATGCGCTATGTGGCGGATATAGGGGATATTGATGAGGTGCAAGAACGCTTTCAACAACGTTTAAACCCTACGAGTATGCAGCCTTGTTGGTATACGTGGGCCATTGCAAAGCGAAGCGGTGAGCTTATCGGGGTCACGGGGTTTTATCGTCACAGTGAGCACCTAGCAGAGTTGGGATTTATGCTCCTACCACAATACCAAGGGCAAGGGTTGGGGAGTGAGTCTCTGCATGCGTTGCTTGAGCATGGGCACAGTCAGTTTAGTCTGCGCGAATATACAGCCACAGTTACAGCCGGCAATGAGGCGTCACGAGCGCTTTTATTAAAGCAGGGTTTCACTGAGCACTGCCAAGGCTATAACGGCTATTATATCAATGGCGAAGAAGTGGAGGATTGGCTATTTAAGCGCACTTTCAGCGATGGTGAATAAAGTTTTGTGCATATATGCACACTTAGCATTGCGCCAGCGCCATGTTTTTTTCTCAACGGCTGATTTAAGCTATTAGCAGTTCTTAAGGAGAATGAGCGATGTTAAAAAATACTCAATATGGCTATGGATGGATAGCTATATTTCTGCACTGGTTAGTGGCTATAGCTGTGTTTGGGCTGTTTGGATTGGGCTTGTACATGGTTGATTTGAGTTACTACGACAGCTGGTACAAAGGCTCATTGGATTTGCATAAAAGTATCGGTATTACGCTAGCACTGGTGTTTGCGCTGCGCTTAGTGTGGCGCATTACCCAGGTGACTCCGCGCGCCGCTGATCCGACCTTGGTATGGCAAAACCGCCTAGCACACATCGCCCATGGGCTACTCTATGTGTTGTTAGCTGTATTACTGATGACCGGGTATTTAATCTCAACTGCAGATGGGCGCGGTATCGAGGTGTTCTCATTATTCACTGTCCCTTCAATGGGCGAATTCATTGATAACCAAGAGGATATCGCTGGATTGATCCATGAGTATGTGGCTTGGAGCTTAATTATTTTTGCTGCGTTACACGCCCTAGCGGCATTAAAACATCACTTTATTAATCGAGATCGTACTTTGACGCGTATGCTCAAAGCGACAAAAGGAGATAATCATGAATAAATCACTTACTAAACTTGCACTTGGTGCCGCTTTACTCACATCTAGTTCAGCCGCACTTGCTGCTGATTATGTGATCGATACCAAAGGGGCGCATGCCTTTGTTAATTTTAAAATTCAGCACTTAGGTTATAGTTGGTTATATGGCCGCTTTAATACTTTCTCTGGCGACTTCAGCTATGACGCTGATAAACCTAACGAGTCAAAGATCAATGTCGTGATAGACACCAGCAGTATTGACTCTAACCATGCTGAGCGTGATAAGCACTTGCGTGGTGACGATTTCTTAAATGTTGGTGAGCACCCTAAAGCGACCTTCAAAAGCACCGATATCAGCTTTAGCGATGATACTAATGGTAAAGTAACGGGCGAATTTACCCTCAATGGTGTAACCAAAACCATTAGCTTCGATATAGAAAAAATTGGTGAAGGTGATGATCCATGGGGTGGCTACCGTGTCGGATTTTTAGGGCATACCCAGCTAGCGCTTAAAGACTACGATATTGATTATAACCTCGGACCAGCATCGACTCATGTTGACATCGAGCTATCGATAGAAGGTGTACGTAAGTAATATTTTCGACTTACTGTGCTTTTAGCCGCGTTTGCAACTGTTGTTGTAAGCGTGGCTTCAATCGTGGTGGCAGCCAGCGCATCATTACTTGCTGGTAGCTATCGGTTGTTGCTATTTTCTCTAACGCGCTGTCGATAATATCAATATGTTCGGATCCCAAGGCGGTATTGCTGCACCCCACGTAGCCGTGACTAATGGGCGCGACCTCGGCGATAGGAAAAATAGCCATTTGCTCTTTCACTCCCATTTTTGATGCCAAGTAGTAATGCTCGCTCGGGTAACCAACGAGCATATCGAGCCGTTCTTTGATCAACATATAAGTCAGGCTGGCGAGTACGTCTTTGCCCGGACGAGTGACTAGGCTGCCGCGTGGACTGTGGTTGATGATGTGGTCAAGCTCTTTGCCATAAGAGCGGTTCATCGGTAACCCTAACCGCAGGCCTTGCTCAGCGAGCAATTGGCTCAGCGATACCGGCTCACCTTCTACCAACCCTAACGTATTAGCAAGCTCCTTACGCATCACCAATGCAGGAGAAAGTCCCACAGTTGAAGCGTTATTAGTAAACAGCAGCTTGTCTAGGCGACGCTGGGTTTTGTACAAGGATAAGATGCAGTAGGTATTTTGTGGGTTGCTGAGCTCATGGATAGCACGACTGCCTGGGATATGCACATAGTCGAACCGGTAATTAGGCAGTTGCTGCTGCAACAGGGCGATGGTCTGCTCATCCCGCCCTTCACCTTGATGTGTGTCACTCATAATGTAATAGGGGGCAAAGTCAAACACCAGCCAGCGTATCGTTTGGCGCTCATTTGCATATGCTGCGAGCGAGTGCACGAAGCCTAAGAGCAATATAAGAGGATACCGACGCAACATAAAGCTTACTGCATTTATTAATACCTTGTTCATTGAGTGTAGCAGCTTTGTTTATGTTTCAGAATCAAGAACATAAATAAATATAAACTTTATCAAGCTTGCTTTATAATCGTTGTTTGCCTAGCAGGGGGGCGATGATGGCTAAATTACTGTTACTCTCCGATATTTTTTCTAAAACGCAGGCGACGCAAGCGCTCGCCAAGAGCCTCGATGCGACATTACTATGTGCCAATGACACAGCGTTGCCAACTACACAGCAACATCAAGCCTATCAGCAGTTCATTGCAAAAGGTGGCCACGATGAGTATTTGCGGCGTGTTATGCAGACCCTTGAGCGTTTTAGGCAGGTTGATGTCATTGGTTTTAGTGCTGGGGCAAGTGCCGCATGGCGCGCGATAAGTCAAAGTCGAAATGTCTCTCGTGCCCTGTTATTTTACCCAACGCAAATAAGGCACCATGTCGATTTAGTGCCAAGCTGTAACACGGACATTATTTTTGCTCGTCATGAAAGCGCATTTGACGTAAAACAGCTGATGTCGAAACTGTCACACCCGCGTATCCATTGCCATCGCAGTGCCTATGAGCATGGCTTTATGAATCCACTTGCATCGAGCTCCAGCGCTCAGGCACGTGATTACGGCAACGCCCTTATTGCCCAGTGGCGGCGTCCAGGTTGACCGCGCTGATGGTTAAGCGCGCTATTTGTGCCTGTTTGATAGTAGGAAAGTCACGGCGCAGTCGATAGCGGCTATACAAATTTGAGAACACAGGTGTCTTTGCGATGCCATCAAGGGCACTGATAAATTCTTTGGCACTGCTGCGTGGGCGAAAGCAGCAGTGATTATAACGTGCAATGACATCGCTTAGCCTCAGCTTTTGGCGTGCGAGTTCACTCTCTACTTCAATAAAATAAGCCACGCCAGACCAATAAACACGTTGATAGGCTTGGCGTTGCCACATGGTGGCACTGACTTCACTAAGCGGCCCTTGCTGGATACGTGTGTCAGCTTTACCGCGTGCTAATCCGGCTTGTAGGCGGTGTTCGAATTGCCCGCGATTGTATATTCCTGCATGGAGCATGGTGTAGTTTTGCATCAAAGTGGCAAACCCTTCGCTTAACCACCTGTCTTCGGCGGGGAGATAGGGCATGTATAAATGCGCCAATTCATGATAAATAGTCCAGTCTTTGCGTATACGCTTTATATCGGCAAAACGTCCAATTTCGAGCACCACTTGTACCGGTGGCCCGCGTTTTATCTCCCCCCAAGGCACAGCTTCAGTGGTAAACACAGGTTGACTAATGCTCACGTCAACATGCTTATAATTAAGGGCTCCAAGCTGTTTGTGGGTATTGTCTACTGCGGTATTTACCCACGCTTGTAGCTGTTGTTGGCGCTCATCACTTGCATAGCTTTCGAAGTTCAATTGCCAGTGCGTGTCTGCACTAGTGCAGGGAGTTAGAAAAGCCAAGACTATGATGGCAACATAAATGCGCATATTGATCCTATGAATGCTAAACAAAGTCACGGTTGATTAGCGAATTGTACTGCTGATTGTTATAACAAGATCTCTGTAAGCTGAACTTTATTACGATCATTATGATGCATAATTTCGAGGTGGGTTATATTGATGGCGATGGTATCGGACCGGAGATAATGCCGTATGTACGCGCCGTGATTGATCAGGTGGTTGCGCTTACCTACCATGGTCAGTACGGCATTGACTGGCATGCTTTATTGCTCGGTGAGCAAGCGGCTAGAGAAGGCGATGGCGAGTGGTTTCCTGAGGCCACAATCACGCAGCTAAGAGCGCTCAAAGTAGCCTTAAAAGGGCCGATGAGCAGTGCCATTGGCGGTGGGTTTCGCTCCTTGAACATTGCTTTACGTGAAGAGCTTGATTTATTTTGCAATATGCGTGTGATTAAAGCACTCGATGGTTTGCCAAGCCCTCTGAAAAACAGTGGCGCTATTGATATGGTAGTCTTTCGTGAGTGCAGTGAGGATAGCTTTGCAAGTATTGAACTGGCTGCCCAAAGCAGTGACGCGTCGCGTTTAATCGAGGTGTTGGAGCAGGAGCTAGGGTATTACAAGCTCCGCTTTGCTGATAACTGCGCCTTAGCGATCAAAAACTGCTCGCAAGCCGCGACCGAGCGACTGGTCGCGCAAGCACTCAGCTATGCCTTGGCGCATCATCGCACAAAGCTCACTATTGTACATAAAAGTAATGCTTGGCAGCTTACTGAAGGGCAATTCCAACGTTGGGCGCTGGCCTACCTGCAGCAGCACCATGAGGTTACGTTGAGTACCTGCAAGCAGTATTACCAGCTACGCAGCAACACAGGCCAAAGTATTGAAGTCGAGTTCATGATGCTCGATCGGGTAATGCAACGTTTACCGCAGTACGCATCAGAGTTTGACGTGTTGGTGTGTAATAATCTCGCAGGGGATTTGATTGCTGATTTAGGAGCGGCGCTGGTCGGGGGCGTAGGCATTATTCCCAGCATTAATTGTAATAACGAGATGGCTATCTTTGAGCCCAGTCATGGTCCATTTCGACGAATCGCAGGCCAGGGTGTTGCCAACCCTTGTGCAACGCTATGGGCGGGTGTGTTATTGCTACAACACTTAGGCCTGGAGCAAGCAAGTACGCGGTTATTTCACGCGCTTAAGCATGTTATCAGCCACTACCCGCAGTTGTTTCAACTCGACACCCGTACTCATGAACTGCCACAGGTGTCCACAGACGCGGTGATCACGGCGATTGAGCAATATCTAAGCTGCAATCGCGCCGCGCAGTAACTGTCGTGCCCGTAAACGCACCGCATCGGTATTGCCTAATTTCGGTGCCAGCCCTAACTCATCAAGCATGACAAATAAAATGCTTACGGGGACCGGACAATTGTCTTCATCGAGAATATCTGCAGCACGTGAGTCGACTTGAGCAGCGTTAGGATAGTGCTCGCGCAGAGCATCTAATGTTAAAGTATTATCGCCACAGGCACGACAATGGCCGCCAAACTCGTCGTTTAGTTGTGCCAGTGCTTGGTAAAACTCTTCAATATGGATGGCATTGCCGCAAGCATTTAACTGAGCACGAATAAAGGTATCAAGATCAGCATTAATGTGGATGCAGTCATAGTGGGTGTAGTGTCGTTGTTGCATAGTTGCCTCCGTTATGGCTCATTTTGTCAGCGTCACTATAACTGTATGGGTGAAAGTGCTATTTATGAAATGGGTGGTATCCATTATTAGTATTGATGAAATCAATGTGCAAACTGCAGCAGTTGTTGGCGGAGCCAAATATGGGCATTGTTATGATGGACAAGCGGGCTCCAAAGCATGGATACACTGATGGGTACGATGGGAAAGGGCACCGGGCAAATAGCGAGTTTTTGGCTGCTCGTCGCGACCAGATGTTCAGCTAAGCGTTTCGGTAGCGTAGCAATAAGCTGAGAATGTTCGCACAGGCTCGGTATTAAACTATGTTGACGTGCGTACACACGGATATTCCGGCGCTCACCCAGTTGCATGAGCGCCTGATCAACCCAGCCAAGCTTTTGTGGCTCACGATTTTTGACCAAGGGTTCAGGCCCAAAGCCACTGCGGTTAAGCCAAATATGTGGTGCTGATAAGTAGTTCTCCAAACAGGTATCCTGTTGTATTGGGTGTGACTGATCGCTCAGGCAACAGTAATTGTCGCGCCACAAGGTTTTTTGATGGAATGAAGACGGTAGGCGCATGAAACGGTCTATGGCGATGTCTACCTGACCTTGCTCTAGTTCACTGAGAGTGACATCACTGGGATTAACTAAGTCTATGTGGATGTCTTTATAATGACAACAGAGCTCTTTGATCAGGGGAACCAACATCGAACTGACAAGAAATTCATTGGCCATTACTCGAAATGTGTGGCTACTTGTCTTGGCATCAAAAGGCTGCTGTTGTGACGTGATCCCTTGTGCGAGAGCGATGAATTGTTCGAGCTCGGGTTTGAGTGCCAATGCTTTTTGCGTGCAAAGCATGGTGCTGCCGCTGCGCACAAGAAGTGGATCAGCAAATAAGTCACGCAGCCGCTTGAGCGCGTTACTCATCGCACTTTGGGTAAGAGCGAGGCGGTTTGCAGCCGCAGACACACTACATTCCTCTATCAACACATTCAAATAGACCAACAAGTTTAAATCAATTTGTCTTAGGTTCATGCCCAGGTCGCATCCCTTATTACTGCTGTTATTTACTCTAGCTTAGCCAACTGTATATAGCTAACTCACTAGAAAATAACGGCTATTTCCAGCAGTGATAGTGAGCAATTTTCACTTTTACCGACCCTTAAAGCGCCGTATCCTGTAAGAAAAAGGAAGGTTTATGTTGAAATATATTGTTGGAATTACGTGTGTATTTGTGGCTCATGTCACCGAGGCCCACCCGCTAGAGGGGAGCTGGCAATTTGTAAAAGGGGAGTATTACAGTGAGGGACAGGTGTTCTATGCTGAGGCTCCTGATGTGACTTCAGTAAAAGTCCTAAGTGGCGGCCACTTTAATTACATCACGCAAAAAAATGGCGAATTTCATTATGCCGCTGGTGGGCGGTATGAGATTACAGAAGATGCATTCATAGAGCATGTTGATTATGGCAACATTCCCTCTTTGTTAGGCAAAGAATTGGTTTTTGACTATGAGATAAAAGAGCAGTTATGGCATCACACGCTTTATCAAGAAGGTGAACTGGTAGAGTATGAAGTATGGCAACGAGTTGCTCAGTGAGCACTATAAAGGCGCTGTAATAGCGCCTTTTATCCTATGCTGACTGGATGGAGTCCATATCATCATCCGAGTTCTTTTTTGCGCTTTCACCGTCTTCCTCAGAACGCAAGCGTTCAAGTTCAGCGTGAGTTTCGGCTAAGCTCAGCTCTAACTCGCCTAGGCGGCTTTGTGCCAAGGTTGCACTTTTAGATAGGCGCTCGAGCGTAGAGCTTGAGTTTTGCTTAAGAAAGGTGATTTGTTCTTTCAAGCGTTTATTCTCAGCTACGGTGTCTGCAGACTCGCTGTCCTTAGCCACCAGTTGCTCTTCAAGCTCTTTGATCTTGTGCTGATACTGCTCGTTACTTGCAGTAAGGCGCTCGATGGTAGAAGCGGAGTTGGTTTTTAAGAACCGTACTTGCTCGTGTAACTTTTCATTATCTTGCTTGGCCTGCTCAGCTTCGCTTTGAATGGTGCCGAGTTGTTCGCCTTGCTCTTTGTTTTGCTCACGCAACTGACGAATATCTTCGCGTTGGCTAGCTTGGTGCTTGGCGGCTACTGCACTTTGTTCTTTCAGCAGGTTGTTTTCATTTTTCAGCTTATCAACAAGTGGCTGTTGCTCTTCAAGTTGCGCCTGTAATTGGGCAACGCTGGCGTCAAGTTGAGCTTTAAGCTCCTCGAGCTGTTGGTGCTGATGGTTTAACTCATCATGTTGGCGTTGAATTTCATCACGCTCTTGCGCCAAAGCCGCATAGTCGTTGTCAAAATTCTCAATACGCTGTTGCAAGCCTGCAAGTTTCTGCTGATGCTCTTGCTCAGTGTCTTGCGCCTGTTGGTGTAGCTGTTCAATATTCTGTGTTTGTTCAGCCAACTGCGCAGCTTGCTCGTCGAGCTGGCTCTGGCGAGCATCGACCTGCTGTTGGAGTTGTTCATTTTGCTCAGCAAGTTGATCGTAATTCTGTTGTAGATCTTCAAGGCTTTGAATGGCTAATTGCTCAGCCTCACGCATCTCGTCAAGCTGTGCTTGCACGGGCTCGACTTGCGCATCGGCAAAGGACTGCGTTTGCGCTTTGAAGGCATGGATAAACTGTTCAGAAAACTCGATATCTAAGTCGGTCACTTTGGTAGGCTGTTGACTATCTTGTGGCCGGGCCGAGCGATCCTCGCTACGCCACTGACGGTAATGTTCGAGTACGGTAGCGCGATCACCATCCACACGCTCAAGCAATGTTGCTAACGTGATTGGTGTACCGGCTTGGTGCAATTCATCGCACACTGCTTTTATTTCACTATATTGTGTCATCAACCTATCCTCCCAACAGACATTTAGGATAGCATTAAAACGGCCAAGAAAAAGTGCTTCTAATAAAAATATCGGAGCTAAAAGATCCTTGGCTGCTCGTAATTACTATTTTAGTTGTAGGTTTGTCCCTTTAAAATTACGTTTACATCATACTACGATCAAACGGTATTACACAATGCTAACAATTGACTTAAACGAAAATAAACAGCTAGTTATAGCGCAAACGCCCACTGTAGCAGCGGCGCGCGGACAAGTGTTAATAAAAGTAAACGCAGCGGGAGTGAATCGCGCCGATCTTTTACAGCGTCAAGGAAAATATCCGCCATCGCCAGGTGATAGTGAGATCCTCGGACTCGAGGTGTGCGGAGAAGTGGTTGCATTGGGTGAGGGCGTAGCGTCGCAATGGTTAGGGCAGCATGTGATGGCGCTTTGCGCGGGTGGAGGATACGGTGAATTCGTAGCAGTCGATGTACGTCATTGTATGGTCAAACCGGCGACATTCTCCAATGCTCAAGGCGCGGCATTTTGTGAGGTGTTTTTAACCGCTTTTGATGCCATTGCACAGTACCCAGAGTTTGGCGCAGAGCACACGGTTTTAGTGCATGCTGGTGCGAGCGGTGTGGGCACTGCGGCTATTAGCCTTGCAAAATATTTGCAAGCGCAGGTGGTGGTGACCGTCGGCAGTGATGAAAAGAAACAATTTTGTTTAGCTCATGGCGCAGATAAAGCGATTAATTATCGTCAACACAATTGGCGTGAGGTGATGAAGGCCGAAGGGCTCAGCGCCGATCTCATTATTGATCCTGTTGCCGGTGGGTATTTGAATGACGACTTGTCGGTGCTTAATATGGATGGTCGTATTGTCGTTTTAGCGCTGCTAGGGGGGCGCTATAGTGAGCAATTTGATGGTGCCAAGCTATTGCAAAAGCGAGCTCAGCTGATAGGGTCGACGCTGCGTAATCGTACACCCGATTATAAGGCGAAACTGGTTGATAACCTAAAGCGTACGTTTGGTGATGCATTAAACAGTGGCCACATCGCGCCAGTCATTGATTCTATCTTCCCTTGGGAAGAGGCCATGTCAGCGCATCAAGTTCTACAAGATAATGCTAATTTAGGCAAAGTGGTGCTTACTCATGAATCGTTAGGCGAGCGCTAAAACAGACCTAAATTGAAAAGGCCAGCATATGCTGGCCTTTTGGCGGTATTACATAACCCGCATACCGGGTTTGGCGCCATCATGGGGCTCAAGAATATATATGTCCTCTTTGCCTGGTCCAGCAGCCAACACCATGCCCTCTGATAGGCCAAAGCGCATTTTTCTTGGCTTAAGGTTTGCGACCATGACCGTGTGCTTGCCAATAAGTTGCTCAGGTGCGTACGCTGATTTTATACCAGCAAAAACCTGACGCTGTGGGCCCCCTAAATCAAGGGTTAGCTTGAGCAATTTGTCAGCACCTTCCACATGCTCGGCATTGGCAATTTTCGCGATGCGTAAGTCCACTTTAGCAAAATCATCAAATTCGATTTCATCGGCAATAGGGTCTTTATCAATCTCACCATTATTGGCATCTGGCGCTGGTGTGGCAGCAGCTGGTGCGAGGCTTTCTTTTGACTGCTCAAGCATGGTATTCACTTTGTCCATATCGACACGCTGCATTAAGGGTTTGAACTTATTGATCTTATGATCAACTAAAACGGTGTCTACCTTATCCCATGCTAATTCATCGTTGAGGAAGCTGCTCACTTTTGCGGCCATCCCAGGTAGGATGGGGCTTAAGTACGTCATCAGTATACGGAATAAGTTGATCCCTACACTGCACACATCATGAGCTTGCTTCGCGGTATTTTCGTCTTTGATTAAGACCCACGGAGCTTGCGCGTCGATGTACTGGTTGGCTTTATCCGCCAGCGCCATGATCAAGCGCACAGCGCGGCCATATTCTCTGGCTTCGTAGTGATCAGCGATGCTTTGGCGTGCAGCGGCAAACTCGGCGATAAGCTCAGCTTCAACGTTATCACTAGAGAGTGTACCGTCGAACTTTTTGGTGATAAACCCGGCGCAGCGGCTCGCTATGTTAACCACCTTACCTACCAAATCAGAATTAACTCGCTGGGCAAAATCTTCGAGATTTAAATCTAAGTCAGTGATGCCACTGCCGAGTTTAGCGGCGAAGTAGTAACGTAGATACTCTGGGTCCAAGTGCTCTAAATAAGTACGCGCTTTAATAAAAGTACCTTTTGACTTAGACATTTTTGCGCCATTGACGGTGACAAAGCCATGAGCAAAGATATTGCTTGGTTTTCTGAACCCTGCGCCCTCAAGCATAGCTGGCCAAAATAGGCTGTGGAAATAAATGATGTCCTTACCGATGAAGTGATAGAGTTCGGCGTCGGCGCCTTCTTTCCAGAAAGCATCGAAATCTAAGTCGCTTTTATCACAAAGATTTTTAAAGCTGGCCATGTAACCTATGGGCGCATCCAACCAAACATAGAAATACTTGCCAGGTGCACCGGGGATTTCAAAACCAAAGTAAGGCGCATCACGACTAATATCCCACTGCTGTAGACCATCAGCAAACCATTCATCCAGCTTATTGGCCATCTCTTGTTGAATTGAGCCGGAGTGCAGCCATTGTTTGAGCATGCCCTCAAATTCGGGTAAATCAAAAAAGTAGTGTTCAGAGTCTTTGAGCACTGGAGTGGCGCCGGACATCACCGAGCGTGGTGATTTCAGTTCGGTGGGTGCGTAGGTCGCCCCACAGACATCACAGCTATCACCGTTTTGATCTTCGGCATCACAGCTAGGGCAAGTACCGGTAACAAAACGATCTGGAAGAAAAATACCTTTTTCGGGATCGAACAGTTGTGAGATGGTCCGCTTTTTAATATAGCCCGCATTATCAAGACGGGTATAAATCAATTCACTCAGCGCTTTATTTTCATCTGAGTGCGTGCTGTGGTAATTGTCAAACTCGATATTAAAGTCAGCAAAGTCACGCTGGCGCTCAACACTGACTTGGGCGACCATTTCCTCAGGGGTAATGCCTTGCTTTTGGGCATTGAGCATAATGGGCGTGCCGTGCGCGTCATCAGCACACACATAGTAGGCGTCATGGCCTTGGGATTTTTGAAAACGGGCCCAGATATCAGTTTGAATATACTCTAACAAATGGCCTAAATGTGTTGGGCCATTGGCGTAAGGCAGGGCGCTTGTTATGAGAATTTTTCTCTTTGCCATAAAGTGCTCATTCCATCTCAGATAGGGTTACTCCCGCTAATATCGGGGCTTATAATGATCATAAGCGCCTCCCGAGCATCAGTGGGGTGAATAGACTGGTGTTAATGCCCCGAATGTTACATAATTTGGCGGCACTTTTCATTACGCTTCGTTAATTATTTATGCAGTTATCATGTTAGGATTTGGTTCAAAAGTGAAATCCGCACTTTTCGGTAGTCACAAGCCAGCAAAATGGCCGTCTCAATATCAACAGTGTTTAGCGTCGTATCGTAGCGCCGCATTTCCAGTTGGGGTTCCCCCAGACGCTATTAGTGGTGACAGTAGCGAGACGCATTGCCACATCAACGCTCCTTTTGCATGTGCTCAAGAGGCAGCGGCGTTGCGTGAGTATATCGCTGAGCATCTTCAACGTGATGTGCGTGTTGACATCGACGTAACACTGCAAGAATCGCCGCGCCTTAAAGCCATTAAGCACATTATTCTCGTGGCCTCTGGCAAAGGTGGGGTTGGCAAGTCGACCTGTGCTGTCAATATGGCGTTGGCGCTTCGCCGAGAGGGAGCGAAAGTGGGTATTCTCGATGCCGATATATACGGCCCTTCTATCCCGCTGTTATTGGGCTTGCAAGGTGAAAAACCTCAGGCTAAGGATGAAAATACTTTGCTGCCATTTGAAGTTCATGGCATCAAAGCGCAGTCTATCGGCTTTTTGGTAGACCCCGATGATGCCACCGTCTGGCGCGGACCGATGGCCTCGCAAGCTCTGTCGCAACTGCTCATGGAAACAGACTGGGGCGAGCTTGACTACTTGTTGGTTGACATGCCTCCAGGTACTGGCGACATTCAATTGACTATGTCACAAAAAGTACCGGCCAGCGCAGCCATTATCGTCACAACACCACAAGACCTAGCCCTTGCCGATGCCCACAAGGGCGTGAAGATGTTTGAAAAAGTGAACGTCCCCATTCTCGGTTTGATCGAAAACATGAGTCAGTTCCAATGCCCGCACTGTGGCGAAACCAGCCACATTTTTGGTGCCGATGGAGCGCAACAGCTGGCACAGCGTTATGGCGTGCCTATATTAGCGCAGCTGCCGCTCGAGATGGGCATTCGTCAATGTTCGGAACAAGGCGCGGACTTGGGTGATGAATATCCTGAGTTAGGCCACTACTTTGCTCATGCGGCGCGTATCAGTGCCAGTGAGCTTTATTACCAACAGGGCGCTAAGCAGCGCGTTGAGATTATTTTTACGGACGACTAACCATGCGTTTATCAGATACCCATATAAAACAGTACTTGGCCGAGCAGCGAATTCAAATTACCCCGACGCCAGGTGAGCAAGCCATCTCTGGCGTCAGCGTTGATTTGCGATTGGGTAATAAATTTAGAGTATTTCAAGATCATGCCGCCCCGTATGTTGATCTCAGTGGCCCCAAAGCGCAGCTAAACGCGGCTATGGAATCTATTATGAGTGATGAAATCGTGCTTGGTGAAGGAGAAGCCTTCTTCCTTCACCCAGGGGAACTCGCCTTGGCAATCACTTACGAATCAGTGACCTTACCGGCTGATATTGTTGGCTGGCTCGATGGACGGTCATCGCTCGCCCGCTTGGGCTTAATGGTTCATGTGACTGCTCACCGTATTGATCCGGGATGGTCGGGTAATATTGTTCTTGAGTTTTATAATTCAGGCAAGCTGCCGCTGGCGCTGCGCCCGAATATGAAAATTGGTGCCATGAGCTTTGAAACACTCACCAGCCCCGCTGAGAAGCCATATAATGCCCGTGAAGATGCAAAATACAAAGGACAAGACGGTGCCATCGCCAGTCGTATTGGTGATGATGGTCAGCAGTAACCCTATGCTGTAATACAAAGTATTTAAATTTCATGGAAAAATCGTGCACCTCTTCCATACTGTACAGGGAAGAAGTTGCACGGGGGCTTAATGGTAAAGCAGCATAAACTGAGCGCACATTTGTGGGTCATGGTTATCGTTATGCTGGGATTTTTGGCGCCAGAGCATAGTGGTGCGCTGGCTGATGACCAACAGCATGTCAGCGTCGAGATGATGCAAAGCGAGCAGCCCCTGTCATTAGCTCAGGTAACTCAACAGCCCTTTGTAGGAAGTCGCATGGTAGCGATGGGCGAAGCAATGCTGCTTAATGCGGGAGGGGATTATTGGTTTAAGATTGCTCTGCCTGCTGATAGCTGTCCCAGTGCAAGCTGTTACTTGCGCGCGCAAAACCCCGCCATTTTTAATATCGACTTTTATCTTTTTGATAATGGCCGGTTGCTGAGCCACAGTGCCACAGGGTCATTGGCTTGGCCACCGGGGCGTGATGTTGGCGCCTCAATGGCCATTAGTGGTGCACAAGACCGTATTGTGTATGTGCACGTGCGGGCGCAGCGTCATGCGCTTTTTGCCCTCGAGCATCAAACAGAACTCGCATTTAATAAAGAGCAACAGCAGCATTGGCTTGGGTGGTCGTCCTTTTCAGGGTTGATGCTTGGCTTCGTGATCTACTGCGTCGCTGTGTGGCTTGCCTATCGCGCTGGTTACTATGGATTTTTTGCCTTGTACATCGCCAGTAGCAGCATATTTCTACTGGCCCAAGTTGGCATTACTAGATTTTTAACTCCCCAGAGTGTGCACAGCTTTTTGGTTCACTACACGGCGCTTAACGGTGTGATTATATGCATCTCTTTATTACTTTTCTTATCGCGATTACTCAGGCTAGATGAGCGTGCGAAAACCCTGCATAAAGTGTTTATAGCCGCGTTGTGGGTTGGCTGTATTGCCGCGAGTGTGAGTCCCTTTATGACGTTGGCTCACCAAGGAGTAATCATGGAGGTGTTGTTTGCCGCAATCCTAGTGTTAGCCATCATTGCTAGTGTCAAATACAGTCCGATGCAGCGCTGGGGCAGGTTATTGGCGTTTAGTTGGCTACCTTTGGCCACCGTGGTCCTGGCGTTAGCGTTATTTTATCTGCGACCTTATGAAGTGGGTATTTATTTGTACGCTGCGTTTGCCTTTGCCTTAGTATTGAACTGTTTGCTGATAGGCTTTGCGATGACGCTGCGAGAGCGTGGGCAAATGATGGCCCATCGCCAGATAGTGTATACAGATTCTGGAACCGGTCTGGCAAATAAGCAATTACTCAATAAAACCTTGAAGAGCGCTCGTCACGAGGCCATCACGCTGGTTATGTTTAAGCCTCGGGGTTTGGTGCAGTCGCGCGCTAATTTCGGTATTAGCCATGCGGATCGTTACATTAAATCGGTGATCCACCATGTTGAACACCAACTTGATGGATTACCGCTATTGGCGCTGGGGCATCAGAATTCTGCTGTGGTGTGTCGCTTTAGTGACGATATTTTTGCTTTGGGGATTTGTGGCACACTGGAGCTCAGCACTATTGAGCAAGCGGTATGCGTGATCAATTCGGTATTTAATGAGGGCGTCGAGATTGATGATACCCACTTGATAGACCAGGTTGATTTTGGTGTTGCGAATTATCCACTTCATGCCCAATCTCATGAGCAGTTGGTGCGTTACGCAATGCAAGCTTTATATCGTGACCGGTTACCCGGGCAGTTGTGGCACCTGTACTCTTTGGAAGACAGTATTCGCTCGCAGCGGCGCTTAAGCTTAGCCTCAGATTTAAAGACCGCCATCAGCGATAACCAATTTCGTATTTATTTGCAGCCGCAAATATGTCTGCAAGATCAGAGTGTCTATGGTGCCGAGGTGTTACTGCGTTGGCAACACCCTAGCAATGGCTTAATCACCCCCGACCAGTTTATACCCATTGCAGAGTCGGCAGGGCAAATTATGGAAATAACCGAATGGGTGCTAAGCGAATGTATTGCATTGCAGGCTAAACTCCATGAGTTCGCCCCCAAGCATGTTATGTCGATTAATATCTCTGGTCGAGACTTAAGCAATAAGAGTTTGCCGACGCATATTCTCACCTCACTACAAGAGCAACGGGTCGCACCATCGAGCATTATGTTGGAGCTGACAGAGTCGGCGACAATAGGCGGTCAACGTAACGCTAAAACGGTGTTTGATGAATTCCGACGCATTGGTGTGAAATTAGCCATTGATGACTTTGGCACCGGCTACTCATCATTGTCATATTTAAGTTACTTAGGCTTTAACGAACTCAAAATCGATAAGCAGTTTGTGCACAATATTGCTGACTCTCCAAAAGATCAGTCAATATGCCAAGCCACCTGCGACCTTGCGCAAAGTCTTCAAGCGATGGTGGTCGCAGAAGGGATTGAGTCACTGAGCGATGCGCAGTACATGCGTAGCTATGGTTGTGACATCGGTCAAGGGTATTATTTTGCTAAACCTATGCCGGTTGCTCAGTACATGCAATGGCTTAGTCAGCATCATGACTTCGGCTTAGGGCTTGACCCAAAATCGCAAAGTAACGGCTGAAATAGGGCGCTAGCAGGCGCGCTTCATCGTCAGTAGGGTAGCCGCCAAGCTTTGCCAACTCACCTTGTTTAGTACCATTGACCAAATACTGGTTTTGCAGCGTATGGCTTTGAATATAATGCTCAAAAGCGCGTGCGCTAAGCTCTTCAGGCATCGCAAAGTAAAGGCGTCCAGCAGAATTATCAAGGTCAATGGCGCGCTTCATGTAATCGGAGCTATGATGCGCGCTGGCATCAAGAAATAAATGCCGGAACAAAGAGTTTAACGCTTGGTTCATGGGGTGTGTATGGATATCTTCGCGCGTCAGCCATAGTTTGCTGGCAAAGGCGAGCCGGCTGACCTGCGAAGTGAACAAGAAGCGGCTAATGTAATGATCAAATGCATGCCACCATTCATGAGCCAATGCACCACAGCCTGCGTTTTTCGCCAATGCCAAGGTCCGGGTGGTACTTTGATAATGGGCTTGGACACCGAGCTGGCCGCCTTGACCGAATGCCAGCGTTAAGGTTTGCCGCAGGCCAATCGCTTCGGGAGGGATGGCTAAAATCTGGGTTAGGTCCGCAAGCGCATCGTACACTAGATTAGCGGCGCGCTGACATTCCTCAGCGCTCACCCAGCGGCCAAGAGATATGGCTCGAAAGCCAAACGTGGCACGCACTTCAGCAAAATCGACATCAACGCCAAAGCGATAATCAGGCCCTCGGCGGTACTTTTTTGCCATTAACTGACTCATGATGAGTACCGCTGACGAACATGCGCGGGCATGTTTTTGAGCTGCTCCTGAACGAACCCAGCCAATAGTTGCTTTAGGGGCTGTGTTGATAGGCCCTCAAGCTGAGCCAAACAATAATTCGTCGCTTCCAACGTCGACAGGCTATCGTCACGGTTTGCTTTACGGATCCGGTACTCGCTTGCCGGTGGCTGCGCGAAGGTCAGGCTGGGCAGGGCATGGAGCCAGGGGTTCAGCTGCCACAACCGATGTACTTTACTCCAGGTGCCATCGAGTAGAATAATATGCTTGATGGCACCGCGCTGCTCGCTAAGTTGCTCAATGGCGTTTGCTTGCTCACTGGGGTAGACAACCGCAACGCCCTGATCAAGGATACTTTGCACAGCCAAAAAATCTTCAGGGTTTTCACCGGTACAGACATTCATTCGCTTTAAAGCGAGCTGAAGAAGCGGCGTGGTGCTCTTAGCTTGGCTAAGCTCGTGGGGATGGCGTAAAATCCACACAGTGATGGTATTTTCAACCGCAATAACATATTTACACACGCAGTGAGAGCTTGGGTAGTGACACTGAGCGCACAGATTTCGAGCCATAGATGCCCCATTAAATTGCAAACACCGCTATTGTAATTGCTTTAAGTGCTTGCTCCAAGTTGTCCATTTGCTAATCTCAGCTTATGCTTTAAGAAATAACCTTAGGAATTAGTATCATGGAAATAAAAATAGATGAGAATGCGCTGGTTGCCATGAAAAGTTTATTGGCCGATCAATTTGATGCGACGTTGACCTTTTGCTTTAGTGAATTTACCCGCTTACATGGTGCTTTTTTGCAAAGCTTAGATAGCCAATATAGTGAAGCGATACGTAACATTCACAGCTTAAAGTCGAATGCGGCGCAATTCGGTGCTATCACCTTAGCAGATACTGCGCGACGTATTGAGCAGGGGTTATCTCAAGGTGAGCGCCAGTCACTACAGCAGGATATTGATAGTTTGGATGAGGTCATCGCCAGTAGCGTCGTGCAAATGAAGCAGTGGCAGCAACAGAGTTGAAATTAATTCATTAATAACCCCCTGTCGCTACTGGTAATTTCCCCTTGGGCCCGATAATCTAACTGAGCATTTCGATTAAGGGGGAAGTATGTCCGAGATACTCAAAAGCCAGAAGTTACAGGGTGTGTGTTACGATATTCGTGGTCCGGTTTTACAAGCCGCAAAGGCCATGGAAGATGAAGGGCAAAAAGTCCTTAAGCTCAATATCGGAAACCCTGCCGCGTTTGGCTTTGACATGCCAGAGGACATGCTCCGGGACATCATCCGTAACCTGAGCTCAGCACAAGGTTATTGCGATTCAAAGGGTTTATACTCGGCGCGTGTAGCCGTTTATCAGCATTATCAACAACGCGGCCTACACAACCTTAGCGTTGATAATATCTTTATTGGTAACGGGGTCAGCGAGCTCATCCAAATGGTGACGCAGGCGCTGGTTAACAATGACGATGAAATCCTTATTCCTGCCCCTGATTACCCCTTGTGGAGTGCCTGTGTGACGCTCTCAGGAGGCAAAGCTGTCCATTATCGCTGTGATGAACAGGCCGATTGGTTTCCTGATATCGACGATATTCGCAGTAAAATCACCCATAAGACCAAGGCACTGGTATTAATTAACCCCAATAATCCCACCGGGGCTGTGTATAGCAATGCGCTCTTGCATGAACTTATCGCACTCGCTCGCGAGCACAACTTATTACTATTAAGTGATGAGATTTACGAGAAAATCCTATTTGATAATACGCCACATAGCTCTATTGCAGCGTTGTGCGACGATGTCCCGGTGATCACCTTTAATGGCTTGGCGAAAACTTATCGCGCAGCGGGTTTACGTATGGGGTGGATGGTACTAAGCGGGCCCACCAAAAGGATGGCAGACTTAATTAAAGGCCTAGAGATGCTTGCCTCGATGCGCTTATGTGCCAATGTGCCAGCACAAAACGCAATTCAACAAGCGTTAGGGGGCGTGCAATCCATTGATGCGTTAATCGAGCCGGGTGGTCGTTTGTACGAGCAGCGTACTATTGCTTGGCAAGGGTTGAACGATATTGACGGCATTAGTTGTGTCAAACCCAAAGGCGCGTTGTATGGCTTTGCTAAGGTCGATACAAAGCGCTTTAATATCACTAATGATGAGACCATGGTGTTAGATTTGCTTACGCAAGAGAAAATTCTGTTGGTGCATGGGCGCGGTTTTAACTGGCCTGAGCCGGATCATTTCCGCATTGTGTTCCTGCCGCACAAAGATGAGTTACGACCAGCGATGGAGCGCATCGGGCGCTTTTTCCGTCGGTATCGGCAAAGCTAGTGGGGGTTATCACGCCAGCCTATCGTTGGTGTGAAGCACCATTGGGTTTTTAATGCCCTTAGCCGTGAAAAATTTTACCGTTTTTGCCTGTCTGCTACTAAATAATTAAGCACACATGGAAACCACTATGCCCTCACTCTCTCGGTATGCTCCTTGGTTGTATGCGCTGCTGAGCATGCTCGCATTTGCTGCTAATTCCTTACTCAATCGTGAGGCTTTGGCCATGGTGCATATTGATCCGTTGAGCTTTGCCGCCGTTCGCACCGTTAGCGGCGCCTTAATGTTAACACTCCTGGTGATGTGCTCTACGGGTCGGCAAGGCCAAAAGAAATCGGTGCGGGCAGCAGGGGGCAGTTGGCTCGGGGCAATAAGCTTAGCCGTTTACATGTTTGCTTTTTCGATTGCATACATTAGCTTAGATGCTGGCCTAGGCGCCTTGCTACTGTTCAGTGCAGTGCAGTTTTGCATGATCTCATGGGCCCTGTTACACAAAGAGCGCTTCAGCGTTTTGCAATGGGTGATGCTACTGCTGGCGATGACAGCCTTTTTCATTTTGCTGAGCCCACAGGGCACGGATGTGCATTTAGGGTATAGCGGTATTATGATAGTCGCCGGTATCGCGTGGGGTAGCTACAGCATACTCGGGCAAGGCCGCAAAAACGCGACCTTGGCAAGTGCAGATAATTTTCAACGTGCGGCAATGCTTTCAGTGCTAGTTATGGTTGGAGTGTTGGTATCACAACAAACATTATTTGCTCACCCCAAAGGGCTTGTGCTTGCTTTCGTCTCGGGTGCTATAACGTCAGCACTTGGGTATGCCTTGTGGTATCGGGTTATCCAGCGCATTAAAGCCAGTCAAGCGGCGGTGATGCAACTCAGCGTACCGCCGCTGGCTATGTTAGGTGGGGCTGTCTTGCTCGGTGAGCGCATTGACGGCACTGCCATGATCAGTGCCGCCGTATTAGTGGCTGCAATCGGCGTGTTTATTATCGCGCGGCAAAAACAGGGCCAACATTAGTAACAAACTGCGTACACAGGGTATCGAGGTGCGCCATGATTGTCTCATTGCCAGCCACGTCACTGTCGCGCAGGGCATCGGCGATGGTGCTCGGATTTTGCCATGGCAGCAAGATACTGGCGCTGGTTATATGGCTAATGTGCCACGGCTCCGGCGCCACGCCTCCGCGATAACAATCGTAAGGTCGGTAAAAGCCGTACTCGACCATGTGCTCATCCAACCATTGAGATAACTTTGCAAAAGGCCCTGTGGGTGCATATTCTTGCTGCGTTAATGCCAGCGCATAGTCGTCGCTGACAGCGCCATTGTCCCAGACATCAAAGTCAGTACCAAAATGATGCCGACTGGCACCGGGGAGAGCTGAAAATAACATAATAGCTTGGCATCGTTGCAAAGTATTGAGGTGCGACAACTCGACTACCTGCTCATTGATATCTAATACACTACGGTGGCCATTAAATTTGGCATTCCAAATCGCAGCTTGGCGTGAGAACGAACGAAACGCCGAGGCTACGCGTAAATCAATACCGTCCTTTGCAGCCCCGCGCTGCAACCGCTTCAAATCGTGTAGCGCCTCATGGTGGACAGATTGATGTTGATAACTGACTAAGTGCTCGTCACTTCGCCCTGTGGCACACATCGCTAGATTCATGTGAGTAAACGTTCCAAAATTCCCTCATAAATGAGCGCAAGGTTGTCTAAATCAGCACAACTGACGCATTCGTTCACTTGGTGAATAGTTGCATTACGCGGCCCAAGCTCGACGACTTTTGCCCCTGTGGGGGCGATAAAGCGGCCATCTGAGGTACCGCCGCTGGTTTGCAACTCGGCTTGATAACCCAATTGGCTATGAACTGCTTGTTGGACAGCGTCAATCAGCTCACCCGGCTCAGTGATAAAGGGTTCACCATTGTGCACCCAACTGAGCTCATAGGGGAGCTGGTGTTGTTGTAACAATTGCACAACGCGTTGCTGCAGTTGTGGTGCCGTTACTTCGGTGCTGTAGCGAAAGTTAAATTGCACCTCTAAATCCCCTGGAATTACATTTCCGGCTCCGGTTCCTGCATTTATATTGGAGATTTGCATGCTGGTGGCAGGGAAGTATGCGTTTCCCTCATCCCACTTTTCAGCGCACAAAGCGTCTAGAAAACCAGTGGCGCGATGGACGGGGTTATCGGCTAAATGGGGGTAAGCTACGTGCCCTTGTTTACCTTTCACGGTTAAAAACGCAGTTAATGAGCCACGGCGGCCATTTTTAACGACATCAGCTAACTTATCTGTGGATGAAGGCTCGCCGACAATACACATGTCTATGTGCTCATTACGTGCTTGCAGTGTGTCGATAACCCGAGTGGTGCCATTAATAAAGGGTCCTTCCTCATCAGAGGTGATAAGAAATGAGATTGAACCTTTATGATTAGGGTGTTTTTTTACGAAACGCTCGGTTGCTACCACCATCGCCGCCAATGACCCTTTCATATCAGCGGCACCGCGCCCATGTAAATAACCATCGTGCTCTGTGGCGGCAAAGGGTGGGAATTGCCATTGGCTCTCATCGCCGGTAGGTACCACATCGGTGTGCCCGGCAAAGCAGACATTGGGCGGCTGATTATTACGTCGTGACCAGGTGTTTAGGGTATCAACAAAAAACATCGGCTCATTGTTAAAGCCCACCTTGGCTAAACGTTCACTGATCACATGCTGGCAACCGGCGTCATCAGGGGTCACCGAGCGCCGGCGCATCAGCTCTTTAGCTAGGTTTATGACATCACTCATAATTAGCTCTTAGCGAACATGTTGTCGTAATCGGCCGCTTTATAGCCAATTAATGCCTGATCGTCAGTGCGTAGAATAGGGCGCTTGATTAACGCCGGGTGTTCAACCATTAATGCCATGGCGCTGTCTTTATCAAGCTGCTGTTTTTGCTCATCACTGAGTTGGCGATAGGTGGTGCCTCGTTTATTGACCATGGTTTGCCAACCAAACAGGGCTTCGAGTTGTGCCAGCAGGTCACTGTCGAGACCGTGTTTGCGATAATCGTGAAATGAATAATCGACGCCCAAATTATCTAAGTGCTTTTTCGCTTTTTTAATGGTGTCGCAATTACTAATGCCGTAAAGAATGATGCTCATGAAATCTACTTCTTGTGATAAATGAATAACAAAGGCTCAGCGCAATGTGCCTGCTTGTGGCTAAATAATATCTCTGCGCTAAAACGTGTGTGGGTCACTATCATAGCGACCCGAGGTGCCGATTTAAACTGGCGTAGGTCAAAGTAAGCGAGTTGCATCCCTTTGCGTACAGGGGTGCAGTTAAGCGCCGATAGTTTTGCCTTGTTCGTTAGCGTGGGCTCATCGCTGTGTAAATGCACTAATATATACACGCCGTTATTGCTTTTAAAGCGCCATTGTTTGGCACCCATATCAACGCTGAGTAGCTGACCGTCGCAAGGGGCTACCAACTTATGTGAATGCATCTCGATACACACCCCAGCGCCAAGTAACCCATGTGCCATAAGTGCACTGGGCAGGCAACTTAAAGGGTGCACTTGGCCGCTCACAGGAGCACACAGTGTTAGGGTGGGTGAAGGGGGTAACTCAGCTGGCAAGCAAAATTGACTAACTTGGCTCATGAGCGAACGGTGTAACCTTCTTTTTTAAGTGTCGACATGGCATTTTTTGCCTGTACGCGTTTAACCAAAATATAGTCTGTATCAAAGGTAGATACAGCAAAAATGGAAATGTTCGCTTGTGCCAACACGCCGGAAATATTAGACAATATACCCGTAAGCGAAAAGCCAAGGGGACCGAGTACTTCAAAGGCCACCCAGCCTGGTTCTTGCTCTAAACTATCAAGCTCAATATCACTGTTGCATACAACGGAAAGCTCTTCAGCTGTTTTGGCAACGAAATAAAACTCGCTTTGGGTAATGGCTTTGGGGATCTCGCTGGTGCTCTCAAAGCTATGAATCGTAAAGTCGTTCGCAAGCAATTGTAGCGTTTGTTTAGCCATAACGATCCCCTTTGAGGTTAAAGTTAACTTATACCGAAAATAACTCGACGGGTCTAGGGACTTTGCTTTTGCTTAGTTAGATTATAAGCAAATCCAACATAAATGGGTATTAAGAGTGGGGTCGAGGTAAGGGCCATGGTGACAAAATAAGTTGCTAACAAAAGCTGTGGATAAGTTTGGGGGTAGCGTGGTTAATAGTCTATAACTTTATGAAAAGGCAGCACTTATTTGTGCTGCCTGATTATTGTTCAGGCGTCGCTCAGTTGCTCAGCCGCTTGTTGTGCTTGAATTGCTGTCAGTGCAATGGTGTAGACGATGTCATCTACTAAGGCACCACGGCTTAAGTCATTCACCGGTTTACGCATGCCTTGAAGCATCGGGCCAATACTCACTAACTCGGCGCTTCGTTGTACAGCTTTATAGGTGGTATTGCCGGTATTCAAGTCAGGAAATATAAACACTGTTGCCTGTCCGGCGACCGGGCTATTTGGGGCCTTTTTGCGCGCTACATTTTCCATGATCGCGGCATCATATTGCAGGGGCCCATCAATGATCAGGTCGGGACGTTTTTGTTGCGCTAATTCAGTGGCGGTCCGTACTTTTTCGACGTCGGCGCCCGCGCCCGAGCTACCGGTGCTATAGCTGATCATCGCCACCCTAGGTTCAATGCCAAAAGCGGCCGCTGAATCTGCCGACTGGATAGCAATATCTGCCAATTGCTCCGCCGTTGGGTCTGGGTTAATAGCACAATCGCCATAAACCAGTACTTGATCTGGCAGCAACATGAAAAAGACCGATGATACCAGAGATGAGCCTGGCGCCGTTTTAATCAACTGCAGCGGTGGGCGAATGGTGTTGGCTGTGGTATTGACAGCCCCAGACACTAGCCCATCGACTTCGCCTTCGGCTAACATCATGGTGCCTAGCACAACGTTATCTTGCAGCAATTCCTCGGCGACAACATGGGTAAGACCCTTGTTCTTACGAAGCTCAACCATAGGTGCAACGTAGTTAGCGCGGATGCTGTCAGGGTCAACAAGTTGAACATAGTCATTGAGTTCCACGCCCTGTTGCTCAGCGATACGCGCGATCTCTTGAGGGTCGCCCAATAGCACAGTCCGGGCAATGCCGCGCTCACCACAAATAGCCGCAGCCTTGATGGTGCGTGGCTCTTCGCCCTCCGGCAGGACTACGGTTTTGTTGGCTCTACGAGCCTTATCGGTAAGCAAGTAACGAAATGCTGGCGGCGAGAGTTTACGTGTTTTCTGCGAACTTTGCGCCAAGCTATCGAGCCACTGACTATCGATATAGGTGGCTTGGTGCGCCTTAACTTTATCAACGCGCTGTTCATCATCGCAGGGCACTTCAAGGTTAAAGTTATGCAGCAATAATGACGTGCGCCACGTATCGTGCTCGGTAGCCAAAATAGGCAGGCCGGTTTGTTCCATAGCCTGTTGGCACAGCGCCATAATACGGGGCTCAGGTTCAATATCACCGGTGAGCAAAATGGCTCCTATCTTGGTGCCGTTCATCGCCGATAAGCAACCTGCAACTAACACATCTGAACGGTCCCCCGGTGTAACCAGTAACACCCCGGGGGAGATATGGTTAAGTAAGTTAGACACGGTGCGCGCACAAAAGGTTACGCGACGTAAACGCCGATGCAATAAATCGCCTTGATGAATCACTTTAGCATCAAGATACTGTGCTAAATCGATGGCTCTTGGAGCGACCAGCTCGAAATCCCACGGGATGCTACCGAGCAAGCGAAAGGGTTGCCTGCGAAATAGCGGCATCGAGGCTAAACGGTGCAGCTCATTTTCTAGTTGCTCCGGGTTGAATTGCTCAACCAAGTCGGCCCGTGCTCGGCCTTGCTCATCAAGCGGCGCATTCACTTTGTTAAAGATACAACCGAGCACACGCGGGTGACTGATGCCACCGTAATTGCCAGCGGCTATCTCAATTTTGTCCTCTAACTCCTCTAAAGAGTCATTACTGGGAGTCACTACAAACACAATATCAGCGCCAAGAGTCTGGGCTATTTCTCGGTTCACACGCCCCGCATAAGGTTGGTTTCTGGTTGGTACCATGCCCTCAATGATGGCAATTTCATCATCATGAATTGCACTTTCAAAACGCTCAACGATCTCTTCAAGCAAGGTATTTCCTTTGCCATCGCCAATCATATTTTCAGCGTAGGTCAAAGAAAATGGCTCCGGTGGATTGATGCTAGAGCCGATTTTCACGATCGCAGTCGATTTCTCAGGTCCACACTCGCCACGACGGGGTTGGGCAATGGGCTTAAAGAAGTTTACTTTGATGGCTTTTTGTTCCAAGGCCCTAACTAAGCCTACGGATACAGAGGTAAGGCCGACACCCGTGGAGACGGGAATTAGCATAATACGACGTGACATTATGACACTCCTTTTGCTAGGCGAGCGGCATCTAGGCAAATCATCCACTCCTCATTGGTGGGGATCACCACCGCCTGAGCACGGCTGGTTGCCTTGGTAATAACGCCTAGGTTGCCAAAGCGGGCCGCAAGGTTACTCTCTGGATCAACATGGATATCTAAAAAGGCTAAATGGGCGAGCACTTTAGCGCGAATAATGTCTGAGTTTTCGCCAATGCCTCCGGTAAAGATAAGTGCATCGAGACCAGCAAGCGGTACTAAATAAGCAGCAATCTGCTTAGCCAGTCGGTAACAGAAAATATCCAGGGCCAGGGTAGCCTTGGCATTGCCAGCGACATGCGCCTCTTCTATGGTGCGACAGTCATTGGATAATTCGCTGATCCCCAACAAGCCACTTTGCTTGTTGAGTATGTCGCTGACTTCTGCACTGGCATAACCTAGTTGGTTAGTCAGAAAGTCAAACAGTCCCGGGTCAATATCACCACTGCGAGTGCCCATCACCACGCCCTCTAAAGGGGTGAGCCCCATGCTGGTGTCAACACTGCGGCCATTTTTTATCGCACACACCGAGCAGCCATTGCCGAGGTGGGCACTAATGATGCGGCTGTTATCTGCATCTAATCCAAGCTCTTTAATAGCCATTAAACTCACATACGCATGACTGGTACCATGAAAGCCATAACGTCGCACACCATGGCGCTCATATAATGAGTAAGGCAAGGCATACAAATAAGCATGCTTAGGCATCGTTTGATGGAAGGCGGTATCAAATACGGCAACCTGAACGAGCTCAGGAAATGCCGCCTGTGCAGCCCGAATGCCCGTTAGGTTTGCCGGGTTATGCAATGGCGCCAATTGTGCCGTTTGAGTAATGGCATCAATAATATGGGGAGTGATAATCTGCGAGCCAGTGAATTGTTCGCCGCCATGCACCACACGATGACCTACGGCGATTAAATGTTGGCTCAAAGAAAAATTACCAATAAGCGTGACCAGGGTATCGATCGCTGTTTGGTGATCGGCGCCCTTAGGTAAGGCGTTAGTATGCTTGTCGCCAGCAAATTTATACTTTAAGGTGGCGTCGTCACTGTGCAGACGTTCTGCTAATCCAGTGAGTAGTTCATCGCCAGAGTTGGCATCCATAACAGCGAACTTCAAACTTGAGCTGCCACAATTGAGTACGAGGACGTGTTGTACAGACATTAAATAGACCTGTGGTTGAATGTAGGAACGTGAACCCATCAATGAACTTAGTCGGGCGCCAAAAGATTAGCTATAATCCTTAGGTGAACCTAGTGCAAAACTAGACTAAGGTATAATTGATAGGTGATATATATTTTACCTTAATTTCAGACATAGCGTTAGTTGTTAGAGGCGCAAATGCAAAAAAGTCTTATTTCGCAAATACAGCAAGGTCACCAATACACAAAAGTGTGGCCGCTACGGCGTGAGCTAGCGCCGCTGTTTATAGAAAACAGGGTGGTGAATGCCACGGCCTTCGCTATCAAAATCATGCCTGCGGTGGCACTGACAAGTTTAGTGATTCAGCTTCAGGTGTTGGGGCAACAGTTTTTGGGGCCCGCTCTTGCATGCGCCTTACTGATCTTGTCTTTACCGGTGCAAGGTTTATTATGGCTCGGAAAACGTGCTGAGACACCGCTGCCACCAAGTATGGCACTGTGGTATCGTGAACTTCACGAAAAGATGGCTGCACAAGGATATCAAGGAGCACCAGCAAAAACTAAACCTTGCTATATGGAGTTGGCTAAGTTGCTCCGTGATATGTTTGAAAAAATGGATAAAGCCTTTCGTCAGGATATTTTCTGATACACCGTAATGAAAAACTCGGCGTCGATAGTCACCTCATCGGCGCTTGCCAAATCTGCCATTTGAATTTCACTGAACTTCCATGCAAAGGGTGTCATCAGGGCTAAATCTCTGGCATCTTCTCCAGGCAATGAAATTTGCTGTTGTAACAACTGTTGCCGTTGCCGATTAAATCCGGGCGGTGTGTCAGGAGCAGTGTGCTCGCGCACCTGTTGATATATGAGCGCTTTTAACTGCGCTAAGTGTCTTGGCCCTGGCGAAACAACAATAAGGTGGCCGTTGTCCTGTAACAAGCGTGCACTTTCATCGGCGAAAATAGGAGCAAATACGCTGCTCACCACACTGGCGCAGCCACTGGCCATAGGCATTTGTTTGGTTGACGCCACGGCAAACTGACAACCAGGGTAGCGCTTGGCTCCATAACGCACGGCAGGTTTTGCAATGTCAATACCATGAACAAGCTCTGGGTCTTGGAATTGCGCTGCCATTGCTGCGCTATAGTAGCCTTCACCGCAGCCCATATCGACAACATAACCTGTTCCCGAATAACACGCCGAGACTTCTCGTGCCAGCGCATCGCGCATAAATTGGTAGTGGCCCGCATTTAAAAATCGTCTTCGCGCCTGCACCATGTCCTGGTTATCTCCAGGTTGTTTGGATTTTTTAAACTGTACCGGGAGCAAGTTGACGTATCCCTCTTTGGCATAATCAAATTGATGGCCCTTGGCGCACACCAACGCTTGGTTTTGACGTTGCAGCGGTTGCTGGCAAAGAGGACAACAGTAAGCACTCATTGAGAGAGGTATTCCTTATCATAAAAGGTGCGCACCCAGTGTGGCCGATAGATCACCATCAACGTCATGGCCATGCCATTTAGCATCGCTTCGGGAAACCAGATCAGGGCGCTTAAAAATAGGTAGTTTTCAGTGAGCGTTACCCAATCATAATTACCGATAAACCAAAAATAGCCGGCACCGACAAAAATTTTCAGGCAATTAGCCAGTGCTGCACACAAAAAGCTACAAACAAAAATATAGATGAACAGATGCCGGGGAAGGGCGTGATACACCACAATAAATAATAAATAGCTAAAATAAATAGGGATCAGCGCCGTCAGTATGATGAAGGTTGCTGCACTTTCAATACTGACCACGGAAAACGCCAGCAACAAGGCCGTTGCTAATACACTGGCCAGTGTCGCTAGGCGCCAGCCTAAGATCAGAGTGACCGCAGTGACGCCAAGAATATGGATATCTAGGCCCGGGAATATACCTGCCTTGATACGCCAAAGTAGTGCCAGTACTAAGGCGCAGGCAAATAAGCCTTTTTGCCGAGCAGGATGCGCTATCAACCCGGTTAAACTGGCTTTATCGATGCTCAGGGCAAGGATAATTGCAAGTATGATATAGCTCATGGCTGCGTTTAAAAAGTGCTCCAAATTGGGGCGTGATCAGAAGGCTTTTCAATGCCTCTTAACTCATAATCAATGCCGCTGTCACTCAGGGTGCTCGCCAATGCCTTGGTCGCCAAAATTACATCAATTCGCAGTCCTCGGTTATCATCGAAGCCTTTCGAACGATAGTCAAACCAAGAAAATTGGTCGTCCGTATCTGGGTGGCATTGGCGATAGGTATCGACCAAGCCCCAGGCCAGCAGTGTATCCAGCCACTCGCGTTCTTGTGGTTGAAATGAGCATTTTCCGGTTTTTAGCCAACGCTTTTTATTCGCTTCACCAATACCGATGTCTAGGTCGGTTGGGGAAATGTTGATATCCCCCATAACGGCTAATTTACTGTCAGCGTGGTAATGGCTATCCAATTCAGTCATCAAATCAGCATAAAACTGTCGTTTATAAGGGAACTTGGTTTCATGATTGATGTTATCGCCTTGCGGGAAATAGCCATTTAGCACCGTAACATCATCACCATGGCTATCTTCCACAGTAACGGCAATCATCCGTTTTTGATGATCATCGGTATCGGTAGAGAAGCCTTTTTTCACCTGCTTAGCGGGGTTTTTGGTTAGCATTGCCACGCCGTAATGACCTTTCTGCCCGTGAAAATACACGTGGTAGCCCATGGCTTCAACATCGGCGACAGGAAATAAGTCGTCATGTACTTTAATCTCCTGAAGGCCAACGACATCAGGGTTGTGTTTTTCCAATAGCGCCTGCAGTTGGTGTAACCTTGCGCGAATGCCATTGATATTAAATGAGATAAGTTTCATGTCCGGAGATCCTTTTGCACTAAATAACGGCGTTGTTGGCAGTATACCAAGCCCGTCGACAAGTAAAAATGGCTAGGCTTTTGTTTCGATTAGAAATGCAGTCTTACTGAACGAGTCGACATTTTTAAGATGATTGAATTGTGAGCAAAAAGTACAGCTATTAAGCATTTGTTACATGATAAATGTGATTACGTATATGAATTGTTAATTCTTTAAAATATTTTTAATTGCATAGCTAATGCAGTTGACATCGTATTTTGTGGATATAAAATTCAGTTCAAATTTTGATCACCCGTTCATTTTTGTGGAGTCTTACATGACCAAACTTACTGCCCTTGTTATCCCTTGTTTATTCGCTACTTCAGCTTTTGCCAGCACAGAGCGTGTTTATTTTGCTAAAAACGACAGTATTGAGTCTCAGGTCTGCGTAGCAGCTGCGAACCAAGGTTTAGCGGCAGCAAAAGAGCTAGGTGCAAAACATGGCATTCGTGTAAGCCGAGTGTCTTCTAGCTTGTACTGCAACGGTCAAGATATTCGTGATATCGCTAAAAATGTGACGGTTGAAAACGCAAATAGCGACACCGCAGTGAGCCTTTACGCTAAAAATAATCAGCGAGAGACACAACTATGTTTGGAAGCTGCGCAAAAAGGTTTAAGCACATTAAGCCTACAGAACAAGCGTCTATCTAACCTTCGTTGTAACGGCCAGCCGGTTAAAGAATTTGTTAAGCGTTACCGTAATGCTGCAATCTAATGAGTGATTGAGCTCGCTCAGTCATTTTCCACAAGTTGGATATCAAAACGCACCTTGAAAAAGGTGCGTTTTTCGTTGCATCGTTGATAACGAAGTCAATGCGGATAGGGACAATTAATCAAGATGACTAAATATATTGGCGTTGGCCTTATCGGCGATATAATCTATCGCCCGCTGAGCGCGAACACTGTTGCCAGCCTCATCAAGTTTTGGTGAAAAAGCAGCAATAGCAAACTTGCCTGGCATCACCGCGATAATGCCACCACCGACACCACTTTTGGCCGGTAAGCCTACTTGAAACGCCCAGTCGCCACTGGTTTCATAAAGCCCTGCGGTAGCCATCACCGCCAGCACACGTTGAACATTTTCTGCTGTCATTAGCGCTTCGCCAGTGACTGGGTGCGTGCCACCATTCGCGAGTACGGAAGCCATCATCGCGAGATCTTTGGTCGTCACTCCCACTGAACATTGACGTGTATAGATATCTAAATTCATATCCACATCACCGTAGAAGCGGTCATAAGACTTAAGCAGTTCAGCGATAGCGAGATTGTGGCCATTGGTTGCCGACTCTGATTGATATACTTCGTTCATCACCGCCAGCTCTCGGCCAGCAAATTGATCATACCAAGTAGCAATCGACTGCCATTTTTGCTGTGTCTTATCACCCTCTAGCAGACTCACTGTGGCCATGGCCCCGGCATTGACCAGTGGATTGACTGAGCGGTCTTGGTTCAACTCGATGGCAGCAACAGAATTAAATGGCAACCCTGTGGCGTTGACGCCGATTTTATCGACTATTGCTGCGCTGCCTTGCTGCTCCATGGCTAAGGCGAGCGTAAATACCATTCGAAATGGACTGAATTGAAAATGTGGCGTCAATATCCCCTTGAGTGAATACTTGACCATCAGCGGTGACGATAGCAATGGCAAATAAACTGGAGTCCACTTTGGCCAGAGCCGGGATATAATCGGCATTGGCTCCTGCATTGGTATCTTTGTATAAAGCATGAGCAGTATTGAGCACTTGCTCGACCTTCTGTGGGTCATAAGGGCGAGCCAAACAGGCGGTACTGCACAAAATAATGAATGATAAAAAGGCTGAACTTATCCACGTTTTCATTGTTTCACTGTCCTATTAAGGGTGTTGAGCACACACCCGGGCCGATAAAAAGGCCATAACATCAGGGCGGCGATTTAAGCACGCGCCTTATGAACCAAAGATTAAATGCTTGCTAAGCGATAACGCTAGTAAATCATCGCTTCAATACTTAAAGCCAAATGAGGTTTGCAGGCGCAGGTTATCAGCCTGCTCACCAGCAAAATTCTCTACTTCCCCGTATTGTAGCTCCACGCCTAAACGGGACATCATAGTTGGGTTCCAAATAAGGTTAATAGTGCTGTAGAGACTGTTATTAAATGCTCTAGCGTGTTGCGTAGCAAGGTTATCAACGTCGACGTAGCTTACCCCTAGGCTAGATGTAAAGCGCTCACTCCATTGCTTATCGAGATACACAAACCCACCACTGATACCGATTGCTTGTAAATCACCGTTGCTGTTTAAGACTGCATCGCTGCCCCCGGTGATAGCGCTGTATATACTGCAACACGGGTCATTGATATAGCGGGCGATGCCTTCGCCAGTTGCAAATTGGAACTTCAATAAATGTGCCTTATCAAGGGCATAATTGCCGGTGACATTGATACCCCATCCTGTTACCGAGTCTTCTTGGGTCGATGTTTCAAAGCCTAAGCTACGTAGTAATAGGGCGGCTTTTATGTAGCCATCTGTGAAACGCTGCTGATAACTGAGCGTAGCGTCTGGCCAATCGTTCTGCTCATTGAAAGAAAGGGTCGCGGGGTCGATATCTCGAGGAAATGCCAAGTCGGCGTCAGAGCGCTCCATGGTCACCATCCATGTTGCCCCCGATGCGCTTTGTTCAGTGCGATAGCGGATTTGAGGTTGACGGGTAAACACCATGGCAGTGGGACCCCAATAATCAATGATGTTGGGGAAGGAATTAATGTCCATAAACCCGGAAAAGGTTTGTCCTGCCCCCCAATTCCCAAGCTCACCCCATAGGTGAGTCAGGTGAAAATCGGCATTACCTTGGTCATCAAACATATCGAATTCAAAACGCGTGGTCATATCACCATAGTGGGTGGGCGTATGGCTGCGAAACGACAGCTTAGATTGGCCAGCGCTCAACAGCGTGTTGTCGTTGGTGGTGTTGTCATCATAAGCAATAGAAGAGGTTTGAAAGCCGGCACGATTCGTCATTTCGCCGTCATTATAGATAGCATCAAGCCAAATTTGTCCACCTAGTTGCAACGTCGTCGTTGAGTCGCTTAAGCGAATACTTTTGGCGGGGGCGGCAAACCGGTGACTCGGCCGGGTGGTGTCATTAAAGAGCACTTGCTGCGCCTCTATCGCTGAGACCTTGGCATTATTGGCCACTACTTGGGTGCGTTTTTGTTCGCGCTCCAATGCAGCGATTTTTTTATCTTTAGCAGCCAACTGCTTTTCTAGCTCGCTGAGGCGCTGCTCAAGCGCACTGAGACGCTGCTCTATACTTTGTGCATGACTATTGGCGCTGTATAACAGCGCAGACAAGAGCGCTGCGGTGACAACATTTAATGGCAGAAATTTCATTGGCTCTCCTAAAGTTCAACACCCAAAGAAACAATCATCTTATAGTCATCCTGCTTGGGAATACTGCCATCGGCATTAGCCACAGGGGAGGCAAGATGATCCCACACCAATGATAAGTCCAAATCTATGTCGTTAGTTATATCAATAGAAGCGCCAGCAAGAGCATGTTGAGCATTACCACCTGAGGCGTTCTCGGCAAAGGTGAAGCGATAGTCAAACTTTAAATCTACATTGGTGCGCCATTCGTAATCCAAATTTGACTCAAAATAAAAAGAGGTGGAGGAATTACTGCTATCTTGCCCCGCAGCAACATCACTAAACTCGGTTCGTTGATAGGCTGGCCCCGCACCGATATCCCACTCCAGTTTATCTGTGTCTATCAAGTAGTAGCCAAAACCAGCACCCAGGGTGTATTTGTTATCGATATTTTGGAAAGGGTCGCGGTAATACTCAAAAAATACCGGGCGAAAGTACAGTGAGCTGGTATAAAACCAATCAAAGGTGCCATTCGCTCGGACATTGTTTTCAGTCACCTTATCGTCGTTTGCTGTGCGATCTGCCAGCGCGGTAATGAGTAACCGGTTACTGGCCGTCCGACGTTTTATATCAACACTGGCCGAGAGCTCGGTTTGTTCGGTATTCCCTCTGCTTAAATTCGCGCCTACGCCGACTTTGATAGACCAAGCGCTCAGCTCGTCTTCGGCACTAGGCGCAATAGAAACTAAGTCTTGATAGCGATATTGCGAAGGACTGTTTCCCACAACCACATAGCCACCGGATATATTCAGCGACCCTTGTTGCACTGTGCCGTCATTAAAGCGCACACTGTGAGAGCGCCCAGATATGACCATATAAATATCTTCTTGATCAATGATCAGGGTATCGAGAATATCGCTTTCAAATTCCACCTTTTTGTCATAGAGCGATTTCAGCTCTCCTTTAAGCCACTCTCCGGAATTTAGGCGTAACCAGTCGTATTTATCGGCTTGTTTGATAACGACCTGACGCTCCTCAAGTAAGGTATCAGGCAACGAACCGGTTGTGTTGGCGTTATTGCTAGTACTTATGAGCAACGCCAGTACGCATAAAGGGTAATGCATTGGTGTCGGTCCTTGAATACTCAGACGTTTCGTAATTGCCTCATTAGTTTAGACGAACATAAAGCAATTGCTGTGTTCCTATTATGTAGTTAAACACCGATGGTCGGCGCAAACAACCGTTGATAAGTTTTGTATGCATACTCATCGGTCATGCCACTGAGGTAATCGCATAGCACGCGTAAAGGATTATCGCCCTGTTGCTCGGCTTTACGATAACTCAATGCGGTTGTTTCCGGCAGCAAGCGTAGGGGATCACTGGCAAATGCGGCAAATAATTCCATGATTAGTTTTTGTCCTTTAAATTCAATTTGCTGCATATGGGGGGCGCGAATAAGGCGTTTATAAATAAAATGTTTGAGCGCGTTTAATAAACTCATGTAAGCGCTGGGCAGGATCACTTGATAGCGCAAAATATCGCACCCAAAGCGGCTGTCTGTTTGCTCAAGTCGGGATTGGGTAATGAACAAGTTAACTAACTCACCAATGATGTCTTTGCGCTGCGCTTCACAGCCAAAGAAAAGCCGTTCAGTGATGCGGCTGTCATTTAGCCAAGGACAATCGATTTGAGCAAGTGCTGGCTCGCCATGAGCCTGCCAATCGTGGACAGTGATTTGCTCAGTGGCAATCGCATCTTCAAGATCATGCACCGCATAAGCAATGTCATCTGCCAACTCCATAATGGCGGCATCGAGTGATTTATAACGGGTTTTGTGGCGATATGCATCATACTGCTCATGGCTGGTAAAGCGTTGGCGTTGTGAGTCATCGAGCGGCGCTAAAATCCAATCGAGCAAATCTTGATCATCATTGTATAAGCCTTTCGCCGGACGCCAATCGTGCGCTTTTATAAATTGTTGTTTGGCGTTTTGCTCTGGGTGAGTGTGCCAAAGTGTATCAATAAGCGCTGGATACTTTATAAACCCCAGTAAAGTGCGTCGGGTTAGGTTCATACCATAGCCCTGAGTGTAGGGCTCTAACTTCGCGACGATTCGCAAGGTTTGCGCATTGCCCTCGAAGCCTCCGTGTTCGCGCATCATATAATTCAGGGCAATTTCACCGCCATGGCCAAATGGAGGATGACCAATATCATGGGCTAAACACAAGGTTTCAAGTAATGACTCATCAGGAAGGCAAGTAATATCTGGATGTTGTCGACTAAGATGACGTAATAGACCGCTGCCAATTTGCGAAACTTCCAAAGAGTGGGTTAAGCGAGTGCGATAAAAGTCATTCAGGCCAATACCCATAATTTGGGTTTTGGCTTGCAGGCGGCGAAACGCTGCGGCATGAATAATACGTGAGCGATCCACTTGCCAAGGTGAGCGATTGTCATTAGGCCGGTGTTTGTGTTCATCGGCGCGCCGTTGTTGCCAGATATGCTGCATGGCTTCCTCAATCTGATCCTTTGCACTGTGCAAAGTGTAAACTATAAATAAAACAAAGTCTTTTCAATCACCCGAGTGTTCAGATTGCGTTTTTAAAACAACCATGTTCGCGATATAATGCCGCGTTTTTTGATCTGGCCTTGGGGGCTCGTGGAGGATTCATGATAAAAAAGCTTGGACTGCTAATAACCGTAATAATCTGTGTGACTGCATTGTTATACCCGTTCATATGGGGAACCCGTGTCGCAGACACTCAGCCACGTGAGGAGCAGCCCACTGTAGAAAAGCCAACAGTGCCGGAAAAACCTCTGCACAACGTTAAGCTACCTAATTTTGCTGCGATAAAGGATGTAAAACAGAAAAAGGCGGCGTTCTTCGACTTTATTCGCGAGCCTATTGAAAAAGCGAATGCCAAGTTACGCTCACAGCGTGCAGTGTTAGAAATTGCCCTGATGATGACCCAATTTGATGAGCCACTTACTGATGTGCAGATTGATAAGGTCACCGATATTTTCGCTGAATATGGGCTGGGAGATGAACAAATTAGTGAATTATCACTGCGCCAGGCATTGCGCAGAGTAGATGTGATCCCCAAAGAATTAGTCATGATGCAGGCGGCCAATGAGTCGGCATGGGGCACCTCACGTTTTGCCCGCATCGGACTTAACTTTTTTGGGCAATGGTGCTTTAGTAAGGGCTGCGGTATGGTGCCAAAGCGCCGCAACCAAGGGGCAAAACATGAGGTTGCTGTGTATCAGTCAGTGCAAGAGGCGGTGAATGCCTATTTTTACAATATCAACACCAACAGCGCGTATCGTGAATTACGCGATATTCGCGCCGACTTACGTCAAGCACAACAGCCAATTGATGCCAAGGCGCTGACGTATGGGTTGATGTCTTACTCTGAGCGCGGTGAAGCCTATATTGAAGAGCTGCAAGCGATGATTGACCATAATAGGACTTACTTCGATGAATAAATGCCTTTTTATTGCCACACTAATGTGTTCAATGGCTGTGAATGCGCAGCCAACAGATGAGCCTGTGGTGATGTCTTACGATGGCTTTTACGACCGTATGGAGGTTGTCAACGAGGGCAATTTCCAACACGCTAAAGTCGGCTTTTACTTAAAAACCTATGAAAATGCAGAAATTTGCGTACTAAAGGAAGGCAAAATCGTGACCGAGCGCGAACGCTTTCCTTTAACTTATGATGATAACGGGCAACTGTTCTTGCCCTTTGACAAGCAACTCGATACCCACAAAGCTATGGTCATCGCCACGCCACAATCAGGGCAGTGCCAGTTGAGTATGCAAATTGAAGCACCAGGACCGTTTACACGATTAACCCATGCCCAAACTTATACCATCGAGCAAGAGTTTGATGATTTAATTGGCGACTTATCTGGCTTTTTCGTGGGTACGCTGATGCCGTTTTTGCTACCTGAACATAAAGGGGTGCAACTACACTTTGCTGATACGTTGCCGGCGAAGGTGCCGGACAGCTGGCAGTGCCAAGGCTTGCAATGCAAGGTGCCGATTGAGCAGCAGTGGCAAGACAATAATAACATCTTAGTAGAAGGCACGCAGATTCACCGCATTACGCCATGGATAGCGCAGTAGAGAAAGGAATAAGGCCGCTTTAAAAGCGGCCTTATTATACTCTTACAGCTCAATGGCTTGAATTTTTACACCACTGTCAGAGTGTTCTTCTTTGGGCACAGTTGGTGTGTCGAACTGGGCTTTATCCAACGCAATATCGCCGCCATCTATTACTTCACCGGTTTGCAGCTGTGCAAAGTTAAACAGCGAAGTATCAGCCATATGTGAGGGCACCACGTTTTGCATGGCGGTAAAGATGCTTTCAATACGCCCAGGTGATTCTTTATGCCACTGCTGCAGCATCGCCTTGATGTTCTGTCTTTGTAAGTTTTCTTGCGAGCCACACAAGTTGCAAGGAATGATTGGAAACTCTTTTTGTTGTGCGTATGCACTGATATCAGCTTCTTTACAATAGGCCAGTGGGCGGATCACCATGTGCTGGCCGTCATCGCTCATTAGCTTGGCTGGCATGCCTTTCATTTTTCCGCCATAGAACATATTTAAAAACAAGGTTTCAATCATGTCATCACGGTGGTGGCCGAGAGCAATTTTAGTTGCTCCGAGCTCTTTAGCGGTGCGATATAAGATACCACGGCGTAAGCGCGAGCACAGCGAGCAGGTGGTTTTACCCTCAGGCACTTTATCTTTAACAATTGAGTACGTGTCTTCTTCAACAATTTTGTACTCGATACCTAAACCGTCCAAGTATTCGGGCAGCACATGCTCAGGAAAGCCGGGTTGTTTTTGGTCTAAATTCACCGCAAACAGCTCAAAGCGCACCGGCGCTGAGCGTTGTAGATTTTGTAAAATATCGAGCAGGGTGTAGCTGTCTTTACCGCCGGATAAGCACACCATGATGCGGTCGCCTTCTTCAATCATATTGAAGTCAGCAATGGCTTGACCTGTATGGCGGCGTAGCCGCTTTTGCAGTTTATTGAAGTTATATTGCGCTTTGGCTTGTGCTGAATGCGACACCTAGACACCCTTGTTACGGCTCATTTTAAAGGCGCGTATTATAGGCATACAGTTCAGCGGCATCAAGAAAAAGGCGGCATTAGCGCCGCCCAAATGACAGATAGTGTGTAATGGTTGCAGATTAGTCCTCAAGCGGGGAGTGATAGCCATCGGGTTTCAGCGCCAGGACATCACAATCGAGACTATCAATAACATGCTCAGCAGTGTTGCCGACAAGAGCTGCACTGAGACCGGTGCGGCCCACGGTGCCCATCACCACAAGTTCACTGTCGAGCTTTTTCGCAATCCGAGGGATCACATCCTCCGGTAAACCTTCCTCCACATGTTGATGATGCGTAGCGATACCATGTTGAGCGCCTAATTCTCGTGTTGAATTGAGATGATGCTCTTTCACCGTTTCATTGTACTGTGAGGGATTAAACTCCGGGATCTCAATGGCAATATTCACCGGTGTTGCCGGGTAAGCATTAACTAAATGCAGGTCGCCCTGAGCAAGTTGGGCAATAAATTTAGCGTCTTGAACAATGCGTTGATTAAGCGCTTGGTGTTGCTCATCATCACTGGAAGCATTAACCGCAGCCACCACTGCACCGCCAACTGGCCAGTTATGGTCTTTCACTAGCAATAAAGGAGCCGGGCATTTACGGATCAAGTGCCAATCGGTAGGCGTAAAGATCACCGATTTTAGCGTGTCATGTTGGTGTGTGCCTTTGACGACTAGATCATAATCATGGCCGAGCACTTCGCGAATAATGGCTTCGAAAGGGCGGTTATGCCACACCACTTTGGTGTCAAATTGCACATCTTGGTATTGGTGAGTGAGGGTTTTCAACCACTGCTCTTTTTCACTGAGCACCGCTTTGCGCATGGCTTCGCGCTCTTCGGCACTAAGCATTGTGGTCATTTCATAAGAAAAATCATAGATGGACAGGAAGGCGGTGATTTGCGCACCGCTTTTTCGCGCCAGTTCGATAGACCGAGACAAACTCTGTTGCTGCTCCACGGTGGGATCAACCACAGCTAAAATACGTTTAATTTTATCCATTGTGCGCCTCCTGCATTACCAAGCGAATTGTAATATACACCATTTCAGTGTAACGCAATTAACGCAATTGAAAAGGGGGCGCGGTCTGTGAGTTTGAGTTAGATCAATCGCTTGGCAAACTTATCGCAGCCGTGTGGGCCAGGGTTTCATGATCTTCAATGGTGATGAACTTACCGTCCACACGAATGAATCCCCCTTTTTGGAAGCGGCTTAATAAGCGGCTGATGGTCTCAACTGTTAAGCCTAAGTAATTACCGATTTCACCGCGCGTCATAGTGAGACGAAACTCTCTAGCTGAGAACCCACGCTCGCTAAAGCGGCGTGATAAGGTGAACAAGAAAGAGGCCAGGCGCTGCTCAGCCGTTTTTTTGTTTAGCAGCAATAACATTTCTTGGTCGTAGTTAATTTCGTTGCTCATTAAGCGCATGATCTGCTGGCGCAGCTTCGGTAACTTCCCTGCTAATTCGTCGAGCGTAGCGAAGGGGATCTCGCACACCATAGATGTTTCTAAGGCTTGGGCGAAGCTTTGATGTTTCATGGTTTGAATACCATCAAAACCAACTAAGTCGCCCGCCAAATGGAATCCGGTGATTTGTTCCTCGCCTTGCTCTGATAGAGTAAAGGACTTAAACGAGCCACTGCGCACGGCAAAAATGGACTTCAGTTCGTCCCCAGATTCAAACAGGAAATCCCCCTTGTGCAGCGGTTTTTTGCGCTCAATGATATCGTCGAGACGATCCATTTCATCGCCATTTAGGCTATACGGCAGACACAGTTGTGAAATAGAGCAGTTTGTGCAACTAATGGCACAGTTTGACTTACCTGCGTATTTACCTGAAAGGGTTGGTTTTACGTCCATTTTACTATCCAAGGTGAACTGAATGTTTGTGTTAAATCTACGTCAGTAGAGGTTGGCTTGCAACAATAAGGCTATACAACCCATACCAAAGTAATAGATTACCAAGTGCTAGGCGCACCCATGGGTGATTGAGGCCACGCTTTATAAATTGGGCGCCTAATCCTAATGCCAACATGGCAGGGAGTGTCCCAAGCGCAAAGCATAACATAAATAGTGCGCCATTAATCGCGCTTTGGCTGGTTATAGCCCAAGTTAGCGCGCTGTAAACTAAACCACATGGCAGCCACCCCCAAAGTGCACCATAACCCAGGGCCTTGGGATAGGTATTAATTGGCATTAGGTAGCGGTTTAATTTGACGATATGGCGCCACAAAGCCCATTGTCCGGCTTTTTCAACTGGGCCAAGGGCATTAAATAGCCGCATCACGTACAGGCCAACCAAAACCATAAAGACTGCGCTGAATAAGCTTAATACTTGGCTGAGGGTGTTACTCTGCTTGGCAAAGGCAGCACTTAGCCCTCCTACAAGGGCACCCGCTAGGGTATAGCTAAATAACCGACCTATGTTGTAAGCACTGGCTGCACCGACGGCATTAAGGTCCTTACTGGCCAATTGAAAACTACCGGCGATACCGCCACACATAGCAACGCAGTGGCCGCTGCCGGCAAGACCCATAAGCAAAGCAGCAATAAAGTTAATCTCGCTCATTGCTCTTGTCGTGCTCTTCTTTGTCGTCTTCAAAGAGAATGCTGTGGCCTTGTTTATCTAAGTCGGAAAATTGCTCGCTTTTGACTGCCCAAAAGAAAATGCCGATGGCAATAATCACGAACAAAATAGCGATAGGGATTAACACATAAATAATGCTCATAGGCGTAATAGTCGCAACGAGTTGGTAATAACAATAATGGAGCTGGCAGACATACCTATGACCGCCATCCACGGCGCTACGAGGCCCATCGCTGCCAAAGGCAAGATAGCGCCGTTATAACACAGCGACAGTGCCAAGTTTTGACGAACAATTCGGCGTGTTTTTTTGGCAATGGTGATAAGCTTAGACACCGAACGTAAATCGCTGTTTAACAATACCACATCGGCGGTGTTCTTCGAAATATCGGCGCCGCTATCCATCGCAATCGATAAATGCGCAGCGTTAAATACCGGACTGTCATTGACGCCGTCGCCGACCATTGCACAGATATCTCCTTGATTATGCCACGATTGCATCAGTGCTAATTTGTCTTGTGGCAGCAGCGCACTGTGACATGCATCTAATTGCAGTTGCTGGCTTAATTGGGCACCTTTATCGGAGGGGTCGCCAGTGAGCATCAAGCGCTCAATGCCTTGTTGTTTTAATTCCTGTTGCAGCTCTTGTGCATATTCTCTTACTTTATCTTGTAAAAAGAATGCGGCCACGGCGGATTCATTTACATATAACACCGCCTGCGCGTTTTTAGGTTGCGGGCCTGCAAACCAGCTCGCTTTACCAATGTGCACACGCTGACCTTGCCACATACCAGCCACCCCATAACCTGTGTGTACTTGGGCATCGGTGATGACTTGTTGGGCAGCAGCACTCGCACTCTCGGTAAACGCTTTGGCTATGGGATGCTCGGAATACGCTTCTAAAGCGCTAGCCAATGCATGTATTTGCTGCTCGTCGTAGGCGTTATCTAGTATTTCCGTGTGGTCAATAACAAAGCGCCCTAACGTCAGGGTGCCAGTTTTATCAAAGCCCACCTTGGTGAGCTTGGTGGCTGTCTCTAACACATGAGACTGTTTGATTAACACCCCGCGCTTGGTGAGGTTGGCCACTGCACATGTTAGTGCGGTGGGGATGGCCAAACTCAGTGCACATGGGCAAGTTGCAACCAACACCGCAATGGTGATCCAAAAGGCGTGCTCGGGAGCAATACTGTACCAAGCTGCTGCGGTAATCGAGGCAAAAACGAGTAAGCAGGCAACAAACCACTGGGCAACCTTGTCGGTTACTTGGGCAATGCGTGGGCGTTGGCTTAATGCTGAGTGTTGCAGTCTGATGATTTGGTTGACCAAGGTGTTTTGGCCCACTTTGTTGATCTCTATCGTCAATACGCCGTCATGGTTGAGAGTGCCAGCATGGACTTGGTCGCCTACGCGCTTAGTCACAGGGTGGTGCTCACCGGTCATCATTGACTCATCAACGCTGGAATGCCCTGCAATCACCACGCCGTCAGCGGCAATGGTTTCGCCGGCTTTGACGCGTACGATATCACCTAGAGAGAGGAGTTTGGCACTGGTTATATGTTCTTCATTATTCTCTACTTTACGCGCTGTTAGGGGCAGTAATTTTTGCAAGTTAGCGGTAAATTCACTGGCTTTAAGGCGGGCGCGAAACTCTAAATATTTACCCAGTAACAGCAAGAAGGTAAACATACAAATGGATTCGAAATACACTTCGCCTTGCTCAGTCAGTGTGGCATAGCAGCTGGCAAAATAGGCACCAAATATCGCCAAGGATACAGGGACATCCATATTCAATTGTTTAGCGCGAAGACCACTGATGGCATTGGTTAAAAAGGGCAGTGCAGAGTAAAAAATAACGGGCGTGGCAAGGGTTAAACTGATCCAACGGAAGTATTGCTCGAAGTTATCTTCCATCCCTGAGAACATGCCAAAGTACATAGCAAAGGCGAACATCATCACCTGCATGGTCATCAGGCCCGCGACGCCAAGGCGACGGATAAAGCTCTTGGCCGTTGCCTGTTTTTGTGCCGCTTCACTATCAGCTTGAAAAGGGTAACTCTTATAACCGATCTCAGCGAGACTGGTGATCAAGGTGCTGAGCTTGACCTGTTCGTCGTTCCACACCACCATGGCGCGATGAGTGGAGGTATTAACATCAACACGTTTTACGCCCTGATGGGCGAGCAACTGCCTTTCAATAAGCCAAGCGCAGGCAGCACAACTGATCCCTTCGACACTGAGCAGCACCTCTTTATCGTCGCCTTGATGAGCCACAAACTCTTGCTGAATACTTTCTTGGTCGTAGCTTTTTATAAGTGCAAGTTGCTCTGGCACGAGCTGTTCGACTTTACCGGCAGACTCAGTGCGATACTTATAATAATCGGTCATGCCTTGGTCAACGATGGTCTGGGCGACAGCTTTACAGCCAATACAACACATGGGCTGCGCATGACCTTGAATGGTGACCGATTCATTAAAGCCAGCCGGAACTGGCTCAAGACAGTGAAAACACGCCTTTGCGCTCATTTACTTATACTCAGGGTCAACTTTTACGGTGCCGTTCAAGGGCAGCTGAATATTTTCTTTTAGCTTCCAGCTGTCATCAAAAGGAGTAATAAACACAGTGTAAGCGCCCTGTGGGATCGGGGAGTCTAATAGCGCTGTGAATTCACCACGGGCATTTTGCGTGAGTCTAAAACGAATATCTTTTTCTTCAATGGTGCGGTGATACAGGCCGATATTGAGCGCTGCAACTTTTGATGCGTCGCCTTTGGTAAAGCGGAACACCACACGCTCTTGGTCAATATCAAGGTCGCCGTGTAAGTAGAGCGCTTTGGCTTTATTAAACTTGCTCAGCTCGAGGTTGATGGCCTTGCCTTTTTTGTAATAATCATCCACTACCATATCAGGGCCGTTGCCAACAGCGAAGGTGATAAGACCGATGCAGGCTATTATTGTTACTAATGGGAAAAACAACAGAAACCAAGGCCAAAACTGCTTATACCAAGGGGGAGACACTGCTTTCATAACGCACTTCATATTGCCGAATAGTGGCTGCTATTTTACGGTATTAGAACAAAAATTCCCAAAAAAAAGCCTCCAAATTAGGAGGCTTTTTTGATTTCAATTAATCTAAGCGATTATTTTTCCTGAGACAGGCTGTATACGTATGCCGTTAACAGGTGAACTTTGTCCTCGCCAAGAATTTCTTTCCAAGCGGGCATGACACCAGCGCGACCGTTACGTAGCGTTTCTTCAACTGAGCGCTTAGAGCCACTACCATATAACCAAATGTTATCGGTAAGGTTAGGTGCCCCAAACGGCAGGTTATGAGCAACAGAGCCTTTACCATCAGCACCGTGACAGGCAGCACACATAGCGAACTTAGCGGCACCGGCTTCAGCGTCTTTTTGGTTAACTGTACGTCCGGAAAGGCTAAGTACATAGGCGGTCATCTCTTTGATACCTTGATCACCCAATGCAGCTTCCCAGCTTGGCATGGCTGCTACACGACCGTGCAGTAACGTTTCTTTAATTTTATCTGGCGAGCCACCATATAACCAATCATTATCGGTCAGATTAGGGAAGCCGTCACCGCCACGAGCATCAGAGCCGTGACATTGCGCGCAGTTTTGTAAGAACAAACGTTGACCAATTTCTAACGCCTTTTCATCTGCTGCTAAGTCAAGTACATCACGCTTGGCAAAAGACTCAAAGATAGGGCCATAGCGTTTTTCAGCGGCACGAATTTCATCGTCAAGCTGAATACGGTAGCCATTTTCTTCGGCTTCACTGACGGCTTGCTTTGACTCTTCTAAAGACGTAATGCCTTGGTTAGAGCTTTTCCACTTAAATAGGCCTTCAAAGTTACCTAAACCAGGGTAAGCAGCAAGGTAAAACACTGCCCAAATAAAGGTGGCGAAGAACATGTATGTCCACCATTTTGGTAGTGGGTTATTCACCTCTTCAATGCCATCAAATTCGTGGCCACAACTTTCACCCTCTTTTACACCCACGTAGTTTTTCAAGTTCCAAACTAGTAGAGCAAAAATGAGAGCTAGACAGGCCACTGTTAACACGATGACCCAAATACTCCAAAAGCTAGTCATTTCTCAGACTCCTTTTCCTCATGTGTGATTGTGTTTTGGTGTTTCTTTTCGTCTTCAAACACCGAGTTGGCTGCGTCGTCGAAGCGCTTCTTACTGCGCTTACTGAATGCCCACAACACAATCACGATAAAAAGTACCATTATTACCAGAGTTAAAATGCCTCTGAACGTGCCGTAATCCATAATAATTACTTCAAGTGTGTGCCAAGTTGCTGCAAGTAGGCGATTAAGGCTTCCATTTCGGTTTTGCCTTGCACCGCTTCTTTGGCGCCTTGAATGTCTTCATCCGTATAAGGCACGCCAAAATCCTGGAATACTTCCATTTTCTTAGCCGTTAACTCGCCATCAAGTACGTTTTCATCCAACCAAGGAAAAGCTGGCATGTTTGACTCTGGAACCACTGCGCGTGGGTCCATAAGGTGGGCGTAGTGCCAATCGTCAGAGTAGCGCTCGCCTACACGTGCAAGGTCAGGACCGGTACGTTTTGAGCCCCATTGGAAAGGGTGATCCCATACCGACTCACCAGCCACCGAGTAGTGACCATAGCGCTCTACCTCGTCACGGAAAGGACGGATCATCTGTGAGTGACAGTTGTAACAACCTTCACGAACATAGATATCACGGCCTTCAAGCTCAAGCGCTGTGAGTGGGCGTAGCCCATCTACAGGCTCAGTGGTGTCTTTTTGGAACATCAGCGGGGTGATTTCCACAAGTGCACCAAAGCTAATCGCGAACACCGTTAGGATGGCCATCAGGCCGACGTTCTTTTCAACAATTTCGTGTTTGTTGCTAGAGTTTTTATTGCTCATCATCTACCCCTTAAGCTGGCTGTGCCTGTGTATCGTCAGCGATTGCGCCTTTTTTGGCAGCAATGGTGCGATAACAGTTATAAGCCATAACCAACATACCCGTTACGATGAATACACCGCCTAGGAAACGCATGATGTAGAAGGGATAAGACGCTTCTAGTGATTGTACGAAGCTGTACATTAAGGTGCCGTCTTCGTTCACTGCACGCCACATTAGACCCTGCATTACACCTGAAATCCACATTGCCACGATGTAAAGTACAACGCCCACAGTGTGTAGCCAGAAATGCGTGTTAACCAGCTTGATGCTGTACATGCGACCATGGCCGAACAATGCCGGGATTAGGTGATAGATTGCACCAATAGAAATCATCGCTACCCAACCAAGCGCACCAGAGTGTACGTGACCTACGGTCCAGTCAGTGTAGTGAGATAGGGCGTTTACTGATTTGATAGCCATCATCGGGCCTTCGAAAGTCGACATGCCGTAGAATGACAGTGATACCACCAAGAAACGAAGTACTGGGTCAGTGCGCAATTTGTGCCACGCGCCCGATAGGGTCATGATACCGTTGATCATGCCGCCCCATGAAGGTACGAATAAGATCACCGACATCACCATACCTAGCGACTGTGTCCAATCTGGCAGAGCCGTGTAGTGTAGGTGGTGAGGACCAGCCCAAATGTAAAGAGAGACAAGTGCCCAGAAGTGTACAACCGATAAACGGTAAGAGTACACAGGACGCCCCGCTTGTTTAGGAACGAAGTAGTACATCATCCCAAGGAAGCCCGCTGTCAGTAGGAAACCTACTGCGTTGTGGCCGTACCACCATTGCACCATGGCATCCACTGCACCGGCATAAATGGAGTATGACTTGGTCAGCGAGACCGGAACAGCCATGCTGTTTACAATGTGTAAAACGGCGACCGTGATAATGAAACCAGCATAGAACCAGTTTGCCACGTAAATGTGTGACACCTTACGCTTGATTAGCGTGCCGAAGAACACCACGGCATACGAGACCCACACGACGGCAATCAGAATATCAATTGGCCACTCAAGCTCAGCGTACTCTTTTGAGCTAGTAATACCCATAGGTAAGGTAATTGCTGCAAGTACGATGACAAGTTGCCAGCCCCAGAATGTGAAGGCCGCGAGTTTGTCGGAGAAAAGACGGGTTTGGCAGGTGCGTTGTACAACGTAGTAAGACGTTGCAAAAAGGGCACTGGTGCCGAAAGCGAAGATAACTGCGTTCGTATGTAACGGACGAAGTCGAGAGTAAGTTAGCCATGGGGTATCGAAGTTCAACGCTGGCCAGGCAAGCTGGGCGGCAATCAGAACACCGACACTCATGCCAACGATGCCCCAAATCACTGTCATAATAGCGAATTGGCGAACAACTTTATAGTTGTACTCAGTTTGTGATGCTACTGTTTGGCTCATTGTCAGGTTTCCGCTGCATTATTATGCGATTAGAAATGAATTACCTATTCTATGCGAATAGGCCCTACTGATTGTGCTCCAAGCCCGCTATCTAAAACCCTCAACACTTTGAGCATTTCAGAAAACACACTCGAAACACGCTTATTATTTTCGGCCGAAATGATAAAATTTTTGACCTTAAAAAGATAGCGCAAATGGCTAAAATAATGACTTCAATCAAATTATCCCAAGAAGTTGGGGAAAATTTAACTGACTTCTGGTGTAATAAAGCATCAGCCGAATAATGTGTTAGCTACAAGTACGTAATACAGTGACAGAATCGATTACTTCACCACGCTTTGAGCGTGAAAAAAAATACCGCCCAAGCGGTCACCCCTTTCGCTCTGGTGTTGGCGTGCTGATCTGCACATTACTGCTTATCGCTGGTTGTGACAGCGACTCGACGACAAGTATAGAAAATCTCAGTGCGAATACCAGTTGTTGCGAGCATCAGCAGCAAACACATCAAGACATTACCTTTGCCTTGAGCACTGAACAGGTTCACCCTGAGAACCCGTTCGCGATAAAACTAACACTGCCTGAGCACACTCAAGTAATTAAAGCGCACCTAGAGGGTGTTGGCATGTACATGGGACGTATCCCGGTTTTGTTCAATAAAGTGGACGCGGGCACTTGGGTTGCAAGCACTCAAGTAGGGAGTTGCAGTGAACCAACAATGCGCTGGCAACTTGTTGTTAAAACTGCACAAAACACTCAACCGCAAACTCATCACTTCCAATTTATCTCGACCCCAGCATATTAACTCGACCCCAGCATATTAAAAGGCGAAGGCACTGGCTCACTCGGTGTCGGTAATTTGGTGCGACAAGTCTTTATTGCGCAGCGAATATCTGCGTGTCTGTGAAGTGACATGCATAAAAAATCATCCAAACCTGTATTAAATTCGTTCAAGTTAAGTGTTTGCATTATTCTCATGTTGATTGCGATCGCTGTGCGCTTATAAAAAATAGTGGAGGTTTTTGAATGGGGTAATAAGTTTGTGTGTATAGGTTGTAAATAATCATTTAAGTTAAAACAATTACTGCTGGTTACATTGAATTACAAAATGCGTACACATAGTTTCATTAGTCAAATAAGTGTATGAAAGTGGGGTGGGTGGCCTGCTTTTGCTGGTTTGTGGGTTGATACATTTATAACATTTCTTTACATGGGTAATGTATCTATATACCTATAGCCTAGTCGGGTTAAAATTAAATCTCCCATTCAGTTATCGTTCATTTAAATAGTCCTAAGTTGCGTCTCGTTATGCAGTACCTTCATATAAAAATGAACTGCTATCGGCCCGATATGGGTAAAAATTCAACAAGTAGGGTTTAATATGAAAAAGACACAACTAGGGCTAGCCGTTGCTGCGGCACTGCCTATGTTCTCAAGTGTTCAAGCAATTGCGGCAGATTCTTCAGCTGAAGCAATTGAAAAAATTCAGGTGACCGGCTCACGCATCAAGCGTGCCGACATGGAAACTGCTAGCCCAGTTACATTGATTGGTGCCGATGACATCAAAGCGATGGGCGCAACCAGCATCGACAGCGTTTTGCAAAAAATGACTGCGACCGGCGGTGCCATGACCAACCCAGGTATCAACAACGGTTCAGGCGGTAACGCGCGCATTGACCTACGTGGTCTTGGTGCTCAGCGTACGCTAGTACTTGTAAATGGTCGCCGTATGATTAACTCTGGCACTGGTGCAGCGTCAACTGTTGACCTTAACACTATCCCAGTATCAATGATTAAATCAGTTGAAGTACTGAAAGATGGCGCATCTGCAGTATATGGTACTGACGCGGTAGCGGGTGTTGTTAACATCATCCTTAAAGACAACTTCGAAGGTCTGGACATGAACCTTAACACTGCGATGAGCGGTGAAGGTGATGCCGAGGAAAGCTCTTTCGACATCACTGTAGGTGGTTCTTTTGACCGTGGTAACGTTGTAATTGGTCTTCAGTACACAGACCGTGGCGAAGCTTCTCAAGCAGACCGTGAATTCTCTAAGTGCCCAATTGCCGAAGCTGGCGGTGAGTTAAACTGTAACGGCGGTTCTGTATACGCTCAAGGCGGCCACATTTGGCAAGACGGCGTTATCGGTGATGTGAACAAAAAAGGTGAATCTGTAGACGAAGACGGTAACCCAATCACTTCAGGTCTTGCGCTAAATGACTCAGGCCTTAGCGGCATGGGTGGTCTGCACCCGTTCACCGATGCAGATCGTTACAATTTCGCACCTGATAGCTACCTATACACGCCAATGGAGCGTTTAAACCTAACAGGTATCGCTAACTATGAGCTAACCGACGACACACGTCTTTTCACTGAGTTCACTTACAGTAAGCGTTGGTCTCAGCAGCAAATGGCACCGCAACCAATCTGGTTTGGCTTCAAGTACGATGAAGCGATGGGCGATTCACTACTAGGTCAAACATACAACTCAAAAGTTGACCGTGATGGTGACGGCATTGCTGACCGTGATGCTGATGGTGAGTACATCACTGAAACAGCTAACTACGCATATGGAGACCAAATCTTCTATGGTCGCCGTATGAGCGACACAGGCCCTCGTTTCTTCGAGCAGTCTGTAGATACTGTTCGTGCAGTAATTGGTGCAGAAGGTTTTGTAGGCGACTACGCTTGGGACGTATCAGCTAACTTCGGTCGTAACGACTCTGTTGATAAGCTAAGCAACCTACACAACGTAGGTTCACTTACTGACAGCATCATGTTTACAAATGACGAAGGTCAAGTTGAAGGTACATTTAACCCGCTTGATCAGGCTGCATGGACTTCTGAAGATTTCCGCAAAAATATTTACACCGAAGTAAACAACGGTGGTAGCCAACTATTCATCTTGTCTGCGTCTGTATCTGGCGAAATGTTCGAAATGCCAGCGGGTTACTCAGCATTTGCTGCAGGTGTAGAGCGTCGTCAAGAAAAAGCATGGTACACGCCTGATTCACTAACAGCTCAGGGTCTGGCTAACGATCCAGCAGTTGAACCTACCTCAGGTGGCTTCGATGTAAACGAAGCGTATGTAGAATTCGCTTTACCACTTCTAGCAGATGTGCCTTTTGCTGAAATGGTTGACCTAAGCGCAGCAATCCGTGCGTTCGACTACAGCACGTTCGGTAGCGATGAAACATGGAAACTAGGTCTTACTTGGAAAGTTAACGAAGAGCTAATGCTACGTAGTGTTGTTTCAACAGCATTCCGTGCGCCAACGGTTGACGAGCTATACTCTGGTAACTCTCCGTCATTCGAGCAAGTAGAGTTCCCTGGTGCGCAAGACCAAGCAGAAGTCACTGTAGGTGGTAACCAAGAGCTAATGCCTGAAGAAGCTGACACGCTAACTGCAGGCCTAGTTTATGAGCCAAGCTGGTTCGAAGGCTTCTCAATGACACTTGATTACTATGACATTGAGATTGAGAACGCAATCACTGAAGTAGACAACCAGTACATCGTTGATACTTGCCTTGAAGACGCAGATAAGAACTCTGGTCTAGCACTTTGTCAGTCTGCTAATGTAACTATCGACTCAACTGGTCGTATTATTTTCAACAACCAGTTGCAAAACATTGGTTCAGAGCAAACTTCAGGTTACGACTTGAACCTTAAGTATACTTTCGAAGCGGCAGGTCTAAACTGGCGTACAAGCTTAGATACAACTTTCCTTGACGAGTACATTGTTCAAGCAACTGAAGAGCCAGTTGATTATGCAGGTCTAATCACATCAGGTACTGGTGGTTATGCTGAAATCAAGTCAAACTTCACTTTGAACGTCTCGGGCGATAACTGGGATATGCAGTATCAAGCACGTTACATTGCTGGTATGGATAGCTTCAGCTGTCTTGAAAAAGATGACTGTTACGCACCTACAACTCCTAGTGTTACATACCACGACCTAAGTGGTTCATACATCGTAAATGATGCAGTAACGCTAACTGGTGGTGTGAACAACTTGTTTGATAAGCAGCCTCCGTACTACACAGGTAACAATGACTCAAACACTGACCCGTACACTTATGATGTACTAGGTCGTCGCTTCTTCGCAGGTGTGAACGTTAAGTTCTAAACTGCGCCAAGCTACGAGTGATAAAATGCCCATCAGCGTGCTGATGGGCATTTTTTATGTGTCTAAACAATGGTATAACTAAGTTGAATTCAGCAACCTAGGTACGGCTACTTTGCATCATCATATTAGCTTCAAACAAGATGAAGGCCTCAGGCTGCAAATCAGTCAATCGCTGTTGCCAAAGTCTCATTCGCTTGTGGAGTTGTATCTTTGCATTCCCAATGAAATGGGGATCAATCCTAATACTTTAAGTGAAGAAAGCTTTTATCATAACCATGTGAAAACGCGCATGGCTTATAACGCCAGTGGCATCCACCTGCCTTTGGTGCGCAGTCGTTTTATAAGTAAAAACCGAGGTGATGAGCAAGACTATCGGCAGAACCTCAACTTGTATTGTTATCAGGTAAGGTTGGCGTTAGATACCGATGTTAATGAAGCGTTGGCCATAAAGGAGCCGGATGCATTTTTTATTCGTGTTCAAGCCATGCAACAAGAAACTGAGCGGCTGTTAAAGCGTTTACGGCGGTATAAGCCCAAAGAAGAAAAGCTGTTGTCGTTTTTTTACAATGCCGACAACTTTCTTAGCTGGCACGCTGAGCAAGTGATTTTAAAGCTTCTTGATAAGGGACCAAAAAGCAGTGAGCATGCTGTTGAGCGCAAGCAATTACTTCAGTTTTGTGAGGCAGAAAACGGCTACCGCGAACACAAACGTTATAACTCTGTATCCACTGTGGATGACCCCAATCGACTAGCGAATAAAATGCATTTGTTGCAACGTTTAATCGAGCATGGGGTGGTACTCAGACGAGAAACTCGAAACTTAAACACCTTGTTAAGACGTGTTGTTAAAGGCTCGGTCACCGCGATTATGATGGCCTTTGTCATGTTATTGGTGCTAACTGCACGGACCAACTTCACTCAGGTGACTATCGGTTTAGTCGCCTTATTAGGCACCATTTACGGGCTCAGGGAGATCTTTAAAGAAGACATCACGCGTATTATTTGGCGACGTATTATTATGGGCCGTGCTAAATGGTTACAGTCTTTTTATAACTCCACTACGAAAGTGAAAGTGGCGAAACAAAAGGTCTGGTTGGAATATATAAAACCAACGCGGATCCCCAAAGAGATAGCGGCTATCTTCTCTAAGCGTCGACAGCAAAATAAGCAGGCAGCGCAATGGATGTATATGCGCTTTGAATGTGATGTGCCCGTGAACACCTTTATGCCAGGCTACGATGCCTTGCACCAGAGCATCAACATTAGCATGGCGCCGATGGTGCGCTACTTACGTAAAGGGGAAGGGCGAGTATACGAGTACAGTGGTAAAAAAATCCGCAAGCATGCCGTTGAAAGGCGTTATCAAATTAACGTGGTACTCGTGACGCGTGATGATAATCACGAGGCTCAGGCCCAGCGCTATAAGATTACCCTCAATCGCTCACAAATAGTTGCCCTAGAAAAAATCGGCTCACCCAGTGCGTGAGCCGTGGCCTCGTTACAGCCCCTTTTCTGAATAGAGTGTTACTTTGTCGGAAACTAAGGTTATTTGGATATTCTTGCTTTCAGAGCCCCAAATACAGTTAGTGTGAAGCGCTTTCTTTTCACACGCATCAGCTTCTCCAAGCAGGGCTTCGACTTCGGTTTTATCCATGCCCACAGACAGTTGCTCGTAATTCTCCAGCGTTACTTTCGAGCAGGCACTCAAGGTGAGCACGGTGGCTAAAGAGAGAAAGAGAGATTTTTTCATTGTTTTTCCTCACATTGAATTAATGGTTAAAGCGCCTTATTTGCACCAGCATGCCTAGTTGTGGGTGGTCAAAATAATGGATTTCGCCGGAAATAACACGACGAAATTGCGAAAACTCGCCACTCAAGTGTGTTTCTGTATCCCCAGTCTGACGCAATGTTAACGCCGAGGTAATATAGAGGTAATGGTTTAGATGCACCTTTAAAAAGCCATCTAACTGCCAAATTAAGTTATATTCCGGACGTATTGGGCTCAAAAAATCTGCGCTATTAGGCACATTTTTTGGCACTCGAGCAATTAGCTCCCCCCCGTACAAGCGGAACTTAGGGGCCGTTCGTTTCGATTGCCCAGGAAAGCGCCAACCTGTGTGCAAAAGCACTTGCCTACCAATGCGCGCCAGTTGATCACGCTTATCGCTAAATTGCAATTGCGATTGGGCTAGCACATAAGGCGTGTCGGTATGTTCATACACCTCACCATCGACGACCTGAGGTAAACGGGTCAGTGCGCTAAAATCCTCTTTGCTGTATTCACACGCTGCCGATACTTGGTTGTCACTTGCAAGTAGAGGTTTGGCAGGCGTAGTGGGTGGGTCAATCTGCCCCGCTAAGCACTGCTTGGTGAGCGTCGTGATATAGCCCTCAGTGATAATATCGTCATTACTGTGATAATCATCGAGCTTGGCATTGTCATTCGCTAAGGTCTCACTGATTAACGCATCAGGTTGGCTAAACACCAACACCTCAATTTCGAACCAGCGCCCATCGGCGGCGTAACTCAGGCTACTAAAACAGGCTGCCATCAGCGTGGCCATTATTCTTATCATTTACTTCCTACCTTGGCTTCGAAATCCGCAATCATCGCGGTGATCAGTTTTAAGCGCTCTTGAGCATTGGCTTCATCAATCATAAAGCGTAACCGATTGGCGCCTTCCATTCTATAGTGCTGTGGATCAGCTTGAATTAAACCAATAATAAACTCGGGGCTAACCTTGGTCTGTTCACTAAATTCAAAGTACCCGCCTTTAGGGTTGGCCTCAACCTTAGTGATACCCAAGGCCCCGGCGCGAATCTTCAGTTGTTGCACGGCAAATAAATTCTTGGTGGCATCAGGGAGTAGGCCGAAACGGTCAATAAGTTCGACCTTCAGCTCATCAAGGGCATCAAAATCACTGGCACTGGCGATACGCTTATAAAGCCCCAAGCGTAGATTAACATCACTGATATAATCATTGGGCAATAGCGCAGCCAGTTTAATATCGACTTCGGTGTGTGATTTAATCAGCTTATCTAGGGTGGGTTCTTGGCCATTTTTTAGCGCTTCCACCGCTTGCTCTAACATCTCCATGTACATGCTAAACCCGATGGTCTGGATTTGCCCGCTTTGCTCATCGCCAAGTAGTTCACCGGCGCCGCGAATCTCTAAGTCATGGGTGGCCAAGGTGAAGCCCGCACCGAGGTCTTCAAGGGACTCGATGGCCTCTAAGCGTTTTTGTGCGTCTTTCGACATCGCTTTAGGGCCCGGGGTGAGCAAATAGGCATAGGCCTGATGGTGGCTGCGGCCGACGCGCCCACGCAACTGGTGCAATTGCGCTAAGCCGAGACGATCCGCGCGGTCCATAATAATAGTATTAGCACTGGGGATATCAATGCCGGTCTCTATGATGGTGGTACACACCAACACATTAAAGCGTTGATGGTAAAACTCGCTCATTAGGCTTTCTAGTTCACGCTCGCGCATTTGACCGTGGGCGACCGCGACACTGGCTTCAGGCACGACTTTGCGAATATCCTCGGCAGTGCGCTCGATGGTTTCAACGTTATTATGGAGGAAATACACCTGACCACCGCGTTTAATTTCCCGCAAAATAGCTTCACGGATCATGTCATCGTCTCGTTGGCGCACAAAGGTCTTCACCGCTAAACGTTTGGCTGGCGGCGTGGCAATAATGGATAAGTCACGCATGCCACTCATGGCCATGTTTAGGGTTCGCGGAATTGGCGTGGCCGTTAGGGTGAGAATATCGACATCTGCACGCAGGGCCTTAATTTTTTCTTTCTGACGCACCCCAAAACGGTGCTCTTCATCGACAATAAGTAAACCAAGGTCGGCGAACTTAATGTTTTCTTGCAACAACTTATGGGTGCCGATAACAATATCGACTTGGCCATCTTTTATTTTGGCTAAGGTGGCATTTTGCTCTTTCGTGGATTTGAACCGTGACAAAATATCGACTTCCACAGGGAAGTCGGCAAAGCGGTCACGGAAGTTCTCAAAGTGCTGCTGCGCCAACAGTGTGGTGGGCACCAATACCGCCACTTGCTTAGAATCGGCAACGGCAGTATAGGCTGCGCGCATCGCCACTTCGGTTTTACCAAAACCGACATCACCACAGACCAAGCGATCCATGGCATTTTTGCTTTGCATATCGCTGAGCACGGCATCAATAGCATTTTGCTGATCGTCGGTGGCCTCAAACACAAAATTATCGCTGAATTGTCGATAACCGGCATCATCGAGAGCAAACTTATAGCCTGGCTTAGCTTGGCGTTTGGCATAAATATCGAGCAGCTCAGCGGCCACATCACGGACTTTCTCGGCAGCGCGGCGTTTGGCTTTCTCCCAAGCATCAGAGCCAAGTTTATGTAATGGCGCGCTGGCTTCTTCTCCCCCGGAATAACGACTGAGCATATGCAATGCCGATACCGGTACATAAAGTTTGGCGTCATTGGCATACATGATGGTGACGAATTCCGTGGCAACACCTGCTGCGTCCAACGTCTCTAGGCCCACATAGCGGCCCACACCGTGGTCTAAATGAACGATTGGCTGACCTTCTTTGAGTTCCGCTAAGTTGCGGATCAGCGCATCACTGCTGGCCTGGTGTTTATGTTTACGGCGGCGGCGTTGTGACACGCGGATCCCGAGCAGTTCTTGTTCGGTGATTAAACTGACACGGGCATTGTGAGTTAGCACTACGCTTTGCTCAAAAGGTGCCACTAGTAAAGAAATATCCGCGTCGCTGTCTAGGCATTGTGCCAAGGTATCAAAGGCGCGGATTTTCAAGCCGCTGGGTTTGAGCAACGTTAGTAACGCTTCACGGCGGCCATCGGATTCTACGCACAGCACGATACGCGCGCCTTGGCGTTTTTGCTCTACGGCATAATCTAAAAAGGCGCCATAGGGAGGCTGCTTACTATGATCTATGCGTACCTCGGGCAACGGCTCGCAGGGAAGATTAAAGTAGCCGGCTTTGGTTGGCAGCTTCGCTTGCGATAAATCGATGCGCGGGTAGGCTTTGCACTGCTGATTCAACTCTTCAATGGGCAAGTAGAGCTGGTTAGGTGGTAACAGCGGTCGCAGAGGGTCCACCTTGCGGCTTTCATAGCGGCTGTGCACATCATCTAAAAACTGCTGGGCACCATGTTGGGTATCGCCCATATGCATAAATACCGCTTGCTCGGGTAGATAATCAAATAAGGTGCCCAAGTGCTCAAAAAATAGCGGCAGGTAGTACTCAATACCCGCGGGCAGGGCGCCTTTGCTGACTTGCATATATACCGAGTCTTGCTCGGCACTGGCACCAAAAGCCTCGCGGTATTGGATACGAAAACGTTCAATGTCGCTATCCGTGGTGCCAAATTCATGCGCCGGTAATAAATTGATGTGGCTTATATTATCGCTAGAGCGCTGGCTGTCGACATCAAAGTGACTCATGCTGTCTATTTCATCGTCGAACAAATCAAAACGTACAGGCGCGTTTTGACCCATTGCGAATAAGTCGACCACCGAGCCGCGCACCGCATACTCACCATGGGCCATCACCTGCTGAGTATGGATGTAACCGGCATCATCAAGCTGTTTGCGTAGCTTGTCGATGTTAAGCGTGTCGCCAACCTGATAAACAATGGCATTGCCGTAAATAAATTCTTTCGGCGCTGCACGCAGCATGAGTGTGGCAACGGGCACAATCAGCACGCCGTGGCTGATATTGTTCAAACGACTGAGGGTATGCAGCCGGGTAGAGACAATGTCTTGATGAGGTGAGAAATGGTCATAAGGCAATGTTTCCCAATCAGGAAACACCATCACTTCATCACGGCTCAAGGTAGCATGTAATTCATGCTCGAGCTTCAACGCACTGGGGGTGTCCGGTGTCACTAACACCACTAACTGCTGATGTTGCTTAACGGCTTCGCCAATGCTCAGAGCGAGGGCACTGCCATGTAGCTGGCCCCACTTTATTTTGTCTTGTTGTGTCTTTACCCAAGGCAATTCAATGAACTGCGCTAACTGCATGGAATACTCCGTTTTAATCGCGATAAAGTTTGGTTAAATCACCATAATGATCGATGCGACGATCGCGTAGGTAGGGCCAAATGCGACGGACTTTTTCGCCGCGCTGTAAATCGAGCTCTGCCACTAATACTTCGGGTTTATCATCACAGGCTTTAGCCAGTAACTCACCCTGCGGCCCAGCGATAAATGAGTGACCCCAGAAATCGATCCCGGCGCTGTGGCCGCTTGGATCGGCCTCAAAGCCGGTGCGGTTGGCACTGATAACATAGACACCATTGGCCACTGCGTGGGCGCGCTGGGAAATAACCCAGGCATCTTGCTGGCGTTGTTGCTCAGCAGCGTCATCATTTTTATCCCAGCCAATGGCGGTCGGGTAAATCAAGATTTCAGCACCTTTAGTGGCCATTAATCGCGCTGCCTCTGGAAACCATTGATCCCAACACACCAACACCCCTAAGGTGCCCAGCGAGGTTTTTATTGGCTCAAACCCTAAATCACCGGGCGTGAAGTAAAACTTCTCATAAAACCCGGGGTCATCAGGAATATGCATTTTGCGATACTTACCAGCAATACTGCCATCCGCTTCCAGCACCACGGCGGTGTTGTGGTATAAGCCGGCGGCGCGACGCTCGAACAGTGAGGCAACGATCACCACCCCGAGCTCTTTTGCAAGCTCGCCAAAGACTTGCGTGCTCTGACCAGGTATGGTCTCAGCCAAATCAAATTGCTCGACATCTTCGCTTTGACAAAAATATAAGCCAGTATGAAGCTCCTGCAGGACCACCAACTGGGCGCCTTGCGCAGCTGCTTCACGAATGCCGTTAATAGACTGTGTTAGGTTGTAATCACGCTCGGCGGTATTTTGCTGTTGCACCAAGGCAACGCGCAATGATTGTTGGGTTGGGGCGCTCATCGTTCCTCCAAAAAGCCATGCGGTAGTTGCATGGTTATACAGTGTAAGCTGCCAAATTGTTCAATCAGCGCGCGACAATCGATACCGATCACCTCACGCTCAGGATACGCCTTGGCGATTTGCTTAAGCGCCACGGCATCATGTGGGTCGTTATAGGTTGGCACCAACACCGCGCCATTGATAATTAAATAATTCGCATAGGTGGCCGGTAAGCGCTGACCCTCGGCGTTGGTGATGGGCCTGGGCCAGGGGAGGGCAATAAGGTGATAAGGCTCATTATCGAGCCCTCTTAGTGCCACGAGTTCCTCACGCATCGCGCCCAAAGCCTGATAGTGCTCATCGTTAGGGTCGTCGCAATGCACGTAAACCAGCACATTATTTGGAGCAAAACGCACTAAAGTATCAATGTGGGAGTCGGTATCATCGCCAGCTAAGTAGCCGTGCTCCAACCACAGGATTTTTTGTGCTCCTAGTAGTTGCGCTAAGGTACTGTCGATTTGTGCGGCCGATAACTGTTGGTTGCGGTTCTCATTGTGAACACATTGCCGGGTACTCAACAGCACCCCGTGCTCGTTGATTTCAACGGCGCCGCCTTCAAGGATAAATTCACTGCGCTCTACGTTTACTTGAGCGCTAAGGGCCTGAGCGAATACTTGCTGGTTAATGGCGTTGTCTTTCTCGGCTGCATATTTACCGCCCCAAGCGGTAAACTGACAGTCGAGGGCTTTTAACTGCTTGCCATCACTTAAGGTCAGCGGTCCATGGTCACGCGCCCAGGTATCGTTGCACTGAGCGCGGACAAAACGCACCTGATTCAAATCGGTGTGTTGTGCTGTCAATCGAGAGCGAATATGGGCTTCAAGGGCTTCATTGTCGACAACGATAAGCAGCTTTTGACGTTGGCTAATATGATCGCACAGCGCTAAATACACGCTCTCAACAGCCGCCAAATTCGCCGCCCAATCAGTATTCGAATGCGGCCAGGTTAACATCACGGCATCCTGCTGATGCCACTCAGGGAGGAGTCTAAACGTCATTTCAATGAATCACAGAAAAACAAGCCGCTAGTTTAGCACTTACAGCTTGAATGTCAGCTAAATAAGGCGCGGAATTATTATCATAGAGCACCGCCAGAAACGGGTAGGTATCTAAGCGTTAATTTTCGCGTTGCTGTTCATGGCGCTTTTTCAGTTGTCGAGTCTGAGCGTGTAAACTGGCACGTACGAGAAGCTCTTGGTCTTGCTCGCGAATGGTAGCAAAAAGAATCTTGTGCAAACAGCCATCGTCCTGGGTATCAATCTCAATGACTTCGCCATAGCAATAGATGGCGGCGGCCTCTTGCTCTAAAAACAATTTACACCGCACATACTGGCCAACCTCCATTGGCTGTTCACGTCGTAAGGTAAACCCTGAGCCACCATAGCTTTGGCAGCGTTCATTGGGTTGGTCGGTACTTTCCTGCATCAAAATATGGCTAAGAATGAGATCGATTTTACGGGACTGCAGTGATAAGTAGTGGGCGAGTTCATTGGCGGTTTCACCGAGCAGTCGCAGCGGTCGAAGCGCTGATTGTTCGAGCGTATTGACTTCATTGGCGAGCCGAAAAAGTGGCGGGATATCGCGCTCTAAAGCGTCGGCATCGGTGGGAACGAGAGCGGGTTCTATGCTCTCTACGACGACATTCACGCTTTCTTGAATTTGAAAAAACTCGGCGAATAACTCGCTTTTTTCATTGCTCATGTTGCTCACTTATCTCAACCACATTACTTAAAAGACCTTGTCGGCACAGTCATTATTGCACAGCACTATGAGCAGCGCTGCTATTAAGCCTTACCCTACTGCCGAAAGTAAGTTTTAACTTGCTGATTTTTCTATAGTAGCTGTCATTGCAACGTTTGAAAAGAAAAGGCGCTATAACAGCGCCTTTGAGAGACTTTTTGGCAGGGGCTAAAGTAGGCCCTCGTCAGTTTCTACCTGCTCCTTTTTATGTTGCGCTGCGATTTCCTCGCTCAGCGCTTGGCGTGAGCGCTTTTCACCAATACGGCGCTCAGTGAGCCAATAGAAGAACAGTGGAACAAAGAACACGGCTAGGAAGGTCGCGGCCATCATCCCGCCCATCACTCCGGTTCCCACACTGTGGCGGGCTCCGGCGCCAGCACCAGAGCTCAACACTAAGGGCACAACGCCAAGAATGAAGGCCAATGAGGTCATAATTATGGGGCGAAAACGCAGCCGGGCTGCTTCTAATGCGGCGGCGGCAGCGCTCCAACCTTGTTGATGTTTGAGCAAGGCATACTCAACAATCAAAATGGCGTTTTTGCCCGCTAAGCCCAGTAGGGTGACCAGACCAATTTGGAAGTAGACATCATTTGTGAGCCCTGCCACCCAAATTGAAATCAGTGCGCCAAAGGTACCAAAAGGCAAAGCCAGCATCACCGATAAGGGCAGTGACCAACGCTCGTATAAGGCTGCAAGAATCAAAAACACCATGATCACCGCTAATCCTAATGCTAATCCGGTGGTGCCAGAACTGCGTTTTTCTTGAAACGCGGTGCCGGTCCAGTCATAGGTCATACCCGCTGGCAGCACTTGCTCGGCAATACGTTCGATTTCGGCAATCGCTTGCCCGGAGCTGTAACCTGGCGCAGCTTCACCGAGTAACTTTACGGCGGGTAAATTATTATACCGACTCAAGCTGTCCGGCCCCCGGGTAAATTCCACCGTAGTGAAAGCCGACATCGGCACCATGTCACCAGAGTGACTCTTGACGTAGATTCGGCCTATGTCTTGCGGCTGCATACGATATTCAGCATCAGCAGACATCAATACTTGCCATGCACGTCCAAACTTATTGAAATCATTAACATAGTAAGTGCCCAGCGTACCGGCCAGCGTATTGAAAGCATCATTAATATTGACTCCCATAGCTCGCGCTTGCTCCCGGTCTATATCCACTTTAAGCTGTGGAGCGTCGGGGCGCCATAAGGTTTGCACGCTGCCGACAATCGGGCTTTTTTGTGCTTCATTCATAACCAGCTGCATGGCTTGTTGAAGCTTTTCTGGGCCACCGGCGCCTTTATTTTGAATGTAAAACTCAAAACCACCGGTGGTGCCTAAACCGAAGATAGCGGGGGGGTTAAAAGCCAGCACTAAGGCTTCATTAATGTGTGCGGTTTTGCCAAACAACTCTGCCACTAAGGCCTTGGTATCGACCTCGCGGTCATCCCAATGGGTTTGCGTAACAAATAAGGTTGCGGCGGAGTTTTTATAGCCGCCCCCGATAAAGTCAAAGCCAGTAAAAGCGGCGACATTTTCGTTGGCGGGGTTGGACTTAACCGCCGCGACCACTTCGTCAACCACCGCTGCGGTGCGCTCTAGTGATGAACCATCCGGTAGAAAAACAGCGGCAATGTAGAAGCCTTGATCTTCATCGGGCACCAAGGAGCTCGGCGTTTTTTGCCAAATGCCAACGGTTGCGCTGACCATGGCTATCATTAACACCAGCCCAAGCACGCCACGACGCACCATAAACCCTACCGCGCCCACATACTTATGGGTCACAGCGCTGAAGAACTTATTAAACCAAATGAAGAAACCGGCTGTTTGTTTATGCTCATGCTTTAAAATCATCACACACAGCGCCGGAGTCATGGTTAACGCCACCACACCAGAGAGACTCACAGAGATAGAGATGGTAATCGCAAATTGGCGGAAAAGTTCACCGGTTAGTCCGCCCAGAAAAGCAATCGGCACGAACACTGAACACAGCACCAAAACAATGGCTACCACTGGCCCAGAAACCTCTCGCATCGCCTTGATAGCTGCTTCGTGAGCACTGACATGCTCTTCGTGCATAATGCGCTCAACATTTTCAAGCACCACGATGGCGTCATCAACCACAATACCTATAGATAACACCATGCCAAATAGCGTCAGCGTATTGATGGAATAACCCAACATATACATGCCAGCAAAGGTGCCTAATAACGAGACCGGGACCGCTAACGTAGGGATAAGTGTGGCACGCCAGTTCTGTAAAAATAAGAACACCACCAGAAATACCAATAGCATGGCCTCGGCCAGGGTTTTTACCACCTCACGAATGGACACCTCGACAAAGCGGGTGGTGTCGTAGGAGACCACATGCTCAAGACCCATAGGGAACTGCGGTTTGAACTCAGCCATCACGCCGTTGACTTCTTTGGCTACGTCCAGCGCGTTTGCGCCGGGCTGCAGAAATATCCCCAACAGCACCGCTTCTTTGCCATTGACGGTGCCGTTAAAGTTGTAATCCTTGGAGCCGAGCTCAACTCGCGCAACGTCTTTAAGGCGTAGGCTGCTGCCGTCGGGATTCGAGCGGACAATGATATTCTCGAATTCTTGTGGCTCAGACATGCGCCCGCGAGCGGTGACACTATAAACCAAAGATTGTGGTGACTTGGAAGTCGGGGTCGCACCAATTTTACCCGCCGCATATTGCGAGTTTTGCACCCGAATCGCATTGGCCACCTCATCCACGGTGACGCCCAACTGGCTCATTAAGTCAGGGCGTAACCAGATTCGCATGGCGTAATCTTTAGCGCCAAATATTTGTACATTGGTAGTGCCAGGGATGCGTTTAATACGATCGAGAATGTTAAGGGTGACATAGTTCGACGTCCACAATGATGAGCGAGACCCATCAGGGGAGTAAAACGCGTGCACTTGCAAAAAGCTCGACGAGCCCTTTTGTACCACCACGCCTTGCCGTCGAGTCTCCTCTGGTAAGCGAGCCTCAACCTGTTTCACGCGGTTGTTCACATCCACAGCGGCTTGGTCGACATCAGTGCCGATTTCAAAGGTCACCTCGATGGTGGTTGCGCCGGCGCTGCTGGAGGTTGAAGACATATACATCATGCCCTCAACACCGGTAATAGCATTTTCGATCGGCGCCGCCACGGTTTGCTCCAAAACTTCGGCGGAAGCGCCAGGGTAACTGGCTGTGACTTGCACTACAGGAGGGGCAATTTCCGGATACTGAGCTATGGGTAGGGCACGCATGGCAGCTAAACCAGCAAGGACAATGACAATGCTGATCACAAAAGCAAAAATCGGCCTATCAATAAAATAACGAGAGAACATAATGCTGCTTATCCCTGCTGTTGCTGATTAGACACGGTAATGGGCATACCCGGGAAGAAAATGCGCGCCATTCCTTCGACAACAATTTCATCTCCGGCATTAATGCCGCTGCGAATAATCCATAGGTTCTCAGTCTTGTCACCGTTTTGTTTACGATACCATTCGCCCACTTGCACTGGAGCGGGACGAGCGATGGTGGCACCTTGTTCATTTTTGCCGACAACATACACAAACTTGCCGGTGCCATTATCCAACACCGCACGTTGGGGCACCACGAAGGTGTTGTTACGCACCGCGCCGATAAGCTCTACTTGCACGAATTGACCAGGGCGCAAGCTAAACTCAGGATTGGGCACAATAGCCTGAAACTCTGAGGTGCCGGTATTAGGATTGATGCGCACATCAGTAAAGTTAACCTCGCCACCGTGATGGTATTCACTGCCGTCTTGCAAACGTAGGCGTGTTTGCCATTGGCCGTCTTCAGGTAAACTCAATTCGCCCTTTTTCTGCGCCTGGCGCATCATAAGCTGCTCTCGTTCTGAGAGGCCAAAACGCACTCTGACAGGGTCTAATTCGGTAATATAGGTCAGCAGTAACTCGGGCCCTGGCACGAAGGTACCCTCAGAGACTAACTCTCGGCCCATTACCCCAGCAACGGGAGCTTTGACTTGGGCATAGTCCAAGTTTAATTTTGCCTCACGCAGCTGCACTTTGCTGGCCTGTAAATCAGCGGTGGCGATTTGAACACTGGAAATGGCGTTATCATAATCGCGCTGTGATACTGATTTGTCTTCGCGTAATTTTTTCAGCCGCTTGGTTTCTCGCTGCGCTTGCTCTAACCGCGCTTGTGCGGCATTGACAGCCGCTTGGGCTTGCTCATAAGCGAGCTGGTAGGGGGCAAGGTCAATAGTGAACAGGGATTGGCCGGCATCGACCGTTTGACCTTCAGAGAAGTTTCGAGATTCCAACACGCCACTGACCCGAGCACGTATCTCGACCTCTTTCGAGCCTGATACCGTGGCTGGTACAGAGATAATAAAAGGCGCATCCACCGCTTTGGCGGTAATGGTTTCGACTTGGGCATTAGGCATGCCCCCTTGTGATTGTTGTGCTGGCTGCTCACAGGCACTTAACAATAATAAAGAGCTGAACACCAGTGTAACTGGACGTAATACAGTAGTAATAGAATAACGACGCATGAGTGAAGCGTTTCCCTTTGCAAATTGAATGATATGGGTCAGACGTTGTTATAGCGTGCTCTCGCAGGCGAGTTGCCAAGCCACACCGAGGTGACAATTCGCGGTTATTCTATGCGGGCGCAGGCTTTTTTTGGTGCATGTCATGCGCTCAAGTGTATCGGCATTGCTGTGCATGAGTACAACATTGAAGACACAAATCGTGGCACGACCGCCAACGCTCAGTGTAGATGACAGCCGAAAATTTTTACATATTTAATTACGGGTGTTAGCACTGAGTAAACGAAAGTGTATACTTATTTTCATCTCAGGTATACATCTTCGTTTACTATTGCTGCGAATAATCATTGGTTCCGTTATACTGCGCAGCAAATCGTTGAGGGGCGGAATATGAGTAGTAATAAGCAGCAGGCGGTGATCACCGCTGCTATCGCATTATTTGCACAACACGGCCTTGCAGGTACCACTATGGAAGCGGTGGCGGGCAAGGCAAAGGTATCAAAGCGCACGTTGTATAAATATTACTCCAGTAAAGAGCATTTATTTGATGGTGTGGTGGACCTACTCATAGAGCGTATTCGTCCACTGCAAGAAAACCATTTTTGCGCGCAAACCCCGATAAAAGAGCAATTGCAAGCACAAGCCCATGTCGGCTTACGATTGACACAAGACAAAGACTACCTGACCCTGTCGCGCATTGTTATGATTGAATCGTTGCGTTCGAAAAAGCGCGCGGCCAAGCTGCAAGAGCGGTTTCAAAGTTTTGAGCAAGGTTTGCACTCATGGTTTTATGAGGCGCAGCAGCAAGGTGCTTTGGGTGAAACGCCCGCCGAAATTGCTGCTGCCGTGTTCTACGGGGGCATGAAAAAGTTGGCATATTGGGAGCAGCTCATCAAGTGGAAACCGCCGGTGGAAAAAGAAAAGCTCGACCAGTTAGTCGAGCTTACCTGTCGGATGTTCACTCGCCATTAAAATAATCGGGCGTGCCATGTGCTTCAATACCGTCACTGAGGCGCTTGAGTGCGACGGCATAGACCGCATCGCGAAAATCGAGTTCTTGGCGCTGTACTTGCTCGTTAGCGCGCGCAAATGCACGGCGCATCACTTGCTCTAGCTCTTGCTCAACCCGCTCGCGCGACCATTGGTAACCGCAGCGGTTTTGTACCCACTCGAAGTAGCTGACAGTCACACCACCGGCGTTGGCCAAAATATCAGGGATCACAATGACACCCTGTTGTTTTAGTATACTGTCGGCATCACTGGTCACTGGGCCATTAGCTATCTCAACGATATATCGTGCTTTAACTTGCTCAGCATTATCAGCGGTGATCACGCCGCCTAGTGCAGCGGGAATTAAAATATCGACATCGCAGTGCAGCAGCTCCTCATTGGAGAGGGTATCGTAGTCCTGACTTTCACACACTGAGCCTTCACAATAGACCGCTTTAAGCTCTTTATGTTCTTGCTTTTGCTGATAGACGCTATCAACGTTGAGACCTTCTTGGCGATAAATAGCTCCTTTAGAGTCACTAACGGCTACCACTTTATAGCCATCGTTGGCGAGTAAACGGGCAACATGATAACCGCCGTTACCAAAGCCTTGCACTGCCACTGTGGTTTGCTGAGGGTCGAGATTGTCACGTTTTTCTAATTCTTTAATACATAGGTAAGCGCCGCGCCCAGTGGCATCGTCGCGGCCAATACTGCCGCCGAGAGCCAATGGTTTACCGGTGATCACGCCGGGATTTTTAACTCGGGTAATTTTTTCATACTCATCCATCATCCAGCCCATAATAAGGGCATTGGTATACACATCCGGTGCTGGAATATCACGCTCAGGGCCAATAAAATCGGCCATAGAGCGCACATAGGCGCGTGATAAGCGTTCAAGTTCAAAAGGAGACAAGGTTTTCGGGTCGACACTCACACCGCCTTTAGCGCCTCCAAATGGAATATCGACGACAGCGCATTTGAGCGTCATCCACAGCGCTAAGGCTTGTACTTCTTCGCTGTCAACTTCGGGGTGGAAGCGAATACCGCCTTTGGTCGGGCCGAGCACATTGTTGTGCTGGCAACGGTAGCCAGGGAAATACTGAACATGGCCATCATCCATACGCACTTCAACGTTCACGTGCATCATTGCCTGCGCGTGACTGAGCGTGTTGAGAACTTGTTGTGAGCACTGGATGGCATCCCCGATGCGTTTTAATCGTGTCACTGCGTCGTCAAAAGTTGTGCTACTCATTGGGCCTCCATTGGCATCATTCGATTTTGCTTAAGAGCAAGGTCGAACTATTTAGAGCAATTATTTTTAGTACCTAAATCAAACGTCTATATAGCGTTTGTGGTTCACTTTTTAAGGTTATTTAATCTCTGGGATTGAAATAGATAAAATCAACCCTATCTCTAAGAGGCATTCAATATCGGCAACTGGCCGAGCATAAATATAAGTACAAGGCACCCATGCGTAACGGTATAATTATGGTCATCGTGTTAATGACGCTGCTTTTGAGCAGTGCATCCGCGCTTGCCCATACCCATACCACAGCAGCCGAATCACCGCTCTGCTCGTTGATGGTGCAAGAACCCATGCAGTGCAGTTTTGATGATGTCAGCGCCGATGGCGCCTCAGAGCACCAGCGCCCAGCACCGCACCCCGCGCAATTGCCAGAGCGCGCTATGCGTACTCACCCCAGCTATTTTTTACACCCGGAGCAACAACCACTTTACTTGTTGGCGTACACATTGGCGCAGCACACTGCGCCGTATAAACAGCGCTTTAAGGCGCCACCCGCCAGCCATTTTGAACCTTGGTATATCGCCAGGGAGCAGAAAAAATGTGGCCTTATTAATCACTGTCAGGCCGCGAACTTAACTTATCGTAGCAGGCTTCACTACGAGTCCTGAGTTAAATCAACCTTCGTTCTATTAATACCGAAATTAAGATTTAACACGCTTGCTGAGCAAGCGAAAAGGACTCACAATGAGACAACAACCTCACTCGCAAGAGCGAGTCAAAGGCGCGTCGGCGCTGAGCAGACAGCTGCGCTTATTTACCGTTATTAGTGTTATTTTAGTACTTTTTCTTAGTGCGCTTCCCAATATCTACCCTGATCATGCTGTAGTGAATGTGGCGTCTGTGCCCACCCACAGCGATACCGTTAATATTAAAGCAGAGTTGACAGAGGCTGGTTTTACCCTCGCAAAGGCGCACTATGATGCTGGCGAGCAACGCTTTGATATCCGTTTAACGGATCCCGCACGCAGTGCCGAAGCCGCACGTATATTGCGTGAGCATGGGCATGGGCATGAGCAGGTCAAAGTTGTCAGCCAAAGCAGCACACCACAGTGGCTTCAAAGTTTGGGATTAGCACCGATGAAGCTCGGTCTGGACTTAGGGGGAGGGGTGCTATTCGTATTGCAAGTGGATACTGACCAAGCACTCGCCACACGGTTAAAAAGCATTGCCGAAGAGGCCAATACGCTGAGAGTTAAAGCGCGTTTACGGGGCATAAAAATACACTCGCCGCAAAATAACGAAGTACGCTTAGTGGCAGCGCCAGCTAACCAAGCACACTTACAGCAATTGGCTGATAAGTTGCAGGCGGCCTATCCAAAACTGGATATCGGTAGCGCCCATCAAGGCAGCTTAGAAATAGTATCCTTACGTTACCTGGATGCGCAGCAACAGCAATTTGCTCAGGCAGATATGACACAAGCGTTGGCTACTTTGCGCTCGCGCATCGAGGAGCTAGGCATAACCGAAGCCGTGGTGCAACGCCAAGGCAAGCGGGCTATTCGTATTGAGCTACCCGGTGTGCAAGACCCCAGTGAAGCAAAGCGTATTATTGGCGCCACTGCACAGCTTTCTTTTCACGGCCTGCAAGAAATTGGCGGTAAGCGGGTGCGTACTGAGCAAGGGCACAGTATTGCCATAGAGAGTAAAGCAATATTCACGGGTGCAGATATCACCGGTGCTCAAGCCGGCCGAGATGAAATGGGGCAGCCGATGGTGCAGTTGCAACTATCCTCAGCGGGGGGAGATAAAATTAATCGGTTCTCGCGTGCGCACATAGGTCAACCCATGGCTACCTTGTACAGTGAATATGTAGCGGATGCGCAAGGTGAGGTGCGAATGCGCGAGCAGGTCATATCTGTGGCGACCATTAACGAAGCATTGGGAACGCGTTTTAGTATTACTGGGCTGGGTACCTGGCAACGAGCTCAAGACTTAGCCTTAGTATTGCGCGCAGGTTCATTAGAAGCACCCATTACCATAGTCAAAGAGCAAACCATGACCCCCAGCCTCGGTAAGCAAAATATAGAGAATGGTTTTAACGCTTTGTTATTGGGCTTAGCGCTAACATTGTCATTTATGCTGCTGTGGTACCGGCGTTTAGGGGTTGTCGCCAACCTTGCATTAGCAATTAACCTAATTGCTTTGGTGGGGCTCATGTCACTGCTCCCCGGCGTGGTATTAACGCTACCTGGGATTGCCGGGTTGGTGCTGACCATTGGCATGGCGGTGGATACCAACGTCATTATATTTGAGCGTATCAAGGAGGAACTGCGCTTAGGCAGAACCCGCTTACAAGCTCTTAAACGTGGCTATCAAGGCGCGATGAGCAGTATTATTGATGCCAACTTAACGACATTTATCAGTGCCTTAGTGCTTATCGGTGTGGGCTATGGCCCAGTTAAAGGCTTTGCCATTACGTTAGCGCTGGGCATTCTCACCAGTGTATTTAGCGGTGTATTGGTGTCTTCTTACTTGTCACACTGGTTGTTCGCAGCTGCAAAGGAGGTGCGTCATGGCTAATTATTTAACACGATTACGCCATCTGGGAATGGCGATCAGTATGCTTATGCTGGTACTCGCCGGCACTGTGATTGCCATCAAAGGAGTACCGCTTGGCCAAGATTTTACTGGCGGTTATGTGCATCAATTTCAGGCGCCTGAGGCGCTCACTCAACAGCAACTACAACACCAATTAAAGGGCTTACTGAGTGGCGATTTTCAATTAAGTGCACACAGTGATAATCAATACCAATTGTTTCAACCACCGAGCGAAGGGCAGAGCAACCCCAAGTGGCTCGATACCTGGGTCAGTGACAACGCATTGGTGCTACTGGATAGCAGCTTTTTAGGTGCACAGGCCGGTGACGAGCTCATCGACCAGGGGCTGATGGCGTTGTTATTCGCAACCCTAGCGGTGATGCTGTATTTAGTCTGTCGCTTTGAATGGCGTTTAGCGCTGGCGGCCACCTTGGCGTTGGTGCATGACGTTGCACTGACACTGGCGGTGCTGGTGCTTTTTGACATTCCTTTCACCTTAACCGTGTTAGCTGCCATCCTTGCCATCATTGGCTATTCGCTCAATGACTCCATTGTCATCGGTGATAAGGTGCGTGAGATTGTCCGCGCGAAGCCTGCACAATCAGTGGCGCTGAGTATCAATACCGCCATTGCCGCATCCATGAGTCGTACACTTATTACCTCAATGACCACACTGGCGACGATTATCAGTATCTGGGCGTTGGCAGGGCCGCCTCTGCAAGGGTTTGCCATCACCTTGTTTGTGGGTGTGCTGGTGGGCACTTGGTCATCGGTGTTCATTAGTGCCACCGTGCCGCATTGGTTAGGGCTTAGCGCCGAAAACTACACCAACCAAGACAGTGATGAGGTAAAACGTCAACTCGCTCAACCTTAGCGTTACTGCCTATCTAGGAGGCTTAGCCTCCTAGATTATATCCCGCCTAAAGTCGCATTTTTATCTTCATAGCCTAGTATAAAGTGACATAAACAAGCAGTTTTACAAGCACTTGGAGTGAACATTGCTAGAGTCATTGATAGCCAGCGTAAATGCGCTGTTGTGGGGAAAAGGGCAGATCCTTATTTATTTACTGCTCTTTGCTGGTGTGTGGTTTTCGATTTCGCTCAGAGGGATTCAGCTCACTCATTTTACCCATATGTTTGCGCTATTAAGAACCAGCACACACGCTCACAAAAACCAGATAAGCTCATTTCAAGCGCTGTGCACCGGCCTAAGCGCTCGTGTCGGCACTGGCAACCTCGCCGGGGTGGCAGTGGCTATTTCTTTAGGTGGCAGTGGTGCGGTGTTCTGGATGTGGGTGATTGCCATACTCGGTATGGCCACCGGCTTTGCCGAAAGCGTACTAGGGCAAGTGTATAAAGTACGTGATAGCCAAGGCGAGTTTCGGGGCGGCCCTGCGTACTACATTCAAATGGGACTGGGGCAAAAATGGTTAGCCATTGCCTTTGCCCTGTGTTTGTTTCTCGGTTATGGCTTTAGCTTTAGTGCCATGCAAACCAACACTATCACCGATGCGTTGCACCATGCCTTTGGCGTGGACCGATTTTATACCGGTTTGGTTATCACCTTAGTCACAGGCAGTATCATCGCCGGCGGCTTTAAGGCCATTGCCCGTTTCGCAGAGCGGGTGGTGCCGCTAATGGGGTTAGTTTTTGTGTTTAGCGCCCTGGTGGTGACGATGGTCAATTATGAACGGGTGCCTGCGATGCTCAGTGATATTTTGCACAGTGCGCTCGGCCTGCAAGAAGCGGGAGCTGGGGCGCTCGGAGCGGCGATTAAAAATGGTATTCAGCGCGGCCTTTATTCCAATGAGGCTGGAGCCGGGAGTGTCCCCCACGCAGCGGGTGCGGCAACACCAACACCGAATCACCCAGCCACACAAGGATATATACAAATGCTGGGGGTGTTTTTCGACACCATAGTGCTATGCAGCTGCACGGCAGTGATTATATTACTGGCGGATATCCCTATCAGCGGCGATATGGAGGGCATTCGCCTCACTCAGAATGCCATGACCGCGCATATGGCCGATGCCGGTGTGTATTTTGTTGCGGCGGCAATCACCTTGTTTGCATTTACCTCAGTGGTGGCAAACTTCGCCTATGCCGAGAGTAACTTGCACCTTTTTGCACTGGATAATCGTATGGGCAGAGGCCTGTACATGCTCAGTTATCTGGCGATGATGTTATGGGGAGCCAGTGCCAAGCTTGAGCAAGTATGGAGTTTAGCCGATATGGCCTTAGGCTTGATGACACTGGTTAATATCATCGCGATTGTGCAGCTTACGCCGACGATTAAACGCGTTACATCAGACTACCACCGCCAGCGTAAGCAGGGTAAAGAACCTGAATTTTGCGTAGCAAAGGTCAAAATACAGGGGCAAACAGAGTCAGGAATTTGGCAAGAGAAAAGTATAGATAACTGAGCTAAAAGCATTTTACGTTATTCATGGCAATTTTTGTTACACTCACGGCTTTGATGACTGTCGCCGTTAAGGTGTTAAGGAAAACCATGAGTAAACTACGAATTAGTCGTGATAGTGGCTATGCAGATAGAGCTAGAAAGTACACGGTTATGTGTGAAGGTAAGGCGTTGGGTAAAATTGGTAATGGCGAAAGTGTTGAGTTTGATGTGCCACCAGGCGAAAAAGAAGTTTATTTAAAAGTGGACTGGTGCCGCTCTAATAAAGTGCGTATTAACGTGCCAACAGAAGGGACGACGCAGCTAAGCGGAGGTTCAAACTTACGTGGTCCGCGAATTATGCTCGCCATTGTTTACGTACTTTTTAAGCCGCATGATTACCTATGGCTAACTGCGCAAGCAGACTAGCCGTTCAACCTTCCTCCGTTTTAGGTGGTGATGGCTAGCGCTATCATTACTTAATAGGGCGATGATTAAAAACGCCGCTCAGACCTGGGTTTTTGTCGATAAATTTCATTCAGATTAATTAAAACTACTGTTAATGAAATTCACTGCTCATCGGATGTTTTTGAGTTTATTCTAAGCTGGCAACATGCAACCCCAACTCATAAAACGAGCGCTGTAGGCTCATTTTACAACATGGAACGGGTCACTTTTTAAGCATAAGAGGCAGCGATGAAGCAAATACTCATTACACTCATGATTTTATTTAGCACCAGTACACTGGCTGAAGGCCAACTGACCAAAAACAAACAACTGGTCATTGATTTTTATACCGATGTGGTACTAGCCGAAGACGCGACACATATCGATAAGTACCTAGGTCCGCGCTATATCCAACATAACCCCATGGTCGCAGATGGTAAAGAAGGGCTGCGGGCGTTATTGCGCAGCTTGCCTAAACGAGATAAAAGCGCCGGACCCAGTGGTGAAATAGTGCGGGTGATAGCTGAGGGCGACTTGGTGGTATTACACGTTAAAAGTTACCACTGGCCGCAGCCAAATGGCGGTGCCATTGTTGATATATTTCGTGTGGAAAATGGCAAAATTGTAGAGCACTGGGATGTCATTCAAGCTGTTCCTGAACAAGCCAAAAATACCAATACCATGTTTTAGCTTTACCATTGAGCAGCGCAACCCGAGGCCTAATTATACTGCCTCAGGTTGTGGCTCGGGCTCTTTCCATCGATTGACTGCTTTTAAGCCAACTTCAAAACCGAGGCGATAGTCCTCTTCTAAAGTCTCGATACTTGAGCCTAACACCATAGATTGTAATGGCCGAGTTGGGGCTATTTGAACCACGTTAACACCTTCAGGTGGTGACCTCATAAACTCAACAGCCTCGGCGTAACGCTGTTGATAGTGATGATAAATTTCAAACATCCGTGGCGATTGGTTGATGCGCCTCATAATAGGTTTAAGCCTCTCCAACACCGGCATCTTGCCATCATCATGAGCTTCAACTGTGCGGATCACCCAAATGGTTTTCGCGCCTTTTTCATGAGCCCACCGCACCGGCAGGGGGTCGGCAACGCCGCCATCCATCATGCCATGACCTTCGACTTTTACGCCGGGGCGATACAGAAATGGAATAGCGCTTGAGGCTTTTAGGTGCGCAAACATATTTTCATGCCAAGTATGTAAGTAATGCGGCTCAAACGAGTCGTAGTGGCTAGCTACCGCATAAAAATTACTCTCTGGGGTGAGGTTATTAGGCTCAGTGGGGAAGCGCACCTTGCCGTTGTGCTCAACTTGATGAAAATACCAGTCTAGGTCAATGACGTTACCACCGGTGAAAAACCGGGCCGGTCGAAAAAACTGTTGCTCTGTGGTGAGGTGCTCAATCGCTGTTTGTGCATATTGGCGTGCCCGAGCACAGTAAGCTGCGAGATTTTGGGCGCCTGCAGAAACGCCGACTTTTAAATCGAAGGGCGCAAATTTCTTTTCTAGGAAAGCATCGAGTACGCCGGCGGTAAAAATGCCTTTTTGTCCACCGCCTTCGGCGATGAGTGCGGAGCGTATATGTGTTGTCATATTGTACTCTTCTATTAATTATTAATGTGTGAAGAGGTACACATTTCACCAAAACCAATTACGTGCAGAGGTTTTCGCCGTCAGCTTTGGTCAATTGTGTTTCATCCCCCACTGAATGTGGAATATTAGCTGTATTATGGGCGATAGCGATGAATTTCAAGTTAATCAACAATAATAGCGGCTAAAAGTTGTTCGCCCATTTGTGTTAACAAGGCTTCATCTGGCTGTGTAAACGCATAGGTGCGCATGCCGTAAATGCCCATGGCCAAAAAGCGCGCTAGCTTCATCGCGTCATCTTGGTTCACGGCTTCACCTTGGTGCTGAGCGCGGCGAATTTGCGCAGCTAGGTTCTGCTCTAATTGCTTGAGGTTTTGTGCAAGAATATTGGCCACTTCCGGGTCTTGGCCTTCAATTTCATTTAAAGAGCGGGTGAGTAAACATACCTTCGCACAGGTCTTTTGCACGCACTCAGTGACCGTGTTGGCGATAAATTCACGCAAACTATCAACAACCGGGCGTTGGGCGATAAAAATGGTGTCGAACGCTTGTTGTTTTTGCTGATGGTAGTGACTCACCGCCTCGATAAACAGACCTTTTTTACTGCCAAATGCGCAATAAATAGAGCCTGGATGCAACCCCGTTGCTTGGGTTAGTTTTTGCATACTGGCTTTGCTGTAACCATGCTCCATAAAGGTTTGCATGGCTTGTTGTAAAACGTGGGCTCGGTCAAATTCGGCGCTGCGCATAAAAACGACATGATGCTGCTAACTAAGATAACGAACATGGTACCATTTATTTTCAATATTTACTTGAATTAGCATTCAACAATCCATACGTTGAATATACATTCAAAAAAATAAATATGCTTTATATGACCGATCTTCTTTTACAACCTTATGCTTTAAATGACGAACTGACTCTTAAAAATCGTATTCTTATGGCGCCGCTTACGCGCTGTATGGCGGATGATAATCTCGTACCAACGAAAAAAATGGCGGCCTATTACGCTCGTCGCGCTGATGCTGGGTTGATCATTAGTGAAGCCACGATTATTCGCCCTGATGCCCAAGGCTATCCGAATGTGCCGGGTATATTCACCAGTGAGCAAATACAAGGTTGGCGCAATGTCACTGAGCAAGTGCATGACCAAGGAGGCAAGATATTTTGCCAACTATGGCATGTTGGCCGTGTCGCTCATCCACACTTTTTTGCAGGAGATGTGCTCGGTGCCAGTGCGATTGGTATCGAAGGCACTGTGCCGCGCATGCGTGAATTAAGTTACCAAACACCAAAAGCCGCGAGTGAAGCGCAAATCGAACAGCTTGTGGCTGATTATGCTAAAGCGGCAGAAAACGCGATAGAGGCTGGTTTTGACGGCGTTGAGATCCATGGCGCCAATGGCTACCTGATTGATCAATTCCTGCACCACAGTAGCAACCAACGCAACGACAACTATGGCGGTAATGCTGCCAATCGCGCACGTTTTGCACTTGAGGTGGTCGACGCTGTCGTCGCGCGTGTGGGGGCTGCGAAAGTGGGTTTACGGTTATCCCCTGGGGCGTACTTCCTGCTCGATGAGGGCGATGAGCAAGATACCGCCGTGTTCGATTATTTACTGGAGCAGCTTAATCATCGAAATCTTGCGTATCTGCACTTGGGTATTTTCGATGACAGCATGCGTTTCCCTTATCTTGGTGGCAACGGCAGTGCCTCGCAATATCTACGTAAACATTATAACGGGAACTTGGTAGGTGTTGGCAGTTATACGCCGGAGCAAGGCGCTGAGGCAATCAGTAATGAAGAGTTCGATTTACTAGCCTTAGGTCGTCCTTTTATTGCTAACCCTGATTTGGTCGCCAAAGTGAAAGCGCAAAAACCACTCACGCCATACACTGATGATATGTTGGCTGAACTTTACTAAAAAGGCTGCGCTAGCTTTGCAGTGCCGCTATATTTTTGGTGGTGAGCGAAGAAAATGCAAAAATATGACCCTTGTCATGAATTTGCAATTTTGGCGCTTTACTATGAGTGGCAAGTAATGACGTATGTGTTGCTTGAACTCTGATTAGACCCCGACTTAGCCGCTGATAACAGCGGCTTTTTTTTGTGCCGATTTTTGCACATGTAAATCACATATCGAGTAGACATTCACAGGCAGGCTAGGGCGGCGCTTATCGCTGATGTTGAATTCATTTTCAGCGGAGAGCAAATTACACTGCAGCTGGGATAGGGTTTCTTGTAGCACGAAGTTGTCTAATTCATGGTCAATGGCGGTGTACCATAACACGTACTGTTGGCCTTGGTAGCGCACACTGATGTCCTGCCATAAGCGCTCAGGAGGCTCGCCAAAAACAGGGTGCTCTGTGGTCATGGGGGCAAAGTAAAAGTGTCCGCTGCTGTCTGTTTTCGCGCGGCTAACGAATTGCTGATCGCCCACCGATAAGGTGCGGGTAATTTCGACATTGGCCAGCTCAGAGCCGCCCAAAGCAAGCTTCCCCTTCACTTGCGGGGATAGGGTTTGAGATTGGGTCACTAAATCAGAGATAAGCGGGCGATGTTGCCCAAAATCACCAAGCAGCGTCACTGAGCAAGCAAGTAAGCCGGCACAAAAAAGGCTGAAAGCAATCAATCGCATTGGCACGCTCCTGTGTGCTAATTCATTCCATTGTGGTTATAACTTAATCTATGTTCCTAAAATATGCAAATTCAAGATGTTACCGAATATTTTGCTATTAACTTAGGTGCAACAATGAAGCCGCTTAACAATAACCAATAAGGTTAAAATACACTGTGATGTCAACCTAGTGCCCGTCATTAAAATTGCGTACACTGGCTATCTAGGCATTCCAATAATACCGATAACGCATGCTGCATATAATACAGTCAAACCGTATGGAGATTCTCAGCGCCCAGCTCTGTGCGTTGCTGGCGAATACCAGCAGTTCTAATATTTTCCATAAAGAGCAAGTATTGGTGCATTCTCCAGGAATGTCACAATGGTTGAAGCTTGAGCTTACAGCGCAGTTAGGCGTATGTGCACAGGTCGACTTTCCATTACCTTCGAGTTTTATCTGGTCTTTGTACCAGCAAGCTTTGCCTGATGTTCCGCCAGAGTCGTCGTTTAACAAAGCCAATATGACATGGAAGCTCTACGAACTGTTGCCGCAAAAATTAACACAGGCTCATTACCAACCCCTGATGCGCTACCTTGATGGTGACGATGATGGTCACAAACGCTATGCCCTGTGTGAGAAAATTGCCGATGTGTTCGATCATTATCTAATGTATCGACCACAGTGGTTGGCTAGTTGGCAAGCGGGTGAAGACCAACTAGATGACGTTGATATTCGCCATGCACCTTGGCAGCCCGATCTTTGGCGTGCTTTAGTCGCGCGTGTTCAAGAGCTGGAGCAAAGCCCGTACCATCGCGCTAATATGCACCAAGGATTACTGGATGCACTGGCGGCGGGGCAGTTGCAACTGCCGCCACGTATTTGCTTGTTTGGTATCTCCGCTTTGGCGCAATCGCAGCTAGCGATCTTTCAGGCGCTCAGTGAGCACACGGATGTGTTGATATTTCTGTTCAACCCCAGTGAACACTATTGGGGCGATATCGTCGATGAGAAAACTCTGGCTAAAATACACACTCAATATCAACGTAAGCCTAATATCGACGCGGCTGAATCTGAGCAACAATATTTTATCGTCGGTAATCCGTTATTGGCATCATGGGGTAAGCTTGGCCGCGATTACCTAGAGCAACTGCTGCAATTAGATGGCAAGTGGCTGGATGGTTTCGATGATGAATTTGCGCCGCATTTATTGGGTCGTCTACAGCAAGAGGTATATGAATTAGCTTTCAAAGGTGAAAGCCTAGCGCAAGACCCACACTGGTTTATCAGTGAGCAGGGCAAGATAGCATTGGCGCAACAAGATCACTCCCTGTTAATCAGTAATTGCCACACGGCTTTGCGCGAAGTAGAGTGCTTACACGACCATCTACTTGCTGAGTTTGCCCGCGATCCAACCCTGACACCTAAAGACATCATTGTGATGATGCCTGATGTCGGCCAGTACAGCGCCTTTATTGAAGCGGTGTTTGGTGGCGCTAAAGGCGAGCGCCATATCCCCTATGCTATTGCCGACTTATCCATTGCCCAAGAGCAGCCTATTGTTAATGCCTTGGTGAGCTTGGTGAATCTACCCTTTAGCCGCTTTGGTGTCAGTGAATTGATGGACTTATTATACATTGAGGCCATTAGCCAGCATTTCGGCTTTGTCGCCAGCGAACTCGAGCAGTGCCAAGTGTGGCTTGAGCAAGTCGGGGTGAAGTGGGGAATTGATGGCGCGCACAAACAAGAATTCAACCTGCCAAGTATTGATCTCAACACCTGGCGTTTAGGAATAAAGCGATTATTGTTAGGCATCGCGGCCACCGATGCGCCTTATCATGGGGTTTATCCGGCTGACGCAGTTGAGGGCATGGCCAGTGATACATTGAGCAAACTCTTGGCCTTTATCAATGTGTTGTTGCAGGCCAAGCAGGCACTTAGTGGTGATGCAAGCTTATTGGATAAGTGTACCAGTTTGCGTGCAATAGCCAGTGAAGTGATGGCAATAGAGCATTTAAGCGCAGCGGACTTAGCCTTGTTAGATGGCCTCTATAGTGACATTGAAAAGCATTATGATAATGGTGACTATCAAGGGCTCATCTCGGCACGTATCTTCGCCACCTTGATTCAACAAGGTGTCGAACAAAAAGGCGTGGGGCAGCGGTTTTTAATCGGTAAAGTTAATTTTTGTACGCTGATGCCGATGCGCGCCGTGCCCTTTAAAAAGGTCTGTATCTTGGGGCTGAACGATGCTGATTACCCGCGCAGTGTACAGCCTATTGGTTTTGACCTGGTGCCTTACAGTCAGCGACGCAAAGGCGACCGCTCACGACGCCTAGACGACCGCTATTTATTTTTAGAGGCCTTGTTGAGCGCCAGAGATAGCTTATATCTCAGTTACATCGGTCGCTCTAGCCGCGATAACAGTCCCCGTATGCCCTCGGTATTAGTCAGTGAGTTGTGCGAATATTTGGACCGCAGTTTTTGCTGGCAAGACAGCGATGATGCGTTCACAAGCCGATTAGTGATAGAGCACCATCTGCAGCCGTTTCATCCGCAGTATTATCAAAAGGACAGCCGTTGGCAAAGCTTTAATCCGGTGTGGGCCTTGCCGTTAACAGCCGCTCAAGAGCAAAAACAACAGCTTCAGCCTTTGGCTGTTACAGCGCCACAACTGTGCGAGCTCGACACCTTAATGCAATGTGCTACTCGCCCACAACGTTATTTCTACCAACAAGTACTTGGGGTGCGCATAGATGGCATTGATGCACACGATGAAGATATCGAGCATTTCGATTTAGATGCCTTATCGCGTTATCAATTGCTCGATGAGCTGCTCGAAGGACAACTGCACGGTAGCGCTCCGAGTGACGAGGAAATTATCCAGCGCGGGGTGCTGCCCCAAGGTGTGTTATCGACATTGACCTTGCAGCAACTGCGCAGCCGCATCAGCCCTCTGGCAGAGCAGGTTCAGTTGCGCACGCAAGGGCAAATGGCGCAGATGCTGGAAGTGGATATCACGGTTTCTGGAGTGCGCCTGCAAGGCTGGTTAGCGCATCTCTATGGCAGTCAACAGGTGTTTTATCGCAGCGCCAGTATTAAAGCGAAGGATAGAATCCAAGGGTTTATTTATCACTTACTCGCGCAGCTGTGTGGAGAGGCGGTCACCACCGTGGTGATGGGCTTAGACGAACAAGTGTCTTTTGCCCCGATGAATGCTGAGCGTGCCGAACAATTATTAGCGCCTTGGCTAGAACTCTTTACTAGCAGCCATCAAAGCAGTGTGGCATTTTTCCCTGCCAGTGGCTGGGAGTGGATACAAAGCCAAGATATGAATAAAGCCAATATTAAGTTCGTCGGCAGCCCGTATGTGGGGGTCGCCGAGCGCAGTGACCCTTACATCGCCACCGACTTTGCCGACCTTTTCCAGTGCGAGCAGGAATTCTGTGACTGGAGTACGCGATTGTTGCAACCCATAGCGCAATTAGGTGAGGAGCAACGCTATGCAGACGCTTAATCCTGTCACCCTTGCCTTTGATGGACAACAGCTTATTGAGGCCAGTGCCGGAACCGGTAAAACCTATACCATCACTGGGTTGTATTTACGCTACTTATTGGGCCTGTATGAAGATGCTAAGGGCAACCAAGGCGAGCCGCTGACGGTCGAGCAAATATTGGTCGTGACCTTTACCGAGGCCGCCACCAGTGAAATCAAAGACCGGGTGCGCTCGCGCATCAGTATGGCAAAGAACATGCTGCTAGGGGAGCACAGCAGCGATGCGCTGTTGCGCGACTTGATAGCGCAGCTTGACGACCGTCAACAGGCATTTAATCGCCTGGATATGGCGGCGAAATCCTTGGATGAAAGTGCCATTTACACCATTCATGGGTTTTGTCAGCGCATGCTTAAACAACATGCGTTTGAATCGAACATGGCCTTTAATTTGCGCTTCACCCTGGATGAGAGTGAGCTGCATGAGCAGGCGGTGTTCGATTTTTGGCGACAGTTTGTGTATCCGCTGCGTGCAGAGCAAGCGCAGGCGGTCCTCGCTCATTACAGCTCGCCACATAGCCTGCTAAAAGAGCTGCGTGCGCTCATTAATCGCAAGCAGCTGCAGTTACAACCGCACATTGATGATCCTGAGGCTGAGCTGACCCAATTGTGGCATTGCCAAAGCGAATACCTCAAGGCTTTGCCCCAATTCAAACAGGCACTGCGCGAGGGCGATTTCTTCAATGCCATTGCCGCCAGCGATATCAAAGGCAATGCCAAACCTAAGCATAAAAGTAATTTGGCGGGCTTGGCAGCGTTTAGCGACAATGATGACACCCAGTTGAGTTTAGGTGCGGCCAAACACTCCTTTAGCTTATGGAGTGCGCAAAGCCTTGAGGACCCCAGTATTTATAAGAAAAATGGCCAACCTTTTTCTCACCCTTTGGTGGTGGAATTTGAACGTATGGCGCAGCTTAGCCAAGGCCTGGGTGAGCGCCTTGCGCAGGTGATATGTGTCTTGGCGCTCGCCTATGTGCGCCGCCATGTGCAGAGCAACAAAGCGCGCACCGGCATTATCGCCCCCGATGACCTGCTTAGTCAGCTCTATGATGCGTTGCACAACGACAGCGACAACCAGCTGCAACAGCAAATTCGCCGCCAATATCCAGTGGCGATGATCGATGAGTTCCAAGACACCGATCCCATTCAGTATGGTATTTTCAGCACTATTTATCGTCCCAGCGATGAACAGTTCACTAACCTCACCATGATAGGGGATCCCAAGCAGGCCATTTATGGCTTTCGTGGCGCCGATATTTTTACCTACATCGATGCCAAGCAACAGCTGAGCGCGCAGCAGCAGTATACTTTGGCAAAAAACTTCCGCTCGGCAACGCCATTAGTTGAAAGCGTCAATAACTTATTCAGCAGCCACCCGCAGAGCTTTATCTTTAACGACGCCATTCCCTATCAAGAAGTGCAAGCGAATGGCAAAGATAAAGCGCTGTTATATAAAGGCGAGGCGCTCGGTGCCATGGATTTTGTCTTTTATGGCAGCGGTGCTGAGGTGTTATCGAAAGAACAAGGGCAAAGCGCCTTGGCCGAGGCATTTGCAAAGCGGGTTCACTTTTTGTTGGCTGCGGCGCAACAAGGAGACTTGCTGCTAGGTGAGACGCCACCGTGCGCCGGCGATTTTTGCATCTTGGTACGCGATAGGGGCGAAGCGGCACTGATGAAACAGGCGCTTACTCGCCAAGGTGTTGCCAGTGTTTATCTAGCCCGCGAAAGTGTGTTTAAGCAACCGCTGGCGCAACATCTTTACCGCTTATTGGCGATTATACACGGCCCTTATGATGAGCGCGCACTGCGCGGCTTGCTGGCGGGGCCATTTTATAACTTCAATAGTGCACAACTGCTGGCACTGAGCGATGATGCCGAACAGTGGCAGCAACAATTGCAGCACTTCGCCGAGCTCAAGCGGCGTTGGTACCGCGACGGCGCGTTGGCAATGCTCGAGCAGCTGTTATGGCAAAATCAATTACCGCAAGTATGGGCCGAGCAAGGGTGGGATGTTGAGCGCCTATTAACGGATTTTCGTCATCTCGGTGAAATTCTCCAACATAAGCAACTTGAACTGGATGGCACGGCGCGGTTGCTGAAGTATTTTCACCAGCAATTGACCCGTGATAGCAGTGAGGGTGACAGCGCCCAACTGCGTTTGGAGTCCGATGCCCAGCTGGTGCAAATCGTGACTATGCATGCTTCTAAAGGGTTAGAATACCCCATTGTGTTAATGCCGTTTGCGGTCAATTTCCGCAGCGCCAGCGCCGCTTATTATCACCACCAAGGGCAGCTGTACTTAGATTTATCTAAACAACAAGAGAACCTTGCGCGCGCCGAGCGCGAGCGCTTAGCCGAGGACTTAAGGTTATTGTATGTGGCCTTGACCCGGCCCATCTATCATTGTGCTTTAGGGCTTTATAATTTGGGCAAACATAAACGCTCGCAACTGCTGCAAAGCGCGCTAGGGTACTTGTTGTTTCCGGGCGCTGAGGGCACGGAGAATGTTCGTGAGCTGCTGCAGGCTCGGCTCGCGCCTTACCCGGACATGAGTTTAACCGATGCTGATCATTATCAATCGGGTGAGAATCTGGTGCAGGAAAACGCGGTCGTTGAGCGCCAGGTACGCGCCCAGCAGGCGGATATTGAGCGCAACTGGCGGGCCACCAGCTTTAGCGCCTTGAGCTTCAAGCACAGTGATTATCATGGTACCAGCCACAGTGGCGGTGATGATGAGGATCACCGTTTGCAGCAAAGTTTAGTGCTTAAGCAGGCCCTCCCGGTGGCGCAGCTAACGGCTTATGATTTTCCCAAAGGCCCGGGGCCTGGTAGTGCACTGCACGATATTCTCGAGCAAATCTCTTTTCGCGGCGTGCTTGCCGGCGAGGCGCAGGCCATGGAAGAGCTTGAGCAAGTGATCACCCATACCCTGCATAAATACGCACTGGATGAGAGCTGGCACGCGCTGCTATGCAGCTGGATGGCGGCGATTATGCGCTGCCCCATACTCGAGTCAGGGCTTTATTTGGGGCAGTTACAAAGCGATGATTGTTTAGTGGAGATGGAGTTTCATCTCGCGCTCAATGAGCTTGATGCCCAACATTTTAATGCCACCATGATAAGCCTGTTTGGCTATGACTTTGGTCTTGATTTTGAACGTGTTAAAGGCGTGCTAAAAGGCTTTATTGATTTAATCTTTTGCTATCAGGGGCGCTATTACGTGCTTGATTACAAATCGAATTACCTCGGTGAGAGCGCCGATGATTATAACGATGAAGCCTTAACGCACGCCATGAATGCCCATAGCTATCATGTCCAAGGGGCTATTTATATGGTGGCATTGCACCGCTTGCTGGCGGCGCGATTGCCTGATTATGACCCCGCTAAGCACCTAGGTGGCATGGTGTATACTTTTTTACGAGCGATGCCCGAGGGACACGGAGTGTACTATCGGCCATTCAGTGTTGCTGAAATCGACACCTTAGACGGGCTTTTCGCCAAAGGAGCGCACTATGCTTGAGGTACTGTTAGAACAGCGTAAAGTGCGTACCGTGGATGTCGAGTTGGCGGCGTTACTCGTCGATGAGCAGCAACCGCCTTACAGCGAGGGGTTTTATATTATCCTGCTGTTGCTCAAAGCTATGCATGAGCAGCATACCTGCTTAGATTTGCACAGTGTGAACTGGGACAACCCCTTTGAGCTCGATACCCGCGCGCCAGTGCCCGCGTTTTTTGCGCCTGACTTCGATGCCCTCGGCTGCCTTAATGCCTTGCCTTGCACTGGGGCTGAAAAACCGCTGCGCATACATGGGCAGCGCGTCTATCTGGCGCGCTATGATGGCTACGAAGCGCAGTTAACCGCGCGCTTTTTGCAGTTAGCTAAGCAGCCTTTGGAGCTTGACTTGCCGGCGCTCAAAGCGCTGTTGGCGCATTACTTTAACAATCAAAATAGCGAACCTGATTGGCAAAAAGTGGCCTGTGCTCTGGCGGCCACCAGTAAGTTTTGTGTGATCACCGGCGGTCCGGGGACAGGTAAAACTACTACGGTGATGCGTTTGTTAGCGATTTTACAATCGCTCTATGCCCAAGCCCCTTTGCACATTGAACTGGTTGCTCCAACCGGCAAAGCAGCAGCACGCCTAAGCGAGTCTATTCAAGGAGCAAAAGGCGACTTAGCCGAGACCGACCAAGCGGTATTAGAGAGTATTCCCGAGCAAGCGCAAACCCTGCATCGGTTGTTAGGCACGGTGCCCATGTCCAATCATTTTCGCCATCATCGGGGTAATCCGGTGCATGCCGATTTAGTGATTGTCGACGAAGCGTCCATGGTCGATATTAGCCTGATGAGCAAATTGGTAGACGCCTTAGCACCGCACACTCGATTGATTTTATTGGGTGATAAAGACCAGCTAAGTTCAGTGGACACGGGCAATATCATGGCTGATATTTGCAGTGAATGTATCCTTGGCCAACTGCCGCACTACAGTGACCAGCGCGCCGAGCAACTCGGCTATTTATGCGGTGAGCATTCTTATCACAGTGGCCAGCAATCACCTTATGCGTTAACCGATCATGTTGCCTTTTTGCAGCACAGCTATCGCTTTGATGGCGACAGCGGCATAGGCCAACTGGCGTATGCAATTAACACAGCCGATAGCAAAAAAGCACGGTACCTGCTGCAAAGCCGCGCCAGCGATATTAGTTATTACCCTTTGGATGAGGGGTTTTACAGCGCACTCATCGCCCGCTGCGCCGAGCAGTACAGCCACTACTTAGCATTGATTGCAGCCGGGGCAACGCCCGCGCAGGTGCATGACGCATTTGCCCGCTTCCAGTTACTTGCCGCACTGCGAGAGGGGCCCTTTGGTGTGCATGCGCTTAACCAACGCATTGAACATCACCTCGCTCAGCAAGGGAAAATCAATGTGCAGCAGCGCTTTTATATCGGTATGCCGTTGATGATCACTCAGAACGACTATCAGCTTAACCTGTTTAACGGTGATATTGGCATTATTATGGCGGATGACAACGGCGAGCCTCAGGCCGTTTTTATGGGCGCGCAGGGCGAGGCCAGGGCATTCTATCCGGGGCGTTTACCGCAATTTGATAAAGTCTTTGCTATGACCATTCACAAATCACAAGGCTCTGAGTTTGCCCATACCGCCATGGTGCTGCCGCCGCTGCATCGGGGCGGCCAAGGACTTAATCGCCAATTGGTGTATACCGGCGTGACCCGTGCCAAGGCGCATATTGAATTGATCTGCGATGCGCGCACCTTGGCCTATGCCATCGCCACGCCAGTGCGCCGGGCATCGGGGTTGTATCAGCGTTTATGTGAGTGTTAGCGATGTGGTTTTATGTCATTTTAGCGGTGGTGCTTATTAAAACCTCTTTATTGGGGTTAGGTGTGGTTTCCATGGCCATTGCGCTGTGCGCATGGCTACTGCTGCGCTTGGGAGTGGTGGCTATTCATCCGAGTATGAAGCAAGGGTTTAGGCGGTTATTTAAAGTCGCGCTTCTTTTGCATCTTAGCGTTTATGTGGCGCTCATACTCAAGCTGCTGCTGATCGACTCCTTCGACGATATCCCGGCCTTTATTGTCGGCCACTTACTGATACACCACCTGATGTCAGCCGTCATCGGCGCCACGGTGATCTTTATGCTTATCCGGCGCTACTTTTATTACAAGGGCTTACATAAGAGCACGAGTTAAGCCAGCGACTCCTAGTTTTTAATGGCAATAGCGCAAATAGGAACAAAAGGAGAGAACTATGGCTATCGATACAGGACTCGTTGGCTCGGTAATTAATGCCCTGCCATTGGATCGCATGATAGGGGGGCCATTGCATGCAATGATCACCGCCCAAGTACAGGCAAGTCGGGCTTACGCCGAATTTTTGATGACCGTGTGCATTAAAGATGGCAAGGCGGTGAACGTTGAGTTCGAATACGATGAAACCCAAGTGGACACCGAAGGTAACTTCAAGGGCACCATACGTAAAACTATGCGGGTGCCGCTACTTGCAGCAATCACCCACCCCAATATTTGTGTCGAAGAAGGGTCAATTGACTTTGAACTGGAAGTGACACAATCAGAAGAAAGCCACAGCGAAACCAGTGGTGAGGGTGGCTTTGAGGCAAAAATGGGCTGGGGTCCATTCTCGGTTAAAGTGCATGGCAAGGTGTCTCATAAGTCCGAGCAAACCCGTAAAACCGATACCCGAGCTAAATATTCAATTCATACCGCAGTAAAACGCCAAGGACCGCCTGAAGCATTAATGCGGGTTATTGATTTTCTCACCGATGCGGCTACCAAGCCCGTGGTTATTGGTGAGGGTAAACCCTCTGCTACTGATGCCTTACCTGCGGACACGAAAGCTGAAATCGCACCGCCTTCCGATAAAGATGGTAAAAAGGGTGGCGGCTAAAGTGCAACTAAAAAATGCTTGGCGGCGGTGCTGGCAGGCCATCAGTGCATTGTGGCCAATACCAAGCCGGTATTGGTCTACGCACTGTCACACCAAACAGACCAATGTGGTGCTGTTACATTCCGAGCACTCTGGGCGCGCAGGTGATACGCGTGCCTATGTTAACGTGCAGCTGCATGCTCAAAGTCATTTTCTTAACACTGAGTTATTACAGCGGCTGCGCACTCCCAATGTCATTGATAGTAAGGACTTATGATGTTTGGCAAAGAAAAGATGAATGCGCAAATGCTCACCGACATCACTCGGGGGATCCACCATGCGGTGAACACCACCGGGACCATGATATCGCAACAATATGTGATGCAATTGCAGCAGTTCTTTGATACTCAAGAGGATGGCTCGCTAGCGGCGAAAATGGTGAAAGTGCAAGTCGACGAGCAACACGATATGTATGTGCCGCTTATTGCTTTAGTACAGCCGCAAGGCATAGCCTTAGACAAAATGCGTTTTGATATGTCGATTCAAATCAGTGAAAGCGAGTTGAAACGGGCGACGCACCAAGTGGACGGTTTCAATGCCGAGCGAGTGGCATTCAAGGTGAACCTTTCGCCGAAAACCAGCGACAGCAACCGCCGGCGAACCGATATTGTTGATGTGGAGATGCAGTTTACGCGTTGTGAAGCACCAGAGGGAATGCATCGGCTCATTGAACAGTATGCCAATATGATCCAGCCCTTTAAAAACGGTGAGCCAGTGTCCGATGAGCCTAATTCTCCACCGGGGCAGGGACCATTAAAGAGCGCCGCTGCGAGTGAGCGCAAGCCCAATTTAGTACGCATGAATACCCATGCCACGGGCAATCTTGATGAGGGCGAGCGAGACGAGCCAAAAATATAGGCAAGTTAGGGGTTTTACTCTAAACTGAGCACAAGGTTAATAATAAAAAAGGTGCTAACACCATGAAAACCTTGGTTACCCAATTAAGTAATTACGCTCGTTATCATCGTGATAAACGTAATATATACACCCATTTTATCGGCATACCCTTAATCGTGTATGCCTTGCTGGTGCTACTCTCTCGCCCGAGTTTTACCGTTTTAGCGCTCAGCCTCACCCCAGCTGTGTTGGTCGTGAGTATTACCTGCCTTTACTATTTAAAGCTATCCCTCAGGCTGGGCCTGCTAATGAGCGCACTGTTGGTGCTGGGTTTGCTCGGGGCTGCGCCCGTGGCGATGCTTAGCACGTGGCTGTGGCTGTCCATTGGTATCGGATTATTCGTCGTGGGCTGGGTATTTCAATTTGTCGGTCACTATTACGAGGGCAAAAAACCTGCCTTTGTGGATGATTTAATCGGCTTGGTTATTGGGCCCTTATTTGTTGTCGTTGAAGCCTTATTTTTAATGGGGCTTTGCAAAGAGCTGCAAGCGCAAATTGAACACCAAGCAGGAGCGATAAAATGAACTTAGATGGCAAACGGGTGTGGTTAAGCGGCGCATCATCGGGCATTGGTGAGGAGCTGGCTAAACAACTTGCAGCCAAAGGCGCTAAGCTGGTGTTATCGGCGCGCAACGAGCAAGCCCTTGAGCAGGTGAAAAATAGCTTGGTGGGGCAGGGACATGTTGTCTTACCTTTGGATTTGAGCGCCGCTGAGAGCCTACTCAAAGAGCTCCCCGAGCAGCTTGCAGCCATCGGTGATATTGATATTTTGATTAATAATGGCGGGGTGTCGCAACGTAGCTTGTTTGCCGACACCGACTTTGCTACTTACCAGCAATTAATGGCGGTCAACTACTTTGGCACTGTGGCCCTGACTAAACTGGTGGTTGCGCAAATGCAGGCCCGAAAGCAGGGGATGATCGTGGCAATCAGCAGCGTCGCGGGCAAAGTGGGCTCTAAGTTTCGCTCCGGTTATTCCGGCTCCAAATATGCGGTGGTCGGCTTTATGGATTGCATTCGCGCTGAGCTTGCCGCTGACGGCATTCATTGCCTCACCGTGTGTCCTGGCTCGGTGCAAACCCGCATTGCTCATAACTCCTTAAACGAGAAAGGGGTGGCGCAAAATCACAGTGAACAGTCGATTGAAAACGGTATGCCGGTAAGCGCCTGTGTGCAAGAAATCATCACCGCGATTGAAAAGCAAAAGCAAGAAGTGGTGATTGGCCAAGGCTTAAGTTATTGGGCACCCACCATCAAGCGTTTTTTTCCCAGGTTATTTAATCGCCTAACCGCCCGGCTGGAGTATCGATAACACCGCGATGGCTGTTGGTTCAGGTAGCAACTATGTTAATATTGCGATCATTATTTCTTAATCGAGCAAGGCCATGGTCAGGCGTTCGAAGGCTGATGCCGAACAAACCCGCAGTGCTATCTTAGATGCCGCTGAGCATCAGTTTTACCAGCATGGTGTGTCACGTACCACCTTGGCACACATCGCCAGCGCCGCAGGCGTCACGCGCGGCGCAATCTATTGGCATTTTGACAACAAAGCCGATCTGTTCAACGCCATGTTAGACCGTATTCGTCTGCCGTTTCGACAAATGCTCAGTGAACTGCAAAGTGCCAATGATCTGAGCGCTTTGGCGCAAATAAAAGACGTGATGCATCGCGCCTTGGTGATAGTGCAACAAGACCCCCAGTATCATCGCGTGCTAACGGTGGTGTTCCATCGCTGTGAATATGTTGATGAGCTTAACCCCGCAGTACAGCAACAAGAGCAACTCAATCAAGAAGTGCAGGACACGCTCACGCAGGCGTTCGCCAGAGCATTGGAAAATGGTGAGCTTAACCCCGCAATTGAGCCGCGAGTCGCGGCAGCGGCGATGAACTCTCTCGTCGGTGGCCTTATCAGTAAATTCCTGCAACACCCAGGTTATATTGACCTTATTGAGCAAGCGCAAGCCCTCCTTGATACTTTGTTTTTAGGCATAAAAAAGCCGGACTAAAAAGTCCGGCTTTGGGGTTGGGTGCAGTTACTTTCGAACAAAGAGCTTTTGCACCACGAGATAAAACACGGGAACTAAAAAGATAGCCAAGAAGGTAGCACTGAGCATGCCGCCAAGGACGCCAATACCAATGGCATTGCGACTGGCTGAGCCGGATCCAGAGCTTATCGCCAATGGCAAAACCCCGAGCGAGAACGCCAGTGAGGTCATGATGATGGGTCGTAAACGCAAGCGCACGGCTTCGAGCGTGGCGTTGATCACCGAGCGACCCTGTTGCTGTAAATCTTTGGCAAATTCGACGATGAGAATCGCGTTTTTCGATGCCAAGCCCATGGTGGTTAGCAAGCCCACTTGGAAATACACGTCGTTCTGAAGACCGAACAAAAAGGCGGCACTGAGCGCACCGATGATCCCCAGCGGCACCACCATAATCACCGAAAATGGAATTGCCCAGCTCTCGTAAAGGGCGGCTAAACATAAGAACACCACCAAAATCGACAACGCATAGAGCATCGGCGCCTGGGAGCCAGACATTTTCTCTTGGTAAGAGGTGCCGGTCCATTCAAAGTCAATGCCCGGTGGCAATTGAGCAACCAACTCGGCCATGGTTTGCATCGCCACGCCGGAGCTGTATCCCGGTGCTGGCTGACCTTGAATTTCCATGGCTGAGATGCCGTTGTAACGCTCTAAGCGTTGCGGGCCATATACCCAGCGGCTGGTGGCAAAGGTATCAAAGGACACCATTTCACCTTCGTTATTGCGCACATACCAATGGCTTAAATCTTCCGGGGTCATGCGGTACTCGGCATCGGCTTGCACATAAACCTTTTTAACACGGCCTCGGTCGGTGAAGTCATTGACGTAACGCGAGCCCCAGCCGATAGACAATGCTTGGTTTATCTCGCTAATTGAGACTCCTAACGCTTGCGCTTTAAGCTGGTCGATATCCACTTGTAACTGCGCCGCATCTTCCATGCCGTTAGGGCGCACAGCCATCAGCTCAGGGCGCTGCGCCGCCATTCCCAGCAGTTGATTGCGGGCCTGCAGTAGCGCGTCATGGCCTAAGGCGCCCCTATCTTGCAAGAACAGGTTGAAGCCAGTGGCTTGTCCTAGCTCTTGAATAGGAGGCAAGTTAAAGGCAAAAATTTGCGCCTCTTTAATGGTAGAAAAATACCCCATCGCCCGGCCGATAGTGGCCTGTACGCTTTGGCTGTCGTCGCGCTCACTCCAATCTTTTAGGCGCACAAAGGCAAGGCCGACGTTTTGTCCACGTCCGGCAAAGCTAAAGCCGCTGACGGTGAACACCGAGCGCACTGAGTCTTCGCCGTGATAATAATCGGCGACCTTAGTCATTATTTCTTCGGTACGCTCTTGGCTGGCACCACTTGGCAGCTGCACCATGGTTAAAAAGATACCTTGGTCCTCATCGGGCAAGAATGACGAGGGCAGGCGGGCAAACATCAATGCCATCACTGCGATAATCGCGCCATATAACGCCATTGAGCGCACCGGACGCTTAAGCAGGCCACCTACTGCCCCTTGGTAACCATCGTTAGAGCGATCAAAGGTACGGTTAAACCAGCCGAAGAAGCCACCTTTTTCCAAATGGTCGCCTTTGATGGGTTTCAAAATGGTGGCACACAGGGCCGGCGTGAAAATAATCGCCACCAACACCGATAACGCCATGGCCGAAACGATGGTAATAGAGAACTGCTTATAGATAGCCCCGGTTGCGCCGCCAAAAAAGGCCATCGGCACAAATACGGCAGAGAGCACCAAGCCTATGCCCACCAAGGCACCGGTGATTTGTCCCATGGATTTGCGCGTTGCTTCCACAGGGCCTAATCCTTCCTCGCTCATGACCCGTTCAACGTTCTCGACCACAACAATGGCATCATCCACTAATAAGCCGATGGCCAGCACCATACCAAACATGGTGAGGGTGTTTATCGAAAAGCCCATCGCCGACATAATGCCAAAGGTACCAAGCAAGACCACAGGAATCGCTAGGGTCGGAATTAAGGTGGCGCGGAAGTTCTGCAAGAACAAATACATCACCACAAACACTAATAGCACGGCTTCAAACAGTGTTTGCACCACCGAGCTGATAGAAAGCTCAACGAACGGCGTGGTGTCGTAGGGCACTTCAATCTTTAGCCCTTCCGGGAAATAAGGCTTTAGTTCGTCAAGGCGAGCGCGCACCGCTTCGGCGGTATCGAGGGCATTGGCTCCGGTGGCCAACTCGATGGCGATCCCCGTTGCTTGCATGCCGTTATAGCGCGCCATAACGGAATAGTCTTCACCGCCGAGCTCAACGCGAGCCACATCTTTAAGCTGCACTCGTGAACCATCTTCGTTAACCCGCAATAGAATTTGGCCAAATTCTTCTGGGTTACTGAGGCGGCTTTGTGCGGTGATGGCGGCATTGTATTGCTGCCCGGGTAACGCCGGGGCGCCGCCAAGCTGTCCGGCTGTCACCTGATTATTCTGCACTTTAATGGCAGCGGTGACATCGGTGGGGGTCAGTTGATACTGGTTGAGCTTTTGCGCATCAAGCCAGATACGCATGGCATACTGGCTGCCGAATACAGTGACATTGCCCACCCCTGGGGTGCGGCTAATTGGGTCTTTAACATTAGAAACCACATAGTCGGCGATGTCTTCGCGGTTCATCGAGCCATCTTCGGAGATAAAGCCAATAACCATTAAGAAACTGCCATTAGACTTGGCCACCGAAACCCCTTGCTGTTGCACTTCTTGCGGTAACAGAGGAATTGCCCGTTGCAGTTTGTTTTGCACCTGAACCTGAGCAATATCGGGGTCAGTGCCGGTTTCAAAGGTGAGTGTCAGGCTGACATTGCCCACTGAATCACTTTGTGACGACATATACATGAGGTTGTCCAAGCCGTTCATGGCTTGCTCTATCACCTGAGTGATGGCGTTTTCAGCTGTTTGTGCGGTGGCACCAGGGTAGCTGGCATTAATGCTGACCGCTGGTGGCGCAACCTTAGGGTATTGCTCAACGGGCAGCTGTTTTACCGATAGCAGGCCCGCAAGCATGATCACGATGGCGATCACCCAAGCGAAAATAGGCCGGCCAATGAAAAAATTAGCCATAAATTATGCCCCCGTGCCCTGTTTTGCCACTGTCACTTTGCTACCGGGGCGAACCTTTTGCAGCCCGGCGACAATTACTTGGTCACCGGCTTGTAGACCGGAGTGGACTTGCCAGCTTTGGTTTATCTCTTGACCGAGCTCCACTACGCGAGTTTGCGCCGTGCCTTCTTTGCTGACCACCATTACCGTGGCCTCACCTTTGGGCGTGCGCACAATGGCTTTTTGCGGTACCAATAAGGCGTCATCATCTTGGCCGGTAGCTAACTGCGCTCGTACGAACATGCCTGGCAGTAATTCACCATTGGGGTTGGGGAACACTGCGCGCATGGTGACCATAGACGTTGATGGGTCAACGCTTACCTCGGAGAACTTCAGCTCACCCGAGAGCGCATACCAGTCGTTATTCTCTAATCTCAGTTTAACCTCGGGGTTTTGGCTGAGGTTGCCTTGGTGCATGGCACTGCGCAAAGAAGATAACTTGGAGGCGGCGCGCGTCATATCCACGTAAATAGGGTCAAGCTGGCGAATTATCGACAGCGCAGCGCTTTGATTGGCCGTCAGCAACGCCCCTTCGGTAACACTAGAGCGACCAATCTGACCGTCAATGGGAGCACGGATTTGGGTGTAATCAAGATTAATTTCGGCGCTCAGTACAGCGGCTTTGGCGGCTGCTAAATCGGCCTTTGCTTGTAGCAAGGTGGCTTCGGCATCATCATAGTCTTGCTGGCTGACCGATTTATTACCTAATAAGCCTTTGATACGTTCAGCCTTCATGCCACTGTTGCGAACACTGGCTTGGGCTTTGGCGAGCGCCGCTTTGGCACTGGCAAGTTCAGCTTGGTAGGGCGCGGGGTCAATCCGATATAACACATCTCCTTTGCTCACCATTTGTCCTTCTTCGAACAGTCGCGCCTGCAAAATACCGCTTACTTGAGGGCGGATCTCAGCTTGACGAAAATCGACCGTGCGGCCAACCAGCTCGGTGCTGAGGTCAATACTTTGTGGCGACAACGTTATGGCCTCGACTTCAACGGCAGCGGGGGCCGTTTGGGCTTGTTGTTGTGGTTGCTCCTGGCAACCACTTAAGCTAAGCGCCGCAAGTACTGTGACTGCGACCAGCGTTTTTACATTCATAACCTACCTTTAGCTGAACAATTTATTAAACCGACTAGAGCAGGAATATACATACATGAATGTATGTAAGCAAGGTAAACTATCTCGTTTACTTTTAAGGTGTTGATATGAAGAGTAAAAAAGTCTTTTTTGCGGAGCGGGATAACACGCTAAATTAGGCTGGTAAGGGGCTGAGCCAAGCAACAAAAAAGGCCGCTCAACAGCGGCCTTGTTAATGTTTTTATCGTGCAGTTATAGGCTGTAGCTCAGGTGCTGATAAAAGCGGGTGTTGATATCTTGGCGCTCTGGGTTCACCTGTAAGCTATTACACAGCGCCTTGATCACGCTCTCGACTTGATTCATAAAGCGGCCATAGCCCATATCATGATGATCCTCGACGCCCGCAACAATCACAAAGTCAATGCTCTGTACCAAGTTGGCGGCATCAAAGAGCACGTGACTTTGGGTTTCGCCTTTGCCGGGTTCAAAGCTGAGCTTTTCCAGTTCCTCATTGTGAGCGCTGGTGTCGATATCACGGTGGCGAATAAGCGGTGTGCGGCCATTGGCCACCATTGCGCGGCGCGGTAGGCGCTTGGCTTCACAGGCGCTGATAAACGCATCTTCAATATGGCTATAAAAGTTTCCGTAATCCGTGGCGCTGGCATCCAATAGCTGCGTTTTTAACTGCCGTGTGAGTGGCAAAGTAAAACGCGCATAAGTCAGGTCGCGATGGCTGGGTAAGGGGCAGCCACGGGCTTCATAGCGTGGTGCCAGTGCTCTAAGTTTATATCCGTAGCTCTCTTTATGCCCTTTGGCGCGGGCGAACAAATCATAGGTTAGGTGCTGATGGTCACGCACTTTCAACTTATTGGCATCGCCGGGAAGTTGCTCTTGCAGTGCGCTTAGCACTTTGGCAACGCGGCGGTGAAAATCGGCAGAATGAGCACGAATGTCTTCACCTGTAGCGAGGAATAGCAACCGTACTTTGCGTGCTCGGCTTTCGCAGCAGCCATGTAGCTGATGAGCCTCGTGATATCGCGGATTATAAAAAAACAGCTGCTGACGTTGAGTTTCTAGGCAATATGCCTCCTCATGAAAGCGCACAATGGGCAGCTTGTCGTTGACCAGCATGTGCACATTGTAGAGCTCGGCATCGTCACATAACGCGAACAGTTGTCGGGCAACGCGCTGATATGCGCTGCGATAATCGCTAAAGCAGGCGTAAAAATCATCATCCGGTTTAAACTCGGCGAGAATATACTGGTTGGCGCGAGCATTGGTCGGTATATAAACGCGATGTTGATTCTGTGAAGCCATGGTTATTCCTTGTTCCTAGGTTTGTTAAATTCGCCTCAAGTGTAGGGCAGATAAATGTCAGCGATGTTGCGCTAGATTAAACTTTTATGACTTTTTCAACAGCTCAACGCTTAGGCGCACAAAGTCTGAAGAGGTGAGTATGCCGAGCAGTTTTTGCTCCTCAACCACCGGCATACAGCCATGGCGATTATTGAGAAAAAATTCGGCGATATCACTTAAGGCATCACCGGGAGCCACGGTATCAAAATCTTGAAGCATGATATCGCCCACTTGCGTTTGCTTCTCTTTGCGCTCAAGTGCCGGTGCACCAAACACTGAAATAATGCGCATCACCTGGGCAATCATCAGTTTTTGCGTCAGCATGCCAATAAGTGTGCCGTGTTCATCGGTGACGGGAATATGGCGAATATTGTGCTCACGCATTAATGCATGGGCATCATGCAACGAGGCATCAGCGGTTATGGTCAGCGGCGCTGGGGTCATTAAATCTGCAGCAGTATGCAATTGCATCACGGCTCCTTTAGCGTTGTAATGAGTGTCTCTGTAGCATAGCTTAGCGTGACGCACAGTGATTAGATCCTAATCAATAAAAGGAGCATTCAATGCAATTACACGGGTTAGACCATGTTGTGCTGCGCACCGATGATGTACCTCGCGTGTGCGCATTTTACGAGGAAGTACTTGGCGCTCAGTTAGAGCGCGTAATGGAGCAAGAAGGGTTGTATCAGTTGCGTGCCGGCCAGGCCCTGATTGATATTCTTAGCACCCAGGGCAGCTTAGATAGCAAGCAACCGGTGCAGGTGCGCACCTCGCCACTGGCGCATTTTTGCTTGCAAATCACCGCCGCAAGCGAACAGGCGGTGATCCGCACCTTAAAAGCCAAAGGCGTAAACCAGTCTTTGCAGTTCGCTGAGCGCTACGGGGCCACTGGTTTTGGTCGTTCTTTATACATTCTTGACCCAGACGGCAACACCGTTGAATTAAAGCTGGTGTGACCTTACTAAAAGCTGTAAGTTAAGCGCAGTATTTGTCATAATGCGTGGGTTATAAGTCACGCAGAATTCAGAGGAAAGTATCCCAATGGCGGAGATTGAGAATCGCCCAACGAACTTTATTCGTAACATCATTGACGCAGATTTAGCCTCAGGCAAACATCAGCAAACGCACACGCGTTTTCCACCCGAGCCAAATGGCTTTTTGCACATTGGCCACGCTAAGTCTATTTGCCTGAATTTTGGCATTGCACAAGACTACAACGGGCTGTGTAATTTGCGTTTTGATGATACCAACCCAGAAAAAGAAGACATCAACTATGTGAACTCAATAAAAGAAGACGTGAACTGGTTGGGTTTTCAGTGGAGCGGTGAGATTCAATACTCTTCTAACTACTTTGACAAGTTGTATCAGTACGCTGTTGAGCTTATTGAAAAAGGCCTCGCTTATGTGTGTTTCTTAACACCAGAGCAAGCTCGCGAGTACCGTGGCACGTTAAAAGAGCCGGGTAAAAATAGCCCTTATCGCGATACACCTGTGGCGGAGAACTTGGCGTTATTCGAAAAAATGAAAAACGGCGAGTTCAAAGAGGGCGAGTGTGTACTGCGAGCCAAAATCGATATGGCCAGTTCCTTTATGGTGCTGCGCGACCCGATTATTTATCGCATTCGTTTTGCCCACCACCACCAAACAGGTGACAAGTGGTGCATTTACCCAATGTATGACTTTACCCATTGTATTAGTGATGCGCTTGAAGGCATTACCCACTCATTGTGTACCTTGGAGTTCCAAGACAACCGCCGTTTATACGACTGGGTGTTAGATAATATCAGCCTAGAGTGCCACCCACAGCAAATCGAGTTTTCACGACTGAACCTTGAGTACACCATTATGAGTAAGCGTAAGCTTAATCAGTTGGTGGTCGATGGTCATGTTGATGGTTGGGACGACCCGCGTATGCCAACGATTGCCGGGCTACGCCGACGCGGTTATACCCCAGGCTCTATCCGTGAATTCTGTAAGCGCATTGGTGTAACCAAGCAAGATAACCTAGTAGAAATGGGTATGCTTGAAGCCTGTATTCGCGACGATTTAAATGAAAACGCGCCACGTGCCATGGCGGTATTAGACCCGGTGCGCGTCGTGATCGAAAACTACCCACAAGAGCAAGTGGAAATGCTCGATGCGCCAAATCATCCGAACAAAGAAGAAATGGGTTCGCGTCAGTTGCCATTTACCCGCGAGGTATTCATTGAGCGCGAAGACTTCCGTGTTGAAGCGAATAAGAAGTTTAAGCGCTTAGTGCTAGGCAAAGAAGTGCGTTTACGTAATGCTTATGTGATTAAAGCAGAGCGCATTGACGAAGACGAGCAAGGCAATATCACCACTATTTATTGCTCTTATGACCCGGAAACATTAGGCAAAAACCCAGCCGATGGCCGCAAGGTTAAAGGGGTTATTCACTGGGTGAGTGCCAGCCATTGTATTGAAGCCGAAGTGCGCCAGTACGACCGCCTATTCAATGTGCCTAACCCAGGTGCGGCAGAGGACATTACCGATGCCCTTAACCCAGAGTCATTAAAAGTGGTTAAAAACGCCAAATTAGAGCCTAGCCTAAGCGAAGCCGCTGCCCTGAAAGGGTATCAGTTTGAGCGCACGGGGTATTTCTGCCGTGACGATCACTTTGAACACTTGGTGTTTAACCAAACCGTAGGGCTACGTGATTCTTGGGCTAAGATTGAGCAACAAGATAAAGGCCAATAGGGCCTTAATGCGGTAATACGCAACCCAGTAGAACCAATAAAAAAGGTGCGCTATGCTTAGCGCACCTTTTTTTTGTTTTATAGCAGGCGACAAGGATGAAAAATAATCACGAAATGCTGAACTATGTGGAATACCCTGCGCGTGACCTCGAGGCCACAAAAGCATTCTTTACCCAAGTTTTTGCATGGCAATTTACTGACTACGGCCCAGATTACACAGCCTTTAGCGGAGCAGGGCTCGATGGCGGCTTTTATCGTAGCGACTTAAATGCTCAGACTAGTAAAGGCAGTGCATTATTGGTTTTTTATTCCAGCGATATTGCGCAAACCCAAGCTAAGATAGAGCAAGCGGGAGGCGAGATCTCCACGGCGTTATTCGACTTTCCAGGCGGGCGACGGTTTCACTTTGTGGAGCCCAGTGGTAATGAGTTTGCGGTGTGGTCGGAGCCTGCTTAGCGTAAAGTGCACTGTTGCATGGGCGTGTTGTACTGCCATTGCACAAAGGCACTATCGCCTTTTTGCCAAAAAACCTGATTGCGGCCTTGGTATTTAGCGCCACTGGCGGCAATCACACGCTGCATCAGCCATTGTTGCTCACCTTCGCTCAGGGCAATAAATTGTGGCGTGGTATCATAAAAATCAACACTCACCTGTTTGCCCTCGCAATCATACTGAAGGCGATCCACAGCCGTGGTGAGTTGATACTGCACTTGCAGTGAGGCATTGCGATGCTGATAGGCATCAATAATGCATTGTTTTACGTTATCTGCTTGCCAACATGCATCGCGGCCTTTTATCCAACCACGTTGCATGGCCCGTAACGTGCTTTTATGTTTATCACTATCGGATTGTGCCAGTGCTTTTTCGAAGGTGTCGGCCAATTGCGCATCTAACTCACTCAGCCTTGGCGACTGGCATACTTGGCGGGCGATATCACTTTGTGCTTGCTCACAGTTAAAGCTGGCTGAGGTGTTCGCTTGGCTTGCCACCCACTGGCACCACTTCGGCGTTAACAGTGTTGGCTTATCTGCATGGTTATTGATATCTAAACGATACTCTACACTGTTTGCCCATTCCGTACTGCCAATATCCGGGCCGTGTCCGCTGCCATCGCTAGTACTGGCTAGCTGCTCAATTGCATTGAGATTAGCTTGGGTACATTGGGTCGATGTGGGAATGTCTGCTGGTGGAGATTCACCGCTTGGTGCGGTAGCAACATGACAGGCGGCAAGAGTCAGAACGGCAGTAACAATGGCTAAACGCTTCATAATTAACAATAGCGAGAGTAAAAACGTGATTATAGAAAAAGGGTATTAATAGAGGGTGAATAGCGCCTATGCTGTTGTTAATTAAGCCTAGTCATATGCAGTTAAAAAACGCATGTGTATGAGTTTGTAAACTCGCACCTTATAGATCGATAGGACTTATCGTGTGGTTGAACCGAGTGCCTAAAACATGAGTGTATATTTCAGTGGTTCTTAAGTCGCTATGACCAAGCAGCTCTTGGACAGTCCTGGTATCGGATCCATTTTGCAATAATTGCGTTGCAAATGAGTGACGAAATGTATGGGCTTTTACTCTTTTGGTTATATTGGCAGCCAACACCGCTTTTCTCAATTGCTTTCTAAATGCCGACTCATGAAGATGATGTCGGCATATGTAACCATCGTATGGATGCTCGCACTTCGTTGTAGAGGGAAACAGGTATTGCCAAGAAAAATCTTTGACCGCGTTAGCATATTTTCGAATTAAAGATGGGGGGAGGTTAGACCATAACCTTGCGCTAGATCCCTTTCATGCATAATTTTGACAGTGTCAATTTGCTTCCTTAGCGAAGGGGTTAGAGATTTCGGTAATAGTGAGTAGCGGTCCTTTCTACCCTTGCCTCTAAAAATGTACACCGTATGATTTTCTAAATTAAGATCTTTAACTCGTAAACTGAGTGCCTCATTAATTCTCAAACCACACCCATACAATAAAGAAGCAATAAGCCTATGAATGCCTGTCATATGCGAAATAATAGCTTTCGCCTCCTGGTGTGTTAACACGGTTGGGACGGACTTTTCCCGCTTGGTAAATGAATAATTTAAACCGTTAATGTCTTTCTTTATGATGTATTTATAAAGAAAAATAATAGCGCATAGTGCCTGATTTTGGGTTGCTGCACTTACTTGGCGATTGATAGCGAGGTGACTAAGGAACCTTTCTATCTCTAAGCGACCCATCTCAGCGGGATGCTGTTTATCATTAAAAAGTATAAAACCCTTTATCCACATTAAGTAGACTTTTTCGGTTCGTAAGCTGTAGCGTCTTGTTCTTAACTCAGCCCTTACAGATTCTAAAAATGGAGACGAAGACATGACAATATCACAATAAGCTGTATATATGTACAGTTATAGATGGTATACATCAAAGAAGCAAAAACAAGGCACGTTATGTAAAGTAATATCAGGCACGAATAAGTCAATGCTCCCTGTAACTTATTGAAATTATGCCATTTTTTGTTTGCATAACGAGCCAAATCCGGCACGATTATCTCATTGCGCGTTTTCAACCATACAACTGCGTATCGACATGGCGACACTCAGCTGCTAACTTGATGACTTTATTAACAATAAATGAACGTTAGCGTGGTTCAGTAGCCAAAGGTTATTTGGTTTAACCCGAAATGCACGCTAATAAGCTGTTAGGCATCAGAAAAAGAGAGTGCATCATATGTGGCAACAAATACTTGATTTACCAGTGATAGTTCAAGGCGCGCTTGGCTCAGGTCTGTTTTGGCTTGCTTTTGAGATCGGTAGGAGAGTTATTAATATTACGGTTGATCTCATTGGAAAGATAAATAAGAACACCCATAGAGAGTTGCTAACATATGAAGCTCTCTATCACTCTCGCTGCATGCATGAGCGAGGCACCTCTGAAGATATTGCTGAGCATGTTATGTCCATTTTCGCCGCGTTAAGACGTTTCTTAGTAGCAATGATTTATGTTTGCTTAGGTTTGGCCTCTGCGGCATGGATAGGGGAGCTAGCAATAATTGCGTATCTAATTTCCGTATTTAACTTGTTCCTAGCGTTGCGAGCATTGAAAATTGTGTGGGGCTCTGGAATGACTAGGGAAGAACACATGAAGAACTATGTAGCATTAATGGAGTCTGTTAGACAAAATGCCTAACAAGCACATTAAATACGCCCCCTATCGGTCGCCGGACACGCAAAAACCGCGCGCCGTTTATGTGAGCGTTAGGCTTTTGAGAGCGAGATAATATGGACGTGTATACATTTATTAGCAAAGTGTTTGAAGCAATCGCTTGGCCATTAGTAATTTTGGTTTTGGGGTTAGTATTCAGGAAATCGCTGATTGAACTACTGCCTAGTATGCGAAAGTTGAAAGCTGGGCCTGTAGAAGCGGAATTTGATCTAGAAGCAAGTCGTTTATTAGATGCTTCCAAGGATGTTGTTGCTCATGAGACTTCTTCTTCTCAATCAGACTTAGAAGCTACTGAAACTGCGTTAGCGCAGATATACAGTGCTAGAAAAGATCCTGTAAAAATGGTTATCGAAGGCTGGGCTAACGTTGACGGCGCTCTATTCAGGTTTGGTAAAGATGCGGGGATTTTGATCGATCCTATGGATAGTTCAAATAATGTCTATACAAGGGTTATTTCTACCGATCTACTGCATAGAGATACAAAAGAATTAGTAATTGAAATATACGAAATGCGTAACAGGGTTGTGCAAGCTAATATTAAGCCTTCAGTGAATGCCGCTAAAGACTACCTACTTGCAGTAGAACAAGTTGTAAAACTTATTGAAAAGCAAAGAGAAAGTGTGGAGAAGGTAGCAAATGTAAGCTGGTAACAAGCCTAACAAGAGACTATGGCGTCAATAGCTCTTTTTAAGCTTTTGGCGCTTCCCACATTACCCCATCTCTGAGCATCGAATTTAAGATCACCACCATTTTTCTGACACACGCAATAATGGCCACTTATTTCGGTTTCCCGGCTGCAATCAGGCGCTGATATGTGGTTTTAAACACCGGATTACACTGCATCGCAGACATCATTGCCATGTACAGCACAGTCCTCACCTGGGGTCTGCCGCCCAGGATGGTTCTGAGGCCCTTATAGCGACCGCTTTCCCGATTCATGGGCAAGAGAGCTCGGTATATCAATAAGCCCGACATTTTCGACGCTGGCATAACACCTCATTGATTAGTGGTTGGCACTCTGAGTCATTGTAGGTCCAGATAAAGTTTGGTGTTTACAGCGCAATGTTTTAATATAGGAACAGAACTGTCCATCTCTAGCCCGGCGCTACAGGGCCTGTTGGCTAGGGTAATCATTATAAATATAAGGGAATTATATGAGCATCGGTGGTGATGTATTGGTTTATGTTCTTCTGTTAACAGCGATTGCACCTGCCATTTTGGCCATTAGGTTAGCAGCAAAGCAAAATCGTTCGCGGTTAACCAGTGCCGTGGTTACTTTTGTTTTAGGGTTTACTTGGGTTGGCGGCTGGATATACCTTGCCATTATGAATTTAATGCAACCAAAAGCACCTACGCAGTAGTATTCATATCCCAAGTGCGACGGCTAATCCTAGATGCGCTCCACTTAGCTAACCCGTTTAATCAGGGAATGATAAAGCCCAAATTAGGGCGGTTGGTTTTTCTCACCTACTTGCGCAGTAAACGAAAATAAAGTGCTTGGCTTAATCAGCCCTGTTGTGTTCGTCAGCGGGTTGGCCGTTACGCAACAAGGCTTAGGCTTGCAAATAAGGTGCCCAGTATCATCGGATAGAACGGAGGCAGAGATGAAATCCATTTTAACTTCACTGATGTTCGTTGGCGATCAGGCGGGCAAGTGCGAGGAGGCGATTAAGTTCTATACCTCGTTGTTCCCCGATGCTGAGATCATCGATATTCAGTATTACACAGCCGACGAGCATGAACCCGAGGGGAGTGTGAAAAGGGCAAAGTTTCATATCAATGGCAGAGAGTTTATGGCCCTCGACAGCCACCTTAACCACTCATTTAGTTTTACCCCAGCCATCTCATTGTACATAGAGTGCCAATCATTGAGCGAAATAGAGAGCCTCTTTCGCACCTTAGCCGAGGGCGGCACAGAGCTAATGCCTTTGGATAACTACGCCTTTAGCCATAGGTTTGGTTGGCTCAATGACAGGTATGGTGTGTCGTGGCAGCTTAATTTATCACAGTAGGTGTACAATCCTAGCCTTGGCAAAGGCAGGGGGCTAAACGGTGCGGTGGTAGCACTATTAGGGTTGGTCAAATATTGTGCGGTTATTCACTTTTTGGTCATGATAACGTAGTCAAGGGCGTAAGGATGTGTTTTTATAGAAGCTTAGCTTAACAAAATAATAATTATTCTTATGTTAAACAACCTCTCCTTACGACAGAAGATTTTATTGCTGATCGGTGGCACCTTGAGCGTTTTAATGGTTGCCGTGGCCGTGTTCTTCATTAACCATATCGCGTCTTTATCTCGAAATAGTGTTGAGCGCGAAGTACAAAATTACTTAGATGCTGAGCGTTTGTCGATGCAGTCGTTTTTTGCGCAATACGGCAAAGTAGTTGAAACCTATGTGACCAGCCCGCATATGGTCGACTTTTTCGATAACTACCGTGAGCGCGGTGTGGCGTTATCCTCTTTACCTGATTATCCACTACTGAACGATAATTTTATCCGTATTAGCGGCCGCGACAGTAATATTTTGTCTGCGTTTTTTGCCTCGGCTCACACCGGTGAATACTTCAAAGAAAATGAGCGTACCTCAGCGTATGGCGATGGTCGCCCTTACTATGCGTATAAGCGACCCTGGTGGCAAGATGCGCTGAATAAAGGCCAGCTTTATGTTGGCGCTATCTCTGTCGACATCAACACGGGAGACGCATCCGCTGTAGTGCAGCAGCCGGTTTACAATGACGCCAAAGAGCTGGTCGGTGTCGGTGGGGTTGACCTACAAATTAATGCTATCCGCGATATTGTTGAAGACATTACCTTTCAAGGTGAGGGCTTTGGCTTTTTGCTCGACAGTGATTTAAATGTGGTGCATTTATCGCAGCGTACCGGGCATTCATTGTCGATAACAGATACCGGTGAAGGTAAAGATAATTTGAGTGCTCTTGAGCAACAATTCAAGCAAACTCAAGGGTTTGATACGCTTAATAGCGCGATAGCCAACAACGACAGTGGCATTGTTAAAGTCACCCTTAAAGGCCAAGAATTTTATGCTTTATTCAATAGCCTAAAGCTCGATAAGCCGGTGATCGATTGGCACTTAGGAGTGCTTATTCCAGTGAGCTTAATTGAAGAGCCCGTTAATGATGCGGTGATGTCGGCGTCCATCGCCGTGGTGGTGATTCTTGCCATTATTGTAGCGATGATTTTCTGGGTGACTCATTTAGTTGCCAAGCCTATCACCACCTTAACCCATATTATGCGTGATATTGCCTCCGGTGAGGGCGACTTAACGCGGCGTATTGATATCTCGAGTAAAGATGAGGTGGGCCAGCTTGCCCATCACATGAACACCTTTATCGATAAGCTGCGGGCGATGATGCTGAACACTGCTGCGCAGGCAGAGCAGTTAAGTGCCGCCGCTAGCCAGTTGCAACAAGTCTCTGGACAAACCAACAGTGAAATCCAAAAAGAGAAGCAACAAGTCGACAGTGTCAGCGCGGCGGTGACCGAGATGGCCACCACGGTCAATGAAATTTCTCGTAACGCCAATCAAACTAATGATGCCGCTGCATCGGTGCAACAGGTTAGTGAGCAAGGACGTTCGCAATCAAATCAGTCGCAGCAGGTGATGCATGAGCTAGCCGAACACATTGGCGAGGCCGCACAAGTGGTTACTGGCTTGGCGCAAGAAACCAATAATATTGGCGCGGTGATCGATGTGATTAACGGCATTGCCGAGCAGACGAACTTACTGGCACTGAATGCTGCAATTGAAGCCGCACGAGCTGGCGAGCAAGGGCGCGGTTTCGCCGTGGTTGCCGATGAGGTGCGATCGCTTGCGAGTCGCACACAAGAGTCGACCGACGATATTCGCACTATGATTGATAAACTGCAAAGCATTGCTGATAAGGCCTCAAATATGATGGCGCAGGGCCAAGAGCGGGCTCAGGGCTCGGTCACACAAACCCAAGCCGTGTTGCAGTCATTAGAGCAAATAGGGGAGTCGGTGGCGCATGTGCTTGATCAGAGTCACCAAATAGCCACCAGCACTGAAGAGCAAAGTATTGTTGCTGAGGATATCAACACCAGTTTGAGTGCTATTAACGACCTGGTTAATAATACCGCACACCATGCCGACACCTTAGCGAATGAGGCGAGAGACTTAAACGCCTTAGCGAGCTCTTTAAATGCCACAGTGAATCAGTTTAAGCTGTAAGCCTACTTTTATGGGAGCCTTCGGGCTCCTTTACTTCTTTCGAGGTACTTTTGTTACGACACGCCACGCCTGAAGATGCTAAGGCCATCGCCGAGCTATATAACTATTATATTCGCCACACCACCTTTACTTTTGAAGAGTCGCTTGTCGATACCCAGCTTATGAGTCAGCGGATCGCAAGCATTAAAGCGGTGAACTTACCCTGGCTGGTATATGTACAAGACGGTGAACTCAAAGGGTACGCCTATGCGAGTAAATGGAAAGAGCGCAGCGCCTATCGTTTTGCTGTCGAGACGAGCGTGTATGTGGCGCATCAACATCAGGGCCAAGGAATAGGGCGCCAGCTCTATAGCGCATTACTCGAGACACTCACCGCGCAGGGTGTGCATATCGCTATCGGTGGCATTACGTTACCTAACCCCCCGAGTATTGCTTTGCATCAGGCGTTAGGCATGCACAAGGTCGCGCATTTTGAAAAAGTGGGGTACAAATTTGAGCAATGGCTGGACGTTGGCTATTGGCAAATTCACCTAAAGGAATAAGCTCTATTCGAGTTACTCTGTATAGGCATTGGAATGTACAAGATCAGAAATAAATTTTTCTGAATTTATTAACAAAGGCTGGAAAATAAATTGGTACGACCGAGTGGATTCGAACCACCGACCCCTACCATGTCAAGGTAGTGCTCTAACCAACTGAGCTACGGTCGTACAGAATACGAGATGTCTTTTTTGAGAATTGGTACGACCGAGTGGATTCGAACCACCGACCCCTACCATGTCAAGGTAGTGCTCTAACCAACTGAGCTACGGTCGTACGATTTTTGTTATCAAGGCAAAACGTTACGGCGTTGACAACGCGGTGTAATATATAGCGAGAAACGAAGCTAATCAAGCAACTTTCAAGGAATTATTGTTTGTTTGCTGTTATTTTACTCACCTGGTGTTAAATCGCAGTGTTTGTAAAACGCTTGCCACCAGGTTACATGGCGGCGGCTCGATGTTTTAAGCTCTGCAAGCAAGCTCGGCTCGCCATGAGTGCCTAGCAACTGTGCCTTGATATGGCTATCGTCTGGCTGAAATTGCAGTATGCGGGTAAAAATGGGCTGTAATTGCTGTAACCTGCCGGCGAGGTGGCTTTGAAAGCCTTGCAGTTGGCCAATGTAGAACTTGTTAAAGATATTATGCACTATCATGCTATTACGGTTGTTTTTATGGGCAGCGCAAATATCCCCAGGTAACTTGATGCGCTCAAGCTCGGCGTTCAGGGCATTGTTTAGGGCAATTTGCTCGCGCGTTGCGCGCAGTAACTTGGCTATATAATCACTGCGGTTTAGCTGCTCAAGCGCTTGCGTCAGTTGCGCGGTATCAATATCTTCAACATTGTGCTGGGCAAGGTTATCGGCAATATTGGCAAGTTGGGTCAGCGCACTTTGGCTATTTACGCGACCCGCTTGTTCGTCAAAATCGAGCGCGTTGCGCGAAAAGGTAAAGAGGTATTTAAGCTCTTTTTCTTGGGCCAGCAAGTTATTAAAAGCTTGACTCAGAGTGCGTGTTTTAAATTGTTTTTCCTGCTCAAGAGCAGCGATAAGCGATGGACTTAATGTCTCGCTATCGGGGTGATTTAGGCAGGCGTCCACTTGTTGTAAAAAACGCAGGTGATACTTAAAGCGTTCACTGGCCGTAGCAACTTTACCTAGTTGATTGTTACGCCCGGCAATGTCAGTGGCAAGCTGACAATGGCCCAGTTGACCAAGCTCCAAAATGCCCATGCGCACGCCGCTGTCCAGAGGCTCTGCGCTAAACTCGGGCCAGCGTTCAACGGCTAGGGTATGTGCTTCATTAATAGGTAAAAATTTAGCGAGCCGCGCACGATATTCTTCGTGGATCTGCTCGGGCCCCTCGGCGCAGCCAGCGAGCACAACCAAACTAAAAATTAAAAGGAGCCTGAGCAAGTCGCCTCCTGAGAGTCCAAATAAGCAGTACCGCAGCGCAAGATAAGCCGACAATGATCCCTAACCAGAACCCTTGCGGTCCCATCGCTGGCACGATGTAATCAGTACGACCTAGTACGTAGCCTAGAGCAAAGCCGATCAGCCAGTAAGAGATGAAGGTAATGTATGAAATTGGGCTGGTATGCTTGATCCCTCTGAGCATACCGCTGCTAACCACTTGCAGTGCATCCGGTAGTTGATAAAAACAAGCGAGCACCATAATGCTTGCGGCAAGTGCTATTACCTCGGGGTTATCACTGTATATGGCGCTGATATCAAAACGCAGCAGATAAGTGACTAAGGCAACCAATGCCGCGATGGCGATGGACAACACAAAACTTGTACTCATGCAGCGTTTAAGTGCAACAAAGTCCTGCTGTCCGTATAGGTTGCCAAAGCGAATGGCCACTGCCATCGATAGGCTCATTGGCAGCATAAACAACAAGGTAGTGACCGAAGCGGCGACCTGGTGACCGGCGACGGCGATAGCCCCCAGCGAGGCAATAAATAAAGGAATACAAGCAAATAACGTCACCTCGAAAAAGGTCGCTAATGACAGCGGCACGCCGAGTTTAAACATCGCCCAAATAGCTCTGCCGTCAGGCTTGGCAAAATGACGAAACAAACCCGGTCCATCGATGCGTTTACTTATTAAACTATAAATAAACTGAGCACTGCCCATGGCCGCAAAGACGAGGGCCGTTGCGACACCACAGCCAGCACCTCCGAGCGCAGGTGCGCCGAAGTGGCCGTGTATAAATATATAATTGGCGGGAATATTCACCAGCAAACCGATAATTGAAATATAAAATGCAGGCGCGGTGTAGGCCTTCCCCTCAGCCACGTTGCGAAACAGCGAGTAAACAAAGAACCCAGGCAGGCCCCATTGGATATAGTCGATATAATCTTGAGCCAGTACTTTTACGCTGGCTTGAGTATCGAGTTGTGCAATGAGCACGGGCGCCAATTGCGCAATCGCGACGCCGGCTAAACAGAGCAGCACGGCTAAGTAACAGCCTTGCTGAAAATGGTTACGAATTGCCGGCTCGTCATTTGCCCCAAAGCTATGAGCAACTAACGAAGTGAGTGCCAATAAGACGCCTAACAGTGCCAGTACCATGGGGTTCCACAATCCGGTCGCAATTGAAAGAGCGGCTAGGTCAACGGCACTTACTTGGCCAGCCATAATGGTGTCGACGACCGACATTAATACCAACGTAACTTGTGCAAAAAACACCGGTGCGGCCAAACGCAACAAACGCCCAGCCTCCCAAGTACAAAACTTCATAAGAGAGAAAACATCAGATAAGATAAAAGGTAAGTGTATCCTGTGTGTGATATGAAAAAAAGGAATAGCGATGTTTACCGGAATAGTGCAGTGCCAAGCTCATGTCGTTGCTGCAAAGCTCGAAGACGCGGTTCTGCGGTTAGTACTTTCTGTGAATAAAAATTACTTACAACACCTAGACTTAGGGGCCAGCATTGCCATCAATGGTTGTTGTCTTACCGTTGTTAAAGTAGAAAGCCCCGCCGGTGATGTTGTCGGCCAAGTGCATTTCGATGTAATTGATGAAACTTTGGCTCTCACCAACTTAGGCCAGTTGCGACCAGGCCACGCAGTTAATTTTGAGCGGTCAGTCACCTTTGGCACTGAGTTAGGCGGGCATATTGTCTCTGGGCACATTCACACCACCAGTGAAGTACTTGAGCGTATAGACAGTGAAGATAACTGCCGCTTGCATTTATCCTTGGATGAGAAGTGGCGCGACTATGTCTTATATAAAGGGTTTGTGTGCGTTAATGGCGCAAGCCTTACCGTGGGCGAGCTCAGTGAACAGGGCTTTTGGCTGCATCTTATTCCTGAAACCCTAAGCATTACCAATATTGGCGAGGCAGTCACTGGCAGTGTCTTCAATATTGAGGTAGACCAGCAGACCTACACCATAGTCAATACGGTGCAGCGTTACCTACAACAACACAAACCCTAACAATGCGCAGGTTAAAAAATTTGCTCATCGTCTGCGTCGACCCTTAACTGTACTTTGTTTAAGGCGTAGTCGATGTGCATATTAAGGTGAATAGGGTTACAGCACGCTGAGCAATCCTCGTAGTAGTCTTGATCCCCTGAAGATGTATCGACATCAACAAAAATATGATTGCCGCAATGGGGACAGCGAATGCGCTGTAGGCTGTAGTCTTTCATAGCCGCCTCGTATGACAGTCTGATGACATACTTTGAGTATAGTGCGTTTTTGCTACGAATTCCGACTAATTTGACGCAGTGAAAAGGCGCAATTGTGCTATTAATCGCCATTGTTTTGTTGATGAATTATGGTTTCGATACTGTCACGCGCCTGCGTCAAATAATGACCGGCAAAGATATTGGCATGATTGAGCAGGTGATAGAGGTTGTATATTCCCTCGCGGGAGCGATGATCGTGCGCCAGCGGGTAGTGTGCGTTATACGCGGTATAAAAGGCGTCTGGGAAAGGGCCAAATAACCGTGTCATGGCAATATCCGCTTCTCTATCACCGTAATAACAGGCTGGGTCGTATAGACATGGGACGGAGTTAACAAAGCCGACATTACCGCGCCAGAGATCCCCATGTAATAATGACGGTTGCACGTTGTGGCTGTGCAAGCGCGCTTTAACACAATCCACTAACGTATCGATATCACAAAAGTGAAACCCCTTTTCCGCCAGTAACTGCATTTGCCAGCCGATACGTTCTTCACTAAAGAATACATCCCATTTTTTGTGCCATCGATTGGGTTGCGCAGTAACGCCAATGAAATTGTCTTGTTCATTGCCAAACATGGCCTGTTCGTGCTTTTGATGCATCATCGCCAGATATTCACCCATTTTTGCCCAGTTGGGAGGGGTAGGGTCACTAAAATCGAGCCACTCTATAATATTAAAAGCAAACTCCAGTGTGGTGTCTGTGGCTAAGCAGTCCGGCACCAAAAACAACGACTCTTGTGTTAATAGCGACAAGCTTTGCGCTTCGCACTCAAGACGCTCCAGCGCACTGAGCGGGGCAACTTTAACAAAAAATGTATGTTGCCCATCGCTGATACGAAATAGCATATCGGCCGAGGAATTACTTAATTGCTGTTTTTGCGTGATTTCGAAAGGAGTAGCTAAGGTATCACTAATTACTTGGGCGACGGCGTTCCACATGGCAAGTTAGCAAATTTAGAGTGCGGTGATATGAGTATGGCAAAGTTGTTGATTGATGCAAAAATTTTCCGCAAAGTCTAATCCCACGTTAAAATAGTGTGCAGCGATTTTAGAAGGAGTGAACGCGTGAATAAAAGCAGTGTAACGTCATTGATTGCCCTCATTGTTACATTAGTCGGGTGGCACCTAGAGCAGCCACTGTTGTTGAGCATGGGGTTATTTGCGTTATCAGGCGCACTAACCAATTGGCTTGCCGTGCATATGCTGTTCGAAAAAGTGCCGTTATTGTACGGCTCAGGTGTGGTGCAGATTAAATTTAATGCGTTTAAACAAGGGATACATGAGCTCATTGAAGAGCAGTTTCTATCTCCTGAGAACCTTAAAAAGGCCTCAGCGCAGATGCCAGCGCCGCAAATGGACGCATTAATTAACCATCTGGATATGTCGCTGGCTTTTGATAAGTTGGTACAGGTGATAGAGCAGTCACAGTTTGGGTCCATGCTCGGTATGTTTGGTGGTCGAGCAGCGCTCGAGCCGATGCGTGAGCCGTTTGCTGATAAAATGCGTGAGGCCATCGCAGAAATGCTACAAGATGAACAAACACGCGAGCAGATTATTGCGCAACTAGGCGGTGGTAGCGATTTGCAGGCGCAGGTTAAGCAACTGGTAAGCCAGCGCTTAGATGAGTTAACCCCAGCCATGGTCAAAGAGATTATTCAAACGATGATCCGCGCTCACTTAGGCTGGTTAGTGGTATGGGGAGGGGTCTTTGGCGGTGCGTTCGGTGCGCTTGCTTATTGGCTGTAAAAAAAGCCCGCATTGGCGGGCTTTACTTCCAGGGATGGAATCAAAGGTGATATTACTTTGAGCCGTACACCATAAAAGAATCGGTGTCGTTTTTGGCTGCTAAATCGCGAATAGAGGTTTCAGTTAGGCGCTCTATATTGAGTACTTTGAGGCTGCGATCGAAGCCATAGAGGCTGGCAAATTGGCGAACAGTTAAATCATTACACGCTAATTTGTTTTCCATGGTGTAGGTATTAACGTAATGTTCTTTCATGGAGCGGCGCAGTTTCAGAGGGCTGTTTTTAGTAATTGCCATACACAACTCGGTACCAGCGCTGTTATCGGCAGCTACAAATTTTGAGCTATCTGCAGAGGCTGTAGTTGAAAGTAGGCCAAGGGCCAAAGCGCTGGTTAATAATGCGGTGCGTTTCATTGTATTCTCCTTAGTACATTCGTCGGGTGCAATGTAAGTATGCGCCACATAATTGTTCATAGCATGAATAAGGTGTCTCCGAATGTAAGCATCTGTGTCAAGTGTGTCGAAGGGCGCAAAGCGCACCATTTTTCAAGGTATTGGCGACCCTATTTGGACACACTTTTTTTTGCTTTTTTTGTTGAAAAGGGTGACGCTTTTTCGAGTTTGACGGCTCATCCCCATCAGTCGCTGGGATTGTGTCACGGCAGATGTAACTGCGGGTGTCAGGATAACCCACTTCAAGGTGTTGGCACTGTTGTTTTTTATTTAATCATTTTTGCTAGGTATGTACCCATAACCCTCTCTTTTTTATCTCAGTTTACTGTTCATTAACCTTAAATTTTCGCATTTTGCGCAATGATTGGTTAAAGTTACGCAAAAAACGGAGTGATGAAAACAATGCGTAAATACACAGCAAGCCTAAGCGCTGTTGCAGTGGCGTTGGCAGTAGCCGGTTGCCAGCAAGACGGTCCGCAAGGCGAAAAAATATCTATCGAAAAGAACCCCTATCCAAGTACTTATCAGCCTATGCCACGTCAATCGACGTTGATCACCAATGCGACAGTATTAACGGGTGATGGTCAGCGCATCGATGCCGGTGATGTGTACATGGTTGATGGGCAAATTAAGCAGGTAGGCAAAGACCTGGACGTGCAAGCCGATGTCACCATCAACGCAGAAGGCAAATGGGTGACACCTGGTATCATTGATGTCCACTCCCACCTGGGTGCTTATCCAAGTCCAGCGGTAGAATCACACCAAGATGGTAATGAAATGACCAGCCCTAACACCGCAGCCGTGTGGGTAGAGCATTCAGTGTGGCCGCAAGACCCTGGATTTAATCGTGCCCGTGAAGGCGGGATCACCACTTTGCAGATTTTGCCCGGCTCAGCGAACTTATTCGGTGGGCGCAGCGTGACGCTAAAAAATGTACCGTCACACACTATGCAGGGAATGAAGTTTCCTGAGGCACCCTATGGCTTAAAAATGGCTTGTGGTGAGAACCCTAAGCGCGTTTATGGCAGTAAAGGTGTGTTGCCATCAACGCGAATGGGCAACATGGCGGGTTACCGAAAGGCGTGGATTGACGCAACTGAGTACAAGCGTGCTTGGGAGAAGTATGAAGCGGACTACGATGCGGGTAAGAACGTAGAAGCGCCTGAGCGTGATATTACGTTAGATACGCTCAGTGCGGTATTGGACGGTGACATCCTCATTCACAATCATTGCTATAAAGCTGAAGAAATGGCGATGATGATTGATTTAGGTAAAGAGTTTGGCTACCACTCAGGCACGTTCCACCATGGTATCGAGGCTTACAAAATCGCGGATTTACTCGCTGAGAATGGCAACTGTGCCGCACTGTGGCCAGATTGGTGGGGATTCAAAATGGAAGCCTATGACATGGTACAAGAGAATGTTGCCATCGTAGATGCGGTTAAAAATTCCTGCGCTATTGTGCATTCAGACTCTGACACCACAATTCAGCGCCTAAACCAAGAAGCGGCGAAAGTAATGTATCGCGCCAATGATAATGGCTTCGACATTGATGAAGCGCATGCTATTAAATGGATCACCTCAAATGCTGCAAAATCACTGGGCGTAGCAGATAAAACGGGTACCTTAAGCGCAGGCAAGCAAGCCGATGTGGTACTTTGGAATCAAAACCCATTCAGTGTGTATGCCAAAGCAGAGCAGGTGTTTATCGACGGTGCCAAAGTGTATGACCGTAACGATGAAAAATACCAAGCACAAAGTGACTTTATGTTAGGCCAACGCTAAGGAGTTGTATGATGAACTTATTTAAATTGACAGCAATTAGCGCCGCCTTCGTAATGAGCACGCAAACTTACGCTGAAAGCCTGGCGATTACCAATGCCACGGTCTATACCGCAGCACAGCAGGGCGTATTAAAAGACGCAACAGTGGTAATAGAAAACGGTAACATTGTTGCTGTGAACCCCAGTGAAGTGAGCGCCGATACCATTATTGATGCTGAGGATAAAATTCTCACACCGGGCTTTATTGGCTCGCTGAACGGCTTAGGCCTTGTGGAGGTCAGTGCCGTTGCAGACTCGCGTGATGGCGGTGATAAAAAAGCGACAATGACTTTCGACCCAAGCTTAGCGTTCAATCCGCGCTCAAGCTTAATCCCTTATGCACGCAAAGGCGGTATTACCAGCAATGTGATTGCACCCTACGGTGGCGATGATATTTTTGCCGGCCTGGCGTCATTGGTGTCGTTATCAGGCGAATTTGACAGTGTAACCCGCCAAGGCGTGGCCTTATATGTAAAGCTTGGAGCTAAACATGAAGGCTCACGTGCGCTGTCGTTGCAAACACTGATTGATACGCTAGAAAAGCACAGTGAACGTGATGAGGACGACGATAAGTCCAAAGGCAAAGAGGTAGAAATCCTCGATGCAGTCTTTGCCAAAGAGATCCCGCTAGTGATCGATGTGTCGCGGGCATCGGATATGTTAGAGCTGCTCAAAGTAAAAGCACGCTTTGATGTCGACATGGTTTTTGCCGGGGCGCAAGATGCCGTATTAATTACCGAGCAGCTTGCTGACAGTGATACACCTGTGGTGATCAGTGCCATGGATAACCTGCCAGGTAGTTTTGACTCGATGCACGCTCATTTAGAGAACGCTGCTAAATTGGAGCAAGCAGGCGTCACCGTGATCCTGACCATTGCTGGAGATAGCGCTCACAATTTGTATCAATTGCGCTTTGATGCGGGCAATGCCGTGTCATATGGCATGACAGCGCAAGGGGCACTGGCAGCGATCACCAGTAATGTTGCCTCGGCATTTAATTTAGATGTAGGGCAAATTGCGCCGGGTAAACCCGCTGATTTGGTACTTTGGAGTGCTGATCCGTTCGAGTTCAGTACTCGCATTGAAAAAGTGTGGATAAACGGTACTGAGGTCTCAACTCAGTCGCGCCATGATAAATTACGTGAGCGTTATACCACGGATAGTGAGATGCCAAGGGCTTACAGCAAATAAGTCATTAGTATGAAAAAGTATTAAAAGGCGCTATAAGAGCGCCTTTTTTTATGCCAAATAGTGATTGAGTTTTGCTCACAGTGTTGTTTACAATATGTGAACATACTCAAACAGGTTATCTGCGTAGTTTGCATTTAGCCAAGGAATGAATCGCGCTCAGGGAAGAATCGCCATACTGTGTAGGTATGTCCCCCTTCCTCGTTGCGCTTCACTATGTGGAGCTTCGCTTTGATAGACAATTCCAATGTTGAATCTGGGTCGTGGTACCGACAGCTTAAGCTCTCGGTCACTGTACTCGTTGGTATATCACTGTTAGTACTTTCTATAAAGGTATTCGCTATGTTCGGAATTTTTAAAAAACACACCGTACAGTTATCACCCGAAGTGTATGGCCAAGTGCAACACAACGGCGACGCGCTGGCGCACATGACCATTCACCGCGATATTAGTTATGGCGACGTTTACAGTGACAGTGTGACCACTGACGAGAAGGGCCGTTTTCACTTTGAAGAAAAGAATATTGAATCGTCAAAGCCGGGCAATATGTTCGATAACGAAGGCATCGCGCAAGCAATTTATGTCATTGTTGACGATAAGAAATACACGCTCTGGGGCACGTTGATTGGTCAAGTTGAAGGAAATGACATTGTTGCCGCCAAACTTAAAGATTTGCACTGTGATATAGGGCGTGAAGAAAAAATATACGACTTTGAATTTAAAGATGTACCGGGCAGATATCAAACTATTTATGGTGTTTGCAACTTAGACTGATCGCTGCGGTTTAGCGACGCAAAAAAATACTCATACAAGGAATTAAGTAATTATGAACACTCTTTCCCCGCGTCAGGCCTCTGAACTCGCCGCCATGGCGTACCGTGCTAAAGGTGCAAGTAAGGTGCTAGATGTGCGCTCTATCGTTGGCCCTAATCTACGTAACTCGTTTGAGTTTGTCACCGGTGACAGTGTTGTTGACGGTGTCTCAGGTGGTTTTTTCTCTCATCTGTTCGGCTTAAGCACGGGCTTTGCTTTTGTTGGTAAAGGCATCAACGAGTTTGCCGGCGATAGCGTTATTGCGATTCGTGGTACTGCCTCATTACGTGATGGACTGACAGACTTAAACTGTGGTCTTAGCGCCAGCAGCAGTAATAAAATGGTACACGCCGGATTTAATAAAACCTTCAACTCCATGAAGCAGGCGTTTGCTCAGTTTGTTGATAGTAACCGCAAAGCCGGCAACACAGGTGTTGTGCATTGTGTTGGCCACAGCTTAGGCGGGGCGTTGGCACAATTGACCGCTGATTGGGTGAATACCGAGTATTCTTTGCCAACTAAACTATATACCTTTGGCGCACCGCGTGTAGGTAAGACCGATTTTGCCCGCTCAACCACTACGAAGCTAGAGAATATATACCGCTCTACTCATGGTGCCGATCCGGTTCCTAAAGTGCCGCTTTGGCCTTTTATTCACGCGCCGTTTAATGGCAGTGAATTCCGCCTCGACGATGGCCAAGGCCTTAACGTGTCGGCCCATAAGCTCGATGGCACTCCGGGTTACTTAAATACCGCTAGCGCCAGTGACTGGTCCACCTTAAAGCAGCGCTCAGATAATTTCTTGAGCCAGCCTGTGCGTCTTCGTTTTGAAGACAGAGCTCAGGCTTCATTCTCAAGCCATTGGGCGGATAAAATAAGCTCAGCATTGATCACCTTGTTGAAAGACTCCGGCTATTACACGGCAGTGGTAACGCAAGCAGCGATCAGCAGCTCGTTGACGTTTTACGATATGGTCGCGCGTACCTTAGAACAGGTAGCGAAGGCATCTGCGCGTTTTGCCGAGCAAACCTTGGGTTTATTAGGGCATATGCTGGTTTTCGCGGGCAAGGTTGTGGGCAAAGCGTTTGAGCTAACTTATAACATGATTAAGTGGGTCTTTGACTCGACCATGGGAGCCCTGTATCGCAGTGTGCGTGGCGCCCTTAATGGCTTAGATTAAGCTAGAGGAGGACTCTATGAGGTTCAAATTTTTAGCGAAGCTATTTTTTTGGTTACTCATAATTGGAAATTCATTGGCTACCGCAATACCGTTTTCAGCTTACCAAGGAATGGAGCAGTCTTACTTTTCTATGGCTGTTAATATTGCATCTACAGTAGCGACATTTTTTGCGGTCATTGCTTTATACGGTATAGGCTATGAACGCAAAATCTTCACTGGGAGCAAGCTGAAGTTAATAGGTTGTAGTTATCTTGCCTCTAGTATTTGTTTGATTTTTGCGCCCGTTATTATTTACTGGGAGCAGGAGGCAAACATAACGATAGATATCATCGTTTTCACCTTGACTGACCTAATAATTTTTTATGTGATAATGGAGAACTCAAAATGGAACTTAAAAGTACCGAAAAGGGACGCTTCGCTGCCTTCCTGAAGGACTTGAGAACTGCATCGCCCTTAACCACCTTAATAACAATGGGTGTGGAGCAGATATTTGCTAAAGAAGAAGCAGAGAAAACCTATCGTGTGGTGGTTCCCCGAATTAAGAAGGAGCTTAAGGGTGGGGCCGATTACGGAAACGAAGATATTCAGGAAGGTATAAGTTTGGTGCTTGGACTATCCCCTTTCGGCGCAAAGCGAAGAAACTTTAAAAGGTGGTATGTTGGCTCAAAAGAAAAGTTTATGAGCCTGCCAGATGACCCTGACAAGCTCAGCATAGCTTGTTGGTGGTAAGGTTAAATACACCGAGCCGGTTTGGGTAAACCGGCTATTTTAGTCGCTTGTTTTGCCGCCCCCTTGGGAAAGAGCTTATACAAGTATTTGCTATTACCCTTGTCCTCTCCCAATTTCTTTGCCATGGCCTTTACCAGCATACGAATCGCTGGGCTGGTATCAAATTCCTGATAAAAGTCACGGACAAACATCACCACTTCCCAATGCGCCTCTGTGAGTTCAATGTTCTCTTGCGCGGCGATAACTGGAGCTAACTCTTTCTGCCACTGGCTACTATCGAGCAGATAGCCTTGTTTGTCTGTTGCTATTTCTTGGCCGTTGAATTCAATCATGTTGCTCACTGATTTACTCACTGATTGTTCGTTGGTATTGTAAGGTCAATTCGACCCACTGCGCATCGTTAATCACGGTGACACCTGTTGTGCGATGGTGCCCGCCACAGGCATTCACATCTTGCTCAAGGGCATAAGTGGCCACACCCAGCCCTACAAAAGCCGATGCATTGTAACAGGCCTCAGCGCGTAGTAACACGCCGTCTTCCTTGCTAATGATGCTGCTCAGAGTAGGGTGCTCGCTAAGTGCACTACGCACGATGAATAATGTACCCTTGCTCATAAAGTCACTACCTTATCCACGTGCTTGATTAATGCACGCTTGTCATTGTCATAGGCGATTTGCACCTCTATCGCCAAGTCATCTGTGCTCAAGCTATGCTCGTTCAGCGCATCGGCGCACACATAGACAGATTCAATATCATAGATTTCCAACATGCCGATGGCTTTAGTGAAGTCTTTTTGTTGCTGCGCACTGGGGCGTTGATTTTTCACTAGTGAGAGTACCGCTGCACCTTCTAGTAACCAGGTAACCTGCTGATCAATAGCGGCGAAAATAAGGACCATATCTAAGGACTCGCGCAGACTTTGCTGATGATAGGGCCCGTGTTTAGAGATGACTAAGATGTTATTCATTTGAATTGTACCCACCTGTCGGCGTCAGTGGCGAGCATGGCAAACTCTGCAAGTCCCGAGACGGTAAATAGTTTAACCTGCTCGGTGTCAATGCCACGCTTGTTAGCTGCGGTGATACACAGGCTCAATTCAATTCCGCTATCAAAGAGCTGCTGCCACAGCGCTGCGACATCGAATTCATCGCTACTGACATCGAACTGATCCAGCGCATGATAAACCCCATCTTGATAGAGAAAAATCGTTTTTATTTGGTGCCCAAGCGAGAGGGCATTGTCAACAAAGCGTTTGAGCGCCACCAAAGTGATGGCATCACTCGGTGCGCTATGCAGTGATAATACGAAGCTGGCCAAATTACATCCACAAAAAAGCCCCAATGAATGGGGCTCATTTTAGCAAATATTGCTAATTAGTCATCAGCTGCGCCAAGTAGGTGCAGTAACGAAGTGAATAAGTTATATACGTTTAGGTACAACGCCACAGTTGCACGCACGTAGTTAGTTTCACCACCGTTAATGATGCGGCTGGTATCAAACAGGATGAGGCCTGACATGATAAGCACAACGGCTGCATTAGTGACCATGAACACCATCGAGCTACCGATAAAGATATTAACGATGCTGGTGATAATCACAACAACCAAGCCAACCATCAAAAAACCGCCCATAAAGGAGAAGTCTTTCTTAGTCGTGAGTGCATAAGCAGAAAGACCAAAGAAGATCAGCGCCGTTGAGCCAAGTGCTTGCATGATCAACATTGGGCCGTTTGCCATCGCAGCATAGTGGTTCAACATCGGACCGAGGCCGAAACCAAGAATACCGGTAAAGGCAAAGGTCAGTAGCACACCCGCTGAAGAGTCTGCTTTTTTGTTGATAATGAACAACATGCCGAGGGCAATCAGTGAACAAACGATACCGGTAAAGAACGGTGGGTTAAGCGCCATTGAAATACCCGCTGTCACAGCACTAAATGCCAACGTCATCGCGAGTAAAAAGTAAGTGTTTTTTAAAACCTTATTTGTCTCAATGGTCGACATCACCGGCTTAGCCGAGCTGTACGAGTTATTAAACGCCATTGTGAAACTCCTTAAATTGAAATCGATCCTCGAAGTACCCGAGGGCACCTGAGTTAAAGATTACCAAGTCTTCTATATATGGGCAAACCTTTACCTTTCAATAGACTGCAAAATTCGCAAATTGTTCGATTGCTGTGCGATTGTGATAAAAAATAGCCATTTAGAACATTATTTTAAAATAACACTTCACAAACGTCAGGCATTTCACTAATATGCACGCCGCTGCGGAGAGATGGCAGAGCGGTTGAATGCACCGGTCTTGAAAACCGGCATGGGTTAATAGCCCATCTAGGGTTCGAATCCCTATCTCTCCGCCACTTAATTTTTATTTAGGTGACGCAGTTATCTAAGTACCGCTTCAGGAGAGATGGCAGAGCGGTTGAATGCACCGGTCTTGAAAACCGGCATGGGTTAATAGCCCATCTAGGGTTCGAATCCCTATCTCTCCGCCACTATTAAAGGCCTCAGCATATGCTGAGGCCTTTTTGCTTTCTACGACTAACGTCGCTATTGGCAGGATTTTGCAGATCTGCAATGCTTTCATAAATCATGTTCAGCAGTCAGCATTATGAAACACACCCTCGCAAAAGCAGTTTTATATTCCTTATTAGCACCGGTATTGATTGGTGTGGTGTTAGGCATTTATTACGCCTTAGGGGCACAGCAAAACGGTGCGCAGCTATTTTTTGCCGTATTACTATCTGCTATTGCTAACGCCCATATCTTGGGACTGGCGATGGCTGTGTTTGTCGTCCCCGGCTATTTGCTGATGTATAAGTACAATAAAGTGCATTACGGCGGCGTACTCACATTAGGTCTACTAGGAGGGGCGTTGTTCAGTTATGCTTTTGGCGCGCAGGCGGGGTTTTTACTCATTGTCAACGCACTGATGGCGGCACTTGGAAGTGGACTGTTCTTGTTTGCCCTGCGCCGGGGCAGCGCCCGCGAAGCTTAATCTTACCTATCTTCATGGCGTAAAAATAATCAATCAGCGTTTTTTCAAGCGACTGCATCACTTTTTTCATGATAAAAGGTTTCATTTGCGCGCCACAAAGAGTACCTTAAACACTGCGTATTCTATGTGAAGTAGTAGTGTGAATGAGTAAAGAAGCCTTTTATGAATCCCTGACACAGCAAGCACTCGCGCTGGTCAGTGATGAAACCAATCAAATTGCTAATATGGCGAACATTAGTGCGCTGTTATTTATGTCTTTAGAGGATATAAACTGGGCAGGGTTTTACATTTTGGAGTCGCCACAACAAATGGTGTTAGGGCCGTTCCAAGGAAAACCAGCGTGTGTACGCATTGAAGTTGGAAAAGGTGTGTGTGGTACTGCTGTTGCTGAAGACACCACTCAACTGGTAACTGACGTTCATCAATTCCCCGGGCATATCGCCTGCGATGCGGCGTCAAACTCTGAAGTTGTGGTGGTGGTGAAAAAGCAAGGAAATGCCATTGCCGTTCTTGACATCGACAGCCCGACAGTGGGACGGTTCGATGAGCAAGATAAGCAGGGCCTTGAGAAGCTAGTTCACAGCATCGAAAAATACCTGTAATGAAAGACTTACTTAGTGTACATGACTACCTTTTCGCACAGTCCGATATTGGCGACTGGGAAGGGGAAGAGGAGTTCGTTACTGAGCGTTACAACGAACTAATCCACCATGCATGGGAACGCTTGGATGATGATCTAAGCTGCGAACGCATAGATGAAATAATTAATGGTATTTGGGAGCAATTACGCGGAGACACCGCGCTTCTCGATGCTGAACACGAAGAATTAATGGACTGGGTTGAACACTATGTCGACTCGGCGCAAGACGAGCAGATGTAAATTTAAGGTTTAGAAATGGAAACCACAAACAAGCTAAAAGACATAAACGAAGTATTGGAATTCCTGTACCAGGAATTTCCCAATTGTTTTAAACAAAAAGAAGGCATTAAGCCACTTAAAGTCGGTATTTTTAAAGACATTGCTGAGCGTATTGAAGGCAGTGAAAAGGTCAGCAAAACGCAAGTTCGTCAAGCGTTGAGAAAGTACACTTCACACTGGCGCTACCTTGAAGCGGTTGTTAACAACGAATACCGCGTTGATTTAGATGGCAACCAAGCAGAAAAAGTAGAGCAAGAGCACGTTGAGCATGCAAAAACTGCGCTTGAGCAAAGCCGCGCAAAAATGGCTAAACGTAAAAAGCCTGCTCGTGGTGCTAAAGACGGTGATACAAAGGGTTACAAAAAACGTCCAAGTGGACCTGGTAAGCCTCACCCTAAAGGCGCTAAAGTCAAAAAGAATGCAGAACCTGCACCGCGTCGTAGTAACAAAGTTGAACCTTTGCCAAGCGACAAGGTCAAGGCTAATACCAAAGTTAAAGTTAAACTAGGTCAGGCGCTAGTCAACGGTACTATCACTGAAGTCAACAAAGATGATATCCACGTTGAATTAGTCACCGGCATGCAGGTAAAAACTAAAGCAGATAGCTTATACCTAGTATAAAAAGAAGGAGTTGTGCATGAGTAAGTCGTTTTCACTCATCCCACTGGTCGCTGCCCTTGTAGCAGCACCGGCCTTAGCCTCACTGGACAAGGTCACCATGGCTGATTTGCCGACCCTACAGCAGGAGTCGCAACACAGTACAGCAAGTAAACGAGTGACGAATCTCTTCACACGTGCACACTACAAGCCAATACGATTCAATGATGAACTGTCGGAGCAAATGTACGACCGTTACATTGAATCGTTGGATTTCAATCGCACTATCTTCCTAGAGCAGGACATTGCTAAGTACGAGCAATATCGTGATAAGTTTGATAATGCGTTGAAATCCGGCAAACTCGATTTTGCCTATGACTTATTTAACCTTAGTATGAAGCGTCGTTTCGAGCGCTACGACTATTCATTGTCTTTACTTGAGAATGAATTTGACTTCACTAAGGACGACAAATATTACTTTGACCGTGAACAGGCGCCCTATGCGAAAACGCAGGAAGAACTCAATGAGTTATGGCGACAAAAGGTCAAATACGATGCGCTGCGTTTGAAGCTGACCGGCAAAGACTGGGAAGGCATCAAAGAGGTATTGGAAAAACGCTATACCTACACCTTAAAACGCTTAGTGCAAACAAAAAGCGAAGACGCTTTCCAAATTATTATGAACGCGTTCGCGCGTTCTATTGAAGCTCATACTTCCTATTTATCACCACGACGTGCTGAGCAGTTCAAGATGGACATGGATCTTGAACTCGAAGGCATTGGCGCGGTCCTCAGTTACGATGAAGACTACACCGTTATTCGCTCCCTAGTGCCCGGCGGCCCAGCGGATAAAACCGGTGAAATCAGCCCCGAAGACCGCATCGTCGGTGTTGCTCAAGGGGAAGACGATTTTGTTGATGTGATCGGTTGGCGTTTAGATGATGTCGTTGATCTAATTAAAGGCCCTAAAGGCACTGTGGTTCGGTTGCAGTACCTAGAGGGTAAAGACGACCACGGCATGCCCAAAGTCGTAGAGATCACGCGTGATAAAGTGCGTCTTGAAGATCGTGCAGCGAAATCGAGTGTGTTCGAAGCCAGCTATTCTGAGCTGACCAGCAAAATTGGCGTGATTGAAATCCCAGGCTTCTATAACAACCTCTCTGAGGATGTTAAAGGCGAGCTGGTCAAGTTAAAAGAGCAAAAAGTAGATGGCGTAGTTATTGATTTACGCCAAAATGGTGGCGGCTCCTTGTACGAAGCCACCAAGCTGACAGGCTTGTTTATCGATCAAGGGCCGGTGGTGCAAATTCATACTCTTAACGGGCGAATTGAGCAGCAAAAAGACCGAGATGGTGTGACCTATTATGATGGTCCATTGACTGTATTAGTGGACCGTTACAGCGCATCGGCATCGGAAATTTTCGCGGCGGCTATGCAAGATTACGGTCGTGCGGTGATCATTGGCGAGCAAACCTTTGGTAAGGGCACGGTGCAGCAACACCGAGGCTTGGGACGCAACTACGACTTGTACGACAACCCACTAGGTAGCGTGCAGTACACCATCGCTAAGTTCTACCGTATTGATGGTGGCAGTACCCAGCACAAAGGCGTGGTCCCTGATATTGAGTTGCCTTCTCCGATAGACCCCGCAGAGTGGGGAGAGAGCCAAGAAGACAACGCGTTGCCATGGGATAGCATTGTCCGTGCTAATTACGCGATGGTCGATACCCTTGATGGCACCATCAATTATTTGGCGAAGGAGCACGATAAGCGTGTTGCCAGTGAGCCTGAGTTCAATTATGTGATGCAAGACATCAAAAAGTACAAAGAAGAGAAAGATCGTAAATTCATCTCTTTGAATGAGAAAGAGCGTCTTGACCAACGTGATGAGCGCAAAGAGCTTGCTTTGAAGCGCACCAACGAGCGGCTTGCGCGTCTAGGTTTGGAAAAAGTGGAAGACGTTGATGATGCCCCTGAGGTATTAGATGAATTCGACCCATTCTTGGAAGAGGCGGCGTTGATCACCCAAGATTATATTAAACAAGGGCGCTTGGCGAAGAACAATAAGTAACCAAAAACCACGAAAAAGGGCGCTTTGAGCGCCCTTTTTGTCGTTTAGACGGTGTTAAAAATGTTTTCCTCTGGTACTCTTTGCGCTGATAATAACAATAACCCTCGTGTGTCGTGCTTAAGGCGAGGGCAGGAGAATCATTGTGACAACCACCAAAGAAGCCAAGTTTCTTGATGCATTGATCCCCATCGTCGTGCTTATTTGTTTGCTCGGCGCAGCGGTGTATCTCTATGGTGACAGCTCGTCGTCAGGCCCCAATCAAATAGCCTTACTGTTTGCGACGTTCACCGCAGCATTGATCGGTTTAAAAAACGGCTATACCTGGAAAACCCTAGAAGAAGCGATGATTAAAGGCATCACCATCTCCTTGGGCGCTATATTAATACTGTTGATGGTCGGTGCCTTGATTGGCACTTGGCTGCTATCGGGCACCGTGCCGACGCTCATTTATTACGGTCTACAAATTATTAACCCGCATTGGTTTTATGCCGCAAGCTGCGTTATATGCGGAATTGTGGCGATGAGTATCGGCAGTTCTTGGACTACCGCAGCCACCATAGGTGTGGCCTTACTCGGGGTAGCCAATGGGTTAGACTTAGATCCTGTGGTCACCGCCGGTGCGGTTATATCCGGTGCTTACTTTGGTGACAAGCTCAGCCCACTATCGGAGACCACTAACCTTGCGCCAGCAGTGGCAGGGGCCGACTTATTCACTCATATCCATCACATGCTCTGGACCACGGTCCCGAGTTTTGTGATAGCCGTGATCATTTTCATCTTTATGGGCTTTAATGCCGATGTGAGCAGTGATACCGCAGGCATAGATAACATGGTTGGGCTGTTGCAGGACAACTTTAACATTAGCATCGTCAACTTGGTGCCTTTAGTGGTGTTGTTGGCACTGGCTATTCGCAAAATGCCGGCATTCCCGGCAATTTCTATTGGGGCAGTATTAGGCGCGGTGTGGGCGCTGCTGTTCCAAGGCGAATTATTAGCCAGCCAAGTGGATGTCTCCCAAGGCCAATTAGTTGGCTATTTTAAGCTAGTTTGGGCAACCTTTTTTGATGGTTTTGCTATTCAAACTGGCAATGCAAAAATGGATAGCTTGCTCTCCGGCGGCGGCATGTCGGGGATGTTGACTACCACTTGGCTCATTATGATGGCGTTGATGTTCGGCGCTATCATGGAAAAGACCGGCCTGCTAGATGTGTTTGTGCGCAGCATCTTAAAAATAGCTAAATCCACAGGTTCGCTTATCGCATCCACTATCGCCACATGTATCGGTACCAATTTAGTTGCTGCTGATCAGTACATTGCTATTGTCGTGCCGGGTCGAATGTTTAAAGAAGAATACAAAAAACGGGGTTTACGCCCAGTGAATTTGTCACGTACGTTAGAAGATGGCGGCACTATAACCAGCCCACTTATCCCTTGGAATACCTGTGGTGCCTACATGCAAAGTGTACTGCTAATTAACCCATTTGATTACGCTCTATACGCCTTCTTTAATTTGATTAATCCAGTGTTAGCAGTGATCTATGCTTATTTCGGTATTAAGATTTTAAAGCTAGAGCCAAAACACTTACAGCCTGAAACACAAGCGCAACGTAGCGAATAACCTATAATGTGGGCATCACCTGATGCCCACTATGAGCAACAGAGGACTGTCCTATATGACCTCCCAGCATGGCAATGCGAAGTATTTAAAAGACTACCAACCCCCTCACTTTTTTATTGATAACCTCACCTTGGACGTTGATTTACAACCGACGCAAACCACAGTGTATGCCCGCTCCGAGGTGCGTCGCAATGAGGCAAACCCGGCAAATGACTTAGTGTTAGATGGTATAGATTTATCTCTTAAAGAGGTTAAAGTTGATGGTCATATATTCACCAATTACGACATTAACGATGAGCAATTACTGCTGCGCGATGTGCCACAACACTTTGTACTAGAGATAACAACGGCCTGTTCGCCACAAACTAATAGCTCATTAGAAGGTCTGTATTTATCAGACGGTGCTTATTGCACCCAGTGTGAAGCTGAGGGATTTCGTAAAATCACCTACTTCCTTGATAGACCCGATGTTATGGCCGAGTATGAGGTCACCATCAAAGCGGATAAAGCCCAGTTCCCCTACCTACTGTCAAATGGCAACAAGATTGCCAGCGGTGACTTAGCCGATGGTCGCCACTTTGCAACTTGGCACGACCCCTTTAAAAAGCCAAGCTACTTATTTGCCTTGGTAGCCGGGGACTTCGACGTATTACGCGATAGCTACACAACCGTCTCTGGTCGTGAAGTGGCATTAGAGCTCTATGTAGATAAGGGGAATATAAGTAAAGCCCCGCATGCGATGGCGTCGCTCAAGCGGGCAATGCAATGGGATGAACAGCGCTTTAATCTTGAATACGACCTCGATGTGTACATGATAGTGGCGGTCGACTTTTTCAATATGGGAGCGATGGAAAACAAAGGCTTAAATGTCTTTAACTCGAAATGTGTGCTCGCCAATGCAGAAACCTCAACGGATCGCGATTTCCATTTGATTGAGTCTATTGTCGGTCACGAATACTTCCATAATTGGACGGGTAACCGTGTGACTTGTCGGGATTGGTTTCAGCTCTCATTGAAAGAGGGGTTGACGGTGTTTCGAGATCAGGAGTTCAGCAGCGATCTAGGCTCACGGGCCCTCAACCGAATTGATGCGGTGAAGGTGATGCGCACACATCAGTTCGCTGAAGATGCGGGGCCAATGGCTCATCCTATTCGCCCTGAGAAGGTATTAGAAATGAATAATTTTTATACCGTGACGGTGTATGATAAGGGCGCCGAAGTGATCCGTATGCTGCATACATTGCTGGGTGAGCAAGGCTTCCAAAAAGGCATGCAGTGCTACATTGAGCGTCATGACGGCCAAGCGGTGACTTGTGATGATTTCATTAGCGCTATGAGTGATGCGAATGGCTTTGATGCCTCTCAGTTTAAACGCTGGTACAGCCAATCGGGTACCCCACAAGTGCATGTTCAGGAACAGTTCGACGCGCAACAGCAGCAATATGTACTCACCCTGAGTCAGCATCATAGCCCGACAGCAGATCAATCAAGCAAAGATAATTTGCTCATCCCTGTGGCGATTGAACTGCTTGATAGCCAAGGTAAGGCATTGAGCTTAAGTGCACATGGCGTCGCTGATAACGTATTGCAGTTACACCAAAGTGAACAGCAGTTCGTGTTTGATAACATCACCGAGCGACCTGTCGCGGTGCTGTTTGAGGATTTCTCCGCGCCGGTTAAAGTTCAGTTTGAGCAGAGCCTTAACGATCAATTGCATATAGTGCGCCATGCTAGCAGCGACTTCTCCCGCTGGGATGCGCAGCAAAGTGCATTAAGCGGGTGTATTCTAGACGAGCTTGGACGGGGCGAAAAAGCCCAGCTTGATGAAGCAGTGTTAGCCACATTGAGTGACTTACTTAATGCTGCATTAGCCGGTCAAGAACATGATCTGGTCTTAGTCGCAGAGCTATTACAGCTACCTAGCTTTGATACCTTGAGTGCTCATTTTGAGCAAGTCCCTGTTGATGCCATCACAGCGGTGACTGAGGCATTTGCGCAACAAATTGCCGAGCACTTGCAAGTGCCGCTGAGCGAAGTAGTGACCCAACTCAGCGACGATAAGCAGCAATCGCAGCAAAGCGTTGCCAAGCGAGCGTTACTCGCAACCTGTATGGGGTATTTAGCGCGCGTAGATACGCAGCTTGAATTTATTGAGACCCAGGCACATCAGGGCTCAATGACTTTATCTTTGGCGGCGATAAAAGCGTTGATCCTTGCTCAACACCCCCGCAGTAGTGCTATGTTAGACGAGTTCGCGGCGCGTTGGCAGCATGATACTCTTGTGATGGATAAATGGTTTAACCTTCAGGCCCTGCGCAAAGGCTCGGACAGCTTCGCCAATCTGACTCGTTTATACCAACACCCTCACTTTAGTTGGCGTAACCCCAATCGAGTACGTGCTCTTATTGGTGCCTTTGCGATGAGTAACCCAACGCAATTTCATGCCAAAGATGGGCAGGGCTACGCGCTATTGGGTGATGCCTTAGTGAAGCTCAATGATATCAATCCACAGAATGCTTCGCGCCTGATCACGCCGTTGTTGGCATGGCGACGTTTTGATAGTACGCGTCAGCAGTTGATGAAAGAGCAACTAGAGCGTTTAAAGGTATTACCAAAACTCAGCAAAGATTTATTTGAAAAGGTAGATAAAGCCCTCAGTGAATGAGATTAAAGAATTTTATTTCACGCTATCTATGAGTTACAGCCAGTGTCTGGCCTATTACAAAGGCCGGATTTCTGCTGTACAAGTCATTGATGACGCCGGGCGAAAAATTCGTTTCCCGGCTAACAAACTGCTTCCCTATATGTCACAAATCGGCATCCGTGGGCGTTTTCGCTTGTTATTGGATGCGAATAATAAGTTTATTCGCTTAGAGCGCGTTCACTAATTCAACCTGCTTATTTGCGCTATTTTTAAACAGTTGTAAATTGCATTTGTCGTTAACGTTATTGTCATGTATAAAAATAGTGGTAGGATGTCATACCATTAGCGCAGATAAAGGAAAATTAACGCTTATTACGGGCCATTAATCTAGATTGTTTGTAAATTTCGCGTATCCTTTCTAATGTATAAGACTACACTAAAAACAATAACTTGATCTTAATTACCCGCGCAAAGGGGGGAAGCAACAATGATAAGACAGCCACTATTTGCTAAGCATCGTTTAGCGCTCTGTGTAGGGGGAGCGATGCTCGGCATGAGTAGCGCCGCACACAGTGCCAGTTTTACAGTCGGGGACTTCGATGTTAACTTCGACTCGACATTTTCATACGGACAAAGCATTCGTACGGAAGATAGAAACTTCGACGCCAACATAGGTAAAAGTAACCATCCACGCTTTGACTGGACCGGTTATAACGCCGCTTTGAATCCAATCTATTCATCTGCAGATGTGTGGGCCCAACCTGGCGCTTACTCTAATAATGGTGATGCGGGTAACTTAAACTTTGATAGTGGCGATACCTTTTCACAGCAGCTAAAGGGCACACATGAGTTAGCCATCAATGGCGACATGTACGGTTTCTTCTCGCGCTTCATGTATTTTTATGATTTCGCTTTGATGGATGGTGACTTTGCTTACACCAACCCTACCTCAGGGGAGCAGGTTGATCCCTGTGACTATGACGAAACCAAAGAGCAAGTCTGTGCTGATTTTCGTTTGCTTGATGCCTTCATTTGGGCCGATTTTGATTTCAATGAAGGTCGCAACCCGCTCTCTGTGCGTTTAGGTCAACAAGTTGTAAACTGGGGTGAAAGTACCCTGATATCACATGGTATCAATGTTAACCCTGTAGATATCGACCGTCTGAAGGCACCGGGTGCTGAAGTAAAAGAAGCCTTTATTCCCGTCGGCATGTTATGGGCCTCACTAGGTATTACCGATAACATCTATCTGGAAGGTTTCTATCAGTACGAGTGGCATGAAACTCGTCTACCAGCATCGGGAAGTTATTTCTCGACCAACGACTTTGCCTCGGAAAACGGTTTTAACCAAAACGTACAGTTAGGTTTCACCTCCAACCCAGATATTGACCTTGCCTTTTTAACCGAGAGCCTCAACAACCTTGGCAGTGATTGGCAGATGGCCGCAGCGGCGCAGGGTATTGACCCTAATTCAGCAGCGGGGCAACAGTTACTGGCTAATATGTACTTGGCATACCCCACTAAGGTGGCACTTAAAGGCAAAGGTCACAAAGGTAAGACTGAGCCCGATGATGGCGGCCAGTATGGTTTGCGCCTAGGTATGTTTATGCCTGACTTTAATGATACTGAAGTAGCGCTTTACTACATTAATTATCATAGCCGCCGCCCAGTTATCTCTGGACAAGTATCGGACTTTACTGCCATTGGCGATGATCTAGCGATGTTGGCGACGACGGAAATCACAGAAGACAACGTCACCGATCTGCAAGCGTTTACCAAAGCGGTATTAGCCTATCCAGAGGACATTAAACTGTATGGCTTGAGCTTTAACACGGCGTTAGGCGAGACCGCATTCTCAGGCGAATTTGCGTTTCGTCAGGATGAACCACTGCAAGTGGATGACGTCGAGCTTCTTTATGCCGGTATGCCAGAGCAACTAGCTGTTGCCGGGTTACGTCCAGAATTTGCGGGTATTTCACAGTTGAGCCCAGGCGATGCGACGTCGGTTGTAGGCCCAGGTGAAACGGCACAGGGTTATATCTTGCGCAACACGGCACAGCTACAATTCACCGCCACACACCTGTTTGGCCCTTATCTCGGTGCTGACAGCTGGGCCGTTGTTGGTGAAGTCGGCGGGGTGCGTGTTAATAACATGCCAGAGTACGATGAGCTGCGTTTGAATGTGGCGGGGACTGGACGCAGTGGCGTCATTCAAGGACCTGCGGCTGACTACACTGCGTTGCAAATGGCGTTATCCAATGGCCCAGAAACAAATCCATTCCCAACGGCTTCGGCGTGGGGATATCGTCTTATTGCCAAGGGGGATTACTTCAATCTCTTCTCAGGCGTAAACTTTTCACCTAAGTTCGTATTCTCCCACGACGTCAATGGCATTACACCTGACCCAATGTACTTGTTTATTGAAGATAGAAAATCGTTGGGGATTAACCTGAACTTTAATTATCAAAATACTTGGTCTTTCGACGTAGGCTATAGCTCTTTCTGGGGCGGTGGTGCGACGAATAACTTCTCAGACCGAGACTTTGTGTCGTTTAATATTAAATATTCAATTTAAAAGGGTACACGCATGTTAACTAAACCTACCCTCATTGCAGCAGCCTTTTGTGGCATCTTTGCCACTTCTGCAGTACAGGCAAAAATAACACCCGAGCAGGCTGAACGCCTGGGCGCGGATTTGACACCTATTGGTGCACTTAAAGCAGGTAATGAAGATGGCTCTATCCCTGCTTGGGATGGTGGTATTACTAAAGCTCCAGAGAATTATGAGCAAGGGATGCATCACCCTGACCCTTATGCAGATGATCAGGTCCTTGTCACCATTGATAAGTCGAACTTGGAACAGCACAAGGAATTCTTGAGTCCGGGTCAGATAGCCTTATTTGAGGCGTACCCTGACACCTTCAAAATGCATATCTATCCGACTCGCCGTAGTGCATCTTTCCCGCAGTTTTATTACGATGCAACGAAGAAGTACGCCACTGAAGCGGAGTTGATTGAAGGCGGTAACGGCATCAAAAACACCGCTATCGGTGTGCCATTTCCAATTCCGGAAAACGGCTTAGAGGCGGTGTGGAACCACTTGTTGCGCTACCGTGGTTTATCGATTGCTCGTTATGGTGGTCAAGCCATGCCAACAGCCTCGGGTTCGTACAACCTGATTGGTTTTGATGAGCAGTTGTTAGTGAAGTACTCGGATCCAGAGGCCACACCGGAGCAGCTGCAAGAGTCGAATATTCTGTTTAAATTTAAACAGCGTGTCACCGAGCCAGCGCGCCTTGCAGGCACCGCGTTGTTAGTGCACGAAACCATGGACCAAATCCTCACGCCACGCCAAGCATGGACGTATAACACCGGTCAACGCCGTGTTCGCCGTGCCCCTAATGTTGCATACGATGCACCGGGAACAGCGTCTGATAACTTGCGTACTACCGATGACTTCGACATGTTCAACGGCTCACCGAACCGTTATAACTGGGAACTCAAAGGTAAAAAAGAAATGTACATTCCGTATAACAGCTATAAATTGCATAGCGATGAGCTAGAGTACGATGACATTCTTAAGCCTGGTCACGTTAATCCAGAACATGTGCGTTACGAAAAACACCGCGTCTGGGTGGTTGAAGCGACGCTTAAAGAAGGCACTCGCCACATTTACAAGAAACGCGTGTTTTACATCGATGAGGACAGCTGGCAGATTTCGGTCGCCGATTTATACGATAACCGCGACCAAATGTATCGTGTAGCCATGGCCCACGGTGTGAACTATTACGAAGTACCAACGCACTGGAGTACGTTGGATGTTTATCACGACCTAAACTCACGTCGTTACTTGGCTATTGGCTTAGATAACCAAGAGAAAATGTACGACTTCTCTGAGTCGTTCCAAGACAACGAGTTTACATCTAATGCACTTCGTCGCGAAGGGCGCCGTTAATCTCCTCGGAACTCCTCAGGTCTGCTGCTGCAGGCCTGAGGCTCTCACGTTAACCCTCTATAGGCTCAATTAGATATGAAGTACTTGCTTTGGGCGGTGTTGCTTTTGCCCCTTGGCGTCAGCGCGCAACAAGAGACACCACAACCGGCTTATCAGGCTGACAGTGCCACGCGCACGTTATTTACCGATATCACCACCACAGAATCACGCGTTATCGCCGTTGGCCAACATGGCACCATTGTATACAGCGATGATGGCGAGCAATGGCAGCAGGCCACCACTCCTATTGATACCCTGCTGACAGCGGTGTTCTTTATTGATAATCAACAAGGCTGGGCATGTGGTCACGATGCCAGCATCTTAGGCACCACCGATGGCGGCGCCAGCTGGCAGTTACTGCAGTATCGTCCTGATCTTGATAAACCGTGCTTGGATATTCACTTTTTCGATAAGCAAAACGGCGTTGCTGTCGGTGCCTATGGAATGTACTTCGAGACCAAAGATGGTGGCCAAAACTGGACTAAACGCTTTTTAGATAGCCTTCTTTACCCCGAAGATAGGGACTACCTCAATGATTTGAAGGTCAACGACCCAGAAGGTTATGAGATAGAAACTAGCTCCATCTTGCCGCACTTTAACCGCATTGCTGAGACTTCCAAAGGGCTTTACATTGCAGGTGAAATGGGACTGATAGCGCACAGCACCAGCCAGGGTCAAAGCTGGCAACGGGAACAGGAGATATATCATGGCTCCTTTTTCGATATTGCTGAGGTCGAAGGCGAAATACTGGTTGCCGGTTTACGCGGTAATGCATTTAAACAAGGCGATAGCGGCCAGTGGCAAGCACTGCGTACGCAAGAGCAAGCAACCATGAACAGCATCGTCGAGAGCAACAAGGGTGGGGTGTATATTTTTGGTAACTCCGCTGTGATTTACCGCTTAGAAAACATGCAACAGAACCAGCTCAAGGCGCGTCAACGCGCTGATGGTAAAGCCGTGATGGATGGTGCGGAGTTTGCTGGTAAGTTGATTCTAGCAACGGAAGCGGGCATTCAAACCAAGGAGTTAAACTAATCATGCAAACTTTAGTGGAATTATTAGAGCGCAGTTTATTCCGCCATCGCATGTGGGTGATCTTGGCCTTTATTATCGCCACCGTGGCCTTGGCGTGGCAGGCGACTAAACTGCAATTAGATGCGTCGTTCAATAAGAATATCCCGCTTAATCACCAATACATGAAGGTGTATACCAAACACGAGAAGCAGTTTGGTGGCGCCAACGGCATTCTCATTTCCGTGTGTGATGCGCGTGGCGATATTTTTAACCCGGAATTTTTTACCCAATTAAAAGCAGTACACGACCAACTGTATTTCATCCCTGGGGTTAACCGCCCCCTGGTTAATTCAATTTACTCTCCAAGCGCGCGCTTTGTTGAGGTGGTTGAAGATGGATTCAGCGGTGGCCCTATTATTCCTGCTAACTTCAGTGCCGACAAAGCAGGCCTTGCACGAGTAAAAGAAAATATTGAAAAGGCCAAAGTTGTAGGGCGCATGGTGGCCTCGGACTATTCCTGTGCCATGGTCAGCGCTCAGCTTATGGAGTTTGACCCTCAAACCGGTGAAAAGCTCGACACTCTTGATATTGCAGAGCAATTAGAGAGTAAAATTCGCACTCCTTTAAGCACTGATAACGTCAGCATCCATATTATCGGCTTTGCAAAAATGGCCGGTGATATTGCTGAGGGTGCCAAAGACGTGGTTCTTTTCTTCGCTATTGCCATCGCAATTACCTTGGTGATGGTCTGGCTGTTTTGTAAAAGCTTTAAGCTCACACTGCTGCCAATAGGCTGCTCTATTATTGCTGTGGTTTGGCAAATGGGGCTGCTATCAACACTTGGCTTTGGCCTTGATCCAATGTCGATTTTAGTGCCGTTCTTGGTATTTGCTATTGGCGTGAGCCACGGTGTGCAGATGATCAACGGCATTGCCAAGAAAGTGCAGTTAGGCAGCGATGCTAAAACCGCTGCGCAATCAAGCTTTAAAGCCTTACTGATCCCCGGCGGCATTGCTTTGCTATCGGATACGGTGGGCTTCTTAACCTTGCTGGCGATAGACATCGGTATTATTCGCGAGTTGGCGATTACAGCCAGTTTAGGTGTGGCGGTGATCATCTTCACTAACCTGCTTCTGTTGCCTGTGATAGCGTCTTATCTGACCTTTTCGAAGCTCGCGGTACTAGAAGCCGACAATGCCAATAAGAACGCGCTATTTAAGCTCCGTGAATTGTTGGTTGCCACTACTAACAAAAAAAATGCGACGGCTATTTTAATTTGCACCGCTGTGTTGTTTGCATTTGGCTACTGGCAGTCACAAAACATGCGCATAGGCGATTTACACGCTGGGGCACCGGCGCTGCACGAGGAGGCGCGTTACAACCAAGACACCTTCCTCATCTCTGATCGCTACAGTATATCTGTCGATATCTTAAAAGTGATTGTCGAAGCCTACCCAGCAGCTTGTACCGAGCACGAAGTGATGGACCGTATCAGCCAATTCCAATGGCGTATGGATAATATCCCTGGGGTGCAAAGCAGTGTTTCTCTAGCCAGTGTCGCTAAAGCCGTGAATGCTGGTTACAACGAAGGCAATTTGAAGTGGCAAACGCTACCACGCAATAGCGCTTCTCTCGTGCAAGCAACTTCACGGGTGGAAACCAGTTCAGGTCTTCTTAATGGCGATTGCTCGGTGATGCCAGTGATCATCTTTATGGAAGATCACAAGGCCGAGAGCATAGAGCGAGTAGTGGCCGCAGTGAAAGAATACGTTGCTGAATTTGGCACAGACAAAGTGTCATTCCGACTGGCATCCGGACCAATTGGGGTGATGGCGGCAACGAATGAATCGGTATCGAAAGCGCAAACGCCGATGATGCTGTACGTCTACGGTGCGGTGATCGTATTGTGTTTATTGAGCTTCCGCTCGCTGCGCGCCACTATCGCCGTGGTGTTGCCGCTATATATTGTCTCAACGTTGGCGCAGGCGCTGATGGTGGGGCTGGAAATAGGCCTAACGGTGTCGACCTTACCTGTCATAGCACTGGGGGTGGGTATCGGTGTCGACTATGGTATTTACATTCTCTCGTCGATGATGACTCAGCTCAAACAAGGCGTGCACTTAAGTGAAGCGTATCGAAATGCACTAGCAGAGCGGGGCAGTGCCGTGCTCTTTACTGGTATCACCTTGGCAGTGGGAGTGAGCACATGGATCTTCTCTGCATTGAAGTTCCAGGTTGATATGGGCATCTTGCTGACCTTCATGTTCTTGGTGAATATGCTCGGTGCAGTGCTCATTTTGCCAGCAATTGGTGCCTTCCTCTGGTCTGACCAGAAAAAATAATGTGAATACTTGTGTACAGAAATGGCCTTAACCGGCCATTTCTATCTATATTTTGTGAATAGAATGCCAACATGCTGAAATCATTGGTCTGATTTCATCGAAAAGGCTTTTTATTAGCTGCAAAAGCGTTAGAATTTAACTGACTCCACGCTATTCAGTCACCCGTTCACAAGGCGGTATAGATTAAGGAACACACAATGACACAAAATGATGGTCACGCTTCCGTTATTCTTAATAACGTCAGCAAGCTTATTCAAAGCAAAGTTCACGCAGACAAAGTGTCACTGGTCGACAAATTCGCCAAGGCGCTTTATCGCAACATGTCGAATGAAGATCTGACACACCGAAACGACAGTGACCTCTACGGCGCAGCGTTGAGCCTTTGGAACTCGTTAGAGAGTAAAAAAGGCGATGATGCTGTTATCCGCGTATTCAATCCCGAAGTTGCTAAGCACGGCTGGCAGTCCTCGCATACCATTGTCGAGATCATTGCTAAAGATATGCCGTTTCTCGTTGACTCCGTTCGCATGGCACTTAACCGCGCGAACATCGCTTCTCACTTATTACTGCATACGCCATTAAAAATTCAGCGCGATAAAGATGGCACTATTACTAATCTCTCAAACTTAAAAGCGGAACAAGAGTCGAGCTCGACTAAAACCGTGTTCTTTATTGAAATCGATCGCCAGACCGATGACGCGGAAATTAAAGCGTTTAAAGAAGAGCTTGATTCTGTGCTTAATGATGTGTCGGTGGCTGTTGAAGATTGGCAACCCATTCGTCAACAGTTGCTGGATGTAATTAACGATCTCCCTAAGCGTCCACACAATGTCGATAAAACCGAATTAAACGAAACGGTTGAATTTCTAGAGTGGCTGGCCAGCGATAACTTTACCTTGATGGGCTATCGTCAATACGAACTTAAGCCGGTAAAAGGTGATCATCAGCTCAGTGGTGTGAAAGGCACAAGTCTAGGGTTAATGAAGAACTCTGACGAAGAGCAAGTGCGGTTACTTTCTAATATGCCAGAAATCGCACGCAAAGAAGCACGCAGCAATAATTTGTTGGTATTAACGAAAACCAATTCGGTATCGCGAGTGCATCGCCCTGCACACATCGATTACATCGGTGTGAAGCGCTTTGATAAAGACGGCAACGTCATTGGCGAGGACCGCTTTATTGGCTTGTTCTCATCCAGTTTCTACAACAACAGTGCGGCCGATGTGCCCGTGTTGAAGTCGAAAATTCGTCGTGTTTTAGAGATGAGCGACTTTGCCGAGGGCACCCACGCCTACAAAGCGGTCCTTAATATTCTCGAAACCTATCCTCGTGATGAGCTAGTACAAGCCCGCGAACAAGAGCTACTGGATGTAGCCATGGGGGTTTTACATATTCAAGAGCGCGACATGTGCCGCCTGTTTGTGCGCAAAGACACTTACGGACGCTTTTTCTCGTGCATGGTGTATGTGCCACGTGAGCGTTATAACACTGCACTGCGCCGTGAAACGCAGCAAATTCTTGCTGATGCCTTTGGCTCCGATGAGAAAGTCAGCTTTACCACCTATTTCTCCGAGTCCAGCCTTGCTCGTACCCACTATATTGTGCGAGTTAACAACAGTGACGTAGATTACGACGTGAAAGAAATCGAAAATAATTTAGTAGAAGCAGCCCGTACTTGGGAAGATAAACTACAATCAGCGCTATTAGGCAGCAATGGCGAAGCGCGCGGTAATGAATTAAACCGTAAATATGCCAACGCCTTCGCCAGCTCATATAAAGACCAAGTGTTGCCAAGTGCCGCAGTGGTTGATATTGAAAAGCTTGAGCTGCTCAATGACGACAACAAACTAGAGATGTTGTTCTACCGCCCACAAGAGGAAGTGAGCTCGAATATTGTTCGTTTGTCGTTGTTCCACAAAGACGAGCCTATTCATTTGTCTGACGTGATGCCGATGTTAGAAAACTTTGGCTTACGCGTTATCGGTGAAACGCCGTATGCAGTGAAAACCTCAGACGGCCAAGTGAACTGGATTATGGACTTCTCAATGTTGCTCGACAACAAAGAGATCGCTGACTTTGACAAAGTATCTGCGCGTTTCCAAAAAGCGCTCACCGATGTATGGAATAACCGCCTGGAAAACGACGGCTTTAACCGTTTAGTGCTCAATGGTGGCTTAACGGGCCGCGAAGCGTCGATTTTGCGTGCTTATGCCAAGTACATGCGCCAAATCGGAGTGACGTTCTCGCAGACTTACATTGAGAGCACCTTCGCTAACTATCCAGATATTGCGACACAAATCGTGAAGCTGTTTGCGAAAAAGTTCTCAGTGAAAGCACCAGGCAGCGAAAAAGCCTTGGAGAAGCTCGTTGCTCAGGTGTATGAATCGCTCGAGAACGTTGCCAACCTTGATGATGACCGCATCATTCGCTTGTACGTTGATATGATCAACGCCACGCTGCGCACTAACTATTATCAGAAAGACGACACCGGCGTATTCAAGTCGTATATCTCTTTCAAGGTCAAGCCAAGCTTGATTCCAGAGATGCCATTGCCACTGCCGGCGTTTGAAATTTTCGTCTACTCACCACGCGTTGAAGGCGTTCACCTTCGCGGCGGTAAAGTAGCGCGGGGCGGATTGCGTTGGTCAGACCGTCGTGAAGATTTCCGTACCGAGGTTTTGGGCCTTGTAAAAGCGCAGCAGGTTAAGAACACCGTGATTGTGCCTGTTGGCTCAAAAGGTGGTTTTGTTTGTAAGCAACTGCCAAGTGAGCGTGAAGCCTTCTTTAAAGAAGGGCAAGAGTGCTACAAAATCTTTATCCGTGGTTTGCTTGATATCACCGATAACATCGTACATGGCGACATTGTTCCGCCGGAGAATGTCACACGTCATGACGAAGATGATCCGTACTTAGTAGTCGCCGCCGATAAAGGCACCGCCACCTTCTCTGATATTGCCAACGGGATCGCTGGCGAATATGACTTCTGGCTAGGTGATGCCTTTGCTTCCGGTGGCTCGATTGGTTATGACCACAAGAAGATGGGGATTACCGCAAAAGGCGCGTGGGAGTCTGTTAAACGTCATTTCCGCGAAATTGGTATTGATTGCCAGAACAACGATTTCACAGCGGTTGCCATTGGTGATATGGCCGGTGACGTATTCGGCAACGGCATGTTGCTCTCGAAGCATACCCGTCTGCAGGCGGCTTTTAACCACATGCATATTTTCATCGACCCGAACCCTGATGCTGCAACATCTTGGGACGAGCGTAAGCGCTTGTTTGAATTACCGCGCTCGAGCTGGGAAGACTATAACAGTGAACTCATCTCCAAAGGCGGTGGTATCTTTGCCCGCAGTGCTAAGTCGATTACCTTAACGCCTGAAATCAAGAAGATGGTGGGTACTAAGAAAGCGGCGATGACGCCTAATGAGCTAATCAAAGCGCTCCTGAAGATGCCAGTCGACTTGTTGTGGAATGGCGGTATTGGCACCTATGTGAAGGCTAAGTCTGAGACAGACTCAGATGTTGGCGACCGTGCAAATGATGCATTGCGTATCAACGGCGGTGAACTGGGCGCTAAAATCTTCGGTGAGGGCGGTAACTTAGGTGCTACTCAACTTGGTCGTATTGAATTTGCGGCCAAAGGTGGGCGTATTAATACTGACTTTATCGATAACGTGGGCGGTGTGGCGTGTTCTGATAACGAAGTGAACATCAAGATCCTACTGAACTCCTTAGTGGGTGAAGGAGAGCTCACTAAAAAGCAACGTGACGAGCTGTTGTACGCGATGACCGATGAGGTGTCAGAGCTAGTACTACAGGATTGCTACCGCCAGACTCACACTATCTCCGTGACACAATCTAAGGGCGCATCGACATTAAAAGAGAAGATCCGCTTTATCCACGCGCTTGAAAAAGACGGTAAGCTCGATCGTGCTATTGAGTTCTTACCTACTGACGAAGAGCTTGCTGAGCGCGCTGCTGCGGGTAAAGATTTGACTCGTCCAGAGCTGTCAGTGTTGGTGTCTTATGCGAAAATGGTGCTCAAAGAGACCTTAGTCACCGATGAGATCACTGAGAACCCGTACTACCGTCAGCTGCTGGTCCAGTCGTTCCCTGTACCACTGCGTGAGCGGTTCAATTCAGCCATGGATAACCACCCGTTGCGTGGCGAAATTATTGCTACTAAGTTGGCCAATAACATCGTCAACGACATGGGCTTAAACTTCATGGTGCGTATGCACGAAGAAACGGGCGCATCAGACGCTGAAATCGCCTTATGTTACTCCATTGCTCGCGAGATTTTCGATATGCCGCAGACCTGGTCGGAAATCGAAGCGCTCGATAATAAGATAGATGCTGAAGTGCAAACAGAAATGCTGTATCAGCTACGTCGTACTGTACGCCGAGTAACACGTTGGTTCTTACGTCACCGTAATAAAGCATGGACTATTGAGCAAACCATTGCTCATTTTGCGCCTTGTTTTAAAGACTTGACGGATAACTTGCACAGCTACATGGTAAGTGATGAGAGCGAGCAAATCCGCGAAAACGCCAAGAGCCTGGCCGATCAAGGCGTTCCCGCTCAATTGGCGATGCGTATTGTGTCACTATCGAGCTTGTTCTCCACCATGGACTTGGCCGAAGTGGCCGCGCAAACCGAGCGCAACACAGCCTTGGTGTCAAACACCTACTTCAAGCTGGGTGCGCGCATGGGCTTGCACTGGTTCTTAACGCAAATCACTCATCAGCCAGTGCAAAATCATTGGCAAGCCTTGGCGCGTGCTTCTTATCGCGAGGAGCTCGATTGGCAGCAACGCACATTAACCGATGTGGTACTGCGTAGCTTCGATGACAAAGAGCAAGATGTGGATGCGCAAATTGACGCGTGGATGGAAGCAAACAATGCTGTATTGCATCGCTGGCAACAAATGCTTAGCGAATTTAAGACTTCGCAAAGCCATGACTTTGCCAAGTTCTCAGTAGCACTGCGGGAATTGATGTTGCTTGCACACAACTGTGATCAACGGGCGTAAGCGCCGCTGTTAAAAAGCAGTAAAACTCTGTAGAATACCCCAGCTTTTGTCTGGGGTATTTTTTTGGGGGTTCCATGTTTTATGATTTAGCGCGTCGGTTTATGTTCACTAAAGACGCTGAGTGGGCGCATGACTTCGCATTGTCTAATTTAAGTCGCTATGCCAACACGCCCTTATCCATGGCGTGGTCCCAGTCAGTTCCAGACAAACCAGTTAATTTCCTCGGCCTTGAATTTAAAAACCCCGTGGGGTTGGCGGCTGGATTAGATAAAAACGCCGAATGCATTGAAGCCTTCGCCCAGATGGGATTTGGTTTTATTGAGGTAGGTACGGTAACTCCGCGACCTCAGCAAGGAAATGACAAGCCGCGCATTTTCCGTTTGCCAGAGCAACATGCGGTGATCAACCGTATGGGGTTCAACAATAAAGGCGTTGATAACTTAGTGGCGAATGTTAAATCCGCCAATTATGATGGCATCTTAGGGATCAACATAGGTAAAAACAAAGACACGCCTAATGAGCAGGGCAAGGACGACTATATCCATTGCATGCGCAAAGTCTTTGAACATGCCTCGTATATAACCGTTAACATCTCTTCGCCAAATACCCCAGGGCTGCGTGACTTGCAATACGGCGAAGCGCTCGATGACTTGTTGTCGAGTTTGAAAAATGAACAGCTCGACTTGGCAGCCAAACACCATAAACAAGTCCCGATGCTGGTCAAAGTTGCACCGGATTTAGGCAGTGTTCAAGTCGAGCAGGTCACCCAATCGTTATTGAACAACCACATTGACGGGGTCATTGCGACTAATACCACCTTAGAGCGCAGCGCTGTCGCGGGTTTGCAATATGCCGATGAGGCTGGCGGACTATCAGGACGTCCGGTGCGGGCTAAGTCTCTAGAGGTTATTAAAGAGATCAAACGGTTATCGCAAGGGCGTTTACCTATTATCGGTGTCGGTGGCATTGACAGTGCCGAAGCCGCCAAGGAAAAGCTTGATGGCGGTGCTGATCTACTGCAAGTGTATACCGGCTTTATCTATGAAGGTCCGGCTTTAGTGAAACGGATCGTTCGCGCCTTATAAGGATCAGTTATGTTAGTGTTTGATCCCTCATAAAATATTCTTAGAATCTATTTTACATGGGATCAACTAACGCTATAATCCAAAGTTATAAGGTAGGTGTACAAAGGCTTTTACGGATTTAGAGGGCAACATGTTACAGGCACAACGACATTGGCAATGGCAAATTTCGAGTGAGCAAAATCGCTTAGTGCTCGATATGGGAGAGATGCAGTTTTGCACGCCCTATAAGCTGCGCCAGCTGACAGATGAAGCCTTGAGTGAGCCCCAATTTAACCTCCTTGACGCAGACTTTTATAAGCAAGTGGGCGAGTATTTAAGTACCTTTAATCTGTGGAGTGATGCGCAGATTTGTCAAATAGCACTTAACGCCACAGCGGTAAAACACTACCTTAAGCCTGTGCTCGCTAAAAGTTGGTTTTTTGCGCCATACACCGGCCGAGATATCAATCAAGAAGCCATTGTTAGCCTTACTTCACAGTGCCAAAGCGGCCAGTTTCTCATTGTTGATTGTGCCGATGGCGCCAGTGTTTGTTTGTGCTTGGAACCACACTTCGCACTTGATGAAAATCTTAGCCTAAAACAATTTGAGGTTATCAAGGTACTGAACAACCGAATTCATCCTATTTTATCCGCTCAGAACCAACAAAAGCGCGCTTAACCTTCCTCGGCTATGATACAATCTCGGCGAATTTACGAGATAGGATAGTCACTTTGCAATTTGTTGCCCTTACTTCCATAGGCATTGAACAGTTACTCGAGCAAGAGCTCAGCGCGCTTGGCGCCGAAGTACAAAAACAGCGTGTTGGCGCGGTGGAGTTCAGTGCTGATAGCCTTACTGCTCAACGCATTTGTTTAACGACGCGCCTTGCTACTCGGGTCATGCTGCAATTGCAACAGGGCAGTGGTGTTGAAGACAAAACCGCGTTATATAATTTTGCCCGCTTTCAGCCTTGGCAAGAGTATTTTGGGCCGGATCAGTCTTTTGCCGTGGAGTTTAATGGCACTAACCGCCAGCTGAAAAACAGTCAGTTTGGTGGCCTTGTTATCAAAGACGCAATTTGTGATTACTTCCACGACTTATATGAGCGCCGCCCAAATGTTAGCAAAGAGCACCCTGACGTACGGGTGGTGGCAAAGCTGAATCGTGATAAGCTGACGCTGTACATTGATTATTCAGGTCCTCGTCTTTCACAGCGTGGATACCGTAGCGCTCAGGGTAAAGCTCCTTTAAAGGAAAACCTAGCGGCCGCGTTGATTATGCGCAGTGGCTGGCTAGATGACACCACGCAACCGCTGTTTGATCCCACCTGTGGCTCTGGCACCTTACTCATTGAAGCGGCGCTAATGGCAAAAAACATTGCTCCGGGTTTGCAACGTGAGCAGTTTGCCTTTGAACGTTTACCCAGTCACCGAGCGGTCAAATTTAAAGAATTAAAGCAGTCCCTGCGCAATGAGATTAACGACAGCGCTAAACCTTGGCTCATTGGTCATGATATTAACCCCAACGTCATTGCTAAGGCTAAAGACAATGCTGCGCGCGCAGAAGTTGCTGAGTATATCGATTTTGACACCGGTGATTTGGCCAATATGAAGGCGCCGTGTAAACGCCCCGGTGTGGTCATTGCGAACTTACCTTACGGTGAGCGTTTGGGATCGATGGCCGAAATTTTGGCCCTGTATCGCCAGCTAGGGCATCAACTCAAACAGGGCTTTTGTCACTGGCGCAGCGCTTTGCTAGTGAGTGATGCAGAGCTATTAAAGCTGTTTAAATTAGTTAAGCACAAGCAATACAAGTTTAAAAATGGCCCCATCGATACGGTATTGGCACTGTACGACATTACCGAAGAGCAGACCCAAGGGCATAAAGGGGATAAAACCCCACTGCATTTTGAGCAGTCGGTAGCCTTTGCCAATCGCCTGAAAAAGAACCGCCAAGGTTTGAAAAAGTGGCTCAAGCAAGAGCAAATCACCGCTTATCGTATTTATGATGCCGATATTCCTGAATACAATGTCGCCGTGGATGTCTATCCAGATAGTGCGGTGATCTACGAGTATGCTGCGCCAAAGAACATCGATGAGAGCGTCGCCCAGAAACGTCTGCAGGATGTATTAATGTTAACCTGTGAGACGCTGTCGCTGGCGCCAGCGAATGTTGCCTTGAAAGTGCGACAGCGGCAAAAAGGTGACAGTCAATACCAAGCGCAAGCGAATCAAGGACGCACTCAAGTGATTAGCGAATATGGCGCGCTATTTGAGGTGAATTTATATGACTATCTTGATACCGGTATTTTCCTCGATCACCGTTTGGCGCGTAAGTACATTCGTGATATCGCCAAAGATCAACGGGTGCTGAACCTATTTGCTTATACTGGCACGGCCTCGGTGCAAGCGGCGCTGGGTGGGGCGAAATCCGTCACTACCGTGGATATGTCGAAAACCTATCTGCAATGGGCGCAGCGTAACTTCGCATTGAATAAATTAAAGAGCCCGCGCTATCGTTTTGAGCACGGCAATTGTTTAGAGTGGGTAAAACGCACGCGCGGTGAGTACGATGTTATTTTTCTCGACCCGCCAACCTTTTCAAACTCAAAACGCATGAAGGAAAGTTTTGATGTACAGCGTGACCATGTCAGCCTACTGGTAGACACAGCTAAGTTATTGGCAAAAAATGGCACCTTAGTGTTTTCGAACAATAAACGCGGCTTTAAGATGGACGAAGACGCACTGGCTTTACAAGGCTTGGTTGTTGAAAATATCACTGAGCAGACGCAGTCTGCAGATTTTGCCCGTAACAAACATATTCACAATGCCTGGGTCATTCGCCGTGGCTAAGGTGGTGTTATATCACACCGAAGGGTGTCACCTGTGCGAGCAAGCGCAAGCAATGTTGGCGCAGCATCCACAAGTGAGTGCTATTGAATTGCGTGACATCATCGATGATCCCGAGTGGCTTAGCGCCTACCAAGTGCGTATTCCCGTTATGGCGTTGGCACATCGACCCGAGGCCGAGCTGGGATGGCCTTTTGACCAGCAGGCAATCAATCAATTGATAGAGCAGTATGGACCTTATTAGAATAACAAACGGCCAGTTGGCCTATGGAACTCATCCGTTACTTGACGGTGCCAATGCCGTTATTGAGCAGGGCGAGCGTGTGTGTGTCGTTGGCCGTAACGGCGCCGGAAAATCGACTTTTTTAAAAGTCCTTAGCGGTGATGTAATCCTTGATGATGGTGACATTAATCAAGTAGGTGAGCTTAAAATCGCGCGCCTAGAGCAAGATCCGCCCCGTGATAGTGAGGGCAGCGTATTCGACTATGTGGCCGATGGCCTGCCCACCGTTGCTAAATTACTTAAAGAGTTTCATGCCTTAAACGCACAGCTTGCTGAGCATGCCGATGATGAAAAAGCATTGTCGCGTCTGGCAAGTATTTCTGCCGAGATCGAAGCCCAAGATGGCTGGCGATTTGATTCCAAAATTAAGCTCGTACTGGGGCAATTAGAATTAGATGCAGACGCGCAATTAGCCACTCTTTCAGGAGGGTGGTTGCGTAAAGTGGCACTGGCGAAAGCCCTGGTTGGTGAACCCGATTTACTGCTATTGGATGAGCCCACCAACCACCTGGATGTCGCATCGGTTAAGTGGTTAGAGCAATTTTTGAAAGAGTTTAAAGGCGCGATTATCTTTATCTCGCATGACCGTGCCTTTATCCGCGCCTTAGCAACCCGCATTCTCGATTTGGATCGTGGCCAGTTGGTTTCTTACCCAGGGGATTATGCAACTTACCTAGAGCGCAAAGCCCACGATTTAAAAGTGCAAGAACAACAAAACGCCGAGTTTGATAAAAAGCTGGCAGAAGAAGAGGCGTGGATCCGCCAAGGCATTAAGGCGCGACGCACCCGTAACGAAGGCCGCGTACGCGCACTGAAAGCACTGCGACAAGAGCGTAAACAACGGGTAGAGCAAGTCGGCAAAGTTGATTTAAATATCGAAACCGCAGCACGTTCAGGCAAGTTAGTTGCCGAGGCCAAGCATTTATGCCATGCCTTTGGTGATAAAGTGATAGTTGATGACTTTTCCACGTTATTGATGCGGGGTGACCGTGTTGGCCTCGTCGGCCCTAATGGGGTCGGCAAAACGACCTTGTTGAAGCTACTGTTTGGGCAGTTGCAAAGCACCAAAGGACAACTTAAACAAGGCGTTAATTTAGAAATAGCTTATTTTGACCAATACCGTGCCAAGCTTGATGAAGAGGCAAGTGTGCAAGACAACGTCGCGGACGGTAAGCAGGAAGTCAATGTAGGCGGGCGCTCACGCCATGTCCTGGGTTACTTGCAAGACTTTCTATTCCCCCCTAAGCGCGCTCGCACGCCAGTGAAGGCCCTCTCTGGGGGAGAAAAAAACCGCCTGTTACTAGCGAAAATTTTCTTGCAGCCATCGAATGTATTGGTACTCGATGAGCCGACTAACGACCTTGATATTGAAACACTCGAGCTATTAGAAGATATTGTTAACCAATATCAAGGCACGGTGTTGATTGTTAGTCACGACCGGGAGTTTATCGATAACACCTGTTCCAGCGTATGGGGATTTGACGGCAATGGTAAAATCACCGAAGTGGTGGGCGGTTACAGCGATTACGAAGCTTATCGCGCCCAGCAGTTGGCGGCACTAGAGGTGCAGCGTAAAGCCAGTGCCGAGGCCGAGCAGCAACAAGCGCAGAGCAAAACGAGCAAGCCTAAATCCAGTAATAAGCTGTCTTATAAGCATAAGCGCGAACTCGAAACCTTACCCGAGCAGGTGGAACAGTTTGAGCAAGCTATTGACACATTGCAACAAGAGGTCAATAGTAGTGACTTTTTTAAGCAAGATAACGAAACTACCAGCGCTAAATTGAACCAATTGGCCGAGCTTGAGTCGAAGCTTGAAGCTGCGTTCGCCCGTTGGGAAGAACTCGAAGAATTACAAAATCAGTAGTAGGGAAGAACATGAAAAAATCCTTAGTCGCATTGAGCATTCTTACCGGCTTGAGCGCCCATGTCCATGGTGCCGTTTATCAGGTGGAGGAGCTGAGTACCTTAGATATTGCGAAACACCATTACGTTACTGATGCTAATAATAATGGCGAGGTTATTGGCCAAGCTCGTGGCGTATACAATCTTCCAATCGATGTTAGTTACATAGACTTTAGCGATAGCCAGATCACCAACGCATACGATGATTGGGAGCGTAGTCAGTTCGAAGCCATTGATAAAGAAATTACCTTTACCTTGGACGATATCGAAGCAGGTAATCTCAATGCTGATGCGCATCGTTTTATGCTCAGCTTCCTATCAACATCTAGTGTTAACAGCGATGCCAACTGGCAGAAAATTGCTGACAGCGTGGCTGTAAACTTTACACCGAGCCCAGCAACAGAGCAGGTGTTATTAGATGAGCAAAGCGATCATTACGACGGTTTGACGCGCAGCGTCGCCAACTTATATAACGCTATCAGTGAAGATGGGGTGCGCGCAGGGTGGTCATCAGCACCTTATGAACAAATAGAATTCACGCCGAGTGGCGATGATGAGGCGCAAACCTATTTTGTGCGCGATTTTCGCTCTCGCGGGGTGGTTGTAGGTGTCGATGGCACGGTAGTCACCTTGCCAGTGATCAGCGATTTATACGGCGGTCAAGGGACAGCGAATGATATCGTTATGCGCCCTGATGGCGGTTACTATGTGGTTGGTGACAGCTCAACTGGCGTGCCTGAAGATCGCCAAGATAACTATGACGATCGCTGCGACGGTGAAGATGAACCGGTTGCGGTGTGCGTTTGGGAAATCGAAAATCGCAGCGCCAGCAATACCCGCAATGGTTTGTATGACCGCCGAGCCACGTTGTGGACCTTGGATGCAGATTTAAATGTGGTTGATACAAAGAACCTTGGTTTAGGATTGAGCATTGAAGAAGACGAAAACAGTGCATTCGTCTCTACGGCGTTGGCCGTTAATGCACAAGGAATTGCCGTTGGTTATTCACATATCCGTGATAATAACAACGATAATCGCATTAATACCCTGCCAGCCCTGTTTAAAGATGGTGAAGTACTAGAAATCATCGACCAAGAAGATGATTGGTACTCTGGTAAGGCAACGGCGATTACTGATAATGGCATCGTCACCGGCTATGCCACCAAAAACATCGAAGGGCGACGCACGACCAAGTTCTTCTACCATAACATTGAAACGGGCACCACAGTGTTCCCGACAGACTACTTTACCAGTTCAAGCTCAGTGGGCCGTGACATAAACGAGCAGGGCGTCATTGTCGGAGAAGGTGAAGTCGATGTTGTTAACTCAGGCAGTCGTCGTCGTGAAGGCTTCATCTACACCTTAGGTGATGACAAAATCGCTAATATAAACGATTTATTGCCATGCTACGACGTTGATGGTGAAAGCAATTATCCGTATACCTTCGCTGAAGCAACGGCCATTGATGATGACAACATCATTTATGGTGTTGCTACTAAAACCGAACCTAAGTTGAATTCTTTCGGTGAAGTGGAGGTCGATAGTGATGGTGAGACGCTATATGAGAGTGTAGCCAAACCAGTGAAACTCACTCCTATCGCCGGCGGTGAGGTTGAAGAGTGCCCACCTGAGGCTGCAGAAACCTACGAGCGTCAAAGCGGAAGCCTAGGTTGGCTCGCTTTATTGGCGTTACCACTGCTAGGCTGGCGCCGTAAACACGGTTAAGGTTACAAACATAAAAAAGCCCGCAAATGCGGGCTTTTTTATGTCTAACCGAATTAGAAGTAAGCGCGAATACCGAGACGCAGATTACGTCCAGGTAATGGAGCCTGCTCTTTTATAAAGGAGCTATGAACAAAGCCAAGCTCATCAGTCAGGTTATTTAATTGCATGTAAGCCACGCCATCAAACGACCCCACGGCGAAGTTATAGTCAACGGTGAAATCAACTAAGGTATAAGCGTCGGTGACCGTTTCAGAGGCAGCAATATCATCTTGTTCAAGATAGTGCGTGGCCTTAAGTGCTAAGTCCCAATTTTGTAGCGTGTAATCAAGCTGGGTGCCAAGCTTGGCGGCAGGAATACGAGGAATATACTCACCGTTATCGAGTTTTGCGCTGACCGAGTCGGCAAAGCCCTTAATACGCCATTGCTGGCTAATTTGGTAGTGCATATCTAACTCGAAGCCATAAAGTTCGGCGTCTTGAGACTGATATTGATACACTGTCATGGCGTCTTCATCGCCAAGCTGTGCAGCAATGAAGCCTTCATCATGCTCATATACCAAGCCAGTATCTTGTTGGTAATAGAAGTTTTCAACGTCGTTATAGAACACACTTAGGTTAACGCCAAAATCACCGATGTATTTACGCCAGCTGACATCGATGTTATTTGCCACTTCTTGTTGCACATTTTGGCCGTTAAAGTGCGCCTCACCGTCTTCTATATCATAAGCAAGACCTAGCTCGTACGTTGATGTTGCGATATGCTCACCATTAGATAGCAGCTCAGCCGTCAGTGGAGCACGCTCAGAATGAGATAAACTGACAGCTAAACTGTAACCTTCTTGGTACTGCCAAATCCCACCTAATGAAAAGCTCATGTTTGTCTCATCATACTCGTAAGCGATAAGCTCTGGGTCTTCGAGGTGCTCATCATGGTGCTCTTGTTCATGGTCATGACTGTCATGTTCATCTTCATGCTCTGATGTACCAGCTATATCGCTAGACAAACTGTAATCTTCGACGCGAGCACCAAGCTCTAATGTCCAGTCACCAAATACACGCTCTTCTAGCAAGTACAGGGCGTGTACTTGCGTTTCTGTCGCAGGTGTAAAGGCTTCGGCACCCGAAGCTGCATAGTCAGAGTCAGTGTAGTGATAGCCCAATGTGCCGTGCCATTGACCAACGCGATGCTTGGCATTGATGCGTGCTTCATGGGTGGTATTTTCGAATAAGGTACCGATTGTCTGCTCTTCCACTTCAGCGTGTCGGTAGTCTGTGTAACCTGCGCGAACGCTCAGTGTTTCTATGATACTGTCGTGGAATGAATAACTTACTAACGCTTGCCAGCGGTCTTGCTCAACGCGCGCAAATACATTATGGGCTTGCTCTTCGCCGGCATGTTCATCGTGACCGTCATGCTCATCTTCGTGTCCATGCTCTTCATGGCCATGTTCATCGTGTCCGTGCTCTTCATGATCGTGATGGTCATGAGAGTGGGCTGGAATTCCGTAGTCGCTCTCAATACGGCCATAAGACAAACCAAGGGTCCAATGATCGGCAACGTAACTGGTACCTAAATTAACCGTGGCACTATCGATAAAGGTATTATCCACTTTATCGTGAGCCTCTAATTCGCCCTCATGCTCTTGGGTATAAAAACGTGGAGTCTCATAATCATGACCAACACGGTCAGTGCCATCGACATGGACATTAAAGCCATCGTGACCCGCTGCGAACTTACCCGCATAGGTGTTGGTAGTCGATACGGTATCATGGCTGTATTCAGCCGCTCCTTCGTAACCCTCAATACGATCGGTGGGGATACGGTTATCAACGACGTTCACTACACCACCGATAGCACCAGAGCCATACAACAACGTAGCTGGGCCACGAAGTACTTCTATTTGCTCAGCAGCAATAGACTCGGTGGTCACAGCATGATCCGGACCGACGCGAGAGGCATCACTGCTGTCTAAACCATTTTGAGTGATCTTTACACGTGGGCCATCTAAACCACGAATGATAGGGCTCGATGAAACAGGGCCGAAATAACTGGCGTTAATGCCTGGGATCCCTTTGAGGGTCTCCCCCAATGTTGGTTGCGCGCTATCACGCAGTGCATCGCCGCTCAGTACAGATACTGGCGATACCATGTCGAGGTTATTTTTATCCAGTCCCGAAGCGTAAACAACAACGGTTTCAATTGCGGAGGGGGTGAGGTTGACTTGAACCGTTTGGTCTTGCTCATTAACCGCCACGCGCTTATCAATATAGTCGTCTTTACTGAAATGTAGCTCGCCCGCTGCATCCAGAGTGATTGAAAACTCACCATTGGCATTGGTACGAACGCTTTGCTGTTTACCATGGTAGTGGACAATAACGTTTTCGATGGGTTGCTGTTGAGGGTCGATAACGGTTCCGGTCACAGTGCCCGCGAGCGCATTGGGCGCACTCAGTAGCGCGGCAATAGTGAGAGAAAGAGGCGCAGGTTTGAACATAAGAATACTTCCAGTTACTGACATTGGCTATAATATAACATTAGCAAATCAATAAACTCAACAATGTTATACTATAACCTCGAGTTTATTCATTGTTACTCAGCGCCTTGCTCTATACTTACTAAGTATCAAGGATCAGGAAGCGGGACTTATGAGCGATAAAGGAAGGGTGTTTAAAGCACACTTTACAATTAATGATAACGTTCATCACTGCCAATTGAATGAGCATTTTACAACCGCGCGGCGAGATAACGAATCCCTGCATCACTTTATCCTACGACTGCTTGGATTTTGCTTATTTGCTTATCGCCATGACCTTACGTTATGTGACGCCCGTGAAAAACCACAGCGTGATGTTTATGCCAAAAATGATTTCGATGATTATGAGCTGGTTATCGAAGTGTTCACAGGTGATATTAAGGTCTTAAATAAGCTATATCGCGAGGCTCAACAATTGTATGTGATCACCGTACTGCCTGTTGATAGTGAGCTACAGCACTGGTTACTAGCACATCAGCGAGTTGAGCTAATTGCTATCGAAAACGCTTTTATTGCGCGCCTAGAGGCCATGTTGGCGCGCTCTTTGGCATGGCATGTGAGTGTTGACAGTGATGAAATCAGTATTACTGCCAATGATGTATTTGTTCGTTCAGCACTGCAGGTGAGTTGGTTCTAGTCGTCAAAACTTATTGTAATGTCGCCTTCAGGGGTGGAGCAACACAGTAATATTTCACCATCACGAATAAAAGCAAGCGGCTCGTGGCGATACACCACGCTGCCTTGACATAGCTTAGCTCGACAAGCACCGCAAAACCCTTCACGGCATTGATATGGCGCATCGACACCTTGGCTTTCTAAGCTATGTAACAAGCTGGGGCTCTGCTCTGGGTGAAGCAGGGCTTGGCCATTAAGTGTGATTATAGCGGGTTTGTTAGACACGATTAGGAAGAGTAGGGGCCCAAAGGGGCCCCGCTTATATTAAAGGTCAAAGTCACCAAAGTCGTTTGCATCCACTTGCGAATCGATTTGGCCAACTAAGTAAGAGCTGATTTCCGCTTCCTGCGGAGCAACTTGCACGTTATCAGATACCAACCAAGCGTTGATCCATGGGATCGGATTGCTTTGAGTTTCAAATTGAGTTGGCAAGCCTACTGCGCTCATACGTACATTGGTAATGTACTCAACGTACTGACAGAGAATGTCTTTGTTGAGCCCTATCATAGAGCCATCTTTGAAGAGATATTCAGCCCACTCTTTTTCTTGTTGCGCTGCATCGACAAACATCGCAATGGCTTGTTCGCGGCACTCGGCTGCTACCTCTGCCATTTGCGGGTCGTCCTTACCTTCTTGCATAATATTGAGCATGTGCTGCGTACCAGAGAGGTGTAAGGCTTCATCACGAGCGATAAGCTTAATGATTTTCGCATTGCCTTCCATCAGTTCACGCTCTGCAAACGCAAACGAGCATGCAAACGACACATAGAAGCGAATGGCTTCGAGAATATTTACCGACATCATCGCTAAATACAAACGTTTCTTAAGCTCGTACAGGCTCACATCAATAACATCGCCGTTAACGGTGTGCTGACCTTCGCCGTACAGGTTATAAATTGATGTTAAATGGATTAAGTCATCATAGTAACGAGTTACCGCGTCGGCACGTTCATTGATTTTGTCATTGGTGACAATGTCATCAAAAATAAGCTCAGGGGATTGCGTTACATTGCGAATGATATGAGTGTATGAGCGACTGTGGATGGTCTCACTGAACGCCCATGTTTCAATCCAGGTTTCCAGTTCTGGCAACGACACAATAGGTAGCAGGGCAACGTTGGGTGAGCGGCCTTGAACACTGTCTAGCAGGGTTTGATATTTCAAGTTACTCAAAAAGATGTGGCGTTCATGCTCGGGCAGTGATTGAAAATCAACACGGTCTTTGCTGACATCCACTTCTTCCGGGCGCCAAAAGAAAGACAGTTGCTTTTCAATTAACTTCTCAAAAATAGGGTACTTCTGCTGGTCGTAACGTGACACATTCACCGTTTGCCCAAAAAACATCGGTTCTTTTAATTGGTCGTTATGATTACGGCTAAAAGTGGTGTATGACATAGTCGTGGGGTCTCAATCTACTTGGTAGAACAACAAAGGAATGCGGCTGTACACAGCCGCATGCTGTAATTATATTTTACACGCGCCGCCTTCACAGCCGTCATCGGCTTGTTCTGGCTTAAGCTCGTCTTGCGAGTCAGCTGCACCATCACGAGTGTTATGGTAGTACAACGTTTTGACACCAAGCTTGTACGCGGTCAATAAGTCTTTAAGCAGTAACTTCATAGGTACTTTACCGCCTTCGAACTTGTTTGGATCATAGTTGGTATTGGCTGAAATCGTTTGATCAACGAACTTCTGCATAATGCCAACAAGTTGCAGGTAACCATCGTTAGAAGGGATATCCCAAAGTAACTCGTACTGCTCTTTCAAACGCTCATATTCAGGCACTACCTGCTTCAAAATACCGTCTTTGGATGCTTTAACGCTGATATGCCCACGCGGTGGCTCAATGCCGTTCGTGGCATTAGAAATCTGCGATGATGTCTCAGAAGGCATTAAAGCTGATAGCGTCGAGTTACGCATACCATGGGTTTTAATGCTTTCGCGTAGTCCATCCCAGTCAAGGTGTAACGGCTCGTCACATACACTATCGAGATCCTTCTTATAAGTATCGATAGGCATAACGCCTTGAGCATAGGTTGTTTCGTTAAACTTAGGACAAGCGCCTTTTTCTTTCGCTAACTCATTTGACGCTTTCATTAAGTAATATTGAATCGCCTCAAAAGTTTTGTGTGTTAGCGCGTTGGCACTGCCATCGGAATAACGTTTGCCATTTTTAGCTAAGTAATAGGCAAAGTTAATGACGCCAATACCCAAAGTACGGCGGCCCATGGTGGCGTTATACGCAGCAGGAACTGGGTACTCTTGGTAATCCAACAGGCTATCAAGGGCGCGGACACCTAGTTCGGCCAGCTCTTCGAGCTCGTCGAGTGAATTGATAGCACCGAGGTTAAATGCCGATAGCGTACACAAGGCAATTTCGCCTTCTTCGTCCATAACATTATTCATCGGTTTAGTCGGCAGCGCGATTTCTAAACATAAATTAGATTGACGAATAGGCGCGACTTTAGCATCAAACGGGCTGTGAGTATTACAGTGATCCACGTTTTGCAGATAGATGCGCCCAGTGCTGGCACGCTCTTGCAAAAACATCGAAAACAGCTCAATGGCCTTGATACGTTTTTTGCGAATACTGTCGTCTTGTTCGTACTGCACATAAAGCTGTTCGAACTTTTCTTGGTCTTCGAAAAAGGCATCGTACAAGCCTGGCACATCCGATGGACTGAATAAGGTAATGTGGCCGTCTTTAATGAGTCGGGTATACATCAGCTTATTAAACTGCACACCATAATCTAGATGGCGTACCCGGTTGTCATCGACACCTCGGTTATTCTTCAAGACCAGCAGATTTTCCACTTCCAAGTGCCACAGTGGGTAGAAGAGTGTGGCTGCGCCGCCGCGCACCCCACCTTGAGAGCAGCTTTTTACTGCCGTTTGGAAGTGCTTATAAAATGGGATACAACCTGTATGGTAGGCTTCACCGTTACGGATTGGGCTGCCTAGGGCACGAATGCGTCCGGCGTTAATACCAATACCGGCACGCTGTGATACGTATTTAACGATTGCAGAAGAAGTCGCGTTAATGGAATCTAGGCTATCGTCACACTCAATCAGTACGCATGAGCTAAATTGACGAGTCGGTGTGCGCACACCCGACATAATCGGTGTTGGCAACGAAATTTTGAATGTAGAAACGGCATCGTAAAAGCGCTTAACATAGTCAAGACGCGTTTCTTTTGGGTATTCAGAGAATAAGCTGGCAGCCACTAATACATATAAAAATTGCGCGCTCTCGTAAATGTCGCCAGTAACACGGTTTTGGACTAGGTATTTACCTTCCAACTGCTTTACTGCGGCGTAGCTGAAGTTTAAGTCTCGGCTATGATCAATAAAGGCATCCATTTGCTCGAACTCAGACTGAGTGTAATCAGTGAGTAAATGTTGATCGTAGCGTTTATCTTCAACGAGCTTAACTACGTGGTCATACAGCTTCGGTGGCTCAAATTGGCCATAAGCTTTCTTTCTTAGATGAAAGATGGCAAGGCGAGCTGCCAAAAACTGATAGTCAGGAGTGTCTTTTGAGATCAGATCTGCTGCTGACTTAATGATTGTCTCATGAATGTCTTCGGTGCGGATACCGTCATAGAACTGAATATGGGACTTAAGTTCAACTTGTGAGACAGATACATTATTCAGACCTTCTGCCGCCCAAGTAATAACGCGATGGATTTTATCTAAATCCAGCGCTTCCTTACGTCCGTCGCGTTTACTAACAGATAGCTGTTGGTTCATAGTTATTGCCCGTATTTATAATTAGTTGTCTTAGCGCACGGCTGAGAAATACGTGTTGCCGCCCGTATTTACACCAGCGGATGTTACTTTACTGCCAGGATAGTGCTTCGCTATCACCTATTTATGAGTACAGCAGATTAAAGCACGGCCTAATTGGCCAAGATTTAAACACTATATATGGTGTTTTCATCACAGCGACTCACAAGATAGTGGGGTAGCGATGCTTTTGCAAGAGGCGCATACCTTGACAATCTGTGGATAACTACAAGGGGTTAGTGATCGTTAACCTTATAGCATTTTTAAAGCTGTATTTAGATGAAAATCAACGCCAAAAAAAACAATTTAAACGAAATTTTTGTACCGATAGCGACTGATTTTTTTATCATCAATACGCTTAAATTGTATTCGTGACGATCATTTTAAATCACTATATCTGGTGTTCAAAAATTAACAAGCCACCAGATATAGTGTATTCGTCATCCGCGAATTTGCCAATACAATGCGCGGATCATTTTCGATCACAGTAATTTTTCGAAGTGCAATATATAGTTAACGCTAACGTCGTTGTTAAGGGTAAATTGTTTTGTCAGCGGGTTATAACTTAAGCCGGCGCTGTGACGCACTTTGAGCCCTTGTTGCTCAGCCCATGCTATAAGTTGCGAGGGGCGAATAAACTTACTGTGGTCGTGCGTGCCTTCAGGAACCATTTTTAGCACCTTCTCCGCTCCCAGTATTGCCAGCAAATAGGCTTTAGTGGTTTTATTGAGCGTAGAGAAATACACGTTTGCTCCTGGTTTAGCGAGGCGGGCGGCGGCGGCAATAACCGACTCGGGTTCAGGCACATGCTCAAGCATTTCCATACAAGTGACCACATCAAACTGTTCACTGTGGTGTTCGCTAAATGCTTCGGCAGTGCTTAATTGATAATCCACTTTTACCCCAGACTCCAGCGCGTGCAGCTTCGCTACATTGAGTGGCTCTTGGCCCATATCAATGCCCGTGACTTGGGCGCCGAGCTTGGCCATGCTTTCGGCTAAAATTCCACCTCCGCAGCCTATATCCACGGCCTGCTTTTGCGCCAGCCCTTGTGCGTGCTGGGCGATGAAATCCAGTCGCAGAGGGTTGATATCGTGTAGTGGTTTGAATTCGCCGTCGAAATCCCACCAACGTTCGGCAATGGCCTCAAATTTGGCTATCTCGCTGTGGTCTATATTTTGATGTTCGGTCATATAAAACTTCCTCGTGTTTATGAGGCCATTATACGGGGGGATTTTCGCAAATCGCAAAGATTTAGCGCCTGTAAAATCAAAAATAATGTGATAGCATGAACGCAGATAATAACGACAAATGACAGTCGCTGATTCTCCTTCACTTTGTTGGGGACGGAGGCTGTCAATGAAGAAGGAAAGTGGAATCAATGACTGATCTCGCCAACGAAGTCCTTCCGGTTAATATTGAAGATGAGTTAAAAAATTCCTACCTCGATTACGCTATGAGTGTAATTGTAGGGCGTGCGCTTCCCGATGTGCGTGACGGGCTTAAGCCTGTTCACCGTCGTGTGTTGTTTGCCATGAATGAACTCCGCAATGACTGGAATAAACCCTATAAGAAATCGGCTCGTGTAGTCGGTGATGTAATCGGTAAATACCACCCCCATGGCGACAGTGCAGTGTACGACACCATCGTTCGTATGGCACAGCCATTCTCCTTGCGTTACATGCTTGTTGATGGTCAAGGTAACTTTGGCTCGGTAGATGGTGACTCAGCGGCAGCGATGCGTTACACCGAAGTACGTATGGCGAAGCTATCACAAGAGCTACTGGCTGATTTAGAAAAAGAAACTGTAGACTTTGTGCCGAACTACGACGGCACCGAGCAAATCCCAGATGTGTTGCCGACCAAAGTGCCTAACTTACTCGTCAATGGTTCTTCGGGTATTGCCGTCGGTATGGCGACTAACATACCGCCGCATAACCTCACCGAAGTGATCAATGGTTGTTTGGCGCTTATTAAAGAGCCGGAAACCACGATTGAAGAGTTGATGGACTACATTCCTGGTCCTGATTTCCCTACTGCAGCTATTATCAATGGCAAAAAGGGCATTGAGCAGGCCTATAAAACCGGTCGTGGTAAGATTTATATCCGCGCTCGTGCCGATGTCGAAGTGGATGAAAAAACCGGGCGCGAAACCATTGTTGTCCATGAAATCCCGTACCAGGTTAACAAAGCGCGCTTGATTGAAAAAATCGCCGAACTGGTTAAAGACAAGAAGATTGAGGGGATCAGTGCGCTGCGTGATGAGTCTGATAAAGACGGTATGCGCATTGTTATCGAGGTAAAACGCGGCGAAGTCGGCGAAGTCATCCTCAATAACCTGTACGCACAAACGCAAATGCAAACGGTGTTTGGCATGAACATGGTTGCCTTAGATGGCAATCAGCCACGTTGTTTCAACCTCAAAGAGATGCTTGAAGCCTTTATTCTGCATCGTCGTGAAGTGGTCACTCGCCGGACTGTATACGATTTACGTAAAGCCCGTGACCGTGCACACACCCTTGAAGGCCTTGCGATTGCTTTGGCGAATATCGACCCGGTCATTGAGCTGATCCGTAAGTCGCCAACACCGGCCGAGGCGAAAGAAGCGTTAGTATCTCGCCCGTGGGAGCTCGGCAACGTAAAAGCCATGCTAGAAAAAGCCGGTGATGATGCTGCGCGCCCAGACTGGCTTGCTGATGGCTTAGGTATTCGCGATGGTCAATACTATCTATCAGAGCCCCAAGCTCAGGCTATTTTGGAGCTGCGCTTACATAAGCTGACAGGCCTAGAGCACGGTAAGATCCTTGATGAATACCAAGAGCTACTTGAGCTTATCGCTGAGTTGTTACATATCCTCGGTTCACCTGAGCGTTTGATGGAAGTGATCCGTGACGAGTTAGTATTGATTAAAGACACCTATGGCGATGAGCGTCGTACTGAAATCAGTGCTGCGGCGCACGACATCAGCTTGGAAGATTTAATCAACGAAGAAGATGTGGTGGTGACCTTGTCCCATGAAGGCTATGTTAAGTACCAGCCTTTGAGTGATTATGAGGCCCAGCGTCGAGGCGGTAAGGGTAAGTCGGCAACGAAGATGAAAGATGAAGATTTCATCGAGCGCTTACTGGTCGCCAATACCCACGACACCATTTTATGCTTCTCCAGCGCAGGGCGTTTGTATTGGCTGAAAGTCTATCAGTTGCCACTTGCCAGCCGCGCAGCGCGTGGTAAGCCGATTGTTAACTTACTACCGCTCGAAGCTGATGAACGTATCACCACGATATTGCCTGTGCGTGAATACGAAGAAGACAAGTTTATTGTCATGGCGACCGCCAGCGGTGTTGTTAAGAAAACGCCACTGACGGCCTACAGCCGTCAACGCGCCAGCGGCATCATCGCGATTAACCTGAACGAAGGGGATAGCTTAATCGGTGCACGTATCACCACTGGTGAAGACGACATTATGCTATTTACCGAGCACGGCAAAGTAGTGCGTTTCAATGAGAAACAACGCGATGCTGAAACGGGTGAAGTTAAACGCGACCCTGAAACGGGCGAAGAACTGCTTGCTCTGCGTCCTATGGGCCGTACTGCGACAGGTGTTCGTGGCATCAAGATGCCAGACGACGTCAAAGTGGTATCGTTAATTGTACCGCAAGGGGATGGCGCTATCCTAACCGTGACCGAGAATGGCTATGGTAAACGCACACCATTAGAAGAGTATCCAGCTAAGAGTCGAGCGACACAAGGCGTGGTCTCAATTAAAGTGAGCGAGCGCAATGGCCCTGTAGTTGGTGCGGTGCAAGTCGATGACAATGATGAAATCATGATCATTTCTAATCGCGGGACCTTAGTACGTACTCGTGTTAATGAAGTGTCTCGCGTTGGTCGTAACACGCAGGGGGTCATTTTGATCCGCACCATTGACGGTGAGGCTGTGGTTGGGTTACAACGTATCGAAGAAATCGATGATGAAGACCTAGTCGACATAGAGCAAAATGAGGTGCCAGAAAATTCACAGGCACCCACTGCAGGCGATGACACGCCTGAGTAAATCTCTTAGTATATGAAAGCGGCTTCGGCCGCTTTTTTTATTTGTTGATAATACCTTTCGAGCACTTAATCGTGGTGCATAGCGTCCTAGGTGTTATCCATACGCATATGGAATGAGGAAATAGAAGTAATGAGCGTATACAACTTTTGTGCAGGCCCTGCCATGTTGCCACCCGAGGTTATGAAAAAGGCACAGAGTGAATTTTTAGATTGGCAAAATCTTGGAGTCTCGGTGATGGAAGTGAGTCACCGAGCCGAGCCGTTTTTAACCATGGCGCAACAGTGCGAGGCGCGTTTGCGCCGGTTAATGAACATTAGCGATGACTTTGCCGTGCTCTTTATGCATGGTGGCGGTCGTGGTCAATTTGCCGCTGTGCCAATGAATTTGCATTTGGACGATGCACCAGCGGTGTATGTTAATACCGGTATTTGGTCTGACGGCGCGGCGACAGAAGCGCGTAAGTACACCGATGTGGTGGAACTGAACGTACGTGATGACCGTGATGGTCAGTTTGGCGTAACACCGGTGGCGCAATGGCCATTGCCTGAAAAAGCCAGCTACATTCATTATTGCCCTAATGAAACCATTGATGGTGTTGAATTATTTGACGTGCCTCGCCACCCTAGTGCGCCCATCGTGGCCGATATGTCGTCGATGATTTTATCGCGAGAAATCAATGTTGATGACTTTGATGTTATTTACGCCGGTGCGCAAAAAAATATTGGTCCTTCAGGGCTTGCTATTGTGATTGTCCGTAAGACGCTGCTTGAGCGCCAAGGTTTGCCGCGCCCAGGAATACTGGATTACGCGGTGGAGGCCAAGCAAGGCAGTATGTATAACACGCCGCCGACCTTCGCTTGGTACCTGGCTGATGAGGTGTTTAAGTACCTTGAAGAGCATGGTGGTGTACCAGCTATGCAGCGCCATAATAAAAATAAAGCGGCCATCTTGTACGATTACATCGATAGCTCCTCGTTTTACAATAATAAAGTGGACAAAGCCTGCCGCTCATTAATGAATGTACCGTTTTGGTTGAACGACGAGCGCCATAATGAACGCTTCTTAGCGTTGTCTAAACAAGCGGGCTTGCTGGCGTTAGAAGGGCATCGTTTTGTTGGCGGCATGCGTGCGAGTATCTATAACGCCATGCCGGTCGCCGGTATTGAGGCGCTAGTGACCTTTATGGATGAGTTTGCCAAGGAGCATGGGTGATGGAGTCATTACGATTAGCGCCAATCAAAGGCGTCAATGGTGAGGTCACCCTCCCAGGTTCAAAAAGCCTTTCTAACCGCATCTTATTGCTGGCAGCGCTTGCACAGGGCGACACCACAGTGACCAACCTGCTCGACAGCGATGATATTCGTCATATGCTTGCAGCGCTCTCGGCCTTAGGGATTAAGGTTGAATTGAGCGATGATAAAACGCAGGCTGTGGTGCATGGGCGGGGCGGTGAACTGGATACTCCAGATGATGCTTTGTTTCTCGGTAACGCGGGCACCGCATTTCGACCTCTGACTGCGGTGTTAGCAGCAACTTCGGGCTCTTTCACACTGACAGGCGAGCCGCGCATGGAAGAACGTCCGATTGGCCACTTGGTGGATGCGCTACAGTCACTGGGAGCCGATATTCACTTCAGCAAACAGCGCCACTATCCGCCGTTGGTGATTCACGGTCAAGGGCTCAGCGGGGGTGAAGTAAGCCTTGATGGCAGTATTTCCAGTCAGTTTCTGACCGCTTTATTGATGGCCGCTCCGCTGTTTCAGGGGGATACCAACATCAGCATTAAAGGTGAGTTGGTCTCTAAGCCCTATATAGATATCACCCTTGGGGTGATGGCGAAATTTGGTGTCCATGTTGAACATGACAATTATCAACGCTTCCATGTCAAAGGCGGACAAACATACCAAAGCCCTGGACGCATAATGGTTGAAGGCGACGCTTCCTCAGCATCTTACTTTGTTGCGGCGGCAGCCATTGCTGGCGGTGAAATCACCATTCATGGTGTTGGCTCGCAAAGTGTACAAGGAGATATCGGCTTTGCGAAGGTTATGCAGCAGGTGGGGGCTGACATTGATTGGCATGATACCAAGTTGGTTGTGCGCAAAGGTAAACTCAAAGGCGTGGACATTGACGCCAATGCAATCCCTGATGCAGCAATGACACTGGCAACAGTCGCACTGTTTGCAAAGGGCAAAACGGCAATTCGTAATATCTATAATTGGCGAGTCAAAGAAACCGACCGGTTACATGCAATGGCAACCGAGTTGAAAAAGTTGGGCGCTGAGGTCATAGAGGGCGAAGACTATATCGAAATCACCCCGGTAGCAGCGCTTAATGATGTTGCCATCGATACTTATAACGACCATCGTATCGCGATGTGCTTTTCATTGGTTGCAGTGGGCGGGTGGCCTGTCACTATTAACGACCCGAATTGCACCGCGAAAACCTTCCCTACCTATTTTGATACACTGTCACACGTCAGTCAACACTAGCCTTTGCAGCCTGTTTACGCTTTTTCGCAAGCAGGCTGATACTTGATCTGTTACAAAACAATATTAAAAAACTACTGTAATGACGCGAATTTGCAGAAAAGTTCGCGTATAATACCGCCGATTTTAATGTTTGCTGTGCATGCAGGAGGTTTGAATGCAGGCATCAATGCCGGTGATCACCATTGATGGGCCAAGTGGCTCAGGCAAGGGTACGGTGTGTCGCTTACTTGCACAAAAATTAGGCTGGGACGTGCTTGATAGTGGTGCAATTTACCGGGTGTTAGCGCTCGCGGCGTTACACCACCAAATAGCCCTAGATAGCGAAGAGGCCCTTGTTCCTCTGGCGGCGAATTTAGATGTGCAATTCGAGTTTGATAACGAGACCGACTCGAGCAAGATTATCCTTGAGGGTGAAGAAGTCACCCATGGCATTCGCAACGAAGAAGTCGGCGCTGCGGCATCTAAAGTTGCCGCGCTGCCGCGTGTACGCGAAGCATTACTGCGCCGTCAGCGCGCATTTCGCAGCGAGAACGGCTTAATCGCCGATGGCAGAGATATGGGCACGGTGGTGTTCCCCGACGCTGAGGTGAAGATTTACCTCACTGCCAGTGCCGAAGAGCGCGCCGAGCGCCGTTTTAAAGAGTTGAAGGAGCGTGGCCTGGATGTTACACTAGGTGGTCTACTCGAGGACATTAAAGCACGTGACGAACGTGATATGAATCGCAGCGTGGCACCCCTTGTGCCAGCAGATGATGCTATCACTGTTGATACAACGCAGCTCAATGCCGAACAGGTGTTCGCTCAGGTTAATAAGATCCTAGAAGATGCGGTCTTAGCCGGCAAACTCCCGCATACGAGTATAAAAGACTAATTTATTTCACATTGGCAGGATGCTGATGTTTTACTAATAACCCCGCTGAGCAGTGACGCGATGTGGAGAATTTAACTTATAGAGACGTATTAAGTATGTCAGAAAATTTTGCGCAGTTATTTGAAGAAAGCCTACAGGATTTTGAAGCTCAACAGGGCTCAATCGTAAAAGGTACCGTAATCTCTATCGAGAACAACATCGTTCTTGTAGACGCTGGCCTAAAGTCAGAAAGTGCCATTCCTGCAGAGCAGTTCAAAAATACTGCTGGTGAACTAGAAGTTGCCGTTGGTGACGAAGTAGATGTAGCACTAGACGCTATCGAAGACGGCTTCGGTGAAACTATTCTTTCTCGTGAAAAAGCGAAGCGCCACGAAGCGTGGATTCGCCTTGAAAAAGCGTGTGAAGAAAACGAAACAGTTACTGGTGTTATCAATGGCAAGGTTAAAGGCGGCTTCACTGTTGAAGTAGATTCAATCCGTGCCTTCCTACCTGGTTCACTTGTTGATGTTCGTCCAGTACGTGACACCACTCACCTTGAAGGTAAAGAGCTAGAGTTCAAAGTAATCAAGCTTGACCAGAAGCGCAACAACGTTGTTGTTTCACGTCGTGCTGTTATTGAGTCTGAAAACTCAGCTGAACGTGAAGAGCTACTTGCTAACCTTGTTGAAGGTCAAGAAGTTAAAGGTATCGTTAAGAACCTTACCGATTACGGTGCGTTCGTAGATCTAGGTGGTGTAGACGGTCTACTACACATCACTGACATGGCGTGGAAGCGTGTTAAGCACCCTTCAGAAATCGTAAATGTTGGCGACGAAATCAACGTTAAAGTACTTAAGTTCGACAAAGAGAAAACACGTGTTTCTCTAGGTCTTAAGCAGCTTGGCGAAGATCCATGGCAAGAAATTGCTAACCGTTACCCAGAAGGCGCTAAGCTAACTGGTCGTGTAACTAACCTAACTGACTACGGTTGCTTCGTTGAAATCGAAGAAGGCGTAGAAGGTCTAGTACACGTTTCTGAGATGGATTGGACTAACAAGAACATCCACCCATCTAAAGTAGTATCACTAGGTGATACTGTTGAAGTAATGGTACTAGAGATCGACGAAGAGCGTCGTCGTATTTCTCTAGGTCTTAAGCAGTGTAAAGCGAACCCTTGGCAGGAATTTGCGCGTCTTAACAACAAAGGCGACCAAGTTACTGGTAAGATCAAGTCAATCACTGACTTCGGTATCTTCATCGGTCTTGAAGGCGGCATCGACGGTCTTGTACACCTATCTGATATTTCTTGGAACACGCCTGGCGAAGAAGCTGTACGTGAATACAAGAAAGGTGACGAGATCACAGCTATCGTTCTTCAAGTTGACCCAGAGCGTGAGCGTATCTCTCTAGGCGTTAAGCAAATCGAAGCGGATCCTTTCAATAACTACCTAGACGCAAACAAAAAAGGTGCTATTGTTAAAGGTAAAGTGACAGCTGTTGATGCTAAAGGTGCAACAGTTGAGCTTGCTGAAGGCGTTGAAGGTTACATCCGTGTAGCAGACATCGCTCAAGAGCGTGTAGAAGATGCAACTGCAGTTGCTTCTGAAGGCGACGAAATCGAAGCGAAGTTTGTTGGCGTAGATCGTAAGAACCGCGCTATCAGCCTTTCTGTAAAAGCGATTTACGAAGCTGAAGAGAAAGAAGCGCTTGAGAAATTGAAGGCAGATGAGCCTCAGTTCGAAAACGCTATGGCTGCTGCATTTAAAAATGCACAAAAAGACTAAGCTTTAGTCGAGTCTAGGAAGGGCGCAAGCCCTTCCTTTTGTAAGCACTTGAGGAAACATTATGACCAAGTCAGAGTTAATAGAACAGCTTGCAGAACAACACTCACACATCCAAGCACGTGATGTTGAAAATGCCGTAAAAGAAATTCTAGAACAGATGGCCGGCTCGCTCTCTAGCGCCGAGCGCATCGAAATTCGCGGCTTTGGTAGCTTTTCCCTTCATTACCGTGCACCACGTACAGGCCGAAATCCAAAAACCGGCGAAACCGTTGAACTAGACGGTAAATATGTCCCTCATTTTAAACCAGGCAAAGAATTGCGCGATCGCGTTAACGAGAGCATACAATAATAACAACGGAGTCGTTACCGAGTGAAGGTTGTAAAAATCGTTCTTTTTGTACTGTGTGTTTTTATTGCCTTCGTATTGGGTTCGCAAAATCCACAGTCTGTTCAAGTAAATTATCTTATTGCTAGCGCTCAACTACCACTTGCTGCCCTTATCAGCGTGTGTTTTGTTATTGGCCTATTAGTCGGTTGCTTTGTAAGTTTCCGTGTGTTTTCCAAGTTAAAGTGGCAAAACTACCGCTTGCAGCGACGCAATACCAAGCTAGCCCGTGATTCCAACAACGACATAGGCCCTGAGCCTGCCACTGAAAAAGACGGTTAGCCATGCTTGAACTGTTGTTTTTACTCTTGCCTGTAGCTGCGGGCTACGGTTGGATAATGGGTAAAAACAGTGCCAAAAACCAAGCCCATCAACATAATCGCAAAATCACCGCCGAATACAGTAAAGGCCTTAAGTACCTGCTTGATAGGGAAGAAGATCAAGGCCTTGAACACCTCATTCAGTTACTCGAGGTCTCTGCAGACTCGGTCGAGCACTACTTGACCTTAGCGGCATTATTTCGCAAGCGCGGCGAGCTTGACCGCGCCATCAAGATTCATGAGTTATTACTTGAGCACCCTAACTTAAATCAAGATCAGCTCACTGAAAGTCGCTTAGAGTTAGCACAGGACTATATCTTGGCTGGATTGCTTGATAGCGCAGAAGAGCACCTACTTATCCTTGTTAAAGGGAAGCGTCAGCAGGCCATTGAGCCGCTTATCACCTTATACTCACAAACGCGAGAGTGGCAAAAAGGCGTTGAGTTATACCAGCGTCATGCCCATTTATTCATTCACAGCCAACAACGTATTGCGATTGCGAATTTTTACTGTGAGGCAGCCCTTAATAGTCAGCAAACAGAGTTGATGTCACAAGCCTTAGGAGTAGGCGAGCCGAGTATTCGCCCCTTATATGAACTGGGCCTACAGGCTTATCAACGGGAAGACTATGTGCAAGCAATTCACTATTGGCGTGACTTGGTCACTCAATTTACCCGCTGCTCACCGTTAGTGATTGATAAGCTAGCCAACGCCTATCGTCATTTGAACTTACAGCAACAGTTCGAGCAATTGTTGAGTGAGCTGGTAGAGCAAGGCGGTGTCCTTCTTAAAATTCATTATTGCCAGCATTTATTAACACGAGGCGAAAACCAAGCGGCTATGGAGTTTCTCACCAAAAGCTTGAAGAAACAGCCGAATATCCGTGGCTTTCGTTTTCTGTTACAATTATTGGCTGGTCAAAATGCCCAACTCGATGAGGCATTAAACCCCATAGATAAACTGATCCAATCATATATAGACACCAAGGCTGACTATCAATGTCAGCATTGTGGCTTCGAAAGCCATAGCCATTACTGGTTATGTCCTTCATGTCGACATTGGGAGTCTATACAGCCAAGCCGTGGGCTTGATGGTTTTTAAACAGGAAAAAAATGAGCTCTGTTGATTCTAAAAAAGTATTGATCGCCTTAGATTATGACGACCAAGGCAAAGCCTTAGCTTTTGTAAAGCAATTATCACCTAGAACTTGCCGCTTAAAGGTAGGCAAAGAAATGTTTACGTTGTTTGGTCCCGATTTTGTCAAACAATTAGTGGATTTGGGCTTCGATGTATTTCTCGATTTGAAATTCCATGATATTCCTAACACTGTTGCTAAAGCGGTGACTGCGGCTGCAAAATTAGGGGTATGGATGGTTAATGTTCATGCCAGTGGTGGTGTGGCAATGATGGAAAAGGCGAAAGCAGCATTGACTCCTTTCGGTGACAAAGCGCCGTTACTGATTGCGGTGACCGTCCTTACCAGTATGGATGAAATACAATTAAAACAATTAGGTATTGATAAATCCCCACAAGAACAAGTATTGTATCTAGCCAAGCTTGCACAGCAGGCTGGTCTTGATGGTGTAGTTTGTTCAGCGCAAGAAGCGCAGTTGTTAAAATCACAGTTGGGGTCAGAGTTTACACTCGTGACACCGGGGATCCGCCCAGCAGGAAGCGATGCCGGGGACCAAAAACGTATAATGACACCAGAGCGAGCCGTCGCGAGCGGCAGCGACTACCTGGTTATTGGTCGTCCAATCACGCAAGCTGCTGATCCAGTTGCGGTATTAACTGAGATTAATGAGAGTCTAGGAGACTAAGGTGAAATACATTCTGCTGATAGCCCTCATCGTGGCCGCAGGTTATTATTATCATCGCCAGAGCACCGCAGAAAGTAATGCGCGCGCACTGGCGCTGCTGATTGAGCAGGTAGAATACCAAGATGTGGATCTATTTGCTCTGAAAGAGGCACTGGCAAAACGTGTCTATGCGATTTGCGCCAATAATGAAGCAATGCTGTTGGAGTCTGGGCGTTCAGTGGGTAACTGTATGGAAGGCCATGATATTAAACGTGTCGAGTGTGAAGGGCGTATCTTTCGGCTTGCTCCGTTGAGTATTAGTAATCGCTCAGAGTTGCTTGATTATTCTAAGCGTTATGTACGCTGCGCTCTGCCTTACGATGACCTTCGTTACCAATCCTACTAATCTACGTAAAAACGCGACTTAAGGTCGCGTTTTTAATGTGATTCGTGTGGCCTCTATATCAATAAGTTGATCTTTAAATAGACCGCCAATAGCCTTTTTAAAGTTCGCTTTTGAGGTGCCAAACTGGCGCTTTATGACTTCCGGCGCAGACTTATCTCCAAGCGGCAATACGCCACCACCGTCTTTTAACGCTTGCAGTATTTGCTCTTTAAGCGGGTCTAGCTTTGCTATCCCTTGCTTTTCTAAGACAATATCAAGCTTGTCATCTTCGCGGCACTGCAAGACGAACGCGTTAAGCTGTTGACCAACGTACAGCGGACGATGTACGCGATTATGAAAAATAAGCCCCCAATGACTGTCATCGACAATCACTTTGTAGCCTAAGTCGGTTTTAGCAGCCACCATGATGTCAACGGCATCGTTGAGCTGGTAACGAGGCTTTGCGTGACCGACGAATTTATTGAGGTTACTGGATGCACAAATTCGTTTGGAGGCATTGTCCAGGTAGAGCTTTACTAAATAACTATTTCCCTCTCGCATTCGGGGTTTTTGTTCGTTAAAGGGTACCAACAAGTCTTTATCCAAGCCCCAATCTAAAAAGGCGCCGGTTTTGTTGACTTGTTTAACTTGTAAAAAAGCAAAATCGCCCACTTGCGCTAATGGTTTTTTTCGAGTTGCGGTGGCGTGGCCCATACTATCTAAGTAGACAAATACGCCTAAGCTATCACCTTGCTGTAAATCATCGGGCAGCTCAGAGGCAGGTAAAAATACTTCACCGAGTTCGGTGCTTCGCAAATACGCGCCTTCGCCTGCGACTTCCTCAACAAACAGCGTTTGCCATTGACCTAATTCACTCATTATTCGCTCTCTGTGTCGTTATTTTTTTTAGGCTTGCGTTTTACGCCCATGCTGTTCGGGTCAAACGGTGCGGGTTGCGCCACTTTTACCTGCACAGGTTTACTTTTCTTGCGCTTAGCAAGAGGTTTTTTAGATGTTACTGGCTTAGTTTTATCCTGGGGCTTTTTCTTTGCATTCGCTGGCGGCTTTGGACGAGTAAAGCCTTTAAACTTGCCGACTAGCCCCTCAACTTCACTGAACGGCAAAGGACGGCGCATAAATTGGTTTATCGCCAAGTAACTTTGCCAATCTTTCGGCCCCACTAATGAAATGGCATGACCTTTAAAGCCCGCGCGGCCAGTACGACCAATACGGTGAATGTATTCTTCCGCATGTTTTGGCAAGTCAAAATTGATTACATGGGTGACGTTAAGCAAATCGAGACCCCGTGACGCCACGTCGGTGGTAACCAACACTTGGTATAGCCCACGGCTAAAGGCATCCATAATATCCAGCCGTTTGCTTTGCGCCAGCGTGCCCGCGAGAGCGACGGCCTTAAAACCTTGCGCCGTGAGCTTGTTACACAAGCGCTCGGTATCATCTCGTGTGGCGGTAAAAATAATACACTGACCAACATTCTCTTGGGCAATAAAGTGATCGAGCAGGGCCTCTTTATGGTCGAGGTGATCCGCCAAATACAGATGCTGTGAGATATCGCTATGCTCATCTGTGGCGGCACTAATGGTTACGCCCTTAGGGTTGCGTAATAGGTTACGCGAGAGCGCACCGACCTGAGCGTGCTCCAAAGTAGCTGAAAACAAAAGGCTTTGGCGCAGACGATGATCTGCGGCCGCATTAATACGCTCAACTTGCTCGGTAAAACCGAGGTCAAGGATGCGGTCGGCCTCATCAAAAATGAGCAATTCTAGGCCGCCTAATTGTAATGAGCGGCCATCAAGGTGGTCGGCAATTCGCCCTGGCGTGCCAATCACAAAATGTGGATTCTTGCGCAGCGCCTTAACTTGGTCGTTAAAGTTCTCACCGCCAATCACTTTTGTTCCCGACAGTGCCGTTCCGGCTATCAGTAAACGTAGCTGTGAGTATACTTGTGACGCTAACTCGCGAGTCGGGGTGACAATTACTACACGGGGGTCGCGCTTTGATAGGGCCCGCTGCTTCATAACCCGTTGTACTGCAGGCAACAAGAAGGCAAGTGTCTTACCTGACCCGGTTTTTGATTGCGCAAATAAGTCATGGCCAGCGAGTGCCAAGGGTATGGCCTGCGCTTGGATATCGGTGGGCGTGGTAATACCTTGATGCGTTAGTTGCCCACACAGTCGAGAATCGATACCCAAATCACTAAATTGCAAATTAACTCTCCAAAATTACAGTTTATCCACCGCTATTATAACGTAATGAGACAGTTCACTGGCAGTGAATTTTGCGTTTTTCACCACAATCAGTAAAATACGCCGACCATTGCGCCGGATTTACGATTCGGTTTCGTTTTAAAAGCACTGAAGGTAACAGTTACTATGTCTGATCAATACGTCGTGTGCGCGCTGTATAAGTTTGTTGCGCTGCCTGATTTCGAACAACTTCGCCAACCTCTTTTAGATGTCATGCTTGCTAATGACGTACGTGGTACGTTACTGCTTGCCAAAGAGGGTATCAACGGTACGGTCGCGGGTAAACGCGAAGGGATTGATGCTTTACTAGGGTGGCTTGATAAGCAACCTAATCTCGCTAATATCGTTACCAAAGAGTCCTTTGACGATGAATGTCCATTCTACCGCACCAAAGTGAAGCTGAAAAAAGAAATAGTCACCATGGGTGTTGAAGGTATCGACCCACGAGAAGTGGTGGGCACCTATGTGAAACCCAAGGATTGGAACGCGCTGATAAGCGACCCTGAGGTGGTGTTGGTGGATACCCGTAACGATTACGAGATAGAAATTGGTACCTTTAAAAATGCCGTTGATCCGCAAACAAAAACGTTCCGCGAATTTCCAAATTGGGCGGAGCAAAACCTTGACCCTAAAAAGCACAAAAAAGTAGCCATGTTCTGTACTGGCGGTATTCGCTGCGAAAAATCCACAGCTTATATGAAAGAGCAGGGGTTTGAAGAGGTCTACCACCTTGAGGGCGGTATTCTTAAGTACTTAGAAGAAGTGCCTAAGGAAGAGACCATGTGGGAAGGTGAGTGCTTTGTATTCGACAACCGTGTTGCTGTGGATCATGACCTAAACAAGGGTCAATACGACCAATGTCATGCCTGTCGTATGCCTATTACCGAAGACGATAAGCAAAAGCCGCAGTACATGCAGGGTGTGTCTTGTCATCACTGTCATGACAGTTTGAGCGAGGAGCAGCGCCAACGTTTTGCAGAGCGCCAAAAGCAAATCGATTTGGCGAAGCAGCGTGGTGAGGGTCATATTGGCCATGAGGCCCAAGAAATGTTACAAAAGCGCAAAGAGCAAAAGCAAAAGCTCAAAGAGCAGCAACGCGCTGCTAGCAAATAATTAGCCACCGAAAAGGAAGTGTTGAACACTTCCTTTTTCGTTTTAAAGAGCAAGGATGATGAGAGCGACACTACGCAGCACAATGATAGCTAAATGCGAGCAACAAATAGCGCGCAAAGGGGAGCAGGTAGGGTTATCTTTCTACGCTTTTTTCAAAAATAAAAATGATGACCCAGAGCTGCTGATGGAGGCGGCTACTTGGTGGATTCACACCCATCGGCTCGATCATTTTGAAAAAGCACATAAAGTAAAGAGCCTATTAATTAATGAGCAGTCTTTATCGTCGTGACGACCACAACGACCTACCTATCACCATCAACTATATACAACACACTTTTTTTTCATAAGCTTATGTGCTTTTATAAAAAGCTGTGCAGGGCGCAAAGCCGAATTAAAACAATTAGAAGGAAAGGCCATGTTTGAGGCGCTTGGGGCAGTCACTTTGTTTCTCGTTTTAGCGACCTGTTTACCCCTATTACCTATCGGTCATTGGAGTGTTCGGGGTTTTGATTTCCCGCGTTTACAGTTTGCGGCCATCGCGACTCTTTTACTAATACTGCAAGCATACTTTCTTTCTTTTGCAAGCATTGCATCCTGGCTCATGGTCACTGCGACGCTCGGTTGCTTGCTATGGCAATTATGGTGGGTGTTACCGTATACGCCAGTGTGGCGTAAAGAAGTGCATAGTTGTCAGAGCCAAGATAGTGACAACAGCCTAAGTATTTTGGTTTCTAACGTGCTCATGACCAACCGCAATAGCAAAGCTCTGCTTGCGCTTATTCATGAACATAACCCCGACGTGGTGATCACTTTGGAGTCTGACCAATGGTGGCAGGACCAACTGGATGTGTTGTTAGCGCAAAGACCGCACAGTATAAAGTGTCCGTTGGATAACCTCTATGGTATGCATGTTTATTCGCGCTTAGCCATAGAAAACAGTGAAATACGTTATTTAGTCGAGGATGATGTGCCATCTATTCATGGCGACTTGGTACTGCGCTCAGGGAACAAAGTGCGGGTGCATTTCCTTCATCCAGCGCCACCGAGTCCCACTGAAAATAGCCATTCTACTCCCCGTGATGCTGAATTATTGGTGGTGGCTCGACGTGTGGCTGAGCAATCGATACCGACGCTTATAACCGGCGACCTAAACGATGTCGCTTGGTCGCGTACTACACGGTTATTTAGAAAGGTCAGTGGCCTTTTAGACCCGCGTATAGGTCGAGGGTTATTTAATACCTTTCATGCTGATTACCCCTTGGTACGCTGGCCGTTGGATCACTTATTTCACTCTCGCCATTTCACCTTAAATGAGATTCGGCCACTGCCTAATATTGGCTCAGATCATTTCCCATTGTACGCTTCACTTACTTTCTCCCCGCAGCAGGGTCGCCAGCAACAGGGAATAAACGCAGATGCACAAGATAAGCAACAAGCGCAGGAGATAGCGGCGCAAAAGCCAGTGACAAAAGAGGACGTGCTTTGAGCTAAGTTATTGGCTCAAAGTAGCGCCTATTTCAGCATCCACTTGGCGTTGAGCCTAACAACCATCCCTTGATTATCCACAAAGTAAAGATATGCAAAGTCAGCATGAGTGCGCAGCTATGTGTGATTAAATAACGCTATGTATTGTATTTCCCAAAAAAGGGAAGCGATTAGTCGCATTACAGTGGTCACTGATCGAGCTTAGCGTCAAGGCTGATCACAGAGCTGTTACACTACGTACACAGAGTATTAATTTATAGCGGCCAATGGTTGTGGCCAACAACAATAATGAAGGTGGAGTTCCTTGAAGCAGGTATTTTGTGCATTAATTTGTAGTTTCATAGTATCTAGCAATGCGCTGGCCGCTGAGGGCAAGCGTGTGGTCGTCAATGCCGTGAGCCAAGAGCGAGCACAGCAGCAAGTTCAGGCGGTCGGCAGTACGGAGGCGATTCGCTCGGTCGTGCTTTACCCAGCAGTAGGGGATCGCGTCACCGGTGTGTATTTTCAGCCTGGGGATGAAGTGCAGGCTGGCGACTTGCTATTGGAGCTTGATTCACGCTTGCAAAGCGCGGCGCTTCAAGAAGCGCAAATCCAATTAGCCGATGCAGAGCGAACATTAAAGCGCTTAGAAGACAGCTTCGCTAAAGGCGCTATCCCTAAAAGCGAACGTGACGATGCGCTGACGCAGCGAGACTTAGCCAAAGTGGCGCTGCAAGTGGCAAAAGCAGAGTTGCAAGACCGTCAAGTGCGCGCTCCTTTCAGTGGTGTAATGGGGCTGACCGACGTGGAAGTTGGCGATCGCATCACCGAGCAAACTGCGATTGCGAGTATTGATGATATCAGTGCGTTGTACATTAACTTTAAAGCCCCAGAAGCGGCTGTGCCTATGCTGCGCGGTGGTGCCAGTGTCACCGTGGTGCCTTGGCACACGCAAAAACAGCTCAGTGCCGATATCGCTTATATGGACTCGCGAATCGATGCGCAAAACCGCACTATTCGTGTCAAAGCAAAAATAGCCAATGATAATGAACAGTTTATCCCGGGCATGGGTTTTCGTGTCAATCTAAACATGCAAGGGCAGGCTTATTCGGTTGTCCCAGAAGCCGCTCTCTTATGGGGCGCAACGGGCCCGTATGTGTGGAAAAGCGTCGATAACAAAGCCACTCGCGTTGATGTAAAAATAGCACAACGGTTATCCGGGCGTTTGCTTGTAAGCGGTGATTTAAATGCCGGTGATTACCTCATAGTCGAAGGGGTACAAAGCTTACGACCTCAGCAAAGTGTGCGCTTTGAGCAACCCGCATTGGCGCGCAAGGAGTAAGTGATGAGCGAGCAAACATCTGCCCATATCCAAGACTTGCCGTCGATGGCGATTCGCCGCCCGGTCCTCATTGTGGTACTCAACCTACTCATTATTATTGCCGGCATTGCCGCTATTGCAGGCGTCGAAGTGCGTGAGCTACCCGATGTCGACCGCCCCCGTATTACTGTGTCAGCGTCTTTCCCTGGTGGCTCTCCGGAAACGGTCGATACGGAAGTGACGAGCAAGCTCGAGGGCGCGGTAGCCCGCGTAAGCGGCGTAAAGTCGATTCGCGCGCAAAGTGAGGAAGGCAGTTCTCGAATCGTGGTCGAGTTTCGCCCAGGTGTGAACCTCGATGATGCCGCCAACGAAACGCGAGAATCGGTGGCACGGGTTCAACGCGAACTCCCAGAAGAGGTCGAGCGTGTCTCAATAATCAAAGCCGATAACGACGCCGAGGCGGTGGTGTCATTGACGGTCAGCAGTGAGGCGTTATCACTGGAAGCACTAACAGAGCGAGTTGAGACTGACTTAGCACCGCAATTTCTGACCATTCCCGGCGTCGCTGATGTACGCCTCAATGGCGATCGAGAGCGGGTGCTGCGAGTGCGTATCGACCCACTTAAACTGAGCAGCTTTAACCTGACTGTCCCCGATGTTGCTGATGCCCTGCGCCAAGCGCCCTTTGATGTGCCGGCGGGGAGTTTAAAATCGAATGATCAGCAATTAATCGTGCGCGCCGATGCCACCTCGGTCACGGCCGAGCAAGTGGGGGATATTATCGTCGGCGATGATACCCGCATTGCCGATATCGCAGCGGTCTATTTTGGCCCGGCCGACCCACGCTCCATGGTGCGCTTGGATGGCCAGCCTGTAATAGGCATGGAAGTGATCCGCCAAGCCCAGTCTAATACCATCGAAATTTCTGATGAAGTGCTATCGCTATTAACTCAAATGCGTGAGCGTTTCCCTGAGATGACTTTCACACTGACCTCAGATGATGCACAGTTTATCCGCAGCTCAGTGGATGAGGTGTTAAACTCTTTGGTGCTCACCGTCATTTTGGTGGTCATTACCTTATGGGTGTTTATTGGCTCATGGCGTGCCACCTTAGTTCCGGCCTTCGCCATCCCTGTGGCGCTGGTGGGGTCGTTAGCGCTGATTTGGGCATTGGGCTTTTCTATAAATATTTTGACCTTGCTGGCCTTGGTATTAGCAACCGGGTTGATAGTCGATGATGCCATTGTTGTTAGTGAAAATATTCAGCGCCAACGAAGCTTAGGCCTTGGGCGTCGTGCGGCTGCTGTAGTGGGAACGCGCGAGGTGTTCTTTGCGGTGGTGGCAACAACCGCCGTGTTAGCCGCTGTTTTCGTACCCATCGCGTTTTTGCCCTCTACCGCAGGAAAATTATTTCGTGAATTTGGGGGTGTATTAGCTGGGGCAGTGATTATATCCAGCTTTGTGGCGTTGTCTTTAGTGCCCGCTTTGACATCGAAACTAAAACTGAAAAGCGACGGCAAACATGTGTTTGGTAAAGTAGGGCATGCGCTGGCGAATGTTTATAAGTGGTGTATTCACAAAGTACTGAACCATGCTTGGCTTACGTTAATTGCCTGTGCTTTGGTGGCAGTGGCGTCGGGGGCACTTTATTCGCAATTAGAAAATGAGCTTTTACCGAGTGAAGACAGGGGTAAAATCCGTATTTTTGCTCGTGGACCTGATGGCGTCGGTCTCAACTTTATGGACCGCCAAGCCAAGGAAATGGAAGACATTCTGTTGCCCTACGTCGAAAGTGGCGAAATAGAATCTATCTATACCGTGGTTGGGCAGTGGGATCCGAATATTACCTTTATCACTGTGCCATTAAAGCATTGGGATGAGCGTCATTTTAGCCAACAGGAAATTATTAACAAAATTCGTGGGCCATTAGGCGATATACCCGGCGCACCTGCGCGCGCATTTGGTTCTAATAGTTTGAATCTGCGCGGTCAAGGGGGTGGGGTCGAGCTGGCATTATTGGGCCAAGATTATGAGCAAATTTTTATTGCTGCCCAACAATTCGCCGCTGAAGTGGAAAAGGCTATCCCACAAGTGGCGCCAGTACGCATTTCTTATCAGCCGTCGCAGCCGCAGCTGCGAGTTAATATCGATCGCCGTCGTGCACAAGAGCTGGGTGTTGATCTAAGTGACATTGCCATCACCTTACGCGCAGCCATCAATGGCGACGACGTGGCGGATTTAAATGTCGGTGACCAATCTATCCCGATTATGCTGCAAGCACAAAATCGTACTATCAATTCCCCTAGCGACCTAGCAAACCTGTATGTTGGCGCCAGCAATGGTGAATTGGTGCCTTTAAGCTCTGTTGCTAATATCAGCGAAGAAGGGGTGGCTGCAGAGTTGGAGCGCCATGCGCAGCGCCGCGCCATAGAAATGGATATGGAGTTGCCACCGGAAATGCCAATGGCGCAGCTCGTTGATCAGCTGCGAGACTTATCGCAGCAGCACTTGCCCAGTGGCATTACTTTGGCATTCAAAGGCGAGGCATTGACCTTTGAAGAAACGGCCAATGAAGTACTGATGACCTATGTATTGGCCTTTGTCATTGTATTACTGGTTCTTGCGGCGCAATTCGAAAGTGTTAACAGTGCTGTGGTGGTGATGATCACAGTGCCTTTCGGTATCACGTCGGCGATTTTAGCACTGTATCTAACCGATACATCGCTGAATATCTATTCGCAGATTGGTTTAGTGATGCTGATTGGCTTGATTGCTAAGAACGCAATCTTGTTGGTGGAATTTGCCGACCAACTGCGTGACCGAGGACACCCTGTGCGAGAGGCGGTTGAGCGTGCTGCGCTAGTGCGTTTACGTCCCATTGCGATGACCTTAGTGTCCACCTTATTGGGGGCCTTACCGCTGATTTTATCCACCGGTGCAGGGGCGGAAGCGCGCAATGCCATCGGTTGGGTGGTCTTCGGCGGTTTGGCATTAGCGGTGCTGTTTACCTTATTCCTCACTCCGGTGATTTACTTAGGACTGGCGCGTTTCACCTCGCCACGAGGTGATGAAAGCAAACAACTGGCGCAGGAATTAGAACAAGCACATTAATAAATAAATGTCCGCACCCGGTGCGGACATTTTTTTTTCAGCAATTTTGTATTAAGCTCAGTATATTAGCACCTTTAAAGGCAGCACTATGCAAGCTGAGCAAATCGAAATTGCACAATTTTTGAGTGCCTATCCACCCTTTGACGATCTCCCCGAAGATGCCCTTAATAACCTCGCTCAACAGGTCGAGGTAGCGTATTTCCGCGCCGGCTCTGACATTCTCAATTATGGCGATGACATTTCCGATTTGTACGTGATCCGCAGTGGCTCAGTGGAGTCGTATCGGCGCAACGGGGACTTGTACAACCGTATGGACGAAGGGGGGATCTTTGGCCAAATGGGCTTACTGATGAACCGCAAAGTGCGCTTTCCCGTCAAAGCAATGGAAGACACCCTGGTGTATTGCATTAGTGTTGAGCTATTTAGTGACTATTGCGATAAATTTGAGCCATTTGCGGATTATTTTGAAGCAGATGGCAATGTTCGTTTGCACCAAGCCGTTGTTGAGCAAGCTGATAGTAATGATTTGACTACCGCTAAACTCAAGGTTTTATTACATCGTGATGTGGTTACTGTCAGCACCACTGCCAGTGTGCAGGAGGTTGCGGCTTTGATGACCCAAGAGAGCGTATCCAGTGTGTTGGTCACTGATGCCAACAAGCCTCTTAGCGATGACCCAGAAGAAGATGATGGGCAAGTCGTGGGTATTATTACAGACCGCGATATACGCACTAAGGTTGTGGCGCAGGGGCAGTCTTTAGCTATTGCTGCTGAGCAAGTTATGTCGACTAACCTTACGCTGCTAGATGCCAATGACTATGTCTTTGAAGCCGTTTTGGCGATGCTGCGTGATAACTTGCACCATTTGCCGGTATTGCATAAACGTCGGCCCATCGGTGTCATTTCACTTTCTGATATTTTGCGCTATGAGTCGCAAAGTAGCCTATTGTTAGTGCGCGGTATTCTTGCGCAGCAAAGCGTTGAAGACCTCACTCATTATGCTCGGCAATTACCCTCTGTATTTGTGCGTATGGTTAATGAAGATGCCAATTCACACATGATAGGCACTGCTATGGCGGTGATTGGTCGTACGTTTAAACAGCGGCTGTTAGCATTAGCAGAAGAAAAGCTAGGACCTCCTCCTATCCCTTATTGTTTTATCGCGTTAGGTTCAATGGCGCGAGATGAACAATTGATAGTGACGGACCAAGACAATGCCATTATTCTTGATGACAGCTTTGATGAAGCGCAGCATGACGAGTACTTTCAAGCGCTGGCGGACTTTGTCTGTGATGGGCTCGCTGCGTGCGGGTACAGCTATTGCGACGGTGAAATTATGGCATCATTTAAAAAATGGCGCCTTACACGCTCGCAGTGGCGAGACACATTTGCATCGTGGATAGCTGAGCCTAAACCTCAGGCGCTATTGCATTGCTCTATCTTTTTCGACCTCGATGGCGTGTGGGGCAAAACTAAATGGGCTGACGCACTAAAATCCTTTATTGCTAAAGAAGCCAAAGCAAACCGTCGCTTCCTTGCCAATATCGCCTCCAATGCGCGAAATAGAACTCCGCCACTGGGGTTTTTTAAAGGGTTCGTACTCGAACATGATGGTGAACACAAGCGCTCAATTAACCTCAAACGCCGTGGTACAGCGCCGTTGACTGACGTGGTGCGGGTCCATGCCTTAGCGGTCAGCTCGCGTAAGCAAAACTCTTTTGAACGCCTAGAAGATATTATTGAAGCCAAGTTATTGCCTGAAGGCAAGGCACAGGATCTGCGCGATGCACTTGAATACATTGCCATGACCCGTATTCGTCACCAAGCATGGCAAATAGAGCAAGGCGAAGCACCGGATAACCACCTAGACCCGCATTTGCTGTCGCCTTTCGAGCAACGAAACCTCAAAGAGGCTTTTGCGATTTTAGAAAAAGCACAAAGCTTCTTAAAATTCCGTTATCAAAACGGCGCAGGGTTGAAGTAATGGCTAACAAAGCGTCTTTGCTTGATTGGCCATCACGCTATCAAGCACTAGCGAAGCAATGCCAGTCGCCGCAACTGAGGCAGTTTTATCAAGCTGGTATCCCCGCTGGAGATACCCCTTTAGAACATGTGCCCTTTGCGGCTTTAGATTTTGAAACCACAGGTTTAGATGCTCGCAACGATGATATTGTCAGCATTGGTGTGGTGCCGTTTAGTTGGCATCGCATTTATTGCCAACGATCGGGGCATTGGTTGGTCAAGCCAAGCCAGCAGCTAGCAGAATCGTCCATTGTTATTCATGGTATAACTCATTCTGAAATTGCCAATGCTCCGGATTTAACCGCCGTATTAGAGCCTGTACTTGAGGCTCTCGCCGGGCATGTAGCCGTGGTTCATTACCATGCGATTGAGCGGCCGTTTTTCTTTAATGCATTAGAGCGGCGCATAGGTGAGGGGATCGAGTTTGCGTTGATTGATACCATGGATGTTGAGCACCAAGCGCTACTAGCACGTCGTGGCTTATTAGGTCGGCTATTTAAAGATAAGATTGGCTCTTTGCGCTTGGGGGACACTCGGCTGCGCTATAACCTGCCGGCCTATCAGGGTCATAATGCATTGACAGATGCTCTTGCGACCGCCGAATTACTGCAAGCGCAGTTGCGTTATCATTATCGCCCTGACACACCGCTGTCGCAGTTATGGAAGTGACACCCTAGATACAAAAAACGCCGCAAAATTGCGGCGTTTTACTTAGGTTAAGGTGAACTATTTACCAGGGCGGGGCTCGGTGCGCAGGCCTAAAATTAAGCTTACACACATTAGCAATAGCACAATAGTAAAAGGGAGGCCTGTGGATATAGCGCCGGCTTGCAGCGCCTCTATGGCCTCAGTACCACCAATCCATAGCAATGCAGCGGCAATGGCACCTTCCACGGTTGCCCAGAATATACGCTGAGGAACAGGTGCATCTACTTTACCGCCGGCGGTAATCGAGTCGATAACCAAAGAGCCAGAGTCAGATGAGGTGATGAAAAATACCAATACTAAAACAATGGCGATAAAAGAAAGGACACTTGCCATCGGCAGTTGTTCAAACATCTGGAACATCGCCAGAGGAACTTCCGTCAAGCCTTTCTCACCTAAGGTACCAACACCATCAATAACTTGTTCAATAGCAATACCACCGTAGATAGACATCCACAATACGGTTACGAGCGTCGGGATCAGCAGTACCGCTGTTAAAAATTCACGAATTGTACGGCCTTCGGATACACGCGCGATGAACATGCCAACGAACGGTGACCAAGAAATCCACCATGCCCAGTAGAACACAGTCCAACCATGGAGCCAGGCTTCGTCTTCGCGACCGTGCGGATTACTAAGTGGAATAATGTTTTCAACATACCCCATAATGGTATTAGGCACATTGCCCATTGCTGCGGCAAAGCCCACCAAACCAACGAACACCAATAATGCAAAGGCGATGGCCATATTGACGTTACTGAGCAGTTTTACGCCGCCATCGATACCGCGCACTACTGAGACAATGGCTAACAAGGTAACGCCCGCGATAACGGCCACTTGCATGCCAATATCGCCGTCGCTGCCAAACACATGGTTAATCCCTGCGGAGGCTTGTTGAGCGCCTAAACCCAGTGAGGTAGCAAGACCGAATAAAGTTGCAAGAACAGCTAAAATATCAATGATGTGACCAGGCCAGCCCCAAGCGCGATCGCCCAGTAACGGGTAGAAAATAGAGCGAATAGAGAGAGGTAAGCCCTTGTTGTAGGCGAAGAAAGCTAAAGATAACGCGACAACTGCATAGATAGCCCAAGGGTGTAAACCCCAATGGAACATGGTTGCCCCCATCGCGACCTTCGCTGCTTCGGGTGTGTTTGCTTCAACACCAAGGGGAGTTTCATACCAGCCTGTGAAATAGGCGACTGGCTCAGCAACGCCCCAAAACATCAAGCCAATCCCCATACCGGCTGCAAATAACATCGCTAACCAAGAAATACGTGAGTGAGTTGGTCTGGCGCTTTCACCACCTAAGCGGATATTTCCGTAAGGAGAGACGATTAATGCTAAACAGAAGATGACAAAAATGTTTGCCGCCCACATAAACAAGGCGTCAAAGTTGCCGATAATATCCCATTTGATACCATCTAGCGCCCCTTTGGCGGTGGCCGGGTCGGTCACTAAAATGGCGATTAAAAACACCAAAATAAGGCCAGCACTCACGCCAAAAACAGGGTTATGGACATCAAATCCCCATTTTTGCACGTTGTCCTGGCCGACGGTGTAGTCGGTATTTTCTATACTATACTTATCATGATGTTCACTCATGCATACCTCTAGTTATTGTCATAATGCCCTTAGAGCTTAGACCTATGTGAGTTACCCTGCGTGCCAGCGCACAGAAAGGTGGTTTGTAGACTAACTAAAATAGGCCCCATATCACTTACACTAGTTTAGAAGCAAAAATGTAAATGTAAATCACCAATTGTCTAACAGCTTGAATCTTATACATTACGGGGATGTTTCAAGGGGCGATCAAAAAAGCGCCCGAAGGCGCTTATGAGTAAAAATAATTTCACTGCAAATTATCGAACGATATCCATTTCAGCAAGTAGGTTATCGGCGTTATCCACATGCTCCATGACCCACAGCATATAGCGAGTGTCTACATGAATGGAGCGGTTGAGGTTAGGATCATAGTCCCAATCACCGATAATACTTTCACTTACACCGTCAAACAGCAGGCCGACTAATTCAGCTTTACCATTTAACGTCGGTGAGCCTGAGTTACCACCTGTGGTATCAACGGTGCTTAAAAAGTTGACCGGCACTGAGCCAAGCGACGACATTTGGTATTCACCATATTGTTTGTCGGCAATTAGCTGCATTTGCTTTTTCGGTGCATCAAAAGGCGCTTCGCCCGTGTACTTCTGCGCGATGCCCTCTAAGGTTGTAAACGGCGTATAGGTCAGTGCGTCTTTAGGCGAGTAGCCTTCCACTGTGCCATAAGTCACACGTAAAGTGCTATTAGCATCAGCATAGACGGGTAACCCTTGCTCTTGGTAAAAGGCAATAATGGCCGCCATGTATTGCGGACGTACTTTAGCCAGTTCACCGCTGAGCGCCTTTTTCGCCTTTTCTCGGCTGCGCATATCATCATAAGTGGCTACAGCGATTGCCAAAAACGGGTCGTCGCTTTGTTTGAACTCTGATACTGATTTGTTCATCCAATCGATACGAGCTTGCTGTTCGTTAAGCTCGGTCTTGGCATACCAAGAGTCGATGCGCTGGCGCATGGCCTCGCTATCATAACCCTTATCAATCCCTAAGGCTTTATCTAAAGATGCAATACGCTGCGCTTGCGGCAGTTGTGCATAAAGGTCGATAAAGTGTGCGAGGATGGCGCTATCGACGGTGTCGTCGTAGCGACGAGATAGGCTGGTCATGCGCGCTTCAAAACGAGCTTGATCGCGCTGTTGGTAGCCAGGCTCACGCTCAGCATCAGGCAATTGCTTCTCATTGGCTAGGCGATATAAACGCTGCGCACTAGAGAGCATGGCACTGCGGCCCATGTAGCCTAAAATCAAGTCCAGCTCACTGGTTGCTTGCGATTGCTTTACCAGCTCATTGAGCTGGGTAAGGGTATCGCCGTAGCGCGACTGACGCGCGCTGTCCGCCTTGATCCAAGTCGCAAGTTTTTGCGCCAAAGCATCTTTGCGTGTTTGCATATCAGTGTTTTGATAGGAGTCAATCATGCCACCATAGTTTTTCGCATAATTAGCCAGTCCAGCCAAAGTACTCTCGTAGGCTATACGTGCTTGTGAGCCTTCCGGAGCCTGCGCCTTTATGATGTCAATGCTTTGTTCACGATAGGCTTTAGCAGTAGGGTACACATGGGTAAATTGGTGTGCCACTTCGGAGGCCGTGCGGTAACGATTGGTGCGTCCCGGGTAGCCGGTAACCATCACAAAATCACCCTCTTTAACGCCTTTGGCACTGACTTTTAGGTAAGAATCTGGAGTGAACGGCACATTATCTTCACTGTACTCAGCAGGTTGACCATCTTTACTGACGTAGGCACGGTAAAATGAATAGTCGCCGGTGTGACGTGGCCACATCCAGTTATCAATATCACCGCCATATTTACCGATGCCCATGGCTGGGTTATAAACCAAACGCACATCTTTAATTTCCAGTGCTTTAATCAGGTAATATTCCAATCCACCATGGAAGGTATAGACGTTACAGCGGTAACCCACGTCTTTTTCACATTCAGCCACCAGCGATTTTTCTGCTTTTTCGATGGCTTTGTAGCGTGTATTACCATCCATATCATCGTTTAACTGGGCATTCACCTTGTCAGTGACATTAGTGACTTGCTCGGTTACATACACTCGAGAGCCAGGGGCGGCAGGTAATTCCTGTTCAGGCTTTTTCGCTAAAAAGCCGTTTTCCAGAATATTGTTATCGGCACTGGAATTATATTGAATGGAGCCGTACGCGCAGTGATGGTTGGTGACGACTAAACCTTTAGGCGACACAAATGAGGCTGTACAACCCCCTAAGCTGATAACTGCATTCATTGGGAATTCGGTGAGCTTAGAGATGTTCTTAGGGTCTATTTCTAACCCTTTCTGCTTTAACACAGATTCCAATTCCGGAAGCTGGTGAGGTTGCCACATACCTTCGTCTGCCAGTGCAGGTGAGGCAGCAACAGCGAGCGCAAGGGCGCTTAGAGAGCGAAAACGCATAATCAAGAGTTCCTAGTTGTTATTTTAGTGCCACAAAAGTGTCTCTTAGCTGCCACCTCGGTGCAACTTTTTGCTGCTAAGTTCACAACTGGTGTGTAAATAATCGATTACAAACAAGGGAATGGAAAATTACTGAGGCTCGTCTAGGCTTTAGGAACCAAGCTCAAACACAACAACAATAATTTAAGGTGTCCGTGTCGTGACCAGAACAACCCATGCGTTGATAGAGCAGTACCGCCAATGTCGTGAAAACAGCGAAGCCTTGGTGGCAAACCTCAGTGCTGAAGATTGTCAAATTCAAGCAATGGCTGATGTGAGCCCAATGAAATGGCACTTGGCGCACACCAGCTGGTTCTTTGAAACATTTTTACTTGCGCCAAAAAAGATTATTTCTGCGCCTTTCCATCCTGATTTCAAGGTGCTGTTTAATTCCTATTATCAAGGTATCGGTGAGCAGTTCTCACGCCCTCAACGGGGCGTGTTATCTCGTCCTTCATTGCGCCAAGTGATGGATTATCGCCACTGGGTTGATAACCACGTTGTTGCTGCCCTTGAGCATGATAGCGATGGGTGCGCAGAGTGGGTCAACTTAGGGATTGCGCATGAACAGCAGCACCAAGAGTTAATGCGCATGGATATGCTTTATAACTTCAGTGTTAATCCGCTGTACCCAAATTTTAACGAGCACTTAGTGTGTCCCTCGAACGAGCAACCCAGGCAGTGGCTGGATTTTGCTAACACAGATGCGCAAATAGGGGCGCAAACGGGCTTTAGTTTTGACAATGAGCGTCCCCGTCACCGCGTCTATATTAATGAGTTTTCCATTGCATCACATCTTGTCACCAACGCAGACTATCTGGCCTTTATCGACGCAGATGGCTATCAGCGCAGCGAGTTTTGGCACAGTGATGGCTTTAGTTGGTTACAGCGCCAGAAGATAAAAGCGCCGCTGTATTGGCGCTACCAGAATAACAATTGGTATGAATTCACCCCCCAAGGGTTAATCCCGCTTGTGATGAATGCACCAGTGCGTCATCTCAGCTTTTATGAAGCCAGTGCCTTCGCCCAATTTAAAGGCGCGCGGTTGCCGAGTGAGTTTGAGTGGGAGTGGGCCATGGAGCAAGCTCAAGCAGGTCATTGTGATATCGCACAAATTGATGACTGCGCTTGGCAGTGGACTTTAAGTAGCTATCAGCCATACCCTGGGTTTCGGCCATTTGCGGGCGACGCCGGGGAATATAACGGAAAGTTTATGGTGAATCAGCAGGTGCTCAGAGGTGGGTCGTATTTCACCCCCAAGCAGCATACGCGATTAACGTATCGCAACTTTTTTTACCCCCATCAACGGTGGATGTGTAGTGGCATTCGCCTCGCCAAGGACAGAATCTATGAGTAACCATGCATTGCCATTCACCTGCCGTCAGAGCTTTTTGGATGACGTTATTGATGGCCTATCGCGAAGTCAAAAAACGCTGCCATGCAAATACCTGTACGACGACTTTGGTGCGCAATTGTTTGAGCAGATCACGGCGCTGCAAGAGTACTATCTTACGCGCACAGAATTGGCCTTGCTGGCACAGTATGCGCAGGACATCGTCGCGCACTTGCCGACACAGGCAACCGTGATCGAACCCGGCTGCGGCTCGGGCCAGAAAGTCGCGTATTTACTGGATAACATGCCTGACGTAAATGGCTTTATACCCCTGGAAATTTCCACAGAAATGTTGCTGTATACTCAGCAGCGTTTGCGCCAGCGCTTTGCCCACGTCAACATCCACCCACTGCATGGTGACTTTACCCATGGCCCGACCATCAAGGCGTTAGTGCAACAGCATGGCCTGAATGGCAGCAATAATGTGGTGTTTTTCCCAGGCTCAACCTTAGGCAACTTTTCCCCCATCCATGCAATTGAAGTGCTGCATAATTTACGTACGCTGTGTGGTCACAACGGCCGTGTGCTCGTTGGTATTGATTTAATTAAAGCGACACCACGATTATTGGCCGCCTATGATGATAAAGAAGGGGTTACCGCTGCGTTTAATCGTAATCTACTGACGCGTATTGCGCGCGAGTTAGGCGCACATCTGTGCTTAGAGCACTTTCGCCATGAGGCCCGCTTCAACAGTGAACAACACCGCGTTGAAATGCACTTGGTGGCGAATCAAGACACCTGCATCAGTGTGCGGGATCAGCGTTTTACGCTTCGTGCAGGAGAGTCCATTCATACCGAAAATTCGCATAAGTACACGTTAGCGAGCTTTAGTTCCTTGATTGGCAATGCCGGATTGACATTGGTAGATAGTTGGTGCGATTCGCAAGGGGATTTTGCGCTGTGTTTAGTGAAGCCGCAGCGCTAACACCTTGGCAAAAATACGCACATATTGACCCGATAACTTATAGTTTAGGCGACTCGAACCCTGGTGGATGACTGCGCTATTAACACCATAATGACGGTGCAGCCAGGGCGCTATCACAGCGAGGGCAGATGCGGTTGCCAAGTCCTCCGGGTTACCGAATTGCGGCGCAAAGTAGCGACATTGCCAATGTCGTTGAAGGTGACTCGGCTTATTGATGACGATCAGCGCGTTGCGGCGCGTAGCAAGGTGGTCTAAATCCACTTCAAGAAAGCGAAGATCGTCGCTGTCACATTGTATGAAATCATAGCCAAAAGGTTCGCTGCCAGTGAAGGTCAAAGGCAGGTTTACGATTTTTGATAAGCTGTTGTCATTGCAAGGGCTTGCTTCAAGCGCGTCAAAGGTTAACATTGCTTGAGCGTTGACAGCCAGTCCGCCGCTAAGAGGCTCTGTTTTGGAGCACATTGATTTGCCATTGGCGCTGCACGCAATGTGAGCGAGAGTGCCGTGACCGCAGCGGCGCACAGCATGGCCGTTTTGCCACCATTGGATCACTTGTGAACGAGCGTGGTTAGTCACAAAGGTGCATATCACAGGCGCTAAGCGCATTGAAATATGACGGCAGTGATGGGCCTGTAATCGTGGCCCATCAAACACCCAACTGGGGTTGGCCCCTCGGCCCGATAGCTGACTGAATACCTTGGCAAAGTAAAGCGCGCTGCAGCCAAAGCGTTTACTCAAGCGCAGCGCAAGCTTTGATTTTGCCGGATACAGCCTATGCTTTGGGCGTTGCATAGGCCGCTTGGTGAGTGTTGGCTGCTCGACCTGACGGGTCAGCGTTATCGGCAAAAGATGCATCCCAAGCTAAAGCCTCAGGGGTTGAACAGGCCACGGATTTGCCATGAGGCACACACCGGGTTGGCGCTTCTCCTGGGAAGTGTTGACTGAAAATACTGCGATAGAAATACGCCTCTTTGGTTTGTGGCGTGTTTAGTGGGAAACGATAGTGGGCATTGGCCATATCAATATCACTGACTTGGGTATCGACATAGTCCTTCAGTGAGTCTATCCAGCTATAGCCAACGCCGTCGGAGAACTGCTCTTTTTGTCGCCACAGCACATCGTCGGGTAAATAGCCTTCGAAGGCTTGGCGAATAATGTGTTTTTCTATTTTCCCGTCTTTACACATTTTCGCCTCAGGGTTAATGCGCATGGCAGTATCGACAAATTCTTTATCCAAAAACGGCACTCTGGCTTCCACCCCCCATGCTGCCATTGATTTATTCGCTCGCAGGCAGTCGAACATATGCAATTTAGAGACTTTACGATTAAGCTCTTCATGGAACTCTTGCGCGTTGGGGGCTTTATGAAAATACAAATAGCCACCAAATAGCTCATCGGCGCCTTCTCCGGAAAGCACCATTTTTATGCCCATGGCTTTAATTTGCCGGGCCATTAGATACATGGGCGTGGACGCGCGTACTGTGGTGACATCATAGGTTTCTAAGTGATAGATCACTTCTTTTAAGGCATCAATGCCTTGTTGCACGGTAAAGTGAATGGGGTGATGAATAGTGCCTATTTGTTTGGCGACTTGCTCTGCGGCAGCTAAGTCGGGCGACCCTTCTAGACCAATAGAGAATGAATGCAGGCGAGGCCACCATGCATCACTGGCGTCATTGTCTTCTATGCGTTTACTGGCAAATTTTTGTGTGATTGCCGAGATCACCGACGAATCGAGCCCGCCAGATAGCAATACGCCATAGGGAACATCACACATTAACTGGCGCTTTACCGCTGCTTCCAAACCTTCACGCACGGCTTTGGCTTCTGCAGGGTTATCCTTGACGTTGTCAAAGTGCTGCCAATCGCGTTGATAGTAAGGGCGATACTCTCCGATATCACTGTCAAGGTAGTGGCCCGGAGGGAATTCTTCAATATGATTGCAAATAGGGGACAGTGCTTTAAGCTCACTGGCAACATAAAAATTGCCTTGCTCGTCGCGGCCTGTGTAAAGGGGCACGATACCGATATGATCGCGGCCAATCAGGTATTTATTTTTGCGCTCATCATACAAACAAAAGGCAAAGATACCGTTTAAGTCATCTAAAAAGTCACTGCCTTGTTGTTCGTACAAGGCTAAGATCACCTCGCAATCGCTTTGCGTTTGAAAGTCAAAATCGATTGTTAGCGTCTCAGCGAGCTGTTGGTGATTATAAATTTCGCCGTTGACTGCCAAAACATGACTTCGATCGGCGTTATACAAAGGTTGAGCACCGCTTTGAACACCAACGATAGCCAGTCGTTCATGCACCAAAATGGCATTATCGCTACTGTAAACACCAGACCAATCGGGGCCCCGATGACGTAATAGCTTGGACATATCTATGGCTTGCTCGCGCAGCTTTTGTGCGCCAGATTTTATATCCAGCACGGCAAAGATTGAACACATGGTTTTTCCTCATTCCTGTTACTTCACCTTTGTTGTATCAGAAAAAATTTGCCAAGTCACACCGCAATTTACCTCTTTAATGCAAATTTAATGCACTGAAATAAGTCATAAAAAAGCTGTTATGCACCATAATAGGTCGGAGTAAGTTTGTTGCGGGGAAAAAGCAACAGCTTTAGCACATTTTCGGTCGATAGGCGTAATTGCGACGCACCAAGGTGGTGCGCCTTAGCTAGGATGAGGGGTGCACTTTGTCGAAAACCAAAGCGCGATACCTTAGCGAGCGTGTTGGCGCCCCCGCATGGCAATCTCAAGGCGGTTAAGTTCATGCTGGTGGGCTGCATTTATCGCTTCTGCTTGTGCTAGGCTCACGGCCTCGAACTGCAACTCGCCGCCGGCGCGAGCCTGCCCTAAGCGGGGCAAGTCTGCACTGATCACGTGACCGAGAATAGGGTAGCCGCCCGTTGTCTGACAATCATTAAGCAACACAATGGGCTCGCCATTGCCAGGTAATTGGATGGTGCCGGGGCTCACCGCTGTGCTGGCGATCCCGAGGTAGTGGCTCAGGCGCTCATGCTGTGGCCAATGCAGTCGCAATCCCATGCGGTTACTTTGCGGTGCAACTTGCCATTGGCCTTCAATAAAAGCGCTTTTGATTGATGCGGTTAAACCATGATCGCGTTGTTCCGGGATAAAATGAATAGGCCCTTGGCGGGTCGGTAAGCGGGCCCCAAAACCCTGCGGGTGAAAGTTGCTAGGGTGGATGGCTATTCGCTCACCCGCACTGAGTGCACGACCGTGATTGGCGCCCAAACCGGCCATGATATCGGTGCTGTAGCTACCCAGTTCTGCCGTGGCGGCAATGCCTCCGGCAAAGGCAAGGTAACAGCGCAGGTTCAGTGCGCTGGAAGCGAAAGTCAGTATGTCACCAGGCTGCGCTTGATAACTCCAGCCTGGGTCAACTCGAGCACCATTGAGATTAGCACTCATGTCGGCGCCACTGAGTGAAAAGCACTGGCTACTGCAAAATTTTAGCTGCGCCATGCCCAAGGTCACTTCAAGCGCTGGCGTATTATCTGGGTTCCCCACTAATCGGTTGGCAATACGCAGGGCATCACTGTCGGCAGCGCCTGCTTGCGATACACCCAAATGGCGATAATTGAATCGCCCCAAATCCTGAATACTTAACTGTGGGCCGCTTTTTATCACTTCAATCATGGTTTACCTCCACAAAGCGAATAGTATCACCGGGTGCAAATAAAGCAGGGGGGGTATTATGTTTGTCGAATAAACACAGATCAGTGTAGCCAATCAGGTTCCATCCCCCTGGGGATTGAGCAGGATAAATGGCGGTTTTATCGTGAGCGATGGCGACGGTGCCTTTTTTCACTTCGGTACGGGGCGTGTCTAGGCGCGGTAAATGCAGCGCTTTGGGGAGCCCACTGATATAAGCGAAGCCAGGTTGAAAGCCAAGAAAATCGACCTCGTACAAGGCGCTACTGTGTAGCTCTATGACTTCCTTAACACTCATCTTGCTGGCCTCAGCTACGGCTTCTAAATCAATACCGTATTCGCCCCCATAGTGCACAGGAATGTCGTGGTGTGCGTGACTGAGCGTTGTTTCGTCAAGCTGATGCCACGCTGTTAGTAATTGCTGCTGCAACTGCACAACATCAGTGCCGTGAGCGCAATACAGAGTCAAACATTGATGGGCGCTGACCACATCAATACAACCACCTTGATTTATATATGTGTTGGCCAAGTGATTGACCATGCGCTGCTTGTGTTGATGCTCAATGCTGTCTATGGCACTGCAATCGAGTACCAAGGTATGGGTATCAATATGATAAAAGCGCGGATCAGGTCTCGCTGTGGCCATAAACTCCTCACTGAGTTGTTGTTATTGTGCTAGCAAATTAGCATAAATGCGGATAATTAAGTACCGCGTGCGATAAAGTTAAACCCGTGGCAACATCAAAGCGCTAATAGCCCCTGCAATGCCGAGAATGCTGTAAATTAAAATGAGTTCAGCATTGTTGAGCCAGTGGCTTAACAAGCCCAAACTGCCAAACGCCAATAAACAGACCCCTATAACCGTATTGCTTACCGCCACATAATCTGTCCGTTTATTGCCCTCTGCCATATCAACCACGTAGGTTTTGCGTCCTAAACGCACGCCTTGGTGGGCAATAGTTAATACCAGATACATTGCTGGCAAAAAGGCAATATGACTCAACAAACTAGGGTAATAGGTCGCGACCAGATAAACGGTAAAACCATTGATGCTAACTAAAGTGGCGCCTAAGACGAGCACATGCTTACTGGATAAATCACTGAGACGCCCCCAAATCGGTGCAGAGATTAAGCTGGAGACGCCGGAAATTCCCATAAATAAAGCGAGTAATGAAAAGTCGAACTGTTGTTCACTGGCCAACACAATATAAAAAGGGGCGCTTAATGCTGAACACAATAGCAATGCTCGGGTTAGCACAAAGTGCGCAAATTGTTTGTCAGTCTTAAGTAAAGTGAGCTTGCCCAGCGCATGGCGAAGGCCATTTCGACCTCCTTCTGTAGCGCCGCTGTATTCACGAATACGACCATAGGTGAGGGCGGCCATTAGCCATACAAGGGCACCGCAGGTTAAGGCAATAAGTACCGCTGATTTATCCCCTTGTTGTTGATAAAACCATAAACCAAGGCCAAAGGTAATGGTCGCAAGCCCAGCTGCACTTGCCGCAAAACCCGATAAACTGCCCCGTTGCTGCTTGGGGATGACCTTGCCCAGTACATCTTTCGCAGCGACGGAGTTAAACCCGCGCGCTAAGGAAAACACCACCAGCAAAGCGATGATAGCAAGCCCCGCTGTGGTGCCTTGCAAGGTTAACCCCACTACGACCATGGCAAATATACAAAGACTTTGCACTATGGCACCTAGCACCCACACCCACTTGCGCACCGCTAAAGTACGAATAAAGTCGGCAATTGCTAATTGCGGTAATAATGAGCCAGACTCGCGAATAGGCACCAGCCACGCGATCAGTGCACTGGGAACCTGTAAACTTTGCATCAACCAAGGCAGGGTGACTTTAGGGTTGAGCAGCGCATCAGCAAACTTGCTGAGAATTTGTGCCAGTAGCAAGGTTAAGTAATTGCCGGGCACCACTTTGCAGGCATTTTCGTCGATGGCTTTACAAGCGCGTGCATCTTCGACGTTGGCGAGGCGTTCATATATGGCTTCTTTGGTCAGTTTGTTTTTCATGCGTGTACTCAATGAATAAATTTATTGGTGTGAACGGTCAACTAAAAGACACGCTACTGCGTAAAGCAATAGCATAGGTCTGGCGGTACCGTTGTATTCACTCTACGTACTTACAGGGCTTCTATGATCATTTAGTTTAATGAGGCTAGCATGTTTAACAAGTTGTTTTTTCTTCTTATTTTTCTCGTTACCAGCACAGCAGCCATGGGCGCAGACAACAATGACGCACAAATGAGTGTCGCGAAAGAACGCGTCGTGCTCGGAGCTGGGTGCTTCTGGGGGGTTGAAAAACGCTTTGAAGCTCTCCCTGGAGTGCTCGATGCTCAGTCAGGCTATGCCGATGGGCGTGGTTTCAAACCGACATACAAAAATATCATTGCTGCTAAGCGGCGCTATGATGAGAATAACTACGCTGAGGTGGTGAGGGTGACCTTCAATGCCAATGCCATCTCATTAGAGCGTATTTTACGGTTTTATTTTGAGCAACATGACCCCACCCAAGTCAATCGCCAAGGGAATGACCGAGGTACGCAATATCGCTCGACCATACTCACTTACAGCAACGAACAAACTGAACTTGCGCAGCGAGTAAAAGCACAATACCAAGCATTATTGAGCGACGCGGGTTACGGTAAGATAGCTACGCTCATCAAACCGCTCGATAAATTCCATATGGCTGAGCGCTATCATCAAGACTACTTGCGTAAGAATCCCAATGGATACTGTCCGGATCACTCTACCGGCGTGGTGTTTAACGCCAAGGAGACAGACCACCAAGACAACACTCCGCTGCTTGAGGGCAAACACATTGTCGTTTTAGACTCACCAAACTATTGCCCTTATTGTGAAAAGTTTAAACAAGAGGTGTTGGCAAGTTATCAGGGCACGATTGACGTACATTTACGTTACGCTTCGCAGCTTCAAGACCTTACAATTACTTCTGAGACTTACGCCACCCCCACCATTTTATTTATAGAAAATGGCCAAGAAGTAGCTGCGCACCAAGGTTATATGCCACCTGAGCTATTCTACAAAGCTCTCGGCGCCTTTAAACTGGGTGATTCAGAAGCATACCGGGTAGCATTCGCCAAAGGGACGGACAGCCGATTTTGTAAGCAATATGAGGTGTTCAAAAACACGCCGGACGGAGTGTTTGTTGATAAACTATCAGGGGCACCACTGTTCGATACTCGCGACCGCTTCAATTCCGGCACCGGTTGGTTGTCTTTCACTCAGCCGGTGGCAGGGCAAGTGACTCGTCATCAAGACAACAGCTTCGGTATGCAGCGCATTGAGATCCGCTCCAAGTCGTCGGGCATTCATCTGGGTCATGTGTTTCCCAATGAGGGGCCTGGTGGCAAGGCGCGCTATTGTATCAATGCGACGGTGTTAGAGTTTTTGCCTCGGGATGAATTTAACGGGCGTTCGTAACAATATCTCAGCCACTGCTGTCGAACAGCTTTTTGCGCACCAAGGCTCGATACTCACTGGGGCTTTGCCCCAGCTCTTGACGAAATAGGCGATTAAGAAGGGCTTGATTACTAAAGCCTAACTCCATTGCGATGTCGTTAATCGTTAAGTTCGAGCTGGCGAGCAGCTCTTGAGCGCTTTGAATTTTCAGTTTACGCCAATATTGGTTGGGGCTGAGGCCTGCGGCCTGTTTAAAACGCCGGGTGAGGCTACGCTGAGAAATATCAAAGGAGCTTGCAAGTCCAGTAATACTCAGCTCAGCGCTTAAGTTATTTTTCATCCAAAACTGGATTTGCGCTATCAGCTCATCAGGATGGCGTTCATTCATCCCCTCTAGATAACGCTGCTGTTCATAGGGCTTACGGACCTCATGTGAGAAGTTACGCTGCACATGTAAAGCACATGCGCGACCGTAGAGGCTTTCTAATAGATGAACAATCACATCTGCGAGCGCGTTAAGGCTGGCAACACTGTATAGCCCTTCGGCTTGGGTGATGAAGTATTCCGGTTTTAGATCAACCTTGGGGTAGTCACGTTTGAACTGCGCAGCATAATGCCAGTGCGTGGTGGCAGGGTGACCATCCAGCAACCCAGCCTCTGCTAAAAAGCAATTGCCAGTACCCACCCCTATCATGGCTGTGTGCTTGCAGTTCATCGCCCGTAATGCCGTTACCAATGCATTTTGTTGGCGCAATACTGGTCTGGGGTTGCGCCACAGGCTCGGTAAAATCAATAAATCACAATGCGAAATATCATCATAGTTACGGCCTGGAAAAAACGGCAATCCGCTGTGTGCGGTAACCGGCTCTTGGTTATGGCTAAGCAGCTCAATACTCAGTGCCCGACAATTTGGCACATGGCGCTTAGCATAGGCGTAGCCAGCCTGAAGCATCTCAAACGGCAAAGTTAAGCTGGTGGCCAGCATATGCGGATACAGGGCAATCATGACGTTGTAAGGGGACATACAAAGCTCCGACCACTTTAATTTGGCTATTTTTAATAAATATATGGCCATTAAAGCACAAAGGCTTGGTGTAGTTCCACTTACACTAGAGGCATATAAAGTCTTAACGTCTTAGAGTTATTATGAAAGCATTACCTGTCATTGTCGCTATGGGTGGCATCAATGCCGCTGGCCGTACTTCGTTTAACCAAGGGTTTCGTCGTGTTGTACTCGATGCTTTAGGGCAGCAACAGCGCCAAGAAACCTTACTTGGTCTTGCTGCGCTTATGAATTTGGTGAGTAAGCAAGAAGAGCAATTAGTTGATGGCGATGGAAATACCATTACTCTTGACAATGTTGAGAGCCAGCTTGGCGAACAAATTTTATCGGGTACGCTAATTCGCCGCATTGAGGCGACGCACTTTGATGTGGGTGCGACTCACTGGCAGCAAAAGTTAACTGGCCACAGCGAACAAGCGATCACCTTTACCACGCGAGCACGACAATTACCTTCGCCAGTGCCTAGTAACTGGCAAATAACTGAGCTAGATAAAGGCCAAGTTGAAGTACGTATCAACGGCGAATTTACCTTTAAACATGATAGTTTCCGAGATAACCCGATTAAAGCGGCGGGGCAATTGCCAACGGGCTTTGACCCGTCGGTGTTATATAATAGCCGTTATCAGCCTCGGGGGCTGCAAGCGACAATTTTTGCAGCCAGTGATGCTATCCATTCCAGTGGCCTTGATTGGCAAAAAGTAATGAGTGCTGTAGCGCCCGATCAAATTGGTACTTACAGCGCCTCGGTAGCGGGGCAGGTCAATAGCGAAGGCTTAGGCGGTCTATTTCGTTCCCGTTTACAAGGTGATCGCGTCAGTACTAAGCAGTTAGCGCTTGGTTTAAACACCATGTCGACGGATTTTATCAATGCCTACGTAACCGGCAGTGTCGGCACGACGTTTACCACATCGGGTGCCTGTGCCACGTTTTTATATAATCTGCGCGCTGCGGTGAATGATATTACCGCTGGGCGTACGCGCGTGGCCATTGTTGCTTCAAGTGAGTGTGCCATCGAGCCGGAGATTATTGAAGGCTTCGGGAATATGGGTGCGTTGGCCAACGATGATAATTTGAAAAAGCTTGATAACACCGATGAAGTCGATTATCGCCGTACTTCCCGCCCGTTTGGTGACAACTGCGGTTTCACCATAGGTGAGGGGGCACAAGTCACCATTCTTATGGATGACGCCCTAGCCTTAGAGCTGGGTGCGCAAATACGTGGCAGTGTGCCAGAGGTATTTGTAAATGCCGATGGGTATAAAAAGTCAATAACTGCGCCAGGGCCGGGTAATTACATCACCATGGCCAAATCTGTGGCCTTAGCCCAAGCCATGGTCGGCGATGAATCTTTAACACAGCGCAGCTTTGTATTGGCGCATGGCTCAAGTACGCCGCAAAATCGCGTCACTGAGTCTGCTATTTACGACCGTATTGCCAGCGCCTATGGTATTGAGCAATGGCCTATCGTAGCCCCGAAAGCCTATGTGGGCCATACCATCGCGCCAGCCAGTGGCGATCAGCTCGCCTTTGCATTGGGGGTGTTTGATACCAACATCATGCCGGGGATCACGACCATCGATAAAGTGGCTGATGATGTGCACGATGACCGCTTACATATCAGTTTGACCCATCGTCACTGTGAGGCGCAGGACGTTGCCTTTATTAACTCGAAGGGCTTTGGTGGTAACAACGCTACTGCGCCCGTGCTAAGCCCCGAATTGACCAAAAAGATGTTGGCTAAACGTCATGGAGAGCAGGCGATGAGCGAACACCACAAGCGCTTGCAAAGTACCCTTGATCAGCAGCAAATTTACTGGCAACAAGCACAGCAAGGTGAATTCAACATCATCTATCGCTTTGGTGAAGGCCTAATCGATGAGGCTGATATTCACTTTGATCAGCAGCAAATGCGCATTCCCGGGTTTACAAACTCGGTGAAACTTAACATTGAGAACCCTTTTGCAGATATGAAATAGCGCAACCATTGTTCATTGATTATGGGCTGCTGCCATAATCCTTGGAGATTTGCGCAATAAACCAGCAGGTCACTCAGGTGGCCTGCTTTATCACGGTAAAGCAATTGCCTCGGGCGCAGCCTGTAGCTAAAATACGCGTTTGTCTTTATTGCTCGGTGCGTAGTGAAAAACTCCCTAGAACGTAAAGCGCTGGTGGTGTGTGTCGCTATTGCGGCGATCACCGCGTTATGGCCCCAGGGCCTAAAAACGTTAATTCAACCTGCCATTCAAACAGCTATTGCCTACTTGGGCAGCGGCTTTTTCCTGTTTGTAAACGCGCTCCTGCTCGCTTTGTTGATGTTGTGCTTTAGTCCCTTGGCGGGAAGAAAAATGGGTGGGGCTGATGCCCAAAAAGAGTTTTCCACTTTCGGCTGGTTGGCCATGCTGTTTGCCGCAGGTATGGGCTCGGGGTTGGTGTTTTGGGGCGTCGCTGAGCCGGTATTGCACAGCCATCAAATGCCTCTTAAGCACAGCATGTATCCCGAGCCAGTCGCCGCCAGTATGGCCTTAACTATGCTGAATTGGGGCTTTCATGCATGGGCACTTTACGCGGTATTTGGTTTGATGCTCGGCGGTGTTACGCGGGCGATAAAAAACGCGGATGATCTCAGTGCTCCGGTATTACACGCGTTGCCGGGCTCCTTAGGAGTAAAGCATAAAGTTCGCATCAAACGAGTTATTTACTTTGTTGCCATTATCGCCATCTTTTTTGGCGTGGTGGGCACCATTGCCAATGCCAGTATGTTATTGAAAAATGGCGTCACCATTAAACTTGAGCATTACGGCTTGAGTTTAAACGCACATTGGGTCGGTGCCTTAATGCTGCTCGCGATCACCGCGTTGTATGTTACTTCAGCTCGCTTTGGGCTGCGCCGTGGTATTCAGGTGCTCAGTAAGTTCAATGTCTATCTAGCGTTTATTATGATGGCGTTGGTGATATTGACGGTGCCGCTAACGCCTATTTTGAGCACTTTGTGGAATGGTCTAAAAGAGTACCTGCTGCTGGTGGTTTCAGGTGCATGGCAGTTTGACTCGCAATTAAAAGATGCTGATTGGGCCTCAACCTGGACCTATAATTACTATTTTTGGTGGTTGGCGTGGGGGCCCTTTGTAGGGCTGTTTTTAGCGCGTATATCTCGAGGTCGACCGCTATGGCAATACATTCTCGGTGTGACTATTATCCCAACTATGGTCAGCTTAGTGTGGTTCAGCGTATTAGGGGGCTCAGCACTGGCATTGGATAGCCAGACCCAAGCGGATTTAGCTGCCGTGATCAGCGCCGATTACACTCAAGGTGTGTTTATTTTCTTCTCGCAACTCGGTGGTGTTGGCGAACTATTGGCGTGGCTCAGTTTGTTATTACTCATGGTGTTTGTGGCCACCAGTGCCGATTCTGCGCTGCTGGTGATCCGCCAGCTCTGTGAAAGCGTGCACTCGCGCGCCTCACTCATTTTATGGTCATCAGCGATGGCGGTGATAAGCCTCGCATTGCTGCTTATTGCCGATGAACCGCTTAACCGCAATATTGCGGTGATTGGTGGTATTCCTTTTTTACTGATCTTTATTGTGCAACTTGTGGGGTTTATTCGCGCATTTACCCAAGAGCTGCTTGACGACTCGCAGCAACACCCTCCCGAGTAATGACACTCAGGAGGGGGTTGGGATTAAGCTAAGTGCTTGGCGTGAAAACGCAAATGTTGATCAATAAAGCTGCTAATAAAGAAGTAGCTATGATCGTAACCGGGATGTTGCTCGAGAATAAGCGCAATGCCCGCTTCATCAGCGCTTGCTTGTAGCAGCTCAGGTTTAAGCTGCTGTTGCAGGAAATCGTCAGCCAACCCCTGACTGATCAGGAGCGGGGGACACTGCTCGGCGTTAGTCTCTGCCAGTAGTAAGCTACTGTCATATTCGCGCCATGTCTGCTTATCATTGCCCAAATAGCCGGCTAAGGCTTTTTCACCCCAAGGACACCGAGTGGGGCTCGCTATCGGTGCAAAGGCACTGATACTGGCAAACTTATCGCTATTACGCAGCCCTAATACCAACGCGCCGTGACCGCCCATGGAGTGGCCGCTGATGCTTTGCTTACCACTGACCGGGAAATGCTCGTTAATAAGCGCCGGTAGTTCCTCATTGATATAATCATACATCTGGTAGTGCTGATCATAGGGTGCTTGCGTGGCATTAACGTAAAACCCAGCACCCAGGCCGAAATCATAGGCACCTTCTTTATCGTCCGCAACTTGTTCGCCACGAGGGCTGGTATCAGCGGCAACGATAATAAGACCAAGCTCAGCAGCACTTTTGAATGCTGCTGCTTTTTGCATAAAATTCTCATCGTTGCAGGTTAAGCCGGAAAGCCAATACAGCACCGGCGCGCGCTGACTTTCATCCACCCCGGGTGGTAAATAGATAGCGAACGTCATCGTGCAGTTGTTGACGGCAGATTCATGGCGGTAGCGTTTATGCCAACCGCCGTGAACCTTGTTCTTTGAGATCAGTTCAAGGCTCATAGTACCCTCTACTTATCAAAATGGATGACGCTGCGAATGCTCTTGCCTTGATGCATCAGATCAAACGCCTCGTTGATATCCTCAAGGCCCATGGTGTGAGTTATGAAATCATTAAGAGCAAATTCGTTGTTTAGGTAACGCTCTACAATTTCTGGTAACTCTGAGCGTCCCTTAACGCCACCAAAGGCACTACCGCGCCATACACGACCGGTAACCAATTGGAAAGGACGGGTAGAAATCTCTTGTCCAGCACCGGCAACACCAATGACTACGGACTCACCCCAGCCTTTATGACAGCACTCTAGAGCACTGCGCATAACATTGACGTTACCAATACACTCAAACGAGAAATCAACGCCGCCGTCGGTCATCTCGACAATGACCTCTTGGATAGGCTTGTCGTAATCATTGGAATTAACCAAGTCAGTGGCCCCCAGTTTTTCTGCCAGGGCGAACTTGCTCTCGTTGATATCAATGCCGATAATACGGCTTGCACCGGCCATTTTCGCGCCAATGATGGCTGACAAGCCAATGCCACCGAGACCAAAAATAGCGACGGTATCACCCGGCTGTACTTTTGCAGTATTGAGCACCGCACCCATCCCGGTGGTGACGCCGCAACCAAGTAAACACACTTCTTCCAAAGGCGCTTCTTTATTCACTTTTGCTAATGAGATTTCCGGTAGGACCGTGTACTCCGAAAAGGTAGAGGTGCCCATGTAGTGATAAATTGGCTCACCGTCTTTATAAAAGCGTGTGGTGCCATCTGGCATCAGGCCTTTACCTTGGGTTTCGCGAATTTTCTGACATAGGTTGGTTTTGCCAGAAGTACAGAATTTACACTCACCACACTCTGGCGTATAAAGTGGAATAACATGATCGCCTACCGCCACACTAGTGACTCCTTCGCCGACGGCTTCAACAACACCGCCTCCTTCATGGCCCAAAATGGCAGGGAATATGCCTTCTGGATCTTCACCAGAAAGAGTGAATGCGTCAGTGTGGCATACGCCAGATGCATGGACTTTAACCAGCACCTCACCGGCCTTAGGCATCATGACATCCACTTCTTCAATTTTAAGTGGTTGCTTTGGACCCCAGGCTACAGCAGCTTTTGATTTAATAAATTCGGCCATTTTTGTGTTCCCGTTTATGTAAAAGTGGTGAAATTATTACACAATATGATACTTTTTGGCCCAGATTAATATACTTTTACACAGAGGTAATAATGCGCTGGCAAGGTATGGTCGAGTTTGTCGCTGCTGCGCAAGCGGCTTCTTTCACTCAAGCAGCCAAACAACTAGGCACATCCGTGGCGCATATAAGCCGCTCGGTAAGCGCTTTGGAGGAGTACTACAATACTCAGCTGTTTATCCGCAGCACACGTAAAGTGGTGCTAACGCAGCAAGGTGAGCTGTTGTTGCATCATGCTAAAAAGGCGCAAGCGGTACTGGAGCAAGGGGAGTGGGCTCTCAAAGAGCAACAAGCGCAGCCCAGTGGGCAACTTAAAATTACCGCACCGGTGATGTTTGGTGAGCAATTTATTATGCCCTTGGTGCATCGCTTTATGGCTAAATACCCTAAAGTGAGCGTCAATATGATGCTCAGTAACCAATCTCTAGATTTGATATCAGAACATATCGACTTGGCCATTCGTATCGGTGAACTGGCTGACTCCAACCTCACCGCACGGCGCATTGGTGCCCGCGCTGTGGTGGTTTGTGGCGCACCTTCATACCTTGAGCAGCAGGGAGAGCCTTATGCTTTAAGCGAACTCAACTATCATCATTGCCTAGTTGGTCATTCGGATTATTGGCGTTTTGCTGAGCAACAACGGGTGCGCCATGTGAAAATCAGTAAAACCCGGCTGCGCTGTAATAGCGGTTGGGCACTAGCGGATGCCGCCAAGCAAGGACTAGGATTGGTGCAACTGCCTGATTACTACGTGCGTAGCGATTTACAACAGGGGCGTTTGCATGAGGTATTGCAACCATTTGCGATACGCAAAGAGCCCATTTGGGCCGTCACCCCGGCTAACCTTTACTTGGCGAATGCCACCAAAACCTTGCTAGATTACTTTGCCGATCACCTCAGTGAAACGCTCAAGCCTAATTGTTAAGCCTAGCTCTGTGTAAACACAGGTGATGGGCGCGTTGGGATACCTATTCGCTGGCCCCTGTGTTAGCATCATCGCTTTGCAATTGGACTGTTAACCTGTTGATGTATAAGCCTGTCAGTTTATTTATTGGCCTGCGATATTCGCGACTCTCCAAAGGCAGTGCCTTTGTGTCTTTTGTGTCGTTTTTCTCCATCGCTGGCATCGCCTTAGGGATCACCGCCTTGTTTACGGTTATGTCGGTGATGGATGGCTTTGAAAACAACCTCAAACGCTCAATGTTATCGATGATCCCTCATCTGCAAATCGATATGCAGCAACGCAGTGAAGCGCAGCAACAAGCACTGCAGACAAGGTTGCAGCAAATGCCTGAGGTCAAAGCTATCAACCGTTACCATCAAGCGCAGGCGATTGTGCAAAGCGGCGCCGATATCCAAGGTGTATTGCTGCAAGCCCCCTATGAAGCGCTTCCTGAGCATGTCACTGAACATGTTGAAGTAGGCGATAGTAGGCAGGTTTTTGCCCAGCGCTACACCATCGCCATTAGCCGTTACCTTGCTCGTTCTTTGCAGGTCGGCTTGGGAGACACGTTGCGTGTGACCATTCCCAGTGTCTCGACCTATACCCCTATGGGGCGTATTCCCGCACAGCGATTGTTTACCATTAACGCTATCTATCGCACTGGATCGGAGCTTGATATGCATACCTTGTTCACCTCCGGCGAATCATTACAACGCGTGATGCGCATCCGAGAGCAAGCGCACGCGCCATTAGAAGTGATGCTCAAGGACCCTTTCTTAGTAGATGAGGTGCTACGTAAACTTCCCATCGGCCAGCGTGAAGGCATAACCGATTGGCGGCAAAGTCAGGGAAGCCTGTTTTCAGCGGTGGCAATGGAAAAGCGTATCATGAGCCTACTGCTAGGACTGATTATATTGGTGGCGGTATTTAACATTGTTTCGTCGTTGACCATGATGGTGCGAGAAAAACAAGGTGAAGTCGCTATTTTGCAAACATTAGGGCTTAACTACCGCCAAGTGGCTCGCGTGTTTATGGTTCAGGGTATGTACAATGGTGTAGTGGGTAGCATTATCGGCGCTGTATTGGCACTGTTGGTGGTGAGCAATTTGAATACCCTTTTAGCGAGTATAGGAATCCAGCTTCTAGGGCAGCAGGAGCTGCCCGTGGTGGTATCCTCTATTAATTTATTAGCGATTGTTGCCGGAGCAATTTTTATGAGCTTTTTAGCAACGCTATACCCAGCAAAAAAAGCGGCGCAGGTCCGCCCGGCAGAGGTTCTACGATATGAGTAATGCAGTATTACGCTGTGAAAGCCTAATCAAAACATATGCCGATGCAGCAGAAGAGATTACTGTTTTAAAAGGCATCGATTTATCTTTAGAGCGCGGCGAAAGTGTTGCCATTGTTGGCGCCTCTGGGTCTGGAAAAAGCACTTTGCTGCATATTCTTGGCACCTTAGATGTACCAAGTAGCGGCCAATTACGTATTTGTGATACCGATGTTGCGGCGCTTAGCCGTAAGCAACAGGCCCAATTTCGTAACAAGCACCTCGGTTTTATTTATCAGTTTCATCACCTATTAATGGAGTTTACCGCACTAGAAAATGTCGCTATGCCACTGCTTATCGCTGGGGTCAACGCTAAACAAGCCCAGCAAAAGGCAGCAGCCATGCTTGAGCGCGTAGGGCTCTCACACCGCTTGAGCCATAAGCCTGCCAAGCTATCCGGCGGAGAGCGCCAACGAGTTGCTATTGCTCGGGCCATCGTTAACGAGCCTGCTTTAGTCTTGGCCGATGAGCCCACAGGTAATTTAGACAAACATAATGCCCAGCGTATTTATGAACTTATTGCTCAGTTACAACAAGATTTAGGAACCAGCTTTGTGGTGGTAACCCATGATTTGGAGTTAGCAGGGAAGTTGAGTCGCCAGGTGGAACTTGATGAAGGGGTGCTTCATGAACCTGTGGTGGGCACAGCACAATGAATGCCCTACAGCTAAGCTACCAACTTGCGCGGCGGTTTCGTAAATCTCAGCATCACTCAGGATTTATGGGCTTTATGGCGAAAAGCTCCAGTCTTGGCATTATCCTCGGTGTGGCGGTACTGATATTAGCGCTCTCGGTGGTTAATGGGTTTCAGCAGCAGTTGGTAGAGCGGCTGCTAGCCTTGGTGCCCCATGTAGAGTATGTCGCCGCTGATACCCCTATTGATAACTGGCAAGCGAAACGCCAGCAACTGGCAGAGCAGGATGCGGTAGCCAGCGCGGCGCCTTTTGTTGCTGCCAATGCTATGGCGCAATATCGAGGTGAACTTGCCGCCGCTCAGCTTCGGGGGATTGTGCCGGAGTTTGAAAGCCAAGTATCAATCGCCGATGAGTTTATTGATGGTAAACCTTTAGCACAGCTCACAGGCAATGAGCTTATTATCGGCCAGCAGCTAGCAAAACAACTGGCGGTTAATATTGGTGATGATATCACTTTGCTAATGAGTGATGTGACGAATAAAAGCAAAGGACTGTCTGCACCGATCCGCATACAAGGTCGGGTGGTGGCCATGCTAAACAGCCATGGACCGCTTGATAAGCAGTTGATTTACCTGCCTATGTCTAGGTTGCAATCGGCTTTTTCAATGGCTGACCATCAGGTCACAGGGCTAAGAGTAACACTGCATGATGTCTTTGCCGCGCAAACTCAGGCAATGGCCATAGGCCGTACACTCAGTGATTATGTGTACGTCAATAGCTGGATAAGAACCCAAGGCAGCCTCTATGCGGACATTCAAATGGTTCGCACTATTGTGTATTTAAGTGTCTTTCTGATCATCGCGGTGGCGAGCTTTAATATCGTTTCGTCGCTATTTATGGAAGTAAAAGAAAAACAAAGCGCCATCGCTATATTGCGCACCATGGGGGCCAGTGACTTTGTGATTATGCATGCATTTTTACTGCAAGGTGTGGTGTCAGCGCTGTTCGCGATTATAGTAGGTATTGTTATCGGCGTACTGTTAGCCATGAACATCACCGAACTTTTTGCTTGGTGGAGTGCCTTTATCGGTGAGAACAAGCTGGCTGGGGTCTACTTTATCGACTTTTTACCTTCGCAAATCCATTGGCAAGATATTGTTGCTATTGCTGTGATTGCCCTAGTCATCACTGTTTTAGCCTCTATATACCCAGCTTGGCAGGCCAGTAAAGTGGACCCGGCAAAAGTACTTGGCAATTAACGGCAAAATCCGTCGTAGCTCTTGCAACACGCTGTGGTAATTCGTAAAGTGAAGCCAGCGTTAACAGATAAAAAAGTAGTAACATGTCAGAACAACAAGAACAGCAAAAAGAACAAGAGATTCGCGAATTCCAACGCCACTGTTTCCAAAGTGCGCAAAAGCACTTAGCAGAGAAGGGCATTATGCCTAAATCGGTTGTCGACAAAGACAGTCGATTCCTCGCCCCTTTGTGTGCAGTGTGGAAATTTAGAGCGCAAAACGGCAAAACTTATTGGGTGATCACAGGGCGTTTGCCTGCTGATCATGTTGAGGTTACAGCAGCGACCAACGCACGTGAGGCAATGCGCTATTTCTCGTTGCAGTGGCAAATGCAAGCTGAGCAGCTACTCAATAGCCAAAACTTAGATAAAACCCAACACGACTTTGCACAACTGCTAATCAAGCGCGCTCACGGCTTGTATGAGCTGTGTGACAAAGACGCGTTATGGGTTAATGAACCATCGTAAAGGGGCTTGAGTCACATTGTGCAATAGGGCATTGCAGGCGTTGCCTTGGAATGCCCGCCTCCATAAACACGCACCCACACGGCGAGAAACCCTTGTTCTTAAAGCGCTCGACTTCATCGAGTAAGCAGTTAATGCATATCGATTCTAAGCCATTACTGGCCGCGTTGCTCAGTATGAAAGTGAGCATTTGCGAGTAAATGCCTCGGTTTCGATGGGGCGGGAGCACAGCTATTCGGCCAAGTAAGCCATCTTTACATAGCCGCGCAGTGGCAACGGGTTCGCCGTTATCTGCATAGGCAATAAAGTGCAGGGCGGTTGTATCGCGGCCATCAAACTCGATGGCCTTTGGTATATTCAGCTCACACACAAAAACCCTTTCGCGAATTTGCCTTATTGGGTTGTCTTGTGATCCCCAGTCGACTTGGTGGATCTGATAGGACATATACCCTCCTATTCACTGTACCAGTATCCCTCATTGATCAGTGTAGACAAGGTTTGTCGAAAAAGTAAACAATTTAACGCAGGCTCAAGTTCGGATGTGCAAATGCTTTGCTGATCACACAAGGCTTGTATAACGCCAAGATGCTCAATTGGTAGGGAAAAGCTGTGTCCCTCGACAAATAATATCACCGCGTTATCGCGAGTAATGTATAGGGCTCGTAAGCCTCCTGCCTTGTACAAATGCGGATAATCGCTCACATAGTCACAAATAGTATCTGCACACATGGCGGGTTCAACAGGGAGTAAGTCTTTGTCATGTTTAGGTTGGCTCAACGTTTCGCCAATAAAGCGCAAAAACACCTTATCGTCATCGATTACCTGATGCATTAGCGCGCGTAGGGTGTCGAGCTCGTGTGTTTGAAGTTGGCCTTGGCTGCTACGAATTGCCAGTTCTGGGTCGCCATAGCGATGTTGACCGAGGTCGTGATCGATAAGGTGATCGGCAAAGGCACTCATTAAATCAACTTGGTTGGGAGCGCGAAAGCCCACCGAGTAGTTCAGTGAGGGGGCCACGGCATAGCCTTCGTGCGGTGCATTCGGGGGAATATAGAGAATATCGCCAGGCTCTAGTTGCACATCAATAACGGCCTCAAAGGGGTCGACTTGTAATAATCCCTTATTAGCACTGAATTGACGTAGGTTCTTATTTACTTCGCCAACGCGCCAATGGCGCTGCCCTTGCCCTTGAATAATGAACACATCATACTGATCTAAATGCGGACCAACGCCGCCGCCTGGGGTGGAGTAACTAACCATTAAATCATCAATACGCCAGTTCGGGATAAATCGAAATGGTTCCAGTAATTGACTTGCCTCAGGATGCCAATGGTCCACCGCCTGCACTAGCAAGGTTGAGTCAGACTCGCCAAGGGCGCTAAAGTCTTCAAAAGGACCATTTAGACATTGCCAACTGCCATCATTGGTGACAATCCGTGATTCAATCCCTTCTTCCATAGCAAGCCCGGCAAGCTCTTCGGGCGAGAGTGGGTCATTGAAATCAGTAAAGCCCGCTTTTATCAGCAGGGGCTTCTTTTGCCAATAGTGCTGCAAAAACTGTTCTTGAGTCAGCTCATTGATTGTTAAGCTATACATAGTTTCTCCCAATAAAAAAGCGAAAGGGCAGCCCTTTCGCTTTTATGTTATCACTGTCGATGAACTTATAGGTTATCTACAAATTCAACGGCACGGCCAATATAATTTGCCGGTGTTAATTCTTTTAGCTGCGCTTTGATTTGCTCAGGTAACGCTAGGGTATCGATAAACTCGGCCATAGCGGCTTGGTCTACACGTTTACCTCGAGTCAGCTCTTTAAGCTTTTCATACGGTTTTTCAATACCGTATTTACGCATTACGGTTTGAATCGGCTCAGCAAGCAGCTCCCAGTTTTGGTCAAGCTCGGCCAATAGGCGCTCTTCGTTCACTTCTAGCTTGCTTACACCTTTTAACGTTGCTTGGTAGGCAATCAAGGTATAACCCATGCCCACACCCAAGTTACGTAATACGGTTGAGTCGGTGAGGTCACGCTGCCAACGAGAAATTGGTAGTTTTTGCGCTAGGTGGGCGAAAATCGCGTTGGCGATGCCAAGGTTACCTTCGGAGTTTTCAAAATCAATCGGGTTCACTTTATGCGGCATGGTTGATGAGCCAATCTCGCCGGCAATGGTCTTTTGCTTAAAGTGGTTTAGAGCAATATAACCCCACACATCACGGTCAAAGTCGATGATAATGGTGTTGAAGCGGGCAACGGCATCAAACAGCTCGGCAATATAGTCATGCGGTTCGATTTGTGTTGTAAAGGCATTCCAGCTTAGGCCTAGGCTTGTAACAAAACGCTCGGCGTGGCTGTGCCAATCGTAATCAGGGTAAGCACTTAAGTGAGCGTTATAGTTACCGACTGCGCCATTGATCTTGCCAAGCAATTCAATGCTCGCAACCTGATCACGTTGGCGTTTTAAGCGCATATAAACATTGGCAAACTCTTTACCCATGGTCGAAGGCGAAGCAGGCTGACCGTGAGTACGGGTCATCATCGCCACCGATTTGTACTCAACCGCTTTGGCTTTAATAGCCTCAAGCAGTTGATCCATGTAAGGGAGTAACACGGTATCGCGGGCTTCACGCAGCATTAAACCATGAGATAGGTTGTTAATGTCTTCCGAGGTGCAGGCGAAGTGGATGAACTCGTTGATGGCGTTAAGCTCAGCGTTATCAGCCACTTTTTCTTTTAGTAAATATTCAACGGCTTTAACATCATGGTTGGTGGTGCGCTCGATATCTTTCACAAGCTGTGCGTCTTGCTCATTGAAATTGGCTACAATGCCATCGAGGAGTGCATTGGCTTCGCTACTTAAAGCCGGAACTTCAGTGATCTGCTCGGCAGCAGCAAGAGCTTGTAACCAACGTACTTCTACCTGTACGCGGTATTTTATCAGGCCGTATTCACTAAAAATGCTACGTAATTCGCTGGTCTTGCTACCGTAGCGCCCATCTACCGGAGAGATCGCGGTTAACGCTGAAAGCTCCATATTAACTCCTAAGTTTTACGTTTGAACGATAATGTCTATGTGTACGCCACCGGGGCGGCGCTGGGGTTTAAAGTTGTTCTTTGGCCAATGCCAACATCTTGCGCTTGGCAAAAATAAAATGCCGCCGTTTACCGCCTAACTGGCGCCATAACACCGCCGCGCGAATACCGGCTAATAGCAGGGCGCGAATACGGTTTTGGATGCTGCTTTGTTTGAGTAGTTGAGGCTGACCAAATACTTGAATACGTTGCCCAAGGGGGCTTATTACCGTCGCATATGTCTCGGCAAAAGCGGCAATAATGGACTCATCCATTAGCTCTAAGTGAGTCAGCTTATTTTTAGTGGTTTGAATTTCACTACCCAATTTATCCAATGCCTCGGGCTTGGAAGCTAAGATGCGCTCGAGCTGAATTAAGCCACCGACATATTTTACGAGTTCGACGTTTTTCTCGGTGCCGGCACTTAGCTGCGCCACCAGGGCGCGGTAGCCGCTGTATAGCTCGCGACGAGAGCCGTATACATCTTCGACGTTATCCGGGTCGGTAACTACCAGCGAATTGAGCAGGGGTTCGATATCACTTTGCTGGGCTTGGCCATACTTCGCGAGCTTTTGTACTTGAATGGCCACTTGGCACATAGCGGCTAGGGCCATGATCTGATTGGCATTCATATTATTTAATCACCGAGTCGATAATGCCGCCACCTAGGCACACATCTCCGTCATAAAAGACCGCCGATTGACCGGGTGTTACCGCTTTTTGCGGCTCATCAAAAAGCACGCGTGCGACGCCGTCTTCACCAGCGACCACGGTGCAGGGGATATCTTGTTGGCGATAGCGGGTTTTTACCGTAAGTCGGCACGTGCCCTTAGGCCCGATGCGATCAACCCAATGCAGTTGATTGGCGTTTAAGCCATTACTAAATAGCCGTGGATGATTTTTGCCTTGGCCAACGATAAGCACGTTGCGCTCAATGTCTTTATCAACCACATACCAAGGCTCACCTGAACCTTCTTTTAAACCGCCTATATGCAAACCTTTACGTTGTCCTAGGGTGTGATACATCAACCCTTCATGCTCGCCGACAACTTCACCTTCGGTGTCTTCAATGTTACCGGGTTGGGCGGGCAAGTAACGCTGTAGAAAGTCTTTAAATTTGCGCTCGCCGATGAAGCAAATACCAGTGCTGTCTTTTTTATCATGGGTGACTAGGCCTTGTTGCTCAGCGATAGCACGCACTTGTGGCTTGGGAATATCACCGACCGGGAAGAGGGTTTGCGCGATATGTTCATGACTCAAAGTATACAAAAAGTAGCTTTGGTCTTTATTGTCGTCTTCGCCGCGCAGCATAACAAACTTATCACCGCGTTGCTCACGGCGCACATAGTGACCTGTGGCTATATAGTCGGCGCCTAAGGCTTCTGCAGCAAATTCTAAAAAGGCTTTAAATTTGATTTCTTTATTACACATGATATCTGGGTTCGGGGTACGTCCTGCCTTGTATTCGGCTAAGAAGTACTCAAACACGTTATCCCAGTATTCGGCAGCGAAGTTGACCGTATGCAGCTCAATTCCCAGCTTTTCACATACCATTTCCGCATCTTTTAAATCTTCGGCGGCTGCACAATATTCGTCATTGTCGTCTTCTTCCCAGTTTTTCATAAACAAGCCTTCCACTTGGTAGCCTTGCTCTTTTAACAGGTATGCTGAGACGGAGGAATCTACACCGCCGGACATGCCGACGATGACTTTTATTTGGCTGTTATCGGTCATAAAAACTGAAAATAACTATCACGTTGCTACTAAGGCGCGGATTATACCACGCTTACATAAGGGCTTGAAGTACTGCTGCGCGCTTAGTCTTGACAATGACGCAGATATTCTAAGGGTAAAATAGGGCGGTTTTGGGCGTCATCAATGCATGTTAACACGATGCTCGAACGCAATGGCTGCTCCTTGATTTGCGCTTTGTTCAGCCAGTGGCAGGCAATAATATCGCTATCTTGGGGAGCGGTTTCACTTGCTTCATCGAGCTCAGCAAAAAAGCAAAATCGCAAATAATGGGTGCCATTGCGCGCTTGTAAACTGTAAATACCCACTAGGCCTTGCGGCGCGAGGTTGAGCCCTGTTTCTTCCAATAACTCGCGCTGCGCTGCTGCAATTAAGCTTTCGTTCGCTTCCAAATGGCCCGCTGGTTGATTCAATACACGCTGGCCGGTGCTTTTATCGCGCTCTTCTACCAGTAAATAGCGCTCTGCGCACTTTACGACCATGGCGACCGTGACATTTGGCTTATGCATAAGGGCGCAGTTCCTGATACTGGCCGGGTTGTAACTCACCCAATTGATACTCACCTATGCTGGCTCTTACCAACCTAAGGGTGGGGTGGCCCACATGGGCGGTCATGCGCCTTACTTGGCGGTTACGCCCTTCACTGATAGCAATTTGCAGCCAGGTAGTGGGCACACTTTTGCGCTCACGAATAGGCGGGTTACGAGGCCAAAGGTGAGGTGGCTCGGCAATCACACTTACCTTGGCAGGGCGGGTCAGACCATCTTTTAATTCGACCCCGGTTCGTAGTGCCTCGAGCGCTTCTTTACTGACTACGCCTTCGACTTGGGCCCAATAGGTTTTAAAGGTGTTTTTTTTCGGATTGGCCAGTTGATGTTGTAACTTACCGCAGTTAGTAAGCAGTAGCAGGCCTTCAGAGTCTCTATCTAGACGACCAGCGGCATACACATGTTTAATTGGAATAAAATCCGCCAGGGTTTGCCGTTTTTCAGCGTCGGTGAATTGGCTCAGCACATCGAAAGGCTTATTAAACAGCACGACTTTTACTTGCTCTTTCGGCAACGGGGGCTTACTGGCTTTTTTTGGGCGCGTGCGCGCATGTCCGCTTGCGCTTTTAAATCCACGTGGTTGTTTCATCAATGTTAGTTTTTCCAATAAAAAAGGCACCCATTATGGGTGCCTTCCAATGCATTAATGGCGATTACTTAAGTTTAGCTAGAATCGCGTTAAATGTCTCGCTTGGACGCATCGCGCCGAAGGCAAGTTGTTCATTTGGCTGGTAATAACCACCAATGTCCATGGCTTTACCTTGGGCACCGTTAAGCTCATCCATAATCTTCTGCTCGTTGCTACGCAACTCACCTGCAATTTCTGTGAAACGTGCTTTTAGATCAGCATCGTCATCTTGAGCTGCAAGCGCTTCGGCCCAGAACAGCGTTAGGTAGAAGTGGCTACCACGGTTATCGATTTCACCCACTTTACGAGACGGTGATTTGTTTTCATCTAAGAACTTCGCTGTTGCTGCATCTAACGTATCGGCGAGCACTTGTGCCTTGGCATTGTCAAAGCGACCGCTTAGGTGCTCGTATGATGCCGCCAGCGCAAGGAATTCACCTAAAGAATCCCAACGTAAGTGGTTTTCTTTTTGGAATTGCTGCACGTGCTTAGGTGCACTACCGCCGGCGCCAGTTTCAAACAGGCCACCACCATTCATTAATGGAACGATAGACAGCATTTTAGCACTGGTTCCCAACTCTAGAATCGGGAATAGGTCAGTTAGGTAGTCACGCAATACGTTACCGGTAACGGAAATGGTGTCTTTACCGTCTTTGATACGCTCTAATGAGAACTGCGTTGCCGCGACTGGGTCCATGATACGAATATCTAGGCCGTCAGTATCGTGCTGAGGTAAATAGGTGTTCACCTTTTTGATTAGCTCGGCGTCATGGGCGCGGTTTTCATTCAACCAGAATACCGCAGGGGTGTTCGATGCGCGTGAACGGTTCACTGCTAGTTTAACCCAGTCTTGGATAGGCGCGTCTTTAACCTGACACATACGCCAAATATCACCGGCTTCAACATCGTGCTCGATTAAGGTGTGACCGTTCGCATCGACAACGCGTACTTTACCGGCTGATTTGATCTCAAACGTTTTGTCGTGTGAGCCATACTCTTCCGCTTTTTGCGCCATCAAGCCGACGTTAGGCACGCTGCCCATGGTGCTTGGGTCAAATGCGCCGTGCTTTTTACAAAACTCAACGGTTGCATCGTATACGCCAGAGTAGCTGCGATCTGGGATAACAAATGCGGCGTCTTGCAACTGGCCATCGGCATTCCACATTTGGCCTGATGAACGAATAGCGGCTGGCATTGACGCGTCAATGATCACATCGCTAGGTACATGTAAGTTGGTGATACCTCGGTCTGAGTCAACCATGGCTACGCGTGGACGCTTGTCATACACGGCCATAATGTCCGCTTCGATTTCTTTGCGCTTGGCTTCATCAAGGTTTTCGATACGCGCATACACATCGCCAATACCGTTTTTGACGTCTACGCCTAACTCATTGAAGAGCTCACCGTGCTTGTCGAAAACGTCTTTGTAGAACACCTTGACCGCGTGGCCGAAGATAATTGGGTCAGACACTTTCATCATAGTGGCTTTCATGTGCAGCGAGAACAACACGCCTTGCTCTTTAGCGGCATCAATTTGCTCGCCAATAAAGGCCTGTAACTTTGCTGCGCTCATGCGTGAGCCATCAATAATTTCGCCATCAAGTAATTTTACTTCTGGCTTCAATACGGTGGTGTTACCTGCATCGTCAACATGCTCAATACGCACGCTAGTGGCTTTATCAACAGTTACTGACTGCTCGGAGCCGAAGAAATCGCCGTCTTGCATTGACGCGACACGTGACTGTGAATCTTTGCTCCATGCGCCCATTGAATGTGGGTTTTTGCGAGCGTACGCTTTTACTGAAGAAGGCGCACGACGATCTGAGTTACCTTCACGTAATACAGGGTTTACCGCACTGCCTTTTACTTTGTCATAACGTGCTTTAACGTCTTGTTCTTGCTCGTTCTTTGGCTCATCTGGGTAATCTGGAAGGGCATAACCCTGCGCTTGTAACTCTTTAATAGCCGCTTTCAGCTGTGGAATTGAGGCACTGATGTTAGGCAGTTTGATAATGTTTGCTTCAGGTGTTTTTGCCAACTCACCTAATTCGGCAAGTGCATCGCCAATGCGCTGATCTTCGTTTAGGAAATCGGGGAATAGCGCAATGATGCGCCCGGCTAGCGAGATATCACGGGTTTCTACCTCAACGCCCGCAGCTTTGGAATAGGCTTCAATAACAGGTAGGAGTGAGTAGGTAGCCAGGGCTGGCGCCTCATCAGTTTTTGTATAAATGATTTTCGAGGTCATTTTGTGTCCTAATTTATCGTTGTATCGTATCGACCGCTTTTAAAGTCTAGTTTAGCGCGGCCAACTCGTGCTGTTACTGTATGGCAGTGTAACAAGCTAAACAGAAAAGCTCCATTCACCTAGACGTTAGGGCGATTAGAAAAAATTCAAGTAATGTTTACACAAATGAACGAATTTTACGGTAAATAAAAATGAGGGAGGGGTCAGGGGGAAAATCAAAGCGAGCCGAAATACTGCAAAGCCCGCTCTTCGATGTACTGTTGAATGTCTGCGTACGCCTCAAAAGCACTTAGGTCTTTCCGCATTAAAGCGGTTCAGAGCCATCAGTTGGTGCAATATTGGTTGCGTGCAGGCCTTTAGGCCCTTGTTGCAGTTCAAACGTAACATCTTGGCCAGCTTTCAGTGTTTTATATCCGTCCATCTGAATAGTGGAATAGTGGGCAAAGATATCTTCTTCGCTACCATCTTCTTGGATAAAACCGAACCCTTTGGCGTTGTTGAACCATTTGACTTTTCCACAAGCCATACTTCTACATCCTTCTATAAGTTGACTAATTTAGTTAATCTAAACCTGATAGTTTGTTAGACTGGCGAATGAATAGCCAGTCCACGTTTGACTGTAGTTTATTTGGTCATTCAGTCAAGTTTTTTGTGCATTTTTTTAACAGTTTATTTATTTTTGATTTCAGGTTTGCTTGAGATCTAGAGACAAGACTATATTTAGATATGAGTGGAATGAAAGATTCAGGTGTTGTAGAGCGTAGTCGTGAAGAGCAAAAGCAGAAGCTGCAGCCACCGCGTAAGTTTAAGGTAATCTTAAATAACGACGACTACACGCCCATGGACTTCGTTATTGAAGTATTAGTAACGTTTTTCAATATGGATAGCGAAAGAGCAACAGACGTGATGCTCAAGGTCCATCACGAGGGTAAAGCGGTTTGCGGTATCTACCCTGCAGATATTGCCCATACCAAAACAGAGCAGGTTAACCGCTACGCCCGTGACCATGAGCATCCACTGCTTTGCAGTTGTGAGCAGGAATAAAAGTTTGAAAGTTTTGGGGGTTGCCAATGCTAAATAAAGATCTAGAGATTACCTTGAACAACGCGTTCAAAGAAGCCCGCACACGCCGCCATGAGTTTATGACGGTGGAGCATTTGCTGCTGGCATTACTAGATAATCCATCCGCGAATGAAGCCCTCATTGCCTGCGGTGTTGACTTGAGTTTGTTGCGTAACGAATTATCTGAGTTTATTGATGAAACAACGCCGGTCATCTCAGATCTTGAACAAGAACGGGAAACCCAACCAACACTTGGTTTTCAGCGCGTTTTACAGCGTGCCGTGTTTCATGTGCAGTCGTCCGGGAAAAGTGAAGTCACAGGCGTAAACGTGCTGGTTGCTATTTTCTCTGAGCAAGAGAGCCAGGCCGTTTACCTATTGAAGAAAAACGACGTTAATCGCCTCGATGTAGTGAACTTTATCTCCCACGGCATTTCGCGCATGGACGACGAGGGTGAAGAACTCGGTGATCATGAAGAAATTCACGAGGAAATGGGTGGTGAAGCGTCGGAAGAGCAAAATATTCTCGACAAATATACCACTAACCTCAACGTGCAGGCAGAAAAAGGGCAGGTAGACCCGCTGATCGGTCGCGATCAAGAAGTGGAGCGTACCGTTCAAGTGTTGTGTCGGCGCAAAAAGAATAACCCGTTATTGGTCGGCGAAGCTGGCGTGGGTAAAACGGCCATAGCCGAAGGGTTGGCATATCGTATTATTCACAATGAAGTCCCTGAAGTTATCGCCGATGGCGTGGTTTATTCCCTTGATATGGGTGCCTTGCTTGCTGGTACTAAGTACCGAGGTGATTTTGAAAAACGTTTAAAGAGTTTGCTCAAACAGCTTCAAAAAGAACCTGGGGCCATTCTCTTTATTGATGAAATCCACACCATTATTGGTGCCGGCGCAGCATCGGGCGGCGTCATGGATGCATCGAATTTAATTAAGCCATTGCTTTCAAGTGGCGAGCTTCGCTGCATGGGGTCGACGACCTATAACGAGTTTAAGAATATTTTTGAAAAAGACCGCGCTTTAGTGCGTCGTTTCCAAAAAATAGATGTGAGCGAGCCGAGCGTTGAAGACACTGCAAAGATTCTTAATGGTCTGAAAGAACGTTATGAAGAGCACCACGGCATACGCTACACGCAAAAGGCACTGCGTGCGGCGGCAGAGCTAAGTGCAAAATATATCAATGAGCGTCATTTGCCTGATAAAGCCATTGATGTCATTGATGAAGCGGGGGCAAATCAACGCTTGCAGCCTGTATCTAAGCGCAAGAAAACCATTAATGTTGCCGATATCGAGCAAATTATCGCTAAGATAGCGCGCATTCCGCAGCAAAGTGTGTCTTCAAGCGACAAAGAAGTGCTTAAAAACCTCGACCGCAACCTCAAAATGTTGGTGTTCGGTCAAGATCAGTCAATTGAGGCTTTATCTTCGGCGATACGCTTGTCGCGCTCGGGCCTTGCCAATGAGGATAAACCGGTGGGTTCATTCTTATTTGCCGGTCCAACGGGCGTGGGTAAAACAGAAGTGACTAAACAGTTGGCCACGTGTTTAGGTATCGAATTTATCCGCTTTGATATGTCTGAGTACATGGAGCGCCATGCCGTAAGTCGCTTGATAGGCGCACCGCCTGGGTATGTTGGTTACGAGCAAGGAGGGCTGTTGACTGATGCGGTGATCAAGCAGCCACATGCTGTTGTGCTGCTCGATGAAATCGAAAAAGCACACAGTGATATTTACAATATTCTGTTGCAGGTTATGGATCACGGCACACTAACCGACAATAACGGCCGTAAGGCGGACTTCCGTAATGTTATTTTAGTGATGACCACCAACGCGGGTGTACAAGAAACGGTGAAAAACTCCATTGGTTTTGCCACGCAAGACTCATCGCATGATGCGTTAGCGGAAATCAACAAGGTGTTTACGCCAGAGTTTAGAAACCGTTTGGATAATATCATTTGGTTCAACCATCTCGATACCGAGGTGATCTTGCAAGTGGTTGATAAATTCTTGGTAGAGCTGCAAGCACAGCTTGATAAGAAATCAGTCAACCTTGAACTGACCGACGAAGCACGCACTTGGTTGGCACATAAAGGCTATGACAAAGCCATGGGGGCACGGCCAATGGCGCGAGTGATACAGGAGCAAGTTAAGAAACCATTGGCTAACGAAATATTATTTGGTCAGCTCGTTGATGGCGGCGATGTGAAAGTGGATGTCAAAAACGATAAACTGGAATTTAACTACTCTGAAGAGCTTAGCCCCGCCTAATGTGCTTAGCACTTAGCAAAAAGCCCAGCACTTGCTGGGCTTTTTGCTAAACTGGCTTCGCTGGCAAATTAGCGCGCGCGGAAAACGATGCGGCCTTTGCTTAAGTCGTAAGGCGTAAGTTCCACAGTTACTTTATCACCAGTCAAAATACGAATGTAGTTTTTACGCATTTTACCGGAAATATGCGCCACAACTACGTGGCCGTTTTCTAGTTCTACACGGAACATAGTATTAGGTAGGGTATCAAGTACCGTCCCTTGCATTTCAATTACGTCTTCTTTCGCCATATCTAGCGTAACACCTCTGTGATAGTTAAACGCATGCGATTGTGCCGAAAAGCAACGAATAAGTAAAGCCAAGGCACTGAATTTGTCGAATTTGTGCTCATTCGACGGCAATCCACGCATCTGCACGCAATCTTTGCGCTGGTCGGTACTGCAATTTATAGCGCATCTTGCGACAATCATCGATTTGATATCCCAAATAGACAAAGTCTTTTGCCAGCTTCTGGGCATGCTCTATCTGTTTGAGGATCATCACGCTTCCCAAGCTAAGCGCCTCATAGTCAGGATCAAAAAAAGTATAAATAGCAGACAAGGAGTTGGGCATAACATCGGTAACGGCAACGCCAATCAAGCGCTCTTGATGCCAAAGCTCAATAAAAGCGATGTTCATCCACTTGCACAGTAAGAAACTTTCAAACTGACTGCGCTCAGCGGGATACATACTGCCATCACTGTGGCGCTCATTAATATAGCGCTCGTACAGCGGGTAGTATTCAGGGCGCTCAAAGTGACTCACATGCACGGCAAACTCTTTGACTTTATTAAGCTTACGCTTTTGCGAACGTGAAGGTGTAAACTCACTGGCTAATATGCGCACCGATTCACAGGCCGTGCAACTGGGGCAATGGGGTCGATATATTTGTTCACCACTACGGCGAAAGCCATGTTGCAAGAGCGCTTCAAACCCTTGCGGGGTATAACATAAGGGATCAAGAATAACCAACAGCTGTTCTTCTTGCTCATCAAGATAACTACAAGGAAAACGTTGGCTAAGGCCTATTTTTATGGGAAGGTGCTGCGCCATAAGGAGACTCTAGTTGTCGTGCTCGCCAAAAAGACAAATCAATGGGATATTGATCACTCTCTTTAAGTCTAGCTAAAAAATCCTCTCTGGGTAGGGGAGTTGCCCCCAACTGCGCCAAATAGGGGTTCATCATTTGGCAGTCGATAAAATCTCCACCATGTTGCTTGAGCAATTCCACCAGCGCCCACATCGCTAATTTGGAGCAGTCCCGCTGGCGAAAAAACATCGACTCACCGCAAAATACGCGTGACTGCATAATGCCATAAAGTCCGCCAACCAAACGGGGGCCTTGCCATACTTCAACGCTATGGGCTAGGTTTTGATGGTGAGCTTGGATATATGCGTGCTCCATCGCATCTGTGATCCAAGTACCCTCTTGCGCTATGCGTTGTACTTTGCACTGATGGATAACCTCAGCAAAACACTGATTTACGCTTACGCTGATAGCAAGTTTGCGTGCGCTTTTACGCAGGCTGCGGCTAACGTGGAAATCATCAAGTTCGATGACGGCGCGCTCGCTAGGAGACCACCACATAAGAGGCTCACCTTCACTATACCAAGGAAAAATACCTTGGCGATACGCATCGCTTAAGCGTGAAGGGCTAAGGCAACCACCAATAGCAAGGAGGCCATCAGGGTTCTCTAGCGCAGTATTCGGGTGTGGGAAGCCTTCGTCAATGCTACCCAAGTGATGTAAATATTGAGTCATAGAATAATGGGGCCGTAGCCCCATCAATACTTATTTTAAGTTATCTAGGTAACGCTCGGCATCGAGCGCCGCCATACAGCCTGTACCAGCAGAGGTAATTGCTTGGCGGTAAATATGGTCAGACACGTCACCGGCAGCAAAAACACCTTCCACACTGGTTTGTGTAGCATTGCCATTTAGGCCTGATTCAACAACTAAATAACCGTCTTTCATTTCTAACTGGCCTTGGAACATATCGGTGTTCGGCTTATGGCCAATCGCAATAAACACGCCCATTACATCAAGCTCTTCGGTGGCGTCAGAATTGGCATCTTTAATACGCACACCTGTTACGCCCATGTCGTCACCTAAAACTTCATCAAGTGTACGATTCCAATGGATAGTTACATTGCCGTTTTCAGCCTTTTCTAATAATCGATCAGAAAGGATTTTCTCACTTCTAAAGCTATCACGGCGGTGAATTACGTGAACTTCAGAGGCAATGTTAGACAAATACAGCGCTTCCTCAACAGCGGTGTTACCGCCACCAACAACAGCCACTTTTTGGTTCTTGTAGAAGAATCCGTCACAGGTCGCACACGCAGACACGCCACGGCCTTGGAAGGCCGTTTCTGAATCAAGGCCAAGGTATTTTGCTGATGCACCGGTGGCGATGATCAGCGCATCGGCTGTGTACGTACCGCTGTCACCTTTGAGTTCGAACGGACGAACCTGGGTATTCACCTCATTGATGTGATCGAACACAATTTCAGTTTCAAAGCGCTCAGCATGCTCTTTCATACGCTCCATTAAAGCCGGACCCGTTAAACCGTGGGCATCGCCAGGCCAGTTTTCAACTTCAGTGGTCGTGGTTAACTGACCGCCTTGTTGAATACCAGTAACCAGCACAGGGTTAAGGTTAGCACGGGCGGCATAAACGGCTGCGGTGTATCCCGCTGGGCCGGAGCCAAGAATAAGTAATTTACAGTGTTTGGCGCTCATACAACTTTCCAATTAATTCATGTGAACATAGTTATGCGGGTGATTCTAAGAAAAACAATCCATAAGTAAACAATTTTGCAAACATAACTCAGCGCTAAAACCGCAGGATGTCAAAAAATCTGTACTTGTGCGTTATTACAGCAAATAACGAATAACAAACCGTTATTTCATGACCTGTGATATTTTTTTTGCTATGTTCTAGGGCAATTATAAACTCGCCCCGAGGGTGCGCCCCCGGCGACGCAGAAAAATAAGGGCCTCATGTATTTTTGGCAACATCAAGCGGGCTATGCGCTCGAACAACAAGACATTGATATTTTACTTGATGCAAAAAGCTACCGGCAGCGACTGCTTGAGCTGATTGCCTCGGCTAAACACCGTATTTATATCACCGCTTTGTACCTTCAAGATGATGAAGCGGGTCGGGAAATTCTTGATGCATTGCATGACGCATCGCGCCAAAACCCAGAGTTGGAAGTAAAAGTACTGGTCGATTTTCATCGTGCTCAGCGTGGGCTCATTGGTGCCGACAAAAGCGAGGGCAATGCGGCTTTGTATTACCAAAGCTTGCAACAAAGCGGCTCCAACGTGCAAGTATACGGCGTGCCGGTGAAAGCCAAGGAATTGTTTGGGGTGCTGCATCTAAAAGGCTTCGTCATCGACGACACCTTGCTGTACAGCGGAGCGAGCCTAAATAACGTTTATCTACATTATTTCGAGCGCTATCGCTTAGACCGGTATTTTGTTATCAAGCAAGCACAATTAAGTGATTCCTTTGTCGAGTTTGTAGAGCAGACCTTAATCGCCTCTAACGCCGTGCCGCGTTTAGACAAACGGCCAATTCCAGCCTTTGTCGACATTAAAGCTGAGCACAAGCAATTAGTCAGGGCACTGAAAAAAGCAAGTTATCGCCAGAGCAGCCAAGACAGTCATGCCCCCTTAACCGTACGTCCCTTTATTGGGCTTGGGCGGCGCAACAACAAACTTAACCGTTTAATCAAGCAACTGTTTGATATTACCGATGATGAGCTTGTGCTTTATACTCCTTACTTTAATTTCCCGACGCCGCTGTTAAGAGCGCTACGCAGGCTGTTACGTCAAGGTAAGCAAGTAACCATTGTTGTCGGTGATAAAACCGCCAATGATTTTTACATCCCTCCGACTGAGCGCTTTTCGAAAGTAGGGGCACTGCCTTATTTATACGAAACCATTTTGGCCAAGTTCCTAAAAAACCAAAAGCGCTTCATCGAAGCGGGTAATCTTAATGTGTACTTGTGGAAACATGATAGCAACTCGTTTCACTTAAAGGGCATATGCAGCGACAAGCGCTACCACTTATTAAGTGGTCATAACCTTAATCCTCGAGCTTGGGGTCTGGATATCGAAAACGGCATTTTTATTGATGACAAAGACGGTCAAATGGTTGCAGCGATTGAGCAAGAAAAGCAGGCGATTATGCAACATTGTACTCGCTTGAACAGCTATAAAGAGCTGGAGCAAATGGCTGATTATCCAGAGCCAGTGCAAAAGATTCTTGGACAGGCTAAGCGCGTCAAAGTGGACTTTGTCGTTAAGCGCTTTATTTAAACTCTCTTAGGCTTATAGCTTTCAAAAGCGGCTTATAATGAGCTGCTTTTTTGTTTGCGCAATCGCTGTTGTAACCCGTTTATTGTTACCCGAGTGCGGGGGAACAATAGGGGTGTTATAGCGATATAGTATTTGGTGCGACGGTCGATTCAGCGCCAAAATCAGATTTTCAGGCGTAACTCGTTTTATGCTCCAAAACGTGTTCGAGCTAGCTCAGATAGCAACGAGGACTGGTAGTATTTCCCTATTTCTGCTTCTGCCATAAGTGTGTCTAGGGAACCACATAGCTTACTGGTTCCTCTTCATTGTGCAATGGTTTAGGTTAGTGAAATGGCATAACACTATATACTGAATGGAATCTTTGATGTTAGATTGTGAACTTAATTACTTTGATAAACTTTTCTTAGATTTAAAGGAGAGAGAGCATAGTTATTGTCCATACAAGCTTGTGATCGAAGCATATCTTTACAGAAAATCTTCAAAGAAAAGGAAAACAAAACCCCAACCAAACCGAGATGAATCCTTTTGGAACTCAAAGTTTGTTTTTGACATCCCACTATCAACATATAAAACTGATATTTTCATACTCGCGTTAACACGCTATTTCGCACAGGATATCGCCAAAAACTTCAACTTAATGACTAAGATTTACGCAGAGTCTCCAGTGACTATTCGTACTGCAATTCGTCGTTCTCAATTGGTTTTAAAGAAAGAGCATGCAAAGTGGAACGAGATTAGAACACTAGCCAATCAAAACCCACATGAACTAGTAGAACTCATCACTATATGCGAAGCATTCCAATCAGCACATAAAGACAGGCTAAATTTAGTAAAGGAATTCAGCGAACCGTTACAGACTTTAACTTTGTTTGAGTTGATGTCATTATCTGCTGCTTACTCATTTAAACACTTAAAGGAACAGGCTGTTTCGTTTGACGGTGGGCTCATAAGTGCAGATTCACAGATAAGAGCGTTAACAAAATTAATGCAATGGAAGCTGAGACATGTATCAAAAGAAAGTTTTACCTTAAACGATTTAAAGATTTCACAGTCTTTAAAGAAATATCTTGCTCCTCTCATTTTTCCTTCAAATGAAGATAATTCTAGAGCAGAGGCTTTTTTAGAGGTTTTCAGTCAATTAGTGCAAGCTCAAGTGGAACTTGATGAGTTTATATCTCAGAGTGTTTATCCATTCTGTTTTGATGATTCGCTTCTTTTTTCGGTCAAAAATGAACGTTTAACATTGACGCATCTAGATAGTGATTTAGACGATACATGGGAGCGGAATGGAAATCGACAAAAAGCGCTTAAGGGTTATTGGTTTAATTTAGCAGTAGATGAGTTCATAAATTCTGGTATGGCATCCAAACAAATTGGAACAAGTGAGAACCATGAAAGAAACCAATTAGCTTACGTCAAAGCAATAGCAAGTTTACTTGAACTTCAGAGAGTGTATGGATTTACATCATCCGTGACTGTTAGTTCAGGATTCAACGTCAATCTGTTTCAAGCACTACTAGCTCAAGAGCTAATGATATCTTTTTATTTCAAGGAGTATATCGAAGCATTTGATCGAGAGTATGCAGAGGTAGGTGATTGGAAGAAAGCCATTGGATTAGTTGCCATACAAGGACTAACGACAGGACAAAATCGATTCCCCATCACATGGTCGCTTTGGAAAGATAAGGTCAACAGTATTGTCGGCTGGACGGTATCGGATGATTTCCCTAATGGCAATATCAATGCAGCTAAAGCAATTTTAGATTTCTGGTGCCTTGATTTGAAAAAAGGCAGTGCGCTTTTGAAAGCCTCACCGCCCATTGAACTTCAACAACTAACCGAAAAACCTGTCTTTAAAATAGGTAGTTATTGTGTTCAACTCCCTTGGCTAATGTCAGCTCAAATAAGTTCAGTTAATACTGTAAATAATCTACGCCGATTTGCAAACCAACGTAGCTCATTGAAGGATGAGACAACAAGAATCGAAAACCAGCTAGGTGATGAATTCAAGCTCAGAGGGTTCTCAGTGTTAAAAAACTTTACCGCTAAAAGCTGTGGAGGATCAGAAGCTGGGGAAATAGATTTAATTTGTGTAATAGATAACATCGTGATTGTTATCGAAGTTAAATCTACGTATTGCAGAACGACTAAGTCTGAAATCTTTTATCATCGAGATAAAACTTTACGCAAAGCAGGTATACAAGTGAGGAAGAAAGTTGATGCAATAATAAGGGAGATTCAAATAGATGATCAGCTTAGAAAAACTTTAAAGTTAACTACCGAAACTCCCAACGTAGTTGGGTTTATTGCCGACACATCCATTGAATTTGACCATGAGTATTTTTCAGGTTTTATGAAAGTAACAATAGAAGAGCTTCTTATTGCATTAGCCGACAATGCCCACTTCTTATGTAACCAAGAACAAAAACTCCGGTCATCACTAGCGTCAGGTGAGGAGGTGAACCTTGTTTCCGAAGCGCACTCACTGTACGAAAATGGGTTTAGTGGCAAAGAATTTCTAGAAGTTATAGAGCATTCTAAAGTCTGGGAAAGTGCAGAACATTTTAATTGTGATAACTCCTGAGAAATCTAGATAATTTCTAGGCTATCAATTTACGGTTCACCTGTAACTCACTTTTGTCCAAAACGAGTGTGTCCGACCGCCTCCGACCGGTCTCATACTTGCTCTTAATTAACAGTCACTGAGTATAGAGCTATATGATTAATGGCTTACAAGCTTCGCGTTATTCGGGGTAGGGTCGTAGATAATCGGGAACAGTTGTTAATCGGCAATAAAAAAGGGCAGATAATGTATCTGCCCTTTATATTTAGTTACTTATAACTTGTCGTTATAGGCTCTCAACCGCAGTGCGTGGGTCAAGGTATTCCATATCAAATGCTTCAGCAACTTCTTTATAAGTTACTTTACCTTTGATGACGTTAAGGCCTTCTAGGAAGTGCTCGTCTTCAAGAAGTGCTTGCTTGTAGCCTTTGTTAGCCAGCTTGATGATGTACGGCAATGTCGCGTTGTTAAGCGCGAAGGTTGATGTACGTGGTACTGCACCTGGCATATTCGCAACGCAGTAGTGAACTACGTCATCAACAATGTATGTTGGCTCGTCATGAGTGGTAGGCTTCGAAGTCGCAATACAACCACCTTGGTCGATAGCTACGTCAACAATTGCGGCACCAGGTTTCATTGCTTTGATGTGCTCAGCAGTCACAAGCTTAGGTGCTGCAGCACCTGGGATAAGTACGCCACCAATCACTAAGTCGGCATCCAGTACGTGCTTCTCTAGCGCGTCGGCAGTTGAATACACTACTTTAGCAAGAGAACCAAACTGAGCGTTAAGGCTACGTAGTACGTCAACGTTACGGTCTAAAATGGTCACATCAGCGCCTAGGCCGACAGCCATTTGGGCTGCGTTACGGCCAACCATACCACCGCCGATAACCACAACTTTAGCAGGCTCAACACCCGGTACGCCACCAAGCAACATGCCAAGGCCTTGCTTTGACTTTTCAAGTGCCTGAGCACCGGCTTGGATAGACATACGACCCGCCACTTCTGACATTGGCGCAAGTAGCGGTAAACCGCCTTTAGCATCGGTTACGGTCTCGTATGCGATACAGATAGCGCCGCTTTTCACTAGGTCTTCAGTTTGTGGTAAATCTGGCGCTAGGTGAAGGTAAGTAAACAAGATTTGATCTTGGCGTAGCATCGCACGCTCAACAGCTTGCGGCTCTTTTACTTTGATGATCATCTCTGCTTGGGCGAACACATCTGCCGCGTTTGGTAAGATTTTTGCGCCTACTTCGATGTAATCTTCGTCAGTAAAACCAATGCCTAAACCAGCATTCGTTTCAACAATGACTTCGTGACCATGGTTGATAAGTTCGCGCGCGCTGGCTGGGATCATACCAACACGGTACTCATGGTTTTTTATCTCTTTTGGTACACCAATAATCATAGTTACTATACCTTTTGTGAACAGGAAAATTTTTCACTATTGTACTTATGCCCAAATAGTGTGTCTCACTGTTTTACATTTTCAAGCCAGTTGAATACACTTAAATCAAAGTAAAATTAGATAAATCCACTTTCATTAACTATGTATACACAACTAGACCGCATCGACCGTAAAATTTTAGTCGAATTGCAACGGGATGGCCGTATTTCCAACGTTGAATTGGCAAAACGAATTGGCCTAAGTGCGACCCCTTGTTTGGAACGCGTGAAAAAACTTGAGCGTGAAGGGTATATTCGTGGTTACAAAGCGGTGGTCGACCCCGCCAAGCTCGGTCAGGCGCTGCTGGTGTATGTGGAAGTGACCATTACCAAAACATCTCCCGATGTGTTTGACGAATTTAACCAAGCGGTAAAAAAGCACGATGAGATTGTGGAATGCCACTTAGTATCAGGGAATTTCGACTTTTTGCTGAAAACACGAGTGACCGATATGTCTGAGTATCGTCAGGTGCTTGGCGATATTTTGCTGAAGCTACCCAATATCAGCGAAAGCCGTACTTATGTGGTCATGGAAGAAGTAAAAGGTGAAGAGGCATTAATTATCCGTCCACAAGTTCCTTAAGGGCCCGTTAATGCTCGTGCCGATTACAATTACTGATTATAAACCCAGTGCATATTCAGCTGAGAATTGATAAGGTAAGAGTAATGCGCTGTAGTATCGAAAGAAAGAATAAGGATAATGGAATATGCGCCTAAATGGTGTCCAAAGACTGCTTGAAACTGGCTTAATAGTCAGCACCGCGCTAGCCATTTTTATTTTGTGTGCGCTGGTGAGTTTTGACCCAGCCGATCCGTCCTGGTCGCAAACAGGTGAGTTTGTCGATGTTAAAAATATCACCGGCACAGCGGGTGCGTGGGTGGCGGATATTTTATTATTTAGTTTTGGTTGGTTGGCGTTTTTAGTTCCCGCAGCCATTCAACTGTTTGGGTACCTCGTTTTTAAACGCCCCCACAGAGTGCTTAGCTTAGATTATGTTACTTTGGCGCTGCGCCTCATCGGCTTAGTGCTGTTTACATTGAGCGCTTGCGCTATTAGCTCCATTAATTTTGACGATATTTTTTATTTTTCTTCCGGTGGGGTAGTGGGGGATGTTATTGCCGGTGCGATGATGCCAGCATTTAATTTCACGGGTACCTCAATCCTATTACTGTGCTTTTTCTTTGCCGGCATGACCTTACTTACAGGTGTTTCTTGGGTTCAATTTGTTGATACCTTGGGCGCGTATGTTATGAAAGCGGCCTTGTTTGTTTGGCAGTGGTTGCAAAGCAAACGCGGCCAATACCAAAGTGAGTTTGCAGAAGCCGAGCAGCGCAGCTTGGCCAATGAGCCAAATCCACAAGTGGAAGCGACGCAGAGCGCTCAAGAACCAAAGCTTGAAATCCAAAGCGATAACGCCGACACAGAAGTTGAAGCCGATAAAGACAAATCATTGTTAGATAAAGCTGCGGCTATGTTTGCGCCTGAACCAAAGAAAGAGTCTTGGCAAGAACAAAGCAGTGACAGTGATACGCAGAGCGCTACTAAAGAGGCGCCTAAACAACATCCGGCATTTGATGATATCGATGCCATGCTCGGCGATGAAATGAATTTTAGCGCCATTGATGATGAGGGTTTTGATACCGTCAGCGCGCTCAACGAGCTAGACCAAGCGCCCACCGAGGCGACACCAAATACACAGCCCCAAAATAAAGCGGCAAATACGGCTGTTGCATCAGCGCACAAAGAAACCACTAATTCAGTGGCAACAACCACAGTGGCACACACAAAAGCGCCAACAGCCAAAGAGAAATTCGAACAGCTATTAGAAGAAAAGCCGCCCATGGAGCCGCTTCCTTCGTTGGATTTACTTGATAGGCCGGATAAACAGAAAAACCCCATTTCTGAAGAAGAGCTCGAGGCTGTCTCTCGGTTAGTTGAAAGCAAGCTGCAAGATTTTGGCGTACAAGCGTCCGTTGTAGGGGTTTATCCCGGCCCGGTAGTTACACGCTTTGAACTCGATTTAGCACCGGGTGTAAAGGTCGCGAAAATTTCTGGTTTATCGAAAGACTTGGCGCGCTCGTTATCTGCGGTCAGTGTGCGTGTGGTTGAGGTGATCCCGGGGAAAACCTATGTTGGCCTTGAGCTGCCTAATAAACACCGCGAAATCGTGCGCTTATCAGAAGTGATCAATGCCCCTAAGTTTGAGCAAAATAAATCGCCACTAACCATGGTGTTAGGTAAAGACATTGCCGGGCAACCTGTGGTTGCAGACTTAGCCAAAATGCCGCACTTGTTGGTAGCGGGTACCACTGGCTCAGGTAAGTCAGTGGGCGTTAATGTGATGATTTTAAGCTTGCTATATAAATCGCCGCCAGAAGATGTGCGCATGATCATGATCGACCCGAAAATGCTGGAGTTATCGGTGTACGAGGGGATCCCACATCTACTGTGTGAAGTGGTTACCGATATGAAAGAAGCGGCCAATGCACTGCGTTGGTGTGTTGGTGAAATGGAGCGCCGCTATAAACTGATGTCGGCTTTAGGAGTGCGTAACCTGAAGGGCTACAACCAAAAAGTGCTTGATGCTAAAGCCGCAGGGGAACCTATTTTAGATCCTTTGTTCAAAGATACAGATGGCATGGCTGATGGGCCGCAAGAGCTAGACAAGTTACCCAGCATTGTCGTGGTGATTGATGAATTCGCCGATATGATGATGATTGTTGGTAAAAAAGTGGAAGAGCTCATTGCCCGAATCGCACAAAAAGCACGGGCTGCGGGCATTCATTTGGTATTGGCTACACAGCGTCCATCGGTGGATGTGATCACCGGCCTGATTAAAGCCAATATCCCTACACGTATGGCGTTTCAGGTGTCCTCAAAAATAGACTCGCGCACTATTCTTGACCAACAAGGGGCCGAGCATCTTTTAGGCATGGGTGACATGCTGTATTTGCCACCTGGGACCAGTGTGCCAATCCGTGTTCATGGCGCCTTTGTTGACGACCATGAGGTTCACGCGGTTGTGAGTGATTGGAAGGCCCGAGGTAAACCTGATTATGTGGATGAAATACTCAATGGTGACGCCGTCGAAGACGTATTGCTGCCAGGGGAAACATCCGAAGACGGCGACGATGAATCAGACCCATTGTATGACGAGGCCTGCGCTTTTGTTATTGAAAGTGGTCGTGTGTCTGTATCAAGTGTACAGCGTAAACTGCGTGTTGGTTATAACCGCGCTGCGCGATTGGTTGAACAAATGGAGCACTCCGGTTTAGTCAGTTCGCCCGGCCATAATGGCGCCCGCGAAGTGCTAGTTAAGAATAACGCTGGCTAAGGAAGTAATATGAAACAATTTTTATACAGTGCAGTGGCAAGTGCCGCCCTGTTTTCATCAACGGTTTTTGCCGACGACGCACAGATGCTGCAACAACAGCTGCAGGATTTGGACTCACTCAGCTCGGCTTTTTCACAGCAAGTATTTGACCCGCAGGGGCAGCTAGTGAGTGAAAGTAAAGGCAAATTGCAACTAGAGCAACCACGGAAAATTCGTTGGGAGCAACAACAACCAGACGAAACCTTGTTTGTCTCCAACGGGGTTGATAGCTATTACTTTGACCCTTTCGCCGAGCAAGTGACGGTACTGGATACCTCTAAACTAATTGATAATACGCCGTTTATTCTGCTCACCACAGAAGATGACGAGTTGTGGCAGCAGTTTAGTATCAAGCAAATCGAAGCCGGCTTTGAGATTACCCCGAAAAATACTGAAGATGCGCAAGTAGAAAAGCTGACGTTGCATTTTGATGAGCAGCAACAAGTTGCGGCGCTTGAGGTGCTTGACCAATCAGGTCAGCGTTCACACTTTCATTTTGATGCGCCCAAGCGCAATGTTGATATTGATGACAGCGTGTTTGAATTTACCATTCCTGAGCACGTGTTTGTTGATGATCAGCGAGCGCCACAAGCCGAGATAAACCGTGGCGAATAATTTCTCCCTAGATTTTGCCCCCGATGTGCGCCCGTTGGCGGCGCGCATGCGCCCACACACATTGGATCAGTACATCGGCCAAAGCAACATATTAGGCACAGAGCAACCCTTGTACCAAGCCATTAAAAGTGGCCACTGTCACAGCTTAATTTTGTGGGGGCCACCTGGGGTCGGTAAGACCACGCTGGCGCATATTATTGCGCACCACAGTGATGCCCAGTTTTTGGAGTTATCGGCGGTCAGCGCAGGGGTGAAAGATATCCGTGAGGCCGTTGCCAGTGCCAGCGACTTGCTGCAACAACAAGGCAAACGCAGCTTATTGTTTGTGGATGAAGTACACCGCTTTAATAAGTCGCAGCAAGATGCACTATTGCCGCATGTTGAAAACGGCACCTTCATCTTTATTGGCGCCACCACAGAGAACCCCTCTTTTGCACTGAATAACGCCGTGCTGTCGCGCGCCAGAGTGTACACGCTAAAAAAGCTGTCAGCAGAAGATTTGCAGGCAGTAGTGAATCAGGCCCTGCAACAGGATGACATTCTTCGCCAGCAAGGTGTGACCATCGAGCCCGATAGCCTTGAGCAGTTGTGCCACAGCGCCAATGGCGATGCTCGCAGTGTGCTTAACTTGCTGGAAGTGGCGGCAAATTTGGCGCAGCAACACCAAGGCTGTATTAATCAGGCGGTGCTCAAGCAAGTCGCGCCGCAAATGGTTGCCCAATACGATAAGGGGGGCGATCATTACTACGATTTGATTTCTGCTTTTCATAAATCAGTGCGCGGCTCCGCTCCGGACGCGGCATTGTATTGGTATTGCCGTATTCTCACCGCCGGAGGCGATCCCTTGTATGTGGCGCGGCGGCTATTAGCGATTGCTACCGAAGACATCGGCAATGCAGATCCCAAAGCGATGGAGGTGGCGCTGAATGCTTGGGATATTTTTCACCGCGTTGGCCCCAGCGAAGGCGAACGTGCCATAGCTCAAGCCACCTTATACCTAGCCAGTGCGCCGAAAAGCAATGCCGTATATATGGCCTTTAATGAGGCGAAACGTCATGCTAAAGAGACCGCCCATCTCGATGTGCCTTATCACATCCGCAATGCGCCCACGCAATTAATGAAAGAGCAGGGCTTCGGCGAGGATTATCGCTATGCCCACAACGAGCCGGGAGCCTATGCAGCAGGCGAGAACTTCTTCCCCGAGGAGATTGCTGACAGCCGTTATTATCACCCGAGCGATCGTGGTTTAGAAAAACGCATTAGTGATAAGCTTGCTTATTTGCAAGAGCGTGATGCGCAAAGCGACAGGAAGCGCTATGAGCGCTCTTAGTACCTACTTTTTTATTGCCATTGGCGGGGCCTTGGGTGCCTGCGCCCGCTTTGGTATAAGTGAATTAGCACTAAAACTGCTGCCTAAGGGATTCCCTTTTGGCACGCTGGCGGTTAATATTCTCGGTTCATTGTTAATGGGCATATTATATGGCCTGTTGGATCGCGAAATGCTATCGCATCCGCACCGCGTCACACTCGGAGTCGGGTTTTTGGGCGCGCTGACAACATTTTCTACATTTTCCATGGATACGCTGTTGTTGCTTCAGCAAGGGCAGTGGTTGAAAGTGGCGTTAAACGTCCTCCTTAATGTGGGGATGTGTATATTTATGGCTTGGATAGGCCTCATGCTAACAACGCAAAAAGGTTAAAAACTCACATGTTAGACTCAAAGTATCTTCGTCAGGACGTAGAGCAAACAGCAGCCCGTTTAAAGGCACGTGGCTTTGAATTAGACGTAGCGAAACTGGCACAACTCGAAGAACAACGTAAAGCGCTACAGACTAAAACGCAAGAATTACAAAGCGAGCGTAACTCCCGTTCCAAAGCCATTGGTCAAGCGAAGGCGAAGGGTGAAGATATTCAACCTTTATTGGATGCCGTTGCCAACTTAGGTGATGAGCTCGAAAATGCCAAAAAAGAGCAAGATGCCGTCCTCAATGAATTAAAAGACATTGCCTTAGGCCTGCCTAATTTGCCAGCAAAAGATGTTCCAGCAGGCAACGATGAAGACGATAACGTCGAGGTTAGCCGCTGGGGTGAGCCAAAGAGCTATGATTTTGAGGTCAAAGACCACGTTGATTTAGGCGAAGCGCTGGATAAAGGGCTGGATTTTGAAGCCGGGGTGAAGCTCTCGGGTGCCCGCTTTACAGTAATGCGTGGGCAAATCGCGCGCATGCATCGCGCGTTGGTGCAGTTTATGCTCGATACGCACACTGATAAAAACGGCTATACCGAAATGTATGTGCCTTATTTAGTGAATAAAGACAGTTTGTTAGGCACGGGTCAGCTACCTAAGTTTGCAGAAGACTTATTCCACACAGAGAAACTGGGTGAGCACGATGATGGCTTTAGCCTGATCCCTACCGCTGAAGTGCCGCTGACGAACTGTGCGCGTGACGAAATCTTTGAAGAAAAAGAGCTGCCAGTACGAATGACTGCACATACTCCGTGTTTTCGCAGTGAAGCAGGCAGCTATGGCCGCGATACGCGGGGCTTAATTCGTCAGCACCAGTTCGATAAAGTTGAGTTAGTGCAATTGGTCAAACCTGAAGATTCAATGCAGGCACTGGAAGAGCTAACTTCTCATGCCGAGCAAATCTTGCAGGCGCTTGAGTTGCCGTATCGTAAAGTAGTGTTGTGTACCGGCGATATGGGCTTTGGTGCAATGAAAACCTATGACTTAGAAGTGTGGTTGCCAGCACAAGACACCTATCGCGAAATTTCGTCTTGTTCAAATATGGGCGACTTCCAAGCGCGCCGTATGCAAGCGCGTTTCCGCCGTGCGGGCGAGAAAAAACCGGAACTACTGCATACACTCAATGGTTCAGGGTTAGCCGTGGGCCGTACGTTAGTGGCTATTTTGGAGAATTACCAACAGGCGGATGGCAGTATTGAAGTGCCACAGGCGCTGCGCCCTTACATGGGTGGGTTAGAGCGTATCAGTGCTGAGTAAATATTAGTAGCTTATTGAAAAGGCCGCATTTTTAGCGGCCTTTTTTGATCGCACCATACGCCTTGACCGTAGCTAATACAAAGCAAATTACAAGGAGAAAGTATGGACTATTCTGCGGTTATTTTGGTGTCATTGGTGTTGTTTGCCTGGATGTTGGTAGCGCAGTGGTTTGTGGCATCAATCGTAAAGGCGAGGGCCGATAACGCTATTCCAGGAAAAATTGATGATAACCTGTCTCATGACTCATTTATCTTTCGTGCCCACCGAACGTTTCAAAATACGCTAGAAAACGCGCCACTGTATATCGTTTGTGCCTTAGTCGGTCTGCACTTGGGGGTGTCAGGGCCCATCTTCGCTATAGCCAGCGCAGTATTCGTCGCCGCTAGAGTCATTCATATGCTGCTTTACTACGTGATTGCCACCGAATCCAACCCCAGCCCCCGGAGTTATTTCTTTATGATCGGCTGGCTCGCGAATATCGTGATGCTCGTGCTACTCACACTGGAAATCTTATTCTTTTAATCTTTTGGGGGTGGGGTGTATTTAATTGTTAATGCTGTGAGCAGTAGAATCTACGAGCTTGAAGCGGGTGAAATGTCTTAGAGATAGAGGCATACTGAAAGCGGGTGGGGTGAACTCACTCGCTTTTTTATTAAAGCGGTTTGGGGCCTGTGGCAAATTCCACCTTCTTTAAGTATCGTGCCTAATATAAGCCGCTAATAAACTGTTAGCCTTGAAGGAAAGCTCGATGACTGAAGCATGGCATAAAACGGAAACAGATTTAGATGCAGATGAGCATGCTGTTGATTTTTGGTCGCGCCACAGAGAAGAACTACAAGAAGGTGAATTTTGGGCTGATCGTATAAAAAAACTTAGAGACGCTCCCGAAAAACGTTTGGCGTTGGCTATAGAAAACTTGCCTTTGCCTGCATCATTTAGAGAAGCCGCATTTGCTACGAGAGCTTTGATTCGAGATAAGCGTAAGCAGAAAATTGAATATGAAGAAGAGTTGGCACTTTTATATTGGCTCGCGGCAGTTAATTCATTTTCAATACCTTATTCAAATGTATTGAAAGAGCCCGGCTACAATGTAGTCGAATCTGTTCCCGGTAAGAAATTGAAGGGGCTCCCATTTTCATATAAATCGCTCGGCTACAACAAATTAGAATTGCTAAACAAGACTGATGTAAAGTGGCTTTCCGAGCTTTGGGGTGAGCCAGAACAGCATACGACGTTACACAAAATGCATAATGATGTTTGGCGGGAGTATGAATGTAAACTTAAAGCCAAAAGGATGGAACGAGACGAAGAATTTATAAAAGGCATCAATGAACGTTCTTCTTCTCCTGCGGAGTTACCCAGTTCTTTAAATGAACCCAAAGGTACCAACAAAGTTAAATGGCTTATTGTAGCAGTAGTGATAGGCTTATTATTGGCAGCCGTATACAGGCATTAGCTCTTCAAAGTAAGGATTCGCTGTTGAGGAAAGTTTTAGCTGTTTTAATTGTCGCTTATATTGCTTATGGATGGTTTGGTTATTTTTGGGATAAATCAGAAGGGGCAAATAAGCTAGAAAAATTTAGTAATCTAACCGTTGAAGACATAGTCTCAATCGAAGCGATAAATTCTGATAATATCAATGTGACAAATTTAGCATTGAATTCTGCTCAATCAAAAGAGCTATTAATTCATGCTATTGCTAGTGCAGAGCAATCATCAATTGCTAATAAACCACCCAAACACATCAAACTATATATCAAAATTAAAACAAAGGACGAGACCATAGGTTTGAACCTTATGGTTCCATTTACGAAGAAAGATGAAATGTATTTTTTTGTTGTAGGTCGGGTTTATGATGGTGAAAGTTTCACTCAGGATAGTTATGGTCGATTTATAACCAATGGGCTTTATGAATTTCTAGTTGAGGCAAAGTTAGTAAACGAGAGTTAATGCGTTAACCTTATTCCCTAGCGATATTCAAACTGAGAAAAAAGGGGCCTTGTATGGCCCCTTGTTTATTAGTCTGTGCCTATAAAGCCACCGGTTTGATGGGCCCACAGTTGGGCGTAGATCCCCCCTTGGGCGATAAGCTCTTGGTGTGTGCCTTGCTCAACAATATGGCCTTTGTTCATCACCACCAAGCGATCCATTTGCGCTATGGTTGATAAGCGATGGGCAATGGCAATAACGGTTTTATTTTCCATTAAGGTATCTAGGCTCGCTTGAATCGCTGCCTCTACCTCAGAGTCTAAAGCTGATGTGGCTTCATCGAGCACTAAAATAGGAGCGTCTTTTAACAGTACGCGAGCAATAGCGATACGCTGGCGCTGGCCACCTGATAGCTTGACGCCGCGCTCACCCACTTGCGCATCCAGCCCTTTGTTGCCATGACTGTCTTCCAGTTCACTAACAAAATCCCATGCCTCAGCCTTTTTCGCAGCGGCGATGATTTGCTCATCCGTGGCATCGGCTAAGCCATAACCGATATTTTCGCGTACGCTACGATGCAGCAGCGCGGTGTCTTGTGACACCATAGCGATATGTTGGCGCAGGCTTTCCTGAGTCACCTGGTTTATCGGCGCATCATCAATACGAATGTGTCCTTGCTCAACATCATAAAAGCGCAATAACAGGTTAACTAAGGTTGATTTACCGGCGCCAGAGCGACCAACAACCCCAACTTTTTCGCCAGCAGCAATGTTTAGAGATAGCCCATCGAGCACCGGTGGGTGTGACGGGGTAATTGGCTTGGCATAATTAAAGGTAATGTTATTAAAGTCGATGCGCCCATGGGTCACCTTCAGCGTGTTGGCATCCTCTGCGTCGGTTATGGTTATGGGTTTCGTTAAGGTGTTCATGCCATCGGCAACGGTGCCGATATTTTCAAACAGGGCGCTGACTTCCCACATAATCCACTGCGCCATGCCGTTAAGGCGAAGTGCTAAACTAACGGCAATGGCAATGGCGCCGACGCTGATTAAACTAATGGACCAAAGGTAAATCGACAATGCTGCAATCACCGCCACCAAACCATAGTTAAGCAGCTGCACACTCACTTGTAATTTAGTGACCAGACGCATTTGCCGATACACAGGGTCTAAAAACAGCTCCATCGATTCACGAGCATATTGCTCCTCCCGCGATGAATGAGAGAAGAGTTTGATAGTGGCGATATTGGTATAGCTATCAACAATACGGCCTGTCATTTGCGAGCGGGCTTCGGCTTGTTGCTCGGCGACCGCTTTAAGGCGCGGAATAAAATAACGCTGCACTGCAATATAACCTACAAGCCAGCCTAAAATTGGCATCATTAAGCGCCAATCTGCCTGGCCAACAAAGAACAGCATGGCGGAAAAATACACCACAATATACACCGCGACATCCAGTAGCTTGATGACGGTTTCCCTTACCGCCAACGACGTTTGCATCACCTTAGTGGCAATGCGCCCGGCAAAGTCATCGGCATAAAAGCTCACACTTTGGCGCAGCAGGTAACGGTGCGCCAACCAGCGAATGGCCATGGGGTAATTACCGAGCAAGCTTTGATGGAGAACGGCTGAGTGAACAAACACTAAAATAGGTAACAGCACGATAGTGACCAGACCCATAAACCAAAGCGTATCGGTTTCGGTGCTTAACAGCTGTTCCGGGGTTGTCTGTCCAAGCCAGTCAACGAGTTGACCCATAAAGCTAAATAGCGAAACTTCAACAATGGCTAATAAGGCGGCGCTGATTGACATCACCGCCAGCGGCCAGCCCATGCCTTGGGTGTAATAACGGCAAAAAGCCCATAATCCCTTTGGTGGCGCGGTTGTTGTGCGCTCGGGAAAAGGGGCGGTTAGTTTTTCGAAAAAGGAAAGCATAGCACCACACATAACTAACTGATTTAAGGCGTCAGTGTAGCGATTTTGCGGCGTAAAACCTAGCGCAACGAGTGTGCTAATTTTGCACCACTGTGGTGACTATGTCGACTCCTAGCTACGCGCTTTGCGCTTGCTCATTGAGCTCTGCAAGCATCATTTCGCGCATTTTAAACTTTTGTAATTTCCCGGTGACCGTCATCGGGTATTCCTCGACGATACGAATATACTTAGGCACTTTAAAATAGGCGAGTTGATCTTTTAGGTAGGCCCGAATTTGCGGCTCATCAATATCGCTGTTGTCCTTCGCTTTGAGCCACAAGCATACTTGCTCGCCAAATTTATCATCGGGGATACCAAAGACCGCCGCATCACTGACAGCGTCGTGCAAATACAGCACTTCTTCTATTTCGCGCGGGTAAATGTTCTCGCCACCGCGAATGATCATATCTTTAATACGGCCAACGATGGTCACATAACCTTGTTCGTCCATTACCCCTAAATCGCCAGAGTGTAGCCAGCCCTCAGCGTCGATGGTGGCGTTGGTTTTCGCCTCATCGCCCCAATAGCCTTGCATCACACAGTAGCCGCGAGCACAAATTTCACCCGGGCTACCAACGGCAGCGATTTGGCCGCGCTCATCAATAATTTTAATTTCTGTGTGCGCCATAGCTCGGCCCACGGTTTGCACTTGTTTGTCAATTGGCGCGTCGGTTTGGGTAATATGGTTGATGGGGCTGCACTCGGTCTGCCCGTAACCAATCACCACCTCGCGCATATGAAAATCACTGTATACTTTGCGCATCAATTCTTGCGGGCAGGTGCTGCCGGCCATGACTCCGGTGCGCAAGGTGCTGAGATCGTATTGCTGAAAGTCGGGGTGTTCTAATTGCGCAATAAACATCGTTGGTACGCCGTGGAGCGCCGTGCAGCGCTCTTGCTCAACGCAGCTTAGGGTGCTGATTGCATCGAACGAGGGGGCTGGAAATATCGCACAGGCACCGCTGGCCAAACACACTAGATTGCCCAGCACCATGCCGAAGCAATGGTACAGGGGCACTGGAATACACAGTCTGTCTTTATCATTAAAGTGCATCGCTTGGGCAACCAGCAAACCGTTGTTTAAAATATTGCGGTGCGAGAGCGTGGCGCCTTTGGGGTTTCCGGTTGTGCCCGAGGTAAATTGAATATTAATGGCGTCATCGGGTCGAAGTTGCGCTTCAATAACCCGCATTTGCTGGTAGTGCGCATCCTCGCCCAGTTGTTGAACCGACTTAAATGATGTCATGCCGGCAAAAGGTTGCTCGGAGAGAATAATTACCTGCTCTAGAGTGGGCAGCGCTTGCAGGGTGGTTTTGCTACCGTCTTTTAATTCCGGTGCAAGCTGGTAGATCATGTCAACGTAGTTTGATGCTTTAAATTGCTCGGCCATCACCAGGTATTTTACACCCACATTGTTAATGGCAAAGGCCAATTCATGAGGGCGATAGGCGGGGTTAATGCACACCATAATGGCGCCAATTTTGGCGCTTGCGAATTGCACTAAGGGCCATTCAATATTGTTGGGTGACCAAATGCCAACCCGATCCCCTGGCTGCACACCTAGAGCGAGTAAGCCCGCAGCGAGGCGCTCTATTTCCCGTAAATACTGGCGGTAAGTCCAACGGATCCCTTGATGGCGAACGACAATCGCCTCATTGTCTGGGTGTTTGTCGACAATATAATCTAGGTGCTCGGCGATGGTTCGCTCGCTAAGCGGCGTTGAAAATGAGCCGTGGTACTGGCTCAACGTTAACGGTAGTGAAGGGGAGTGATTGTCTTGTTGTTGCGGCATTGACTGCCTCCTTGCCCGGATAGATGTTGTCATTTTAGGTTCTTCAACACCTAATCAAGCACAGAGTGTCGACACTTTCCATTATTTTGAGGTGGTTTCTGTTGGAATTAGACTAAAGGTTTAGTTTTTGTCGACATAAAAAAGCGGGCCATGGGCCCGCTACATCGTCTTGGGGAGAGAAATAATTTAGCTCGTTGCTTCTTGCAGTGCCTTCATTTTATCGTGGCAAATTTGCATGCGTTCACGAAGCTGAGAAAGAACTTGTGCGCACTGAGGTGGCTGCGACTCTTCTAGTGCATCGTCGAACTCTTCAAGCACTTTATCTTCAACCTCTTCAAGGTGTTTGATGTACGTATGCTCTTCGTTGCTCTTAATTGCGCTCATCACCTTAGTGTAGGTTTTACGTACATCTACCAGGGTGTCTGAGCCGGTTTCAATTTCGCCTTGCTCTTCAATGGCAAAGGGTTGCAAGTCGGTCACCGCTTTGTGCTTTTCATCGATCATGTTTTGGAACACGGTACGTACATCATTACTATCAATGTTGTCTTTGGCATCGGAGTAAAAATCAATGCCACCCTTTAGTACTTTGATAATGTCTGTGATTTTCTCTGAACGTTGCATTGTCATAATTGTGCTCCTTCAATTTTGAATTCGATTTAATAGGAGCAATGCTTGTGCCAAATCGAGGGAATACATAAAAACCATTATTAAACAGTGTTTTATCTTTATCTTCGAACGCTTGAATGTGTAAGCCAACGCCTTTTTCATGGGCAACTATGAAAGCTTTTCAATCGCAGGCGGTAAAAACGTCATAGTCGTACAACCAACAAAACGTATTATTTTTTACCTTTCACAGTGCTCCAGGTGAAGATGTGCTGCGTAGTAGCTATTATCGGAAAAAGAAGGAAGAAGAATGGATTGTAACGTTGCCCCAAGCACAACCTACCACGAGTGTAATACCCTTACGACAACGCGTCGTAAACGGGGAAAAGGATTTGAATACTTCCATCTTGATAAGGAAAAGATAACCAGTCGTGCTTACTTAAAACGAATGCGAGAGTTGGCTGTGCCTCCTATGTGGCGTGATGTACGTATTAGCGCTTGCCAGTACAATAAGGTGCAGGCCGTTGGCGTTGATGGCAAAGGAAAGCGACAATACATTTACCACGCCCATTGGCAATTGGCGCAACAGCAAAAAAAATTTGCCAAGTTAGGTGAATTCGCTGCTCAGCTTCCAGATGCGCGAGGGCACTGTTTATCCTTATTGGCAGAACCTGATTGGACGAAAGACAAAGTGTGCGCGCTTGGGTGCGCAATCTTAGACCTTACCGCGATTCGTGTAGGCAGTAATAATTATTACAAAGCCAATGAAACTTGTGGGTTAACCACGCTTCGACGCAAGCATGTGGATATTAAAAACGACCATGTACAATTTAGCTTTAAAGGTAAACACGCAAAACACCGAGAGGTGCGCATTGACGATACTGAGCTTGCTGAATTAGTGGCTTCAAGTGCAGAGCAACAAGGGTATAGCTTGCTACGTTATTATCAACAAGGCCAATGGCATGACCTACAAAGTGATGATATTAACGAATTTATCCACCGTGTTTTTGGCGGCCACTTTAGTGCCAAAGATTATCGCACCTGGGCGGGGACGCGAATGGCGGTCCGCTTTGCCCACGTAGCCGCGGAGCAGGTACAGGCGCACCCAAGGCGCAAATTTAAGTCTCAACTGGTTAAACTCGTTGCCAAGCAGTTAGGCAATACCGCGAACATTTGCGAACAGTATTATATTCACCCGAAGGTGTTAGAACACCTCAGCGAACACTATGAAAATGAACACCCGTTTGCGCATTTTGACGCGACACCGCGCTCTTTAGCCGAGGAGTTGGACATGGATGAGAGGCATGCGTTAGCGATTATTACCGGGCGATGACGTAACAGGCCATTTTTGCGGCCTGCTACTGTCGGGGGAGATTACTGCTTAGCGTAAGTGCGCAGCATAATATCGACATACGCCGTCATAAAGGCTTGCTCTTGAAACTTCTTCAGCCCCGTATCAGCAAACTCAATAGGTAATGGGTTGCGCTTAAGCTGTTCTTTCATCTCTGTGGCACTAATAATGTGCACATCTAAGTTAGTTATCAGCTGCAGTGCCGCTTCCATTTTAAAGCCAACCGCGCCGCCAGCGAACTTACCTTTATGAGGTCGCGCTTTTATGGCGATAGCATCCACTTGGTAATCTTCCATCAGCTTTTTAAAGTCACGATGAAACTTTTGGATTTCTTCAGTATCGTTGGCATCGCTTAAAACAAAACGTGTTTGGCGCACATCACGGATGTCAAACACATCGTTTTCTTTACTTAGAAGGCATAGTAAAACTTCACTGCCTTTTATTTCTACGCCGCAAGTATGCATAGTCAAATATCACCTTTTTTATCAATGGCATTAGTATATCAGAAGCGCATACAAAATTTGTTAAGAAAATTAGCAGACGAGCCTTGTATTTACCTCTATAGCGCGCCAAAATAGCGCCTTGCTCACGCTGTGTGGGCGGCAGTATCATCGCAATGCTTGTTGGTATAAGCGTTGATTAGACTTATTAAATAGACAAATAAATACACGTGGCGCGGCGTAGGTGTCACCACTGTACAAGGATTAAACATGCCAGTAATTACTCTTCCTGACGGCAGTCAGCGTTCATTTGAAAACCCTGTATCCACGTTAGACGTAGCACAAGACATCGGCCCAGGCCTTGCCAAAGCGACCATCGCTGGGCGTGTTAACGGTGAGCGTGTTGACGCCTGTGATTTAATCAGCGAAGACGCACGGTTAGAGATCATCACCGCAAAAGATGAAGACGGTTTAGAAATTATCCGTCACTCCTGTGCGCACCTTATCGGCCACGCCATTAAGCAATTGTATCCTGATGCAAAAATGGCCATTGGTCCAACTATCGACAACGGCTTTTATTATGATGTTGATATGGAGCATTCGCTGACGCAAGAAGATTTAGAAGCGCTTGAAAAGCGTATGAAAGAACTTGCGAAAACCAAATATGACGTGGTTAAGAAGACCGTGAGCTGGCAACAGGCACGCGACACGTTTGAACAACGTGGCGAACCTTATAAAGTTGAAATCTTGGACGAGAATATCGCTAAAGATGACCGTCCTGGTTTGTACCACCACGAAGAGTACGTGGATATGTGTCGTGGCCCACACGTACCGAATATGAGCTTTTGTCAGCACTTTAAATTGATGAAAGTAGCAGGTGCATACTGGCGTGGCGACTCTGACAATAAAATGTTGCAGCGTATTTATGGCACCGCATGGGGTGATAAAAAGCAACTTAAAGGCTACTTGCAGCGCTTAGAAGAAGCGGAAAAGCGCGATCACCGTAAAATTGGTAAGGCCCTAGATTTATGGCACTGGCAAGAAGAAGCGCCAGGTATGGTGTTTTGGCACAATGATGGTTGGAGCATTTACCGCGAGCTCGAAGAGTTTGTTCGCGAAAAACTGCGCGAATATGACTATGAAGAGGTCAAAGGGCCGCTAATGATGGACCGTGGACTGTGGGAAAAATCAGGCCACTGGGACAAATACGGCGATGCCATGTTCACCACGGAGTCAGAGAAACGTGAGTATGCTATTAAACCAATGAACTGTCCTGGTCACGTGCAGATTTTCAACCAAGGTTTGAAATCTTACCGTGATTTACCTTTGCGTATGGCCGAATTTGGTTGTTGTCACCGTAACGAGCCATCGGGTGCGTTGCACGGCTTGATGCGCGTACGTGGCTTTACTCAAGATGATGCTCATGTTTTCTGTACAGAAGAGCAAATCTTGCAAGAGGTGACGGCGTGTATCGATATGGTTTACGACACTTATTCGACCTTTGGTTTTGAAAAGATTGTTGTAAAGCTTTCTACACGCCCAGAAAAGCGCATCGGTGAAGATGAACTGTGGGATAAAGCCGAGAAAGCCTTGGCGCAAGCATTGAGCGATAAAGACATTGAATTCGAATACCTACCAGGTGAAGGTGCCTTCTATGGTCCGAAAATTGAATTTACTTTGTATGATTGCTTAGAGCGAGCGTGGCAGTGTGGTACAGTACAGCTAGACTTTATGTTACCAGGACGTCTTGGCGCAACTTATGTGGCTGAGAACAACGAGCGTCGCACTCCGGTGATGATTCACCGTGCTATTCTGGGTTCAATCGAACGCTTTATCGGTATTTTGACCGAAGAATACGCAGGGCTGTTCCCAACCTGGCTTGCTCCTAAGCAGGTGGTGATTATGAATATCACTGACAAACAGTCTGATTATGTGCACGAAGTTGTACAAAAATTGAATAAACTGGGTATTCGCGCCGCAGCCGACTTGAGAAATGAGAAAATTGGCTTTAAAATTCGCGAACATACTTTAAAACGTATTCCTTACTTGCTAGTTGTTGGTGACAAAGAAGTAGAGCAGCAAGAAGTGGCAGTAAGAACACGTACAGGTGAAGACCTAGGTAAATTTAAAGTCGATGACTTTATCACTAAAATCACAAATGAAATTAAAACAAGACAGTAATTTGTGATCGAAAGGGTGTATCAAACAGTATCGAATACACCCTTTTAGTTTTTAATATTCTTGGAGGAACGTACCATTAGAGGCGGAAAAAAGGGCCAACAACAGGTCCAAAAAAATCGTATTAACGAAGATATTACGGCAAAAGAAGTTCGACTAATTGACTTTGAAGGTGAACAAGCAGGCATCGTGTCCCTGAGTGAAGCTCAGTCAATGGCGGATGAGGCGGGTGTCGATCTAGTAGAGATCAGCCCAAATGCTGAACCCCCCGTTTGTAAGGTAATGGACTACGGTAAGTTCCTTTTTGAAAAAAGCAAAGCGCAAAAAGAACAGAAGAAGAAGCAAAAGCAAATTCAGGTTAAGGAAGTTAAGTTCCGCCCTGGCACAGACATTGGTGACTACCAAGTTAAGCTTCGCAATCTAACCAAGTTCTTAGAAGCTGGCGATAAGGCAAAAGTAACGATCCGTTTCCGTGGTCGTGAAATGGCCCACCAAGAAATTGGTATCGAGCTTTTGAATCGCATTAAAGATGATCTGCAAGAGTTGGCACAGGTCGAGTCATTCCCGAAAAAAGTGGAAGGCCGCCAAATGATCATGATGCTAGCGCCGGTGGCTAAAAAATAGTATACTCCGCGCGTTTAACGAATTAGTGCAGGTTTACAAGCCACATGACTTACTTTCTAAGGCAGTGGCACCTGTATCTATCCGGTTGAAGTAGGGCGCTTTTTTAAGCGCTCTCACCGGTTTTGGGAGTAAGTTGGGCCAAAAAAGTGTTTGTGAACTCAAACCGCCTGCTTGCTAAATTTAAGCAATATCAATTGGAGTTATTGCAATGGCTTATAAGCTAAAAACACACCGTGGCGCCGCTAAGCGCTTCAAGAAAACTGCTTCTGGTGGTTTCAAGCGTAAACAAGCGCACCTTCGTCACATTCTGACCAAGAAAACCTCTAAGCGTAAGCTTCACCTACGTCCTAAGCTAATGGTTCACAAGAACGATCACGGCTTAGTTTCTCGTATGTTACCATTCGCTTAATAGGGGTATAGAATAATGGCAAGAGTAAAACGCGGTACTATCGCGCGCGCACGTCACAAGAAAGTTTTAAAGCAAGCTAAAGGTTACTACGGTGCACGTTCACGTGTTTACCGCGTAGCTTTCCAAGCGGTTACTAAAGCGGGTCAATACGCTTACCGTGACCGTCGTGCGAAGAAACGTACTTTCCGTCAACTATGGATTGCACGTATCAACGCAGCAGCTCGTCAAAATGGTTTGTCTTACAGCCGTTTCATCAACGGTCTTAAGAAGACTTCTGTAGAAATCGATCGTAAGATCCTTGCAGATATCGCTGTTTATGACCAAACTGCATTCGCAGCATTAGTAGCTAAAGCGAAAGAAGGTCTTTCAGCTTAATCTACCTGTGTTAGCAGAAGAAAGGAGCCTTTTGGCTCCTTTTTTAATGCCTGAAAATCACGTCTATAGCCGTTAGCGCGACTTGGTAAGCACCCAGTCAAGCCAGCTGCTTGGTAAAATACGTTTAAGGAAACCGAATAGATAGGTGGGCGTGGTAACATAGTAACGAGCCTGCGGGCGCTGCGATTCTAACGCATGCACCAAGCGTTTATAAACCGCTTCAGGTCCAAGGGTAAAAGGCTGAGGGCCACTGGTGGATTCCAACCGCCGCTGCTGCGCTAAATAATTATCTCGGTGCGCACTTTTTTCGATATCAATGCCTGAGGTTAAAAATGCGTGCAGTGCATTATCACGAAAACGCGAACTGATCGGCCCAGGCTCAATCAAAGAAATATATACACCGGAGCCTTGTAGCTCTAAGCGCAGGGTATCTGTTAATCCCTCCAATGCAAATTTACTGGCATTATAAGCGCCGCGATAGGGCAAGGTGACTAATCCCAACACCGATGAATTTTGAATGATACGGCCATGACCTTGTTGGCGCATCTTTTTACATACTAATTGGGTAAGGTGATGCCAGCCGAAAACATTGGTTTCAAATTGCCGGCGCAGCGCTGCCACGGGTAAATCTTCCACAGCGCCAGGTTGGCCATAAGCGCCATTATTGAACAAGGCATCTAGTTTACCGCCGCTAAAAGCCAGGGCATCGGCTAGCCCTTGTTCAATAGAGTCAGTATCGGTGTAATCAAGCTGCACACAGGTGATGCCTTGCTCGTTGAGAGCGCGTACGTCGTCTACATTGCGACAACTAGCGATCACTTGGTAACCGCGCTTTTGCAATTGTTTAGCGCAGTAATAGCCTATGCCGCTAGAGCAGCCGGTGATAAGAATGGTTTTCATAATTTGCACTCAGTGCCAACGTCATAGCGAAAAACTATCATTTCGTCGCAATCCTGGCCACCTTTAAAGCCCCCTTGTTATACTCAAATACAGCAAAACAACAACAAAAAGAGCGTATTATGTTTACCAGCTTGTTATTAGCCACGGCCCTAGCCGCTGATGCCCACTTGCCCAAACTGATCCCTTGGCAAGGCCAAAGCGAAGCGTTGATGCAGCAACAAGGCGTGTTAACCACGGCGTTTGAACACTCTGGGGGAATGATCTCTCCCGACTATCAAGCGACGATGGCCTATTTAAAGCGTTTACAACAGGCTAACCCGACGCAGTTCAGCCTAGTTAAAATAGGGCAAAGTGATGCTGGCCGTGATATCAATATGCTGGTTGCCAGCGAGCAAGGAAAGAATAGCGCGGCGCACATTGCTAATAGCGACAAACCCACGTTATTGATTCAAGCGGGTATTCACAGTGGTGAAATTGACGGTAAAGACGCAGGCTTTATGTTGTTGCGAGACATTGCCACCGGTAAACGATTGGATATCTTGAAAAGCGTTAACCTACTGTTTATACCGATTTTAAACGTCGACGGTCACGAGCGTGCCAGTGCCTATAATCGCATCAACCAGCGCGGTCCTGCTGTTATGGGTTTTCGAACCAATGGTCAAAACCTCAATTTAAACCGTGACTTCACTAAGCTTGATACCCCTGGTGTGCGCGCATTAGCTAAGGTTGTTAATCAGTATCAACCCAGTTTGTACCTCGATATTCATGTTACCGATGGCGCAGATTACCAATACGATATTACCTATGGTTATGCGCCAACGTTCGCCAGCGCCACACCAAAAGTGACAGCTGCGATGGATCAATGGATAGCGCCTGTCATTGACCAGAAACTTGAAGAAATGGGGCATATTCCAGGGCCTTTAGTGTTCGTCATGGATAAAATGGATTTTGCGAAAGGTCTCGCTGGGTGGGTCGCTGGACCTCGCTATTCAAATGGTTGGGGCGAGTTACGCCATTTACCCACCATTTTGGTAGAAAACCATTCGCTTAAGCCTTATAAACAACGGGTATTGGGTACTTATGTGCTCATTGACGGCGCTATCACGGCCTTGACCCGCCATGGCGATGATATCAGCGCCGCCGTGGCACAGTCTAAAGCGCAGCAGCAAGAACGCCTCGTTGTTGAACGCAGCTATGCCAAAGAGCCTGATACCATTGCCTTTAAGGGGATTGCCTATGATTACTATGAAAGCACAGCAACGGGTGCTAAAGAAGTACGTTATTTAGGCAAACCTAAGCATTATGATGCGTTACCCATATTCTGGCAAAAGGAGGTAAAAACCGAGGTTGATGTGCCCAAGGCTTTCTATATTCCACGCCAGTATACTGATGTGATCGCGACCTTAAAAATGCAGGGGGTTGAAATAGAGGCTGTTACAGCAGACACCGAGTTGCCATTGGCACAAGCACGTATTGTTAATCATCAATTTGCTCAAGCACCATTTGAGGGACGCTTTCGCGTTAGTGCAGAGTTTGATTACAGCACGGCGAAAACGCCAGTAAATCAACAGTGGCTGAAGGTAAGCACGAAACAACCCTTAGGGCTTTTGGCTACACATATGCTGCACCCAGAGGCGCCAGACTCATTGTTCCAGTGGGGCTTCTTCCACAGTATTTTTCAGCGCACTGAGTATGTTGAGAACTATGCACTTGCTCCATATGCCCAGCAAATGCTTGAATCAAACCCGGATATCGCCGAGCGTTACCACGCCAAGCTTGAAGATGAAGACTTTGCAAACGACAGTGATGCTCGCAGAACTTGGCTTTATGCGCAAACACCGTATTATGATCAGCATTATTTGCACTACCCAATATTAATGCAGTTTTAAACTTATGAAAATTACCACCATTCCTGTTACTCCCTTTATGCAAAATTGCCGCATATTGCAATGCGCACAAAGTGGTCAGGCCGCTATTATCGACCCCGGTGGCGATAGTGATAAAATCATCCGTGCGTTAACACAGCGCGGCATTGAGCCCAGTGTAGTTTGGCTAACTCATGGCCATTTAGATCATGTTGGTGCAGCGGATACATTGCGCAAACATTACCAAATCGACATTGTTGGCCCGCAACGAGATGAGCAATTTTGGTTTGATGCCTTGGCGCAGCAGGCTCAGATGTTTGGCTTTGCGCCGCAAGTGCCTTTTTTGCCCGACACCTGGCTCGAGCATGGGCAAACCATAAGTTTAGGTGAGCAGCAATTTGAAGTACGCCATTGCCCAGGACATACGCCAGGGCACGTGATTTTTGTTTGTCATAGTCATAAACTTGCCATAGTTGGCGATGTGATTTTTAAAGGTTCAATAGGGCGGACGGACTTTCCTAAAGGCGATGGCCCAACATTAATCGCTTCTATCAAACGAGAGGTGCTTAGCCTAGATGATGACTATCGATTGCTTAGCGGTCATGGTGAAGAGACCTCGGTAGGACAAGAGCGTCATAAAAACCCGTTTATTAGCGGAAAATTCGGTTAAAAAGTACAGACGAAAACCCTTGCGTTATGTATAATTTTACCTAATTCACAATTAAAAAAGAAAAATCAATGTCATTAAACCAAGTTGACCGTCAGATCTTGGCATTGCTGCAACAGGATGCCAGTTTATCGACCGCCGAAATAGCCGATCAAGTCGGCCTTTCCCAATCACCATGTTGGCGCCGTATTGCACGTCTTGAGCAGGAGGGCTATATCAAAGGCAAAGTGGCCTTGCTAGATGAGAAGCAGCTAGGCTTCGATATGCTTGTATACGCCCATGTACGTTTGTCTAACCACGGCCGAGACCAGCTCGCAGATTTTGAAAAGCTGATAATGAGCTATGATGAAGTCACTGAATGCTACACTATGGCGGGTACCATGGACTTTATGTTGCGTATTATCTCCAAGGGTATTGAAGGCTATGAGCAGTTCGTTCGAGACCACTTATTAAGCCTTCCCTATGTGCAAGAAGTACATTCGAATGTGACTATGACCTGTGTTAAGCGCTCCACCGCACTGCCACTGTAAAAGTGGCAGTAAGCCTGCCTTCAGCTTTTTACTCAATTGTTAATTTCTCGGTATTTTGCTAGACTCTGCGGCCTTTTCGAAGAGCTCTGCCTAACGTACACGAGGAATGAATGTTTAACTTATTAAGCAAAGCCCCAAGCTCTGCTAAAAACGATATATTGTCTGGATTGACGGTGGCCCTAGCGCTGGTCCCCGAAGCCGTTGCCTTTGCTTTTGTAGCCCAAGTAGACCCTCTGGTTGGTTTATACGCTGCCTTTATTGTTGGCCTAATAACTTCTTTATTAGGTGGTCGCCCGGGCATGATATCTGGCGCCACCGGTGCCCTTGCTGTTGTCATGACCTCCCTCGTCGTGACCCATGGGGTAGAGTACCTGTTTGCCACGGTGGTGTTGATGGGCATACTGCAAATTCTCGCTGGGGTATTTAAACTTGGTAAGTTCATTCGTATGGTGCCGCACCCTGTGATGTTGGGGTTTGTAAACGGCTTGGCCATTGTTATCTTTCTCGCTCAACTTGGCCAATTTAAAGTACTTGGCGACGATGGCCAAATGCAGTGGATGCAAGGTGAAATGATGGCAACCATGCTGGGCCTGGTTGCTTTGACCATGGCTATCATTCACTTTTTACCTAAACTAACCACTGCTATTCCTTCAAGTTTGGCAGCGATTGTCGTGGTGACGGGTTTAGTTTTAGGGTTAGATTTAGAAGCCCGCACGGTTATCGACTTTGTTAAAGATATGACCGGTGATGCCAGCGCCACAATCGCCGGTGGTTTGCCTGAATTCCATATTCCTCAAGTGCCGCTCAACTGGGAAACATTCCAAATCATCCTGCCATACGCCGTGATTCTTGCCGCCATTGGTCTAATCGAATCGTTACTGACGCTTACGCTAATTGACGAAATCACAGACACCCGTGGTCAAAGTAATAAAGAATGCATGGGCCAGGGCGCAGCTAACTTAACTTGTGGTTTCTTTGGCGCGATGGGTGGCTGTGCCATGATTGGCCAATCAATGATTAATATCAACTCAGGTGGCCGCAGTCGTTTATCGGGTGTGACAGCTGCTCTGATGCTTCTGGCCTTCATTTTGTTTGCCGCAAGCTATATTGAGATGGTGCCTCTGGCGGCACTGGTTGGCGTTATGTTTATGGTGGTTATAGGCACTTTTGAATGGTCAAGTTTCCGCATTATGCGCAAAGTACCTAAATCTGACGCCTTCGTTATCTTTTTGGTCAGTGCCGTAACTGTGGCCACAGACTTAGCCATTGCGGTCTGCGTGGGAATTATTGTCTCTGCGCTAGTGTTTGCTTGGCAGCATGCCAAACATATTTACACCGAAAGCTACATTGATGAAGAAGGGTCAAAAGTATATGAGTTACATGGACCTTTGTTCTTTGGCTCAGTGAAAAACTTTATTGAGTTATTTGATGTTAAGAATGACCCTAAAGATGTCATTGTAGAGTTCAAGCATAGCCGAGTTGCCGATCACAGTGCCATTGAAGCTATAGATAACCTCGCTGAGAAATACACCAAGCAAGGTAAAACCTTACACCTACGTCATGTTAGCCCTGACTGTAAGCAACTACTGCATAAAGCGCGCGATTTAGTCGAGATCAATGTTATCGAAGACCCCAAATACCGCGTTGCTTCCGATAAACTCGGATAACATTTAATAACAGGCCAGCGTCTTGCTGGCCTTTTTTATTCAGGCACAATTAACGTTTTCACCCTAAACTGGATAGCATTATTTGCTAATGGGTAAAAACATGAAAAAGCTTATTTCTCTAATACTTACATCAGGCATCGCATTCGGCGCTCATGCCGCCAGTATCCCTGATGAACCTCACGTTCAAGTTACTGGTGTAGGGGAAGTGTGGGCCACTCCCGACAAGGTCACGTTGAATGTCAGTGTCAATGAACACAGCAAGGATGTTGTTGCGGCAAAGAAAGCGGCCGATGACAAACTTGCGGCCATGATCCTGGCGTTAAAAGAGCAGGGAGTTGCCAGCAAAGATATTCACGCTAGCCAACTGAATGTGCGCAGCAAAACGCGTTATAACCGCGATACTCAAACCAACGAATTTGACGGTTATGAAGTCAGTCGTAACCTCAGCATTATTTTGCGCAATATTGATAGCTATGCGCAAACTCTGCAAGGCCTTATTCAGCAAGGGGCTAATCAAGTAGGGCAGTCGCAATTTGGTTTAACCAATCATGATGAGCTTTTTAGCCAAGCGCAGCAAAAAGCATTCAAAGATGCAAATGCCAAAGCTAGTACCTACGCAGAAGGTTTCAACGCCCGCATTGAAAAGGTCTATAGTATCAGTGCCCAACAAGATTACGCGCGTCCAATGCTCCAGGTCGAGGCCATGATGGTACGAGCTGATAGCGCCGGTAGCGCGAAAGTGGAAGATGCTTATAACATCGGTGAAATCAAAGTCACTGCGAAGGTGAACGCAGTGTTTTTGCTCGAGGACTAAGGGTATAGAAATTATCATGATGTAGTCATGATATCGAAACGACCTCTCCAACTGCCGGCGGCTAAACGCATTTTGTTTACCGTCGGCACTTTTCTTTTTACTCCAAGCCCTGTAAGTTCTTACTCAAATTATGATTTGTTAAGGGGTTAGGGTGATAGTTTCAATTTACGCTGCAATTTTAGCGCTGGTTTACGTGCAGTTGAGTATGTATGTTGTTAAAGCACGGCGCAAAGCTCAAAAATCCATAGGTACAGGCGAAGATGAAGGCTTAATACGCGCTATTCGCGCACACGGAAACTTCATTGAGTATGTGCCATTTGCACTGATTCTACTTTTTCTCAATGAGTATCAAGGCTTAGCGAGTCATTATTGCCACCTATTTGGTGCCGCCTTAGTATTAGGGAGGTTACTGCACGCAAGCAATATCGCCCAAAGCAATGAGCAGCTTAAGATTCGCGTGGTGAGCATGGTGCTGACATTCTCTGTCATCGTTTTATTGGCGATTAGCTTACTGCTCGATGCGACGTTAGGGCTCTATTTATAAAGCCCTGATTATTTTGTTATTTTAACCTAACGAAAATGGCTATTTCTTTTTCTCAAAATCACCATGGGTAGGGATCGGGTTGCATTTTTTTTGCAGCTCGGTTTTACCCACATTCTCTGGCTTGTCTGAGCTATAAAAGGTCATACGATAACTTTGCTCAACCTCACCAGAGCAGTTTGCTTGCTCTAGCATAGCTTGTTCAAATGATTGCTGTTGTTCAGGGGATGCGCAGCCTGCCAGTGCTGCTGTTAAGATGATGATTGCGTACTTCATTGACTTCTCCTTAATGCCCACACTGTTAAAATTTTGAGTATACGTGCGGTAACTCAGGTAATTTTTATATTCAAAGCGCTCGTTTGCAACGCAAAAAGTGTAACTATTTAAAACAAGCGCCGACAAAGGCTGAGGAACTGTAGCCAAACCTTTTCTGTAATGATTGTTAGCGGATTGATTCAACGAGTAATTTATAGATTTTCTTGGTAATTATTTGTAATATCGCAGCTTTATTTGCTAACAAGGACGAGCACATGTATCGCGGTAAACTAGTCAATTGGAATGACGATAAAGGGTTCGGTTTCATCAGCGCAGCAGAGCTTTCATCAAATACCTTTATTCACATTTCAACGCTTAAGCACATGAGTCGACCTCCAAAACAAGGTGACTATATTCACTTTGAAGTTGAAAGGCATGAAGGGAAAACGCGCGCGACAAATGCTCGTATAGAGGGAGTTGCCGCGAAGAAATTCAAAACCTCAAAAAGCACCAACAAGCCCGGTGCGAATAAGCTAGTGCCTGTATTAGTGGTTGGGGTTATGTCGGTTCTATTATTTAACTATTTAGATTTTACCGAACAAGTCGGCAGTCCAAGGGCTATTCAACAAATCCCAGACACCGCAATAGACACCACGCCACGACAAACATTTAAGTGTGATGGGCGCCAGTACTGTAGCCAAATGAGATCACGAGAAGAAGCTGTATTTTTCATTCGAAATTGTCCGAATACAAAAATGGACGGTGATAACGATGGCAACCCTTGTGAGAGTGACTCAAGGTTTTAAAAGGTAAATGTCTAGCTATAAGCCTCTAACGATGAACCGTAATGAACGCTTTGCTCTGTACGAGAGTGAGATTGATGGGTTCAAAACGGAAGAGGCTTGTTTGTGTCATACATTGATGTTGGTTAAATAGGTTTAAATGCTATTTAACATAATCTAATTTATAGGAGGTTGCTATAATAACCAGATAACTATCATAGAAACCGATACTAAAAGTCCAATACTAGACGGTATCGGACATTTAGTGTCATTACGGCTTTTAGTATGTTGTGACAAGTGTTGTTCATTTACCAATTTATACAATTTCCTAGTTAGTTACTGCGCTTTAGTCTATGGTTGTATTGAGCAATATGCGCTTATCGCATAGTATTAGTAACCAAACCACGAATAAAAAGACGTATTATGGAGTTTGTTCGCCCTTTGGAGCCGATTCTGATCATTGATGATGATCAGTCCATGCGAAGTTCTTTGACCACCATCCTCACCGAGCTGGGTTACGACCAAGTCGCGGTTGCTACAGATGTCGCAGAGGCCAAACCGCTGTTATCTCAACTGGAGCCAGAGGTGATATTTGTGGATATAGCGCTCCCAGACACTGATGGTTGCGACGTCGTCAGTTACCTAAAAGATTTACACCCCCACAGTCGAATTATCCTTTGCGCTGATCATAACTCCCAGGAAAACGTAGAACATAGCTGGGAATTCGGTGCGCAAGAATACATTAGCAAACCATTCAACGCGAATAAGGTTGATATGGTTATGAAGCGTTTAGAACTAAATTAATAAGCCCCCTTATGCAAGAACAATTAAAACAGCTGACCTTAGGCCTAGCTGATGTTATTTATGGCAAAGAACAGCAAATAAAGTTAGCTCTGTGTGCAATGTTAGCGCGCGGCCATTTATTATTAGAAGATCTTCCAGGTATGGGTAAAACAACCCTGTCGCATGGTTTGGCACAAGCCCTGGGGATGAGTTATCAACGTATTCAATTTACCAGTGACTTGTTGCCAGCAGATATTCTGGGTGCGAGCATTTTTAACACTCAAGAGCAGCGCTTTTCGTTTCATAAAGGTCCGGTATTTAGCCAAGTGGTACTCGCCGACGAAATAAACCGCGCGGGCCCTAAAACACAGAGTGCGTTGCTTGAGGCCATGGAAGAAGGTTGTGTCAGTATCGACTCTGAACGATATACGCTCCCTACTCCATTTTTTGTGGTTGCAACGCAGAACCCACAGCATCAATCCGGCACCTTTCCATTGCCAGAGTCACAGCTAGACCGGTTCTTTATGCGCTTAAGCTTAGGATTCCCCCCAGCCGATGCGGAAAAACAACTCATTCGTGGCCATATTCCTCAGCGTGATAAAGCGATTGATGCCATTATCAGTGCCGAGCAGTTACAAGCCATGCAGGCCAATGTTGATAAGGTCACTATAGCCAATACCGTGGTTGATTATATCTTGTCACTCGTGACTCACACCCGTCATGATAAAGATATTAGTCATCCTTTATCTCCTCGTGCCAGCATCGCGCTCGCCCAAGGTGCACGGGCTTGGGCATTTATGGAAGGCCGTGACTTTGTTATGCCAGAAGATGTGCAAGCTGTGTTCGCTAGTATTTGTGAGCATCGTATTAATCCGCATGACGTTTACAGTCAAGGCTCTGTATGCAGTGATATTCTCGCTCGCGTCAAGGTTCCGCTTTAGTATGCTCGCAACAATGCAACAGGGATGGTCGTCCATACGAACGCGAATAGAATCCCTACTGCTGCGTGATAAACACAAAAAAAAGCACCTGACACTGGGTCACAGTACGTTATATGTGCTGCCATCTAAGCTGGGCTTGGGCTTTTTACTTATTGCCGTGTTGAACTTTATCTTGGCCGCCAATTATCAGAATAACCTAGTGCAAGTTGTCTCTTATTTGATGTTGGTGTTGGTATTGATGTCGTTAATTCAGGCCTATACCAACTTAAAGGGCCTCGAGGTCAAATTTAATAATATTAGTGATGTTTTCGCGAACCAAACACCTGTATTGAACATTACTGTAAGCAATAACTTGCGTACCAGCTATGGCGTTAAACTAACGTGGCAAGGTCAGTGTAAGGAAGTGGAACGCGTTAGCCAAGATGCCCAGGTCGTGCTTGTAAGTGGCCGTAAATGTTCCCGTGGTAAGTATCCAGCAACACGACTCCAGATTTCAACGGGGTTCCCATTTGGCCTCGCTAAAGTATGGAGCTATCTAGAGCCACATGCCCATTACTTTGTTTATCCATCTGCACAAGCGCACAATACTGCACTGACCTATGAGGCCAGTGAAAACCAAGGTGAAGTGAACGCGCTTAAGCCACAGTCAGGAAATGAAGAGTTTTATGCCTTGAATGAATATAAACAAGGTGCTGACTACCGCCGCATTTCTTGGAAACACTTTGCTAAGCGTGAGCAGTTGTTAGTGAAAGAGTTTGTATCTTATCAGGATGCGCAATATATGCTCGACTACGCATCACTACAAGGCAGTGTAGAGCAACGCCTGAGTGCGATGGCCTATTCCATTGAGCAGGCGAAAAGCACCCAAACAAAGCTTGCGCTGCGTATTGGCAGTACTCAGTTTGATGCTGATAACAGCCCCTCCCATTATACTAATGCATTTCGTGCACTGGCTTTATTTAAAAATGGAGAGAAGTGATGCTGTCTTTTGTTAGCACGGTGCTCAGTGTCATCTACATCGGTATTTTCACGTTAATAGGCGCGGAACTCCCCTCCTTAATGCTGAGCCTGTTATTGTTACTGTGTCTTTGGAATTTGTTACTGGCAAACAAGTCATTGACTCGCCCAGGTGCACTGGCTACTAACTTATTGGCAGCGGCTTGTTTAGGTGTGCTGTTTGTGTCGGTCAGCTATGATGAAAGTGTCCTACTGTTCGTGTCAATGCTGTTACAGGCAGCAATATTAAAGCTCTTACAAGCGAAAACGTCCAAGCAGCTATCGACTGTCATTGTGCTTACCTTCTTTTCATTATCGACTGTGTTCCTTTATCAACAGTCTTTATATAGCTCAATATTAGTGGCCATATTTTACGTTTGTTTGTTGGCATCTTTAGCCGCCTTACATGGTGCTCGCACGCCCAAACGAGCCTACTTTCAAGCACTTGGCTCGTTCGCCATGGCAATCCCCATCGCTGCGTTATTGTTGTTATTTATTCCCAAAGTGCCTGCATTTTGGAAACTTCCTGGCGCTGGCGGTGCTAAAACAGGCCTTAATGAGCGTATAGACCCGTTCAATATTGCCAATCTGGCGAAGTCCGATGACTTGGTGTTTCGTGCTGAGTTTCCAGGGCAACTTCCTGCGCCCCCCTATTATTGGCGAGCGCTTAATCATGAAGAATTCGACGGCAAAGCATGGATAAAAGCGCAGCGCCCTCCTCGCCCTCGTACAGATATAGACTGGCAGAGCTATAGCGCTCAGGCCACTCTGTACTTAGAAAGCTCCGCAAACCGCTGGCTATATGCATTGCAAGACAGTGTTAGCCCGAGTCAAAAAGTAGAGAATTTACGAGGCGGTTTACTTAAGCGCAAAGAGTCAGCAGCATCGAGCTTTCAATACCCATTGCTTTACCGACCGGTGCAAGCAAGTGTCCTGACTAATTACCAATCACGTCTTAACCGCCTACTGCCAACGGATGGGAATCCGCAGGCAAGAGCTTTAGCCCGGCAGTTGAGTCAAAGTACAAACACGGCAAACCAGTTTGCTAGCCGGCTGATGGGCTTTTATGAACAACAAGGCTTTAGCTATACGTTGACTCCAACGCCGATCACCGATGACAATTCCCTTGACGTATTTCTCACCCAAACTAAGCGTGGCTTTTGTGGCCATTATGCTAGTACAAGTGCATTTATAATGCGTGCTGCTGGGATCCCTGCACGTGTGGTATCAGGGTATTTGGGCGGAGAGCAAAGTGAACAGGGTAATTACCTGCGTGTATATCAGTATGATGCCCACGCCTGGGTTGAGTATTATGATGGCAATCAATGGCAGCGTTTTGATGCAACCAGTGTGGTCGCGCCAGAGCGATTAAATGGCTCGCTCTCTCAGGTTCAAGAATTGCAACAAGAGTTTATGGATAACCTTGATGTCGGCTTATTGCAGTTGAGCCATATAGAGGCATTGAACTGGTTACGATTAACATTGGAAGAGCTCGATTACAGCTGGACAAAGTGGGTGCTTGGTTTTGATCAACAAAAACAAAAAAGCGTGCTTAAAGATTTACTCGGTAACCAAATAGCACAGTACAGCATGGTGTTGGCCCTTTGCGTGGTTGCACTTGTTCTGCTTGGGTTATTGTTATTGGGTAGTCGCAAACAACAGCAGTCAATGAGCTTCAGCGCTAAATGGCTGAATAGGCTGTTTTTATATGCAGATAAACAGGCACTGCTTAGCACGCAAAATAGCACACCCAAGCAAAAGCTGGCACAATTAGCAACACACTGCCCTGGCGCGGCAACGCCACTTGCGCGTATAGAGCAGCTTTATACATTGGCCGCTTATAAGCAACGCCCGCTTACCAAAGCACAGAAAAAAGACCTTGTAAAACAGGTAAAAAAAGCAATAAAAATAATAGGCTAGAATATGAATTCGGTATTAATTGGCGTCATTTTGATGCTTGCACTCACCCTGTTACGAGTGAACGTAATCGTGGCGATGACTGTCGCAGCTGTAACCAGCGGATTAATCGCTGGACTACCTTTAAAAACTACGGTGGAAGCGTTCAATAATGGCCTCTCAGGCGGCGCTGAAATTGCTCTCAGTTATGCTATGCTCGGCGCCTTTGCAGTGGCTATCTCGAAATCTGGCCTCACCACTTTACTCGCTCGTCGACTATTGAAAATGATGGGGCAAGAGCATATTTCTTCGCGGTTTTTATCTTTTGCGGTGCTTTCAGTGATTCTCTTTTGCTCTTTGGCATCACAAAATCTCATTCCTGTTCATATCGCTTTTATTCCTATACTCATTCCACCGCTGTTAGGTATTACGAATGGCTTAAAGTTAGACCGCCGCGCCCTCGCCTGCACACTCACCTTCGGCTTAGCTACGGCTTATATGGTGTTGCCTTATGGCTTTGGGGGCATTTATTTATACAACATTTTGCATTTAAATTTGGTCGAGAATGGCTTATCAATCGACAAAACCAGCGTTCCTCTAGCTATGGTGATCCCGGCATTGGGCATGGTTTTCGGCTTATGTGTTGCGCTTTTTATCAGTTATCGCAAAAGCCGTAGCTATAACAATATATCGCTCGCCACAGAAGAGACTGAGAATGCAATAGCCCACCCATCAAAGGTCTTAGCCATAGGCACTGTGGCAATCGTGCTGTCACTCGCAGCTCAATTTCTGAGTCAATCGATGATTCTCGGTGGCCTTGTTGGGGTGATTGTGTTTACTGTGTTTGGCATTGTTAAATGGCATGAAAATCAAGATGTGTTCTCCAAAGGTGTGGCGATGATGGCGATGATCGGCTTCATTATGATTTCAGCGCAAGGGTTTGCTGAAGTTATGAAAGCCACCGGTCATGTTGATTCACTCGTTGCCAGTGCCGCAGATATGATTCAGGGCAACAAACCATTAGCGGCGGCGCTTATTCTGCTAGTAGGACTACTCATTACCATGGGGATCGGCAGCTCATTTTCTACAGTTCCAATTATTGCAGCACTTTTCGTTCCTTTGTGTTTGCAACTGGGGTTCTCCCCAATGGCCACGGCTGCATTAGTAGGCACGGCGGGCGCCCTGGGTGATGCAGGTTCACCGGCGTCAGATTCAACACTCGGGCCCACTTCAGGATTGAATGTCGACGGCCAACATGACCACATATGGGATACCGTGGTACCAACCTTCTTACATTTTAATATTCCACTGGTTTTGTTTGGGTGGCTAGCGGCCCTTGTGCTATAAAGGGGACAGATTTTAGCCAATTAGTACCCACACAAGGAGGTGAGATGTTCAAGCAACTAACATTACTCAGTGTTATTTGTGCCACGTTAACTGGCTGCGGCGGCAGCGATAACGCAACTTCAACACCGATAGAGCCAACCCCTGAACCTGAGCCAACACCTTCAGGTATTACCTTTACAGATGCGGGACTGTCGGGCGAGCGTATTAATCACCTGGTTCATTTCAACGATGCGATTTATGCCGGGACTGATACCGGCTTATTTAAATCCAGCAATGACACGTTTACTCAGTGGCAGAAAGTAGCCACGACCTCAGCCCCTATCAGTGCCATGTGTGCAAACAGCACCGAGCTTTTCTATGCCACCCGCCCAGCCCAACGCTCGACACTGACGAAAGTGTCGATGAACGAAGAGCTAAGTCATATTGAGCATCGTTTTGCCCCAAGCGAAAGTGAACACATCTACGCACTCTATTGCACTGAATCAGCCTTATACGGGACCGGGAATTTGGTTCTTTCGGCCTCCTATGATGATGGAGTAAGTTGGCAAGCGCTGGCAGGAGAATATGGGTATGCGGCTACCGGAATGACAGCCTCTATGCACAAAAGCGGCAATATGCTGTGGTACGGTGGCCAAGGTGCAATCGAAAACCCAATATTGCGTCGTGTAGATTTAGAGAACCTTGCACAGCAGGAATACCACGACTTGTTTCCTGCCCCGAGCACAATCAAAGCGATTAAGACCACTTCCCAGGGGGAGATTATTATCAGTGGTGAGGGTGGCTTAATGAAAAGTGCCGACCAAGGCGAAACGTGGACACAAATCTATCGAGACGAACAAGTACCCTATCGTTTCTATTTTGATTTTATCTATACAGAAAATACTCACACGCTAATCAGTGCTGGATGGAACAAGAGTCAAAAACGTGCCCCCCAGCCCCTTTATGTCGACGTAAGTGATAATGGTGGCGAGCAATGGCAGCGCTTTCAGTATGATAAAAGTGCTGACTATCATGGCGGCGTATTAAGTCTATTGCTACTGAGCAGCGATGAGCAGTCCGTTTCATTGCTATTGGGGTTAGACATGGGCGGCGTTGTGAAAGCCCAATATTACTACCCCATACACTGACGCTGAGGTATGTAAAAACCATACATTGTATGATGTGTTCACTCATTGGTGAAATAAAGGCCGCAGTGCTGCGGCCTAACAAATAAGAATTTATTTAAACCCGTTGAGCATGCGTTCGCACACTACAGGCGTTGGCCTGTGATTGTCATCCACAGCAACAAAGGTAAAGCTGCCACGAATCGCTAAATGTTTGTCATCGCGGTGCATGGTTTCAAGAAATATCTCCACATCCACTTTTAAGCTGGTATTGCCCACATGGACTACACGAGAAACCAATTCAGCAAATGTGCCCGCTGGTATTGCTTCTTTAAAATCGACACGGTCGGACGAAATAGTCACTAATGGCTTGCGACAAAAACGGGTGGCTGCAATAAATGCCGCTTCATCCATCCATGCCAGTGCATCGCCACCAAATAAGGTATTATGATGGTTGGTACGCCCAGGGAACACGGTTTTAGTCACCGATGTTTCAGAATCTTCTATGCGCTGTGCAACAACGGCTTCTTTATCTAACTTACTGCTCATTCGTATTAACTTCACTCGCTAATGTATCAATCATAAGTAATTGTGGATCCAATCGTTCATTAAACCAATTGAAACGCCAATCTAAATGGGGGCCAGTTACCCGGCCAGTAGCCCCTATTTGCCCTATCACATCGCCGGTTTTCACGGTATCCCCCACATCAACCAACACCTTGTGCATGTGAATATAAGTGGAGGTAATGCCATAACCATGGTCTAAAATAACGGTGCCACCGGAATAATAAAGCTCAGGATGCGCCATCACGACTTCACCACTGATTGGTGCATAGATAGGTGTACCTGTCTTGTTAGCGATGTCGAGACCAAAGTGTGGCCGTTTAGGGGTGCCGTTAAAGTAACGCTGGCTGCCATACACACCGGAGATTCGACCCACTGCAGGACGATATACCGGCTCAAGGAACGCCGTGCGTTCACTGTTGTTAGCACGCGCTTGGCGAACCAGTTTTGCATCGTTACGGATGCGCTCTAAAACCTTTTCAGGTGGGGCGACATATTTACTTGCCACACCTTCTATTTTATCTATTTGATACTCGCGCTCCGCAATGCTGAAATCAAGTTGATGCCATTGCTCATCTTGACTTTGCCACTTTAATTGCTGATCAGTTTGTGCATCACGGCCGAAGCCAAAAACAAAATAGCCATCTTTGCTAAGCTTAAGCTCGCGCTCAGCAAAAACGACCTTTTTAGCATCTTGTAGCTGCCCTATAACCATACCGCCTTGGGTCAACTGACCTTTAATCAATGGGGTCGGCAGCTCTTGGGCTTCGCCATTAATGGGCGCACACAATGATGCCCCTAGGAGCAAGGCGGTGATTGCAATACGTTTAAGCATAACCAATCGCCCCTTTGCCTACACCTTCATAGGCGCGAACCTCTACTTGCTTATCCGGGTAAGCTTGCTTAATTTGCTTGGCCATATAATCGGCGATACATTCGACTGTGGTATCACAAGGCAGTACCTCAGTACGCTTTGCACTGATTGCCAATTCAAACTCACCTTGATTAGCATGGTAACGGCTACAGATGTCTCCCGGTGCTGCGCTTATATCTTGTAAGTGTGCAGCCTCCACCACATCCTCTTCGCTGACCAAGTAAATATCAGCCCAACGCTGCGCCCACTGCTTTTGCACACTGGGCATGGCCATACCATCTAGCCAAACGCCTAACGTTGAGCGGTGGCCATGAACAATTCGCTGGCAGTTGCCGTCGTGTTTTTTTAGGCCATGAGAATAATGATAATAAAAGCTCTGATGCTGCTCAGCACGCAACGTCAAAGTAATACCTTTGACGTTCTCTGGCAGCTGAGGAGTGATTTCTGCGACTAGATACTCGGTCACTACTTGCTCATTAATACTCGGTGCGTCAATCAAGCAAACCGCTTGCTTTGGGCCGCTCATAGCGAAATGGTGTTCGTTGTTATCGCCAAAGTTACTTTCCAGCGTCACTTTGTCATCGCCCTGAAGGATATCGATATTGGCTTTAGTGGGTACCGCCAGGGTGTGGTCAACACTGTTATCAATAATGCCCTTGATTTGTTTTTTCACTAAACCAAAGTCAAGCAACATGGATTCATCGTTTAAATCGCCGTCTAAAGTCAAGTCAACAATCCAACTCTCACCAACCGGGCCGCGCTGGGGGCAAAAAAAGGAGAAATCAATCACGGTTAAGTCGTTGACGAAGAGCGTCATACACTGTCCTTGCATGCAGTTGAGAAGATGTCGCAATTATACAAGGGATGAAGTAAAAATGCTGCCTGAATTTAAATCCTTGGTGATAAATCCAACATTGCTACGTAGCAATAACTAAGTAGTCACACTACAGACACAAAAATGGCGTAAAAATAACATCCTAAAGCACTGTTCAGAGTTGTTTAGCGTACAAGTGTACGCTAAAGTAGCTGGCAAATTTTCGACAATAAAGTGTGTTATGGAACAAAAAAATAGCTACTCCAAAGAAGACTTGGTTTCATGTGGCCAAGGTGAAATGTTCGGCGAAGGTAACTGCCGCTTGCCTATCGATAACATGTTGATGATGGACCGTATCACCTCAATCACTGATGACGGTGGCCAATACGGTAAAGGCGAAATTGTCGCTGAACTCGATATTAACCCCGACCTATGGTTTTTTGATTGTCACTTTAAAGGCGATCCGGTGATGCCCGGCTGCCTTGGCCTCGATGCAATGTGGCAGATCGTTGGCTTTTTCCTTGGTTGGTCTGGCGGCCCTGGCTTAGGACGCGCCTTGGGTGTAGGTGAAGTAAAATTCACCGGACAAATTTTGCCTACTGCTAAAAAAGTAACTTACCGTGTCCAGATGAAACGCGTGATTAAGCGTAAATTATTCATGGGTATGGCCGATGGCACAGTGGAAGTAGACGGCCGCGTTATTTATGAAGCTAAAGATCTAAAAGTGGGTTTATTCCAAGATACCAGCGCTTTTTAAATGTAGACGCTAGAGACGAAAAACGCCGCGTAATTGCGGCGTTCTTTTATTCGTTTGCTCTTTATACTTTATACATAGAGCGGTCTTCGACGGCTTCACGCCACCCTCCGAGCCATTGTGATCGTGGATCTATTTGTTGGTAGGGGCAATGTTCTTTTGAACGGCCTGCCATGCCTGCTTTATAACCTTGAGAATGTGCACGTTCTAGACGATCACGCTTTTGTCTCTTCATAGGTAAGTCCTCACCATTATAGTTTTGATACGTTGTAGTGAATCGGTCATCTACATTTAATGGATAGTTAATAAAACTGTCACTTGCAATCAACAAATTTAACCTTTGCCTATTGACAAACCCTAACTGGCTGAGCGCGGATTAAATTTAGTTTTGAAAAATTTCAGTGGTCGTACCTCGCGTTCGCCGACCTTTTTATTGGACTATTTTTACGTGGATTTTCGCGCGCGCTAAAATGACCAAACACGCGCTTAACGCTTGTAAATAAAGACAGTGGTTTCGCTAAAAAAGTTCCTGCCCTTAGTTCTAATCTGCCGTCTATTGACCTTAAATTCAACCCTTAATTTGACACAAATTTGCCATAATTTATGTTCATGTATAACGCTAACTCTAAGTTCAACACCAAGCTGGCTTTGTTATGTGCTTAGTCATGCACAGTGCACGTGATTACTGGCTCAATTATGTTTTTTAGGATTTTTTGCCAGGAAGTCTTCGCTCTGCACGGCGCACAATTCGAACTCTCGCGTGTTTTTGTACGGGAGTTTCATAAAGCCCGCAACACCTATGCCGTCAATGGCCATCGCGTATTGCATAATCTCATCAAGTAGTTGACCAAACCGCACTTCTTGGCTGGCATCCAATAACCGATAATAATGGTGTATCTTCAAACGTTGGGGCAAAGATTCAAAAATGATGCATCCGGTGTGATGTATTTTATTAAGCTCAAATACGCATTGAATGATTTTCTTGGGAAGCTGTAGCTGCTCATCCGGGTCTTTACCATCTTCAAAATAAGAATGCGGCCTCAGCATCTCAGTACCGGGTATATTAATAACGTCATAATGCAATTGTGGCAGTTGCTCGAACTTAAAGGCACCGGTGGCATCACGCTCAAGTTGAATTGTTTGTCGGGCATCGAATAGACAACATTTAAATAACCCTTTTTGGGTGATCCCTTGCGCCAACTTCACGGTGTTATCTACCGCATCTTGGAATGAAGGCTCTAATGACTCGTCATACAAGATTAAGCTTGATTCAACAAACAGTGATGACTGCTTCCAGTGAAAGCTCAAACCGCCCACAACGGGGTATTTAGCCAAGCGGCTGATCGCTGCCAAAAACGCTTTTTCAGTATCACCGGTATCAAATAAAAATTCTCGGTAATAGCGCTCCAATTGCGCATCATTAACATCAACCAACCGCTGTTGACTGTCTGCCTGACGCAAAAACTGCTTACGCGAGCTGTACACTACCGTATCGGGCAAAGTCGCTACCTGCGCTTTCCAAACGGGGATCAATGCTTTATCCCGAACCACCGGATTATCAGGAACATAGGCGCGGGCCATGGTCGGCATATTACGCATAAAATAGTCGCCGCCGGCGTCGCGCGTTGCCTTGTCTTTGCTGAGCATGGCATCAATCACCCGGGCAAATTCTTTGGGTAACCCCAGCGATGCAGCAGGTATCACTTGCGCACCAAAACGGCACGACTGCGCTGACGCCAGCGCGTACAACGTTGACGCCACCCCCTGCTCGTCAAAACGCGGAGACGATTGCGCCCCAGACATTTGCTCATCACCAATAAAGTAGACATCCCCCATGCGCGCGTTGGTATTGGTTACATCCGCAGACATTAAGTCCATCACATTTGCGGCAATGGGCTGCCCACTGGCATCCAGCTGCGCATAAACAGAGCTCCCCCAATCAACCAGTGACAAGGTTTTGCTGCGCTCATCCCAGACCAAATTGGAAGGCTTAATATCCCCATGAACAACGGGCATAGGAGTGATCCCACCTCGGTAGTTTCGTAATACGTGTAATAACTGGTGGAGCTGCAGCGCTAAATCGAGAAGTTGCTTGGCAGTAAACTTGCCTTGGCGAATAGATAATTGCTCTAAGTCTTCACCCTCAGCTCGCGCCATCATCAATATGCCTTGCTTTTTTACCCGCTCAAAGGCATAAAATTGCGGGATCATCGGATGATCAAAACGTGAAAGCATATGGGCTTCGTCTTCGAGCCTATCGCGCACTGATTGCGCTAAGGTAATACGAGAGAATTTAAACACCCAGTGTTGTTGCCTATCATCAATACCTGCGAACACAAAACCAAATGCGCCGGAGCCAATTAACTCAACATTTTTATAGCCCAGCATGGTGAGCTGTTTAATGCATATATTCAGCCATTGCTTATGCTTTTTAGCATCGCGATGGGAGAGCAAATAAATAGATTGCTCTTCATTAATATAAAAATTGGTGATTGCCCGCTGCGCCAAGCTTGCCTCTGGGTGTTATCTGCTAACTAATTGCTAAGTTTACGCTTTTTGTTACATATTCGACAACATAAAGCACCACTTTGCGCACCTAAAATGCTTGTCCTAAAAACGGCAATAACGTATTCTTTTACGCTTTGAACGACAACGAAAGGGAATTCCCATGAAAAAAGTACTAATCGGCGGTGCTGTTGCCGCTGCTGTGGCGGCAGGCCTTTATTATTCAAACCAAGGTGCTGGCGGCGGCGCGAGTATGGCTGAGCTAGATTATGTGCCTGCTGATACTGTCTTTTTTGCTTCACAGTTAAAACCGTTTCCATATAAGCAATACGCACAGTTGTTGCCATCTGACATGATGTCCAGCGGCACCGACGAAGAGCTCACCCAAGCTATCGAACGTGCAAAGGCTCAAGGAAACGTTAACGCCGTATTCTTCTTCGAACTGCTAAACCAATACGAGAGTAGCGTACGCGATGGCAGTTATACGCAAACGTGGGGCATTGGTAATGACCTACGCTACCTAGGGTACGCTATTGGTTTAATGCCGGTAATGCGCGCTGAGCTCGAACAGCCGCAAAACTTTATCAGTACGCTGAAAAAAGCAGCCGACAACGCAGGCATAAGCTACGCTGATGAATCATTGAATTCGCAGTCTTACACCCGTTTTACCCTTGCACTTGATGACAGCAGCTCTGTGGCGATTATCGCTGCGATTAAAGATAACTGGCTAACAGTGACCCTAGATAGTGAATTCAACAATCAAGATGACCTTGCCTTAGCCCTTGCCACTGAAAAAGCGCAAACAAGTTTAAACAGCTCCAATCGTGTTAATGACTACATCAATAAGTATCAGTGGGACGGCAGCTCGATTAGCTACGTTAACTTTGAAGCATTAGCTTCAGCAGCAGTCGCTGACAAACCTTCACGTTTAAGCAGTATGCTTGATGCCATCCTTACGAAAATGGGCCAAGCACAAGCAATGCAAGCTTTGCGCACCCCTGGTTGTAAAGCAGACATTCCAGCTATTGCAGCGAAATGGCCCGCTATCGTCTCTGGCACGTCAAATGTCAAAGTCAGTGACAGCAGCGCCGACTTTGATGCGGATATTGTGATTGAAAGCACGGATAAAGATATTTTGGGCGCGTTACAAACTGTTCGCGGCTTTATTCCAAGTCACGTGACCAATAAAGACGATGGCTTATTTAGCGTCGGTTACGGTATCGATGTGGGTAAACTTGCACCACTTGCTAATACCGTTTGGAACGCATTTACGCAGGCTGAGTTTACCTGTGAGCCGCTAATGATGGCACAACAGCAAGCGAAACAATCAAACCCAATGGCTATGGCGATGGCCACCGGCATGGCTGCCGGAGTAAAAGGGATCAGCGTTAGCGTACAAAATGTGGTGATGGATTTCAGTGGCTATACCCCACAAGTAAGTGATATTGATGCGTTAGTCACGCTTAGCGCCGATGATCCAACAACACTCATAAACACCGCAAAAGGGTTAGTGCCGCAGCTAGCACAAATTGAAATCCCGAGTGATGGCACGGCTATTTCGATGAATGAAATTATGCCAGTGCCTGCCAGCGGTAATGTGGATGCTCAACTGGCTATAAACGGTCAGCACATCACTGTATACAATGGTGAAAAATCAACGGCGCTCGCCGCTGACATGAGTTCACAAGCAGTGGATGCCAACGGTGTATTAGGTATGAGCCTGCAATTTGCACCGATGATGGACATTGTCCTTGAAGCCGCCGCCAGTACAGGTGAAGAATTGCCACCTGAAATCCACTCGTTGGCTAAGCAAAACATGAAGCTATCATTGACAACAGATATCACCGACAACGGCATTGAGATGAAATCTGAAACCAATATCAGCAAAAGTAAATAACCACTAAAAAGGGCGCTAACAGCGCCCTTTGCTATTTTTAGCTTGCCAATACTACAGGCGAATACCGCCGTCTATCTCGACCACGCGACCGGTAAAGAAATCATTTTCGAAGATGTACTTCGCCGTATGCGCGATTTCTTCTGCTTCACCTAAACGGCCCACCGGCTTCATTTTAACAAGACGCTCTTTCGCTTCAGGCTTCATTGCATCGGTCATTTTGGTGCGGATCACGCCAGGTGCAATGGCACCCACACGAATACCATAACGACCAAGCTCTTTAGCCCAGCTTGTGGTCATGGCCACTACACCCGCTTTAGCTGCTGAATAGTTAGTTTGCCCCATGTTTCCGGAACGAGCCACACTGGACATATTAATAATCACCCCGCCCTCGGCGTGCTCCACCATGTGCACGGCGGCTTCGCGCCCGCACAAGAACACCCCGGTCAGGTTAACATCAATGACCGATTGAAATTGGCTTAGTGACATTTTATCGACCACCTTGCCCTCTTTCGCCTTGATAAATAAACCATCACGCAAGATGCCGGCATTGTTTATCAAGCCGTGGATAGCACCAAAGTCTTTCGCTATAGCAGCGAATGTCTGCTCAACTTCTTGTTCAACGCTGACATTGCAGATATAGCCTTGGATTTTGGCATCGGCGAGCGTGCTGTGGGTTTTTAGCTGTGCTATCGCCTCGTCTAATAAAGCGCTGTCCATATCAATCAGCGCCAAATGTGCACCGGCTTTCGCCGCCATAGCGGCCATCGATAATCCCAAACCTTGGGCTCCACCGGTGACAACGACTACTTTGTTGTTTAATTCCATGATTACTTCTTCTCGAATAAATTGAATATAGCACTGAAGTCTTGCGCCCCTGCCCCTTGGTTTTGTAGCAGGGTGTACAAGTTTTTGCTGAGCGCCCCTAAAGGGGTAACCGAGCCAGAATTCTGAGCGGCTTCTAGTGCTAAGCCCAAATCTTTGGCCATTAAATCGACCATAAAACCGGGCTGATAGTTATTGCTTGATGGCGCGTTTTCCAGTACCCCAGGGCAAGGATTGTACAATTCTAACGTCCAGTTCCGCCCCGAGCTATTGACCATGATGTCCGACAGCACTTTGGGGTCTAAGCCGTGATTGATGCCCATTTGCAGAGCTTCACTGGTCCCGGCCATTAAAATACTCAGCAGCATGTTATTGCAGATTTTTGCCACCTGACCGGCGCCAATATCGCCAGCATGGAAGATATTTTTCCCCATATCTTCCAGGACCGGTTGCACGGCATTAAAGTGAGTCTTAGCGCCACCAACAATAAAGGTCAAGGTACCAGCACTGGCTCCAGCGACGCCGCCCGAGACGGGCGCATCGACAAAGGCAATGCCCTTATCGGCTAAGGCTTGTCCGACTTCAGTGGCACTGGCCGCATCAATGGTTGAACAGTCAATCACTACGGTGTCACTGGCTAAATGATGGATTAAACCATCGTCTGCCAAGTACAGCGACTTAACATGCTTTGCCGCTGGCAACATGGAGATCACAAACTGTGCGCCGTGGGTGACCTCATCAGCGGTTGTACCTGCATGCGCGCCTTCATCGGCAAGCTCGTTGACCACCTGCTTGTTTAAATCAAACACGCTCACCGCGTGGCCAGCCTTAATTAGGTTACGCGCCATAGGCGCACCCATATTACCTAAACCAATAAATCCTATTTTTGCCATGCTGCCTCCTAGACTAGGGTTTCAAGTGGGTGTTCACGCCACTGGCGATTAAAAAAGCGCTCAATTACCGACTCAGGTACCTCTTGCAAACTTGGGTATTGCCACTGCGGACTCATGTCTTTGTCTATCAGCAATGCGCGCACCCCTTCTTGAAACTCACCCACTTCACAGCACGTCACCGACATACCCAGCTCCATTTTGAAGCAGGCTTTGAGTGACAGCCCTTGAGCACGCTTAAGTTGTTCAAATACCAGGTGAGCACTTAGCGGACATCCATGCTTCAGCGTTTTTACGGCTTTAGCTAACCATTTATCATCACTTTCTATACCCGTAAGGTAGTTTACCTTACCTGCTAAATCGCTGTATTCGCTCATACGATTTATGGTGTTCAAATGAGTGCGCAGGCCACCTTTTTCCATGGTTTTTGACTCACCATCAAACTTCTTCAAAAGTTGAGTGAGCTTATCATGATTAAGTGCAGCCACTTTGCCCCAACTCTGCTCGCACAAGGTTGCCAGTAAGGCGGTAAACTTGTTGCTATCGATACTGTGATCGGCAAGGGCAGCGAAGCGCGCATCATCGGCATTCATCAATGCCCCGGTCAGGCCTAAGAACAAGCCAATGTTGTCCGGTGCTTTTTGCAAAAAGTAGCTCGCGCCTACGTCAGGATACAAGCCAATGGTGATCTCCGGCATCGCAAGCTTTGAGCGCTCAGTGACCACCCGATGACTGGCGCCAGCCATTAGGCCCATACCGCCGCCCATGATAATGCCATCGCCCCACACAACAATCGGTTTGTTGTAACAGTGGATGGCATAATCAAGACGGTATTCCTCACTGAAAAAGGTTTGCCCATAGTCTGCAGGCTCCCCTGTAGCCATAGCGCTGTGCAAGCTGACGACATCACCACCAGCACAAAACGCTTTATCACCCATCCCCTTAAGAACTACAAAGGCTAATTCATCGTCATCGGCCCAATGCTTCAATTGCTTATCAAGCAAGCGAATCATATTCAAGTTCAGCGCGTTGAGAGCCTTAGGGACATTGAGCGTTGCCAATCCAATTTTAGAACCGTTGCTACACTGAGCCAGTTCAAAGACAACTTCGGCGTCTTGATTATTTAACGGGATAAGTTCGTCCATTAGCCATTCACCCACTTCGCTTTACGCTTTTCAAGGAACGCGTTAACGCCCTCGGTTTGGTCCTGGGTGTCGAATAGCTTCACGAATAACTCGCGTTCAAGTGGCAAAGCGCTGCGAATATCGCCATGACGCCCCTGCTGAATAAGAGTTTTACAATAGCTGACCGCGACTGGGCTTTGCTCACCTACCTGCTCAGCGAGGGCAAGAGCTTTATCTAAGCTTTCACCGCTGCCAACGACCTCTTCAATTAAGCCTATGCTATGCGCTTTGTCCGCTTTAATACGCTCACCACACAAAATCATGCGCTTAGCCCAACCTTCACCAACTAAGAGCGCCAAATTTTGAGTGCCACCAGCACACGGAAGTAGACCCACTTTAGCCTCAGGTAAGGCCATCTGCGCTTGCTCTTCGGCGATGCGAATATCACAGGCTAAGGCCACTTCCAAGCCTCCGCCCATAGCAAAACCATTGATGGCAGCAATAGACACACCACGAAAATCGCTTAAGGTTTCAAAGGCGGCGCCAAATACTTGTGACATTTGTGCAGCAACGCCTTTATCGCCACTGGCAAACACATTTAAATCGGCCCCAGCAGAGAAAAACTTTTCTCCTTCCCCGGTAAGCACCAAGGCAAAAATGTCCTTGTCGGCGTTTAGGGCTTCAACCTGCTCTTTAAGTGCTGTCAGTGTCTCTTTCGTCCACGTATTAGCCGGTGGGTTGCTCATTGTTAAAATGGCGGTGTGGCCACGTTTTTCCAACTTTATTTGTGCTGAGGACATAATGACTCCTTATAGAATTTCGCTGACGTGATCGGCCAAAATACGACGCGCAATGATCACTCGCATGATTTCGTTAGTGCCTTCTAAAATTTGATGTACGCGCACATCACGAAGGTGGCGCTCCAATGGGTATTCTTTGATATAGCCATAACCGCCATGAATTTGCAGTGCATCATCGCAGACCTTTACGCCCACATCGGTGGCAAAGCGTTTAGCCATGGCGCAGTAAGTGGTTTTTTCACTGTCATTGCTGTCGAGCTTAAACGCCGCTAAGCGGATCATTTGTCGGGCCGCCACCAGTTCGGTGTTCATATCTGCGAGTTTAAATTGCAGTGCCTGAAACGCCGCTAATGGCTTACCAAATTGTTCACGCTCTTTTAGATACTCTTTGGCGGTGTTCAATGCCTGCTGCGCCGTACCTAATGAGCAGGTCGCAATATTAATGCGGCCACCATCAAGCCCTTGCATAGCAAACTTAAAGCCCTCGCCCTCTTGACCTAACAAATGGTCTTGAGGAATGCGTACATTTTCAAACGTGACCAAACGAGTTGGTTGCGCGTTCCAGCCCATTTTTTCTTCGGCTTTACCATAGCTGATCCCTTCGGCATCGGCAGGCACAACAAAAGCGCTAATGCCCTTGGGCCCTGCTTCGCCGGTGCGAGCCATCACTACTAACACCTGAGTACTGCCAGCGCCGGAAATAAACATTTTTGAGCCGCTGATCAGATAATCATCCCTGTCACGAACCGCTTTTGTTTTTAGCGACGCCGCATCGGAGCCACTGCCTGGCTCGGTTAGACAATACGAAGCCAGTTTTTCACCGGTGACAAGCTCAGGGCAATAACGCTCCTTGGCGCTATCAGTACCAAAGCTTGCGACCATCCACGTTGCCATATTGTGGATAGTAAGCATGGCGGTTGTGGCGGTACAGCCCTTAGCTAGCTGCTCGAAAATAATGCTTGAGTCAAGACGTGACAGCCCTAGACCACCGACTTCTTCCGGAGTATAGAGTCCACAAAAGCCCAGCTCACCGGCTTTTTGTAGGGTCTCTATTGGAAAAATATGTTCTTGGTCCCATTTAGCTGCAAACGGGGCCAACTCTTGGGCAGCAAAACGCTCAGCCATATCGGCAAAGGCTTGTTGGTCTTCTGTAAGGTTAAAATCCATAATGCACTCTCTTTACTACTTACATAGCGGCCGGATTTAACCGGCCGAACCAGTTATTTTAGGTTGATGCTCATATTGGGACCGCTGACTGCGTCGTCTTCAAACCAACGTGCGGTGATGGTTTTGGTCTCGGTGTAAAAACGCACACCTTGTTTGCCATAGGTATGCTGGTCGCCATAAAACGAGCCCTTCCAGCCAGTAAAGGAGAAAAACGGTAACGGCACAGGAATTGGCACATTGATACCCACCTGACCCACTTCAATATGGTGCTGGAATTTACGTGCCGCTGCGCCACTGGCGGTAAATAGCGACGTACCATTGCCATAAGGGTTGTCGTTGATTAAGGCGATGGCCTCTTCCAAGGTATCCACAAACACACAGCACAGTACCGGGCCAAAAATTTCCTCGCGGTAGATAGCCATGTCTGAAGTCACATTGGCAAATAAAGTTGGCCCCACCCAGTTGCCCTTCTCATAGCCTTCGACAGTGCAATCTGAACCATCAAGCAAACACTCGGCACCTTCTTCTTTACCTTTGGCAATCAAAGAGAGAATACGCTCTTTGGCCGCAGCGGTGGTTTGCGGGCCATACGCAGCATCTTGATTATCCCAAGTACCTGGGTGTACTTTGCTCAACGCAGTTTTCAAATCATCAACCCATTGCTTTGACTGACCCACGAACACCGCCACTGAAATACCCATACAGCGTTGCCCTGCGGCGCCAACAGAAGAGCCCACTAGGTTATTAATAACATTCTCTTTATGCGCATCTGGCATCACCACGAGGTGGTTTTTAGCGCCCACACAGCACTGCACGCGTTTGAGGTTAGCGGTGCCTTTATCGTAAATGTATTGACCTACTGCACAGGAGCCGACAAACGAGATAGCGCGTACATCATCATGCTCTAGGATCTGATTAACCTGATCTTTTGCGCCATGCACCACCTGCAATACCCCTTTAGGTGCACCGGCCTCTTCAAATAACTCCACTAGACGCATCGGCGTGAGCGGATCTTGCTCAGAGGGCTTAAGGACAAAGGTATTGCCACAAACGATAGCCAGTGGGAACATCCACAGTGGGATCATCGCCGGGAAGTTAAACGGGGTGATCCCCGCACACACCCCTAAAGGTTGGATTAATGAATAGGTATCAATATTGCGGGCAACGTTAGAAACCGTCTCCCCCATCATATTTGATGGGGCGTTCGCCGCTTGCTCAACAACCTCAATACCACGCCAAACGTCGCCTTTGGCATCTTCAAAAGTTTTACCTAACTCATGGCAGATAATTGTAGCTATTTCATCATGATGCTCTTTTAGTAACTGCGCATAACGCATCATAATGCGTGCTCGCTCAGTGACCGGCACATCTTTCCACGTTTTAAACGCTTCTTTAGCTGAGGCAATCGCCTCATTGACTTCGTCTTCGGTAGCCAGTGGCACTTGCGCCAAGACTTCTTGGTTTGCTGGGTTAAGAACATCCAGCCATTGTGATGATGTGGATTGGCGCATTTCGCCGCCGATATAAAGTGGTACCTGATGCATGATGCATACTCCCCAAAATAGCAGCGCCCAGTGTTGTAGTAATTATGGGCGCGAAAAAATTAAAGTGTTTCGATAGCTAAAGCAACGGCTTCACCGCCGCCGATACACAGTGACGCGACACCGCGCTGTTTGCCTTGATTACGCAACGCATGAATTAGCGTGGTCAAAATTCGTGCACCACTGGCTCCAATTGGATGGCCAAGTGCACACGCGCCGCCGTGGACATTGACTTTGTCAGCATCAAGTTTCATTTCATTAATAGCCAGCATCGTGACCATGGCAAAGGCTTCATTGATTTCCCATAAATCAACGTCGTCTACTTGCCAATCAAGCTTTTTCAATAGCTTCTCCATAGCGCCAACAGGGGCGATGGTAAATTCAGCCGGTAAACGTGAGTGGGTGCTGTGTCCGCTGATCCGGGCAATGGGGGTCATGCCTTGCTTTTGCGCTTCGCCATAGCTCATTACCACAAGTGCCGCAGCGCCATCGGAGATTGACGAAGAGTTTGCTGCGGTGATGGTGCCGTCTTTTTTAAACGCTGGGCGCAGTGACGGAATTTTATCTGGACGGGCGTTCCCCGGTTGCTCATCCACCTCCACTGTCACGTCTCCTTTACGACTGCTGATAGTGTGCGCGGTGATTTCCGTTTTAAAGGCCCCGCTTTCAATCGCTTTATTGGCTTTAGCCAGTGAGTTAAGCGCAAATTCGTCCATTTGCTCACGAGTCATGTCGTATTGATCGGCAGTGCTTTGTGCAAAACACCCCATCGCGAGATTATCGTAAGCGTCCTCTAAGCCATCCTTCATCATATGGTCTTTTACTTCGCCGTGGCCCATGCGCATGCCTGAGCGCGCCTTCGGTAACATATAAGGAGCATTTGACATGCTTTCCATGCCACCAGCGATAACACTATTAACACTGCCTGCTTTGATTAGGTCATGAGCCAGCATTACCGCTTTTAGACCTGAGCCACACACCTTATTAATGGTTGTTGCACCAGTGTGCTTTTCCATACCTGCTTTCAACATCGCTTGACGCGCAGGCGCTTGTCCCAAAGCAGCGGGCAAAACACAACCCATAATGACTTCGTCGATTTCGCCGGCATCTAGATTAACGCTCGCTAAGGCGCCTTTGATTGCGCTAGCACCCAACTCAGTGGCGCTGGCACCGCTTAGTGCACCCATAAAACCACCCATGGCGGTACGCTGGGCACTGACAATAACAATATCGTTATCCTGCAATGGTGTACTCATACTGTGTTCTCCATATCAATTTCACTTGAGCATACATAAAATTTACGTTTACGCCAACGTCAATTAGATAAGTGAAATGATGAAATTTCAATCGCTGTAAACTTTAGCAGCCACCGCCTAGTTACGCCTATAAAAACAATGCGAGTTTAAGCTAAGCCTTATAAACAGTTAGCTTCAGGGCTTATGGAAAAGAAAATAGAAGAATAAAAGTGAGCACCAAATGCAGCTTTACCTTTACGTAAACTTCACTTATATTGGTGTTAAAAATTTGTAGTAGATAAGACTAAAAGACAATGACAGAGCAAAGCCCAACGGCCAGCGAGCAAACGTTCTCTATCAGTGAGCTTGCCAAGGAGTTTGATATAACCACCCGCAGTATTCGTTTTTACGAAGACCAAGGGCTTATTACTCCGAGACGAAATGGCCAAACCAGAATCTATTCTAAACGCGATAAAGTGCGCTTGAAGCTGATCCTTCGCGGTAAACGCTTAGGTTTCACCCTAGCAGAAACGGGTCGATTGTTCGAGCTTTATGATGCGGACAAATCCAGTGCCAAGCAGCTTGTCACTATGCTCGATCTTATCGAAGAAAAGAAAGCACACCTCAATCAGCAAATGGACGACATTAAAGTCGTGCTAATGGAACTCGTTACGGCTGAGAAACGCTGCCGTGAAACCCTCTCACATTTACAACAGGATTAATCACCATGAGTACAATTTCGCTTTATAAAGAACTCAACTTCGGCCTCGGGGAAACAGCCGATATGATCCGCTCCCACGTAAACTCATTCGCCAGCGCCGAAATTGCGCCGCTCGCAGAACAAACCGACGAGAAAAACATGTTCCCCAATGAGCTGTGGCCTAAATTTGGTGAGATGGGGCTACTAGGCATGACGGTAGATGAGCAATATGGTGGTGCCGGCTTAGGTTATCTCGAACATGTTATTGCGATGGAAGAAGTAAGCCGTGCCAGCGCCTCAATTGGTTTAAGCTATGGCGCACACTCTAACCTTTGCGTTAACCAAATCTTCCGTAACGGTAACGAGCAACAAAAAGAAAAATATCTGCCTAAGCTGGTCAGTGGTGAGCACATTGGTGCATTGGCGATGAGTGAACCTGGTGCCGGTTCAGACGTGGTGTCTATGCGCTTAAAAGCGGAGAAAAAAGGCGACCACTACATCCTAAACGGCAACAAGATGTGGATCACTAATGGTCCTGACGCTCACACCTTTGTAATTTATGCCAAAACCGATGCCAACGCCGGCCCGAAAGGGATCACCGCGTTTATCGTCGAGCGTGGCACTCCTGGATTCAGCCAAGCGCAAAAGCTCGATAAATTGGGGATGCGTGGCTCAAACACCTGTGAATTAGTGTTTGAGGATTGCGCCGTGCCCGAAGAGAACATTCTTGGCAACCTTAATGAGGGTGTCAAAGTACTTATGAGTGGCCTCGATTATGAGCGCGTAGTACTCGCTGGCGGACCGCTGGGTATTATGCAAGCGTGTATGGATGTGGTCGTTCCTTATATCCATGAGCGTAAACAGTTCGACAGCCCGATTGGTAACTTCCAACTTATTCAGGGCAAAATTGCTGATATGTATACGCAAATGAATGCCGCACGCTCCTATGTTTACACCGTTGCCCAAGCGTGCGACAGAGGCGAAACCACCCGTAAAGATGCGGCCGGCGTTATCTTATACGCAGCTGAACTAGCAACAAAAATGGCCTTAGATGCAATTCAGATTCTGGGCGGCAATGGCTACATAAACGAATACCCCACTGGGCGCCTGCTGCGTGATGCCAAGCTGTATGAAATTGGTGCTGGCACCTCAGAAATTCGCCGTATGCTAATTGGCCGCGAGCTATTCACTGAAAGCCGCTAAGGTGCGTTATGACGATTTTATCTTCTGCTATTAATCCTAAAGACCCGCAGTTTCTCACTAACGACGAGTCGATGCGCTCATTGGTTCAAGACCTTCATGAGCGCGCCGCCACCATTCGTGGCGGCGGCGGTCCGAAATACGTGGAGCGCCATCAAAGCCGAGGCAAGTTATTTGTCCGTGACCGTATTGAACATTTGCTCGATGAGGGCTCGCCGTTTTTGGAAATCGGCCAGTTTGCCGCCCACGGCGTGTATGAGCAAGACATTCCCTGCGCCGGTGTGGTTGCTGGGATTGGTCGAGTGCAAGGCGTGGAGTGCATGATTGTCGGTAACGATGCCACCGTTAAAGGCGGCACTTACTTCCCGCTGACGGTGAAAAAGCACCTGCGCGCTCAAGAAATTGCCGAGCGTTGCCACCTACCTTGTATTTATCTGGTCGACTCCGGCGGCGCTAACCTGCCAGAGCAAGACGAAGTGTTTCCCGATAAACTACACTTTGGCCGTATCTTCTACAATCAGGCGCGCATGTCGGCAAAAGGGATCCCGCAAATCGCCGTGGTCATGGGGCTGTGTACCGCTGGTGGTGCCTATGTTCCCGCCATGGCTGATGAAAGTATTATTGTCAAAGAGCAAGGCACTATTTTCCTTGCCGGCCCTCCCTTGGTTAAAGCGGCTACCGGGGAAGAAGTGAGCGCCGAAGACTTAGGCGGTGCCGATGTGCATTGTAAAACCTCCGGTGTGGCTGACCATTATGCTGACAATGACGAGCACGCCCTGTCGATTGCGCGCCAATGTATTGCCCGCACCAATCATGTACGCCCAGTCGCGCCGGTATTAAAAGAGATTAAGGCACCACGCTACGATATCCACGAGCTCTACGGCATTGTCGGCACCGACTTGAAAAAGAGCTTTGATGTGCGCGAGGTGATTGCGCGCGTCGTCGATGACTCTTCTTTTGATGAATTTAAGCGCTACTTTGGCGAGACCCTAGTGACCGGCTTTGCCGAAATTTACGGCCACCCGGTGGGCATTGTTGCTAACAACGGCGTGTTGTTTAGCGAGTCGGCGCAAAAAGGCGCGCATTTTATTCAGCTGTGTGCCAAACGTAATATCCCACTGGTGTTTTTGCAGAATATCACCGGCTTTATGGTCGGGCAGAAATACGAGGCCGAGGGCATCGCCAAGCACGGCGCGAAAATGGTGACCGCCGTCAGTTGTGCCGAGGTGCCTAAGTTTACCATTCTTATTGGTGGCTCGTATGGCGCCGGTAACTACGGCATGTGTGGCCGCGCCTATGAGCCAACCATGATGTGGATGTGGCCCAACGCCCGTATTTCGGTGATGGGCGGTGAGCAGGCCGCAGGGGTATTAGCGCAAGTGAAGCAAGATGGCCTAGCGCGCAAAGGCGAGTCCATGAGCGATGAACAGCTAAACGAGTTTAAAAAGCCCATCATTGACCAGTATGAGCGCCAAGGGCACCCCTACTACGCCAGTGCAAGGCTTTGGGACGACGGCATCATAGACCCCGCCGACACCCGCTCAGTACTTGGTTTGGCACTTGAGGCCACCACCAATGCGCCAGCGAAAGAGTCCGAGTTTGGCATATTTAGGATGTAAGGAGGCGCTATGTCTGTCACATTAACAATAACTAAAAGTCGCATCGCCATCTTAACCTTGGCCCGTGTTGAAAAACACAACGCCTTTGACGATGTGCTTATCAACGAGATGATCCGCTGTATCGAGCATGCCAGCACCTTAGATGTACGCGCTTTGGTACTTAAAAGTGAAGGCAAACACTTCTCCGCTGGGGCCGATTTAAACTGGATGAAATCCATGAAGGATAATAGCTTCGAGGATAACGTTGCTGATTCCATGGAGCTCGCACGCTTGATGCAGGTGCTGTATGAGTGTCCCCTGCCCACGGTGTGTTTAGTGCAAGGGGCCGCTTTTGGCGGCGCGCTGGGACTCATTGCCTGTTGCGACATTGCCCTCGCCGATAGCAGCGCCAAGTTTTGCCTGTCAGAGGTCAAACTGGGGCTTATTCCTGCCGTGATCAGTCCTTACGTGATCAACGCCATGGGCGAGCGCAATGCACGACGTTATTTCCTCACCGCAGAGGTATTTAACGCTGAGCAAGCACAAACGCTCGGGCTGATTCACGAGCTCAGTGACGATCTGGACGCTAGCGCCGAGCAACTGCTCAGTAAATTAGCAGATAATGGCCCGCAAGCTGTTAAAGCAGCGAAGCGCCTAATTGCCGAGGTGGCTCATCAGCCCATCGATGATTCTTTACGCCAACTGACCGCCGAGCGTATCGCCGCGATCCGCGTCAGCGACGAGGGCCAAACTGGGCTTACGGCGTTTTTTGAAAAGCAAGCTCCAGCCTGGCAACAACAAGGATAAGCTATGTTAAAACGAATTTTAATCGCCAATCGCGGTGAAATCGCCTGCCGCATTATCCGCAGTGCTAAGGCCATGGGGCTGCACACCATCGCCGTCTATTCCGACGCCGATGCCAATGCACAGCACGTTAAATTAGCCGATAGTGCCTTTCATATTGGTCCGGCACCAAGCAAGTCATCCTATTTAGATATTGAGACCTTGTTTCGCGTTGCCAAGCAGGCGGCGGCCGACTGCATCCACCCCGGTTACGGCTTCCTATCTGAAAACGAAGCCTTTGCCGAGCGCTGCGAGCGCGAAGGCCTGACGTTTATTGGCCCCAGTGCCAAAAGCATCGAAGCCATGGGCTCTAAAACCCGCGCCAAAGAAATTATGGCAGCGGCTAATGTGCCACTGGTTCCCGGTTATTATGGCGACCAACAAGACACCGAGTTTTTACGCCAAGAGGCGGATAAAATCGGTTACCCCGTACTTATTAAGGCAGCCTATGGCGGCGGCGGTAAAGGCATGCGCGTAGTGCGCGACAAAGCCGACTTCGTCGAGCACCTTGAGGGCGCAAAACGCGAGGCAGCCAGCAGTTTTGGCAATGATCTGGTGCTCATTGAACGCTATGTGGACACCCCGCGTCACGTTGAAGTGCAAGTGTTTGCCGATAAGTCGGGAAATTGCATCTACCTTGGCGATCGCGACTGCTCTTTGCAGCGCCGTCACCAAAAAGTGATTGAAGAGGCCCCCGCCCCCGGACTCAGTGATGCCTTACGCACCGCTATGGGCGAAGCCGCTGTGCGCTGTGCGCAGGCCATTGATTATGTCGGCGCCGGTACGGTGGAGTTTTTACTCTGTGGTGAAGAGTTCTTCTTTATGGAGATGAACACCCGACTACAGGTTGAGCACCCGGTCACGGAGATGGTCACCGGAGTTGATTTAGTGAAATGGCAAATTGCCATTGCTTCAGGGCAGCCTTTGCCATTAACGCAAGAGCAGGTACGCATTAGCGGGCACAGCTTTGAAGCACGCATTTACGCCGAAGACCCGGCGCAGCAATTTATGCCCAGTAGCGGCACCCTCACCCATGTGCAATTTCCACCGGCCAGCGCACAGATACGTATTGATACCGGGGTGACCAGTGGCGATGAAATAAGTCCGTTTTACGACCCCATGGTAGCCAAACTTATTGTTACCGGTGATAACCGCGAGCAGGCCTTAGCGCTTTTGGCTGATGCCCTAAAACAAACTCATATTGCCGGGGTAAAAGCGAATATTGGCTTTTTATTGGCGCTGACTCAAGCCGAGCCGTTGCAACAAGGCACCATGGATACCCACTTTATCGACAGTCACAGCGACGCATTGACCGTTGAGCCCCAAGCCGATGCCCATACATTGGCGATGGCCGCTTGGGTGTATTTCTGCCAATTAAATACTCAGCAATCGAGCGCCTCACCGTGGCAACGTTTAGCGGGCTTTAAACTCAACTCAGTCAATGAAGTTGCCGTGCCGCTTATTGGTCACGATGTGGTTATGCATGTGGCCACCACCGGGATGTCGGTGGATATTGATGGTCAGCGCTATAACATTAATGGCGAACGCCATGGCAACCACTATGTGGTGGTGGTCGATGGCCAGCGCTTTAGCGCCGATGCCACAGTTGATAGCGAGCATTTGTGTGTGATGCGTGACGCCCAGCAATTCCAGTTTGAGCTGGCATCGAAGCACTATATTGGTGCTGAGCAAAGTGCCAACGACGCCCTTGCCGCGCCAATGAATGGCACAGTGGTCAAACACCTGCAAACGCTTGGCGCTGAGGTCTCTCAAGGCGATGCCATCGTGGTCATGGAAGCCATGAAAATGGAATATACGCTTAATGCCCCTCATGATGGCGTGTTAAGCAGTTATTGCTATGGCGAGGGTGAGCTCGTTAGTCATGGCGCGTTACTTGCCGTGGTCGAGGAGCACAGCTAATGGCCATGCCTAATCAAGTGCGCATCGTCGAAGTTGGGGCCCGCGATGGCCTGCAAAACGAAACCAGTGTGCCCTTGGCTGCCAAGGTCGCGCTGATAAATGGTTTATGTGACGCTGGGCTTAAACATATTGAGGGTGGCGCCTTTGTTTCACCGAAGTGGGTGCCACAAATGGCCGACTCCAGCGCGGTATTTGCCGCTATTGAGCGCCCCAATGAAGTATTATTCAGCGCCCTGACCCCCAACCTAAAAGGAGCTGAGCTTGCACTGCAAGCCGGGGTGGGCGAATTTGCTATTTTTACTGCGGCCAGTGAAGCCTTCACCAACAAAAACATTAATTGCAGCATTGATGAGAGCATTGAGCGCTTTCGCCCAGTGGTGGCTTTAGCTCAGGCTAACGGCATCAAGGTGCGCGGCTATGTAAGCTGTGTGCTGGGGTGCCCATATCAAGGCGAAATCAGCGCTCAAAAGGTGCTCGAGGTCAGCCAGCAGCTGCTCGATTTAGGCTGTTACGAAGTCAGCCTTGGCGACACCATTGGTGTGGGCACTGCCAACCAAGTAGAAAGCCTGCTGAGCGTGCTATTGCAAGATATTAGCGCTGACAAGCTGGCGGTACACTTTCATGATACTTACGGCCAAGCCATCAGTAACATCTACACGGCGCTCAAAATGGGGATTGCCACCATTGACAGTGCCGTGGCGGGGCTCGGTGGTTGCCCCTACGCCAAAGGCGCGTCAGGAAATGTTGCCACCGAAGATGTGGTTTATCTATTACAAAAGCTTGGCATCAACCCAGGTATTGATTTACAAAGATTGGCACAGACAGGCGCAGCAATATGCCGCGCCCTTGATAAACAACCACAAAGCAAGGTCGCAAACGCCGTTCTTGCCCACTGTGACCAATAACAACAACGAAGGAGTGCGTAGACATGTCCGGTTTTGACAAAGTAGTCACCAGTTACGCCGATGCAATGGCGGGAATTAAAGACGGTGACACCGTGATCGCAGGCGGCTTTGGCCTGTGCGGGATCCCAGAAGGCCTCATTAGTGAAATTAAACGCCTAGGGGTGAAAGACCTCACCGTGGTTTCTAATAATTGTGGCGTGGATGACTTCGGCCTTGGTGTGCTACTCGAAGATAAACAAATTAAAAAAATCATGGCGTCTTACGTCGGTGAAAACGCCCTATTCGAAAGACAAATGCTGGATGGCGAATTAGAAGTTGAGCTCACCCCACAAGGCACCTTGGCTGAGAAGATGCGCGCCGGCGGTGCCGGTATTCCAGCCTTTTACACCGCCACTGGCTACGGCACACCAGTCGCCGAAGGCAAAGAAGTGAAAGAATTTAATGGTCGCCCCTATATTCTCGAAGAATCAGTCACCGGTGAGTTTGCCATTGTTAAGGCGTGGAAAGCCGACCGCTACGGCAACTTGGTATTTCGCCATACGGCCATGAACTTCAACCCCATGGCCGCAACGGCGGGTAAAATTACCGTTGCTGAGGTGGAAGAGATTGTCGAGCCGGGCGAGTTGGAGCCCAGCCAAATCCATACCCCAGGGATTTACGTTAATCGCGTTATCAAAGGCGATTTTGAAAAACGTATTGAACGTGTTACCACACGCACTGCCTAAGGAGTACTGAGCATGTCATTAAACCGCGAACAAATCGCCCAACGTGTGGCGCAAGAGCTCGAAGACGGATATTACGTTAACCTAGGTATTGGTATTCCCACGCTGGTGGCCAACTATGTACCGCACGGCATTGAGGTCATGTTGCAATCAGAAAACGGGTTATTGGGTATGGGTCCCTACCCCAGCGAAGATGAGCTCGATGCTGATATGATCAATGCGGGTAAAGAAACCGTTACAGCAGCCACAGGTGCAGCCATATTTAATAGCGCCGATAGCTTTGCCATGATCCGTGGTGGTCATGTAGACTTGACGGTACTCGGTGCATTTGAAGTGGATCAGCAAGGCAACATCGCCTCGTGGATGATCCCCAAGAAATTAATCAAAGGCATGGGCGGCGCCATGGATCTCGTGGCGGGGGCGAAAAACATTATCGTCACCATGACCCATGCAAGTAAGCACGGTGATTCGAAGTTGCTAGAGCAATGTACACTGCCGCTAACCGGCGTGAATTGCGTTAAAAAGATAGTGACTGACCTCGCAGTGCTAGAAGTCAAAGACGGCGCGTTCCATTTGCTAGAGCGTGCACCCGGTGTTAGTGTTGATGAAATAATCAGCAAAACCGCAGGGAAACTCATCGTTGAAGGCGATGTTCCCGAGATGCGCTTTGACTAACGGGACACCCCGTTAATGTACCATCCTCATTCCCAGTGCTAGTTGGCACTGTGTTACCCAAAACCCCTCATTTGAGGGGTTTTTTTTATACTTTAAATAACTAAACATATTTTCTTACATTTGTAACTCTCCAGTGCTCGCATCGATGATGCCGCTGGTTACAAAATCATGCTAAGTTACTACTGGACTCATAAATAGAATAACAAGGACTACCATGAATAAGATGTCTTTAAGCGCGATTAGTGTCGCCGTGATGTTATCCCTCAGCGGCTGCGCAAGCACTGCATCGCAAACGAATACCTCCGCCACCCAACAGGCGGAACAAACTGCAGCGCCAGCGCTGCCATTCGTTAATATCGATTATCAAACGTTCACCTTGGACAATGGCCTAACCGTGGTCGTGCACACCGACCGTAAAGCGCCAATTGTGGCGGTAAACGTGTGGTATGACGTAGGCGCTAAAAACGAACAGGTGGGTAAAACCGGCTTTGCGCACTTGTTTGAGCATTTAATGTTTAATGGCACGGAAAACTACGACGACGAGTATTTCGGACCATTCGAGCGCGCGGGTGCCACCGAGCAAAATGGTACCACTAACTCAGATAGAACCAATTATTTCCAAAACGTGCCGACCCCTGCCCTCGATATGGCATTGTGGATGGAGTCTGACCGTATGGGCCACTTGCTAGGCGCTATCACTCAAGACAAGCTCGATGAGCAACGCGGCGTAGTACAAAATGAAAAACGCCAAGGTGAAGCTCAGCCTTATGGCACCATGTGGAATAACGTGTGGAAATACACTTTCCCACAAGGCCACCCTTATTCATGGTCAGTCATCGGCTCGATGGAAGATTTAAATGCGGCATCGTTAGACGATGTGCATCAGTGGTTTAAAGACTATTACGGCCCCAATAACGCAGTGTTAGTGCTAGCCGGTGATATTGATGTTGAGACTGCGAAGAAAAAGGCCAACAAATACTTTGGCGATATTAAACCGGGTAAACCGGTAGCCAAACTGGAAAAATGGATAGCCAAACGTGAAGAGCAATCGCGCATGGTGATCAAAGACCGCGTACCTGCTTCGCGTATAGTGAAGGTGTGGAACATCGCAGAAAAAGGCACCACCGATGGCGAGTATTTAAACCTGCTAAGTGACGTGTTAGCCGGTGGTAAGAATTCGCGTTTGTATCAACGCTTGGTGTACGATGAGCAATTAGCATCTAACGTATTTAGCTTTAATTACCTGCGCACTTTAGCGGGTCAGCTGATCATTGGTGTTGATGCCCTTGATAAAGCAAATATTGAAAAAATCGAAGCCATCATCGATGAAGAAATTGCTAACATCATTGCTCAAGGCCCCACTACTGATGAACTTAACCGTATTAAATTCTCTAACGCCGCTGAGTGGGTAAAACAAGTAGAAGGCGTGGGCGGCTTTGGCGGTAAATCCGATGTACTTGCCTCCGGTGCCGTGTATCACAACGATCCAGGCTACTATAAACGCGCGTTTGAAATTACCAGCAACGCCACAACCAGCGATGTACAAGGCGCCGCCGAGCGCTGGCTAAGCAGTGGCGACTTTGTGTTGACCGTGCACCCATTTGCCGAGCTTAGCGCCAACGAACAAGGCGTTGATCGTTCCACTGGAGTACCGGGTGCAGGTGACGTCCCGAGTCTTGACTTGCCCGAGGTGAATACCTTTACCCTAAGTAATGGCCTTGAAGTGGTGTTATCTCAGCGCAGCGACACACCGGTGATTAATATGCGCTTAGATATATCTGCCGGTACCGCCAGTGACGATAATAACAAGCCAGGCGTGGCCAATTTCACCGCCAATATGCTTGATGAAGGCGCCGGTGAGTTATCGGCCTTGGCCCTTGCTGAAGAGCTCGAAAAACTTGGCGCATCGATCGACACCAGTGCAAGCCTTGATAAGACCTCGCTGTCGATGTCGGCCATGGCGATTAACTGGCAACAAAGCTTAGCGCTGTTTTCTGAGGTACTGCAAAACCCCAGCTTTAATGACAGCGACATTGAGCGCGTGCGCACACTCATCTTGCAGCAAATCAAGCAAGAAAAGGCACGGCCTATGAGCAATGCCCTACGTGTATTACCGCCCCTGCTCTACGGTGCCAGCCACCCTTACGGTAAACCGCTCACCGGTACTGGTAACGAAGAATCAGTAGCGGCAATTAGCCGTGATGATATGCTCGCCTACACCGAGAAATGGATGCGCCCTGATCTTGCGCGCTTAGTGGTTGTTGGCGATATTGACCAAGCGCAATTGAAGCAGAGCCTTGAACAAGCCTTAGCAAGCTGGCAGGCACCACAGCAAGCGGCGCCTAGTTTAGATATTCCGACGGTGGACAACGCCGAGCAAGCGCGGGTCTTTGTACTTGATAAACCAGACTCGCCGCAGTCATTGATTATTTCTGGATTGCTGGGGCCCGATGCCAGCGACACTGACGCCCAGCAAGAAGTGACCTTGGATATGATGAACACCATCATCGGCGGCAGTTTCACCTCACGTATGAATATGAATTTACGTGAAGATAAGGGGTGGTCTTACGGTGCTCGGACTATTTTAATGGATACCGACGCGCAAAGTACGTTCTTTGTGTTTGCCCCAGTGCAAACCGATAAGACCAAAGAGTCAATGCAAGAAATTCTGAAAGAGCTTAACGGCTATATTGGCGAGCAACCAGCTACTCAAGAAGAGCTGGACAAAGTGGTTGCCAATAAAATCGCGAAACTGCCAGGTCGCTATGAGAAGAAACGTTCTCTGCTTAATGCCTTGGCTGATGCCTACGACAATGGCCGCGACGTAAGCTATTTAGAAAAATACCCGCAGCTAGTGCAACAGCCAGATACGCAGGCTATCGCTAAGCAGGCACAGTCACTTATTAAGCCCAAGCAGCTTACATGGGTAATTGTTGGCGATGTTGCTAAAATCAAAGAGCAAATCGAAAGCTTGAACCTAGGTGAAGTCACTTACTTAGACTAAAGCTAAGGTAATATAATATACTAAGCCCCAACTTGTTTGGGGCTTTTTTGTGTGCGAAGGCACTCGCAAAATCCCGTCCCAGCCTTTATCATTGGCGCTATTGTCAATCTCAGTAGTTAAATAGTATGTCTCTTCCTCCTTGCCCAAAATGTGACTCACAATACGTGTATCAAGACCAAAACCAATTGATTTGCCCTGAATGCGCCTATGAATGGGACCCCAATCAAATCGAAGAAGAAGAAGCGATCACAGCCAAAGACGCCAACGGCACGGAATTAAATGAAGGCGACAAGGTGACCCTTGCCAAAGACTTGAAAGTAAAAGGCAGCTCAATGGTCATGAAAATCGGCACCAAAGCCGTGATCCGCCGCATTCAAGACAGTAAAGACCATGAGCTCGACTGTAAGGTCGATGGCGTAGGTGAAATGATGGTTACCGCTAAGTTTGTGAAAAAAGCCTAACCGCGCTTTATACCCGCCTTGCTGCCTGCTGTGCTAAGCCACTAGCAGGTGGTAAGCTCACTGCCCCGCTTCGCCTTTAATACTGTGGCAGGAAATATCACAGTAGCCATATTTTAAATCAGGTTTCTATGGACAGAGAATATAAAAAGCGCATTGAGAGAGTAATTCAATACATTGAAACTCATTTAACGGAAAAAATTTCCCTTGCTGATGTGGCAAAGGTTAGCCATTTCTCGGCGTATCACTTTCATCGTATTTTTACCGGGGTTATCGGTGAAACCGTCAACGATTACATCGCTCGGCGAAGACTCGAGCGAGCTGCGAATTTTTTAATCTTTAAAGATCAGTTAACAGTCACCGAAATAGCCTTAGCCTGTGGTTTTTCATCAAGTGCCAACTTCGCAAAAGCCGTTAAGCTTCACTTTGGCTTCACGCCATCACAAATACGAAATCCAGAGAAAGTTAAAAATAGCAAGATTGGAAAAATCTTTAGCAAATATGGAAAAGATTTCCATCCTCGCGATTTATATCCTGCACACATCACAAATGAAGTGATGATTAAAACTAAATCGAAGGATATAAATATGAATGTTGAGATCAAAGACCTTGATACCCAGCGCGTATGTACTTTAGCCTCACAACGAGGCTATGAGCCTGAGTCTATATATAACGCATGGGATAAAATAATTGAATGGGCAACGAATAATGGCATAAAAGCGGACGAACAACAGCGCTTTGCCTTCGCGTTTGATAACCCAACAGTCACTCCCGAGGATAAGTGCCGCTACAGCGCCTCTATAGTGGTTGGCGAAAACGTGAGCATCAAGCCGCCATTTTCGCCATCTGAAATTCCAAAAGGTAAGTATGCCGTCGTCTATTTTAAGGGGAGTCCAGAGGAAACGATTCAGGCCCAGCTAGGTATTTATTCTGACTGGCTGCCTAATAGCGGATTTGAACCCGACAACTTTCCAATGTTGGAGCGTTATCTGAATGATGCAAGAGTTGATGGCTACGTAGAAATGGAAATCTACGTTAAATTGAAAGACCTGTAGGAAAACAAAGTAGCTGCCGGCAGGAAGTTGCAAAGCTCAACAAGTTAAGCAATGTCTCTGCTGGCAGCTTCTCGGATAAAAATGATGAAATATTATTTGAAGTCTAGCTCTCTCTGTTTGCTGTTAATTCTTAGCCTTTCAATTTGGGGTTATTACATATTACTGGGTAACTTAGGTGACCCTCGTGTTGCTGACTCAAGCCTAGATAGTGAGGAGATGTACGTATGGGAAGTGCTACTTCTTGCCTTATCACTGCTTTCTTTATTTTACCTTTGGGCCTGTTCTTTGGTTCATTGTTTTAAAAATAAACGTATATTCGTGGCAATTCTCATTATGCTAATCTGGCCCTTAACCTATATATACAGCCTCTATATTTTGAGCGGCCACGTCGCCAGAAACAAGGCTCGCTAATTTATACTTACATACGCGTGCCGTCGCGCCAGAGGCTACTGTGCTCAGGAGTACTTTACCAATTTACCGTATTGAACTGCGGTAAGATTTAAATAAGGATGTTATGTGGACATACTAGCACTGCTAGCCGGGGGGTTAGCGAAAGCTTGGTACTTCGTACCGCTAATTATTATTCTCTGTGTATTCAAAAGCCCTTGGTTCAAAGGCCGCGCCGGCGAGTTTGTTATAAATAGACTGTTATCACAGTTACCCTCGTCGGATTACACATTAGTGAAAGACGTAACTCTGCCAACTGAGGGCGGAACGACGCAAATAGACCACCTTGTTATTTCTGTATATGGGTTATTCGTTGTGGAAACCAAAAATATGAAAGGCTGGATATTTGGCTCTAAAACACAAAAGCAATGGACGCAAAAAATTTACCGTCATTCAACGCGTTTTCAGAACCCGCTTCATCAGAATTATAAACACACTAAAACTCTCGAGTCGTTATTGGCGATTGCACCAAATACATTGCATTCAGTAGTCGTTTTTATCGGTGATAGTAAGTTTAAAACCGTGATGCCAGACAACGTTACTTATGCACGAGGATGCGTGGCTTATATTAAGCAATTTACTCAGCCAGTGTTTTCAATGGCCGAGTGCCATGACATTATTGCATCCATTAACGAGTTAAAGCTTAAAAAAGGCGTGGTTACTAATTTTAACCATCGTCGTCATGTAAAAGACTTGCTAGCGAACAAAGCCAACGCAAAAACGTGTTCGCGCTGCGGCTCCGCGATGGTTATTCGTAAAACCAAACGCGGTGTCAATAAAGGCGCTCAGTTTTGGGGGTGTTCAACGTTTCCGAAGTGCCGCTCAGTGGAAACACTCAGCGAAAACGACGCATAACACACTTTGCCTAAAAACGCTCAAGCCACTTGTTGCAACTTTAGAGAAATCAAATACTATAAATGGCCACGAAGTTAGCCAGTTTTCCAATGTCGGTAAGAATGTTGCCCACTCCACTCACACTGCCTGAGGTAGTTCTTAATTTACCTAATAAATTGCGACAGCTCTTTGCGCCTTACTCAGAGGTTTGTATTTGTTTAGGCTTGTGTTTAACAAAGTGGCGTGCCCTGACAATTCTCGCTAATACGTGTTCTATCCATTGTTGGAGAAAGATTGATGTTTGACAATGAACCAAATTACAGTTCATATTCCTTAGATGAACTATTTGACGCCTACTCTTCTATCGATAAGGACAGCTTCCCGGAAAGGTTCAATTTAATTAAAAAAATTATCGCTGAAAAACAAGGTGGTGATTACCAATGCCCCAAGTGTAAGTGCAAAGGTTATGAAGCTAGTCAACTCTATGCTGCGGCTGACCGCTTAGAAAGTATTCTGGATTATGAAACCGGTAAATATGTAACCATTAGCTGCCTGGATTGTGGTTTCACTGAGTTATATAAACGCAATAGTTCGGTGAGTGCTCCGCTTGTGGACTTTTTCACCACCTAGGCTTAAGGCTAGGTGATGAAAAAATTATATGAATAACATGTATGTACGTCACCGCTATCTCACATAGCAACAATGCTTTTTGTAATGTCCTTATCCAAATTTAGTAACCGATTAAATACAAGCCGTATAGTTCGTGGTGTGCAGTTTCTGGATTGATATAGTTAAGGGAAACGGAGCGAACATGGTTCATATGCATGTGCAACCAAGATTAGATAGAGAGCAATAATGTTTGAGATTTATTATCAATCTAAAATTCCAACTATAGGCTGGGACTTCTATATCAAGATCGCGATTACCTTATCTTTAGTCTTCTCTTTTTTCTTTCTCAAGAGGTTATATGAGGATAAGCTAAAACTGTCTAATTTAATGGATTTTATATTACTGTTTTCATTGGTTTTGCTTTATTTGGCTGCTAACATTTATACTTATTGTGAAAGAATTGAAAGAATTGATAGAATTGAATCTGGAGAGTTGGTTTCTGTTGAAGGTATAATAAAAGAGTTAGCTATTAGTAGCTCTAGCAGTCGAAGTGAGAGCTTTAAAGTTGGAAAGGTTAGTTTTGATTATAATGATTTTGGCACTAGCGGCATGTTTTTCGCCAACAGAGCGCATGATTCAAAAGTAATAAAAGAGGGTAACAGAGTTAAAATATCTTATTTGCCCGAAGAGGATGATAACTTAATTTTTGAGATTAAAGTTTTTAAGCCTAACGTTAAATAATAAGAGTCATAATCACGGTTAAGCGATGATAAGAGAATGACAGCCTGTTAGTGGACTTTGTTAATCGCCTAGACCATGATTTGAAGCGAAGAGCAAAGAAACCAATTCCAAACCTCAATGCGTCTACTAGGGAAAGCTAATTGCATCCAAAAGGCTCTCCAATGATTGGTCGTTAATTGAGGAATAACATAGGCTTAATGCTTGTAGCGCGAAAATCATGGGAAAGATTTTGATGCCTTCCCTTGATTTTTCTCCTCACTATTTATATCGCTTCTGATTTCATCCTCCCTTAAATAGTTGGGTAAGTCCTTTGGCTAAGGTCCGCAACAGCCGGGAGCGCAGCGAGTCGGCTGCTTGCGTTTGCTATGCATTTTTCCCTAGCAACTGTGAGACCGTAACAAATTTGTAGCCCTTTGCTCTCAGCCCCTTAATTATTGGCCCTATAGCGTCTCGCGACTCTTTGTTTTTAGACCCCAAAACGTGTAAAAGAATAATTGAACCTGGAGTAGAAGAGTTAACAACATACTCTGCGATAGACGCAGAACTTCCTGCAACTTTAGGATAGGTTTCAGGCTCAACGTTCCATGTGATTGTTTTTATTCCTTCCGAATTCAAATAATAGGGCAAAACAAAAAGCTTTTTACCATACGGAGGCCTAAAATATATTTCACCCTCGAATCCAATCTGGCGAATTAAGGCTGTAGTGGAGTCGACTTCATCCCTCACCTCGTCAAGCCCCATTAACGTCATATTTTTATGGTTGTACGAATGATTGCCTATCTGATGACCTGCGTTAACCAGATCTATAGCCGATTGCTTGTTTTGTTGAATTCCCGACCCATTGAGGAAGAACGTACCCTTCACGTCATGCTCTTCGAGGATATTCAACACTTGAGTGGTATATTTCGCCCCCCAAGGACCATCATCAAATGTTAAGGCGATAACCTTTTCATTCGTTTCAGCCTTTGCGACTACCTCCCCAAAAACCTGAAAAGTTCTTGATTTACTTATATTCCAAGCTCCCAAGACCATTACTACAGAGAGAGTCAATATCGTCAGGTATACTCTTTTCAATGGGTTCCATCCTTATTTTCATAATGCTTGATAAAAAGCAAAAAATAGCAGGCAAAATAAGCGACCAAGGAGCGCACGCCTGTTGTTTTACGCCCACAGTTTAACTAACTTGTTATACGGCAAATACACCAATCATAATCAAAGCGACTAGTAAAAAAGCCATAATAAAGTATTTACCGAGCCCCTGAACCAATTTCATTTCTTGTTGGTAAGCTACCCTTGCTTTGTTTACTTCACTTTCGTTCTTGCCAAAACAATATGGGCAATCTTCAAAGTCCTCTGAAACAGGTAAACTACATTTAATACATTGTCTGGGTGCTCTAGTGCGAAGACTCGGCACTCCGAGCAGAAAGCTAACTTCGTTCGCTTCAGTCACCCCCGAATAGCCAACATCTTTACTTAACCTTCGCCTAGATGTATTTAATTGAGCTTTCTTATACTCTTTATCCAGCTTAATTTTTTCGGCATCACTCAGCAATAGCTCTTGTGGTAACTCAAAACTACAAAATTCACAATGCGATAATCTTCGATTGAAAATAGTCTTATCGCAATTTGGGCATTTATACTTCATATTTAATATATTATTGAAATGTAACGCCCGCCTAAGAGGCGGAAAATACTTGGCTAAAATTAGCGAGGAACGAGCATCAGCCAAGCTTTAGACGTCCATTCATTCATGCGATTGTTAGGTATACTTTCCACCAAATTATTTGTAACACTTTGGAAAGTAACACCAAACTCTTACAAATGAATCTGTCGCTTTAAATTCAAAGCCGATGTGTTGAATAAGGTTTAGAACCTTTTCAGACAAATCAATATCAATCCACTCAACACTCAACACTCAGCAGTGGAAATGGCAAGTGATAGTACCATTCGCTGTCCCAATCAGAAATGTAACCGTTAACCACCTTTGTTCGATAACATGGCTTTTCTGAAAATTCACAAACCTCAGAAATAAGCTCATTCCATTTGGTATTGTTGGCTACCCCAACCAACTGTCTCTCAGCAATAATACTCTTTGCTTCTTTTTTATACTTTTCATCAGAAACGGCATCAGCCATTGGCAGCAGACTCATTGGTATACCTAACGCCGCCATATGGGCCGCACAAATGCTTGGCTAAAACTAGCGACGAAGGAGCGCAAGCTAAGCGTTTTGCGTCCAATTACCATAATGGCCTTGTTATATTTGCTTTGCACCATCGAGGTACTCAGCAATAAACTTTTTGTTTTGTTCATTTAAACGGGGCATGGAGCATTCAGCTAGCCTTTGTTTCGCTGTTTTTCCACTATTATCTTTTAAACTAGGTTTGGCTCCATTAACAACAAGCAACTTTACTATATTTGGGTAGCCAGCAGTGACGGCTCTGATTAGAGGCGTTGTATCCGAACAACTAGAATTCAAATCAACACCAGCTTTTATGAAAAGGGAAACAATGTCTTCTGCCCCGCATTGGATTGCCATAATCAAAGGAATTCCATTTGGGTTTGCTCCAGCTTCAAGCAACTCTTTAGCTGATTCGAGGTCGCAGTCAGCAGCTTGAATTAATGCATCATTCAATTCCCTTTGATTCAAAACTTACCCTCGATTCTGATTTGCAAATATAACACGTTTATAGCGAGCTAATCGCGCGTTTTTCTACTACGCTACCGCTCACTTTTCTGAATGATATATTTTTAACAGAGTAGTTAACTCATTGCCAGCATTATCAAAAACAGCGATTGGACAATTGCTGTTCAATAACACTGTGTCCACATATTTTCAAAGGAATGAAAATTAAAACTTGCTCGCCTTATTTAAATTACATCGCAGACAACATGTTGACTCGACAGTATTCATTGAGAACGGTTAACGCTTACCTTAGTTGGATATCTAACTTCATACATTTTCATAATAGAAGATATCTCACTGCTATGGGCGATAACGAAGTGTTTAAGCTTTCAGACCCCTTAATTTTAAAATGAAATATGTCGCCCAGAGAGCACATGGGGCCGCATTAAATGCATTAGCGTTTTTGTACAAACACATAATAAAAGAAGAATTGTCGTTGGACTTAAGTTTTGCCAAAAGCAATCGACAACCAATGACACTATAAGAAGTCAAAGAAATAATGTCGTGTATGAAAAAGCGCTATTACTTAATTGCGGGGTTAATGTACGGAAGCGATTTAAATTAAGCTAGTCGCTGGTTCATCAGCGACTAGCTATCTTGTTAGATTAGAATCGGTAAGTAACTGATGCACCGACTGTTTGCGGGTTCACAACGGCCGCATAACCTTGTGGGTAACGGCCACTTGCCGGCTCTTGTGAAGTGTATGCCTCTTCATCTAGGGCGTTATTGATGAAGGCACTGATCAACCATTGCTCGGTGTCGTAGGTCATTGATAAACGAGTAATAGTGTAATCACCTGCAATACGCTCTTCTGTGTTTGTTAAGTCACCATAATACTCACCCACATAGTTGGCGCTTAAATTTACTTTTAGGCTATCGGTAAACCAGTGTGAAAGACCTAAACTCGCCGTTAGTTCAGGTGCAGAGTTTAAATCACTGCCAACGGCATCTGGAAAGGCTGATGATTCATCAATGTTAGTTTTTAACAAACCAAAACCACCATGTAGCTGCCACTGCTCTCCAAGCATACTGTAAGCATCGACCTCTAAACCGTAGCTATGAGCATCTTCTACATTCGTGATTCTGCGCGCTGAACTTAATGCTTGATACCCGTTAAAATTGTTGTAAAACACATTAGCGCTAATATTGATGTCGCCATTATCTATTACGCTGCGTGAACCTATTTCATAGGTATTAACCGTTTCTTCGTCGTAGTAGTAGTAATCTTCAGCGGTAAAATCGAGCGCACCGCCCCCTGCGTTATAGCCACGGCGAGCACTGGCAAATAAAGTCGTTTCGTCGCTAACATCATATTGAATCGCTAATTTTGGTAAACGCACTGTGTGTGAATTATCAAGTTGTTCAACGAGCTGATCACCACGAAACGCCATATTGAAATTACGTAATTGTTCTTCACGCTCAATACGAAGGCCCGCAGTTAACGTTAATTCGCGGCTTAAGTTAAAGCTTGTTTCGCCATAAACTGCGGTCGATTTACTGCTATCGTCACCGTAGTAGTTTGTTGCCCCCACACTTTCAAATTCTTGGTCGCGATCAAAGTAAGCAAGGCCGATAAAACCCGAGTAAAAGCGGTTGCTTATCCCAAAGTTGAGCTTGGTATCGACGGTGATATTGCTCTCGTCCATTGATACGTCAGATTCGGCGCTTTCAATGGGCTCGTATGCTTCAAAGCTCCATTGATAATCCATGTAAGCAACTAATACGTCTAACGAAAAATCATCATTAATACTGTAATCAATATTTACTTGCGTAGTATCAGAGTCTGTATCCACAATACGTTGATATAGCGGCTTATAATCAAATGGTTCGTCCGCAACAAAGTATTTACGACCAGAGTTACCCTCTTCACTGTAAGTTGAATAAGTCAGCTGTACGGCAAGGTCTTTGCTTGGCGTGTAAAGTAATTTAGCGCGCGTACTGCTGGTATTTAACTTGTTTAATTCACGATCAGTTGGGTTTGTGTCGTATACCGACGGGTTTGAAAATGTTTCGCCATCGACATACTGAGTTGATAAACGAAATGCCAATACATCCTCAACTAATGCTCCCGATACCACTGCGGCAGTATCAAGGTAGCTATCTTGATTGCGATAACCTACGCGCACTGCCCCTTCAAAATCCTGAGTTGGCGCTTTCGTTGTCATGTACACCGCACCTGCGATGCTATTGCGACCATTGCTAGTTGATTGCGGCCCCCGGTAAACCTCAATTTGTTCTACATCCCAAAGGCCGGTATCACCCGTTAAGTCAGCAACAAAGGGTTGGCTTACACCATCTATTAACGTTGAAACACGGGCTTTTGAACCTCCGCTAAATGAGTTAAAACCGGTTGCCCCACCATTACCAGACACTCCTCGCATATCAGGCACCGAACCCGTTAACACCACCACGTTTGCCATTTCTGAGAGCGCTTCGGATATAGACGCAAGCTGGCCGTTTTCTAGTAGCGCCTTATCAACAACCGCCACCGACGACATGGTTTCTTTAAGAGACTTTTCCGTTTTTTCACCGGTAACAACAATAGTGTCCATTGATTCTCGACTGCTTTGCTCGTCGTCAGCCCAAGCCGAGCCTTGAGCAGCAAGTAACGATGCAAAAATAACCTTGGTTATTGTGTTGAGTTTTAATGCAGTAGCCAATGTCCTTTCCCCGTAAGAGATTATTAGAATTAAACAAATCGAGCTTGATAAAAAGCGCTAGGAAATTAACACAGGCTTAATGATATTGCAATTGAGTTTAGTTATCATTTACAATGCGATATAACATAAATTCTAACTCTCATTTTATGCTCATTTTCACCGTTACTTTACTCATCGTTTTCGCTGTCAGCACTTTTTACTGCACCAGAAAACAACAGCGATTTTTAAAAAAACCGATAAAAAAACATTGGCGATTACTATCGTTTGCATTAATAGCGTGTGCACTAACACTTGCCTTTGTGCAGCTATCAGCCACAGCAGCTGTGTTCTACATAATCTTTAGCGTGATGCTTATGCTAATGCTGATCCCTTTTATTAGCCTGCTGCAAACAAAGGGTAATTCATGAAAAACTCATCAAAGCGCCAACCAACGTGGTTAGGTAAAACGCTAGCCGGTGCCTTTTTAGGGTTGGCACTGTCATTTATATTCATTGCTTTTTTTGCTTGGTATGGCCCTGGAGGCATTGAAGCTCGCGATAAAGTGCAGTTTAACATGTGGATGATCACCCCTATTTGGCTAACCATTTTTAGTTTTAGTTATTTGTTCAACTCTGCAAAGCAAGCTTGGCTTGTCCTTGGCAGCTTAACTGTGCTGCTTTATGGCGTATTTTTCATGCTCAGGAACGCACTATGAAAGTAAGATCGGATATTTTACGCACCTATCAAGGTGTACATACATGGACGGGCATTATTGCTGGCTTAGTGCTGTTTATTGGTTTTTATGCTGGCAGCCTGACCATGTTTAAACACGAAATACAACGGTGGGCTGCACCGGTTACAGCGCCTAAAGTAACCAGTTCTGATTATGACTACCAAAAACTGGTAGATACGGTAATAAGTGTGCGTGGTGACCAACTTGCTAAAGGCTTTAACCTAGACTTACATACCCAAGACGCGCCTCTTTCTTGGTATATCAAAGGCAGTGCCCGTGGCATGGAGCTTGATAAACAGCTCAACTATGCCCACCTCAATGCTGATGGCACATTAAACGTCAGCGCGCAAACTGAAAACGAACTTGGCGATTTAATTGATTATTTACATCGCACAGCAGGCTTTATTGGTGAAATTGGCCATGACCAATCAGGGGTTTATATTCTAGGTATTGCCAGTGTGTTGTATTTTTTAGCTTTGGTCTCTGGGGTCATTATTTTACTGCCGACACTAGTTAAAACCTTTTTTGCATTGCGTAAAGAAAAAGGGCCAAGCCGGTTTTGGCTCGACAGCCATAACCTTGTGGGGATTGCCAGCTTACCGTTTCATTTAGTCATAGCCTTCACTGTGGTGGTGTTTGCATTTCATGACTTTATTTATGGTGGCTTAGCGCAATTTTATGATGATAAACCGCTGTTTCAGCGCCCTACTCCCGCTGCGCAAAGTTTTCACATTGACAACTTGCCTAGTATCGACGAGCAAGTGCTTGCAGCTAAAAGCTATGCGCCTGGCTATGAGCCTATCCACATTCGCTACAGTAATTTAAATTCAGCTTCGCCCTCTGCGGTGTTTATGATGAGTAACAACAATGCGGTTGTGCGCGGCCCAGATACTGACTATTTGTTTATGAACCCGTATACCTTAGAGGTCGTTAACTCAAGCTACCCACAAGGCGAAGATGCAGTGTGGGGTAACATGGTGGCCAGTATTTTCTCACTCCACTTTGGCACCTATGGTGGAGAATGGGGGCGCTGGGGTTACTTTATAATGGGCTTACTTGGGGCATTTTTGTTCTATTCAGGCAATTTATTATGGATAGATAAGCGCTTCAAAAAAGATCCCAACAAACGCAGTACGTTGTTTATGGCAAAGCTCACTATTGGTGTTTGTTTAGGGTCGATGATTGCCGTTGCTTTCACGTTAGTTGCAGCTAAATGGCTACCTACATTTGTTGCCAATACAAACTACGCCAGTCTATACAGTTACTACGCCGCGTTTTTTGCTTTTGTGATATATAGCTTCATAAAACCTGTACAAAAGGCAACGACGGTTGGCCTTTATTTACTCGCGAGTTTGTGTGCATTAATGGTGCTATCAACGCTGGTGAAACTTGCACTAAATGACGGGAATACGCTCTTCTACTCAAGCTATACGGTTGATATCGTCGCCGCTATTTTTGCTGTTATTTTCTTTAAAATGTCGAAACATCAGCAGCAAAAACAGGCCACACAAAGCATCATGCCAGCCTTTGAAAAAGTCAGCCAAACTTAAGCACTCCTAGTATGGGTATCAGAGCAATTTGATACCCATCCTTTTGCCTTATCCACGATTCGCTCCCGTTTAATGAAAGCATTTCTTGTCCCATAAAACAGCTGTAGTAACAAGTAATGGTGTCAGGTCGTGCAATGTGCATGTTCCCAACGTTCGCTTGTAGCACGTCAGCGAAGTTCAAAATAAATCCGTGGAGTAAATACAAACCAACTAAAGCGCCATGTACCAAAAGCGCGAAGATAATTAACTATTCGCGGTACTACACTCGCGTGGAATGCTTAAGCGGTGAGCCTTTTGAGCATTCTGGTAGTGCGCACTTCCCCACCAGAGTGGGTGCGCATCATAGTTTTGCCAGTAGGAGGCATCTTGACCCAGCCGGAAAGGATGCTGTAGCCTTGGTTTATCACTTCTAAGGAGATTACGCCAACATGAACAACTAAACCTGTCATCCATTTCTTATTTTCTTTTTGGATTTACAGGGTGAGTAGGCGTAGCTCACATTCCGATATGTCTGTACAAGCGAATTGTGTATTTTGCCCATCGGCAGAAGCGTATAGTGGTATTGATCACCTCTAAAAGATAGCTAGCTGCGACTGTTGCCCCTTTCGTACAGGAGGCACTTTATGCCATTACTACAGGCTTACAATATAAGTTATCAATTGGATAACGGCGATTTTCTCTTTCAACAACTGTCATGTTCACTGTCTAACAAGCGTGTTGGCTTAGTCGGGCGTAACGGTGTTGGGAAGTCAATACTCGCGTCAATTTTAAGTGGTGAACAACAACCATCAAGTGGGGCTGTTGCTTTGCCTCAATCAGTGGCTGTGTATCATCAGCAGCCACCCCAGTCACTATCTTGCGAACTGACGATTGCTCAGTTCTTAGGTAAAGATCAGGTGCTTAAAGCGATAAAGCAGGTTGAGTCGGGTGATTGTTCACAGCAATGGTTTGATATAATAAAGGAACAATGGGACTTGCCCTTAAAACTCACTCAGCAATTAAAAGAGCAAGGCTTACCAACAGATCTAGATTTTCCATGCGCTCAGCTCAGTGGTGGGCAATTCGCCCGCTTAAAGCTTTGGCAGTTGTTTGCAAGCGATGTTGAATTACTCATACTTGATGAGCCATCCAACCACCTTGATGTGCAGGCTAAACACTGGTTAATTCAGTCTATGCGCGCCTTCAAAGGGGCAATTTTACTTGTCAGTCATGAGCGAAGGTTACTGCATGAAATGGACGAAATTTGGCAGCTTTCAGAGCTTGGGTTACAGGTATTTGGCGGCAACTATACTCTGTACGCCGAGCAAAAAAGGGCCGAGTTACAAGCGCTTGAACGAAAACTGGCAAGCATTGATAAACAAAAAAAGCAGTTACAAGTACAAACGCAGAAAAACCGTGAAAAGGCAGAGCAAAGAGCGGCTCAAGGTACCCAGTTACGAAAGAATGGCAGTCAGCCCAAAGTGTTGCTTGATGCTAAAAAAGACAAAGCAACGGCACAGGCAGCTAATCGAATTAAAAATGAGCAACTTCGTCGAGCGCATTTAGCTAATACAGAGCGCTCACTCAAGGCACACAAAGAGTCACTGAAAGGCCAAAAACTCTATTTAGCGCATACCCCTATTCGCTCACGTAAAGTCATTTCGATTCATCAAGGCGTATTGCCGTTTGGTCGCACTGAGCCTGTCTCATTTCAAGCATACGCTCATGATAAGATTTATCTGACAGGCAAAAACGGCAGTGGTAAATCAACGCTCCTGAAAACGCTATTAGGTGACGTTTCTCTCCAGCAAGGCGAGCTGCAAATTAATACCCCTTTGTATTACCTTGATCAACATTTTGGGGTTATTCGAGGGGATTTATCGCTACTCGATAACCTTGTAACGCTTTGCCGTGGCCTTAAGGAGAGTGATGCCAGAACATTGCTAGCAGGCGTTGGCTTTAGTCGTGACAATGTGTTTCGTCTTGGTCACATGCTTAGTGGCGGTGAGAAGATGAAGTTAGCCATGCTTATTGTTAGTCACCAGCAAGCTAAACCTTTTTTACTGCTCGATGAGCCTGATAACCATCTCGATCTTGAGTCAAAACTTATGCTAGCCCAAGCGCTCAATCAATACCCTGGAGGCTTTATTCTCGTTAGCCATGATGAAGACTTTGTTCGTGAATCAGGGGTTCAGATGCGAATCGATATTTAACTAACATAACTGCCATCTGGCAGCGAACTATATCGTCCATGGTACAAAACGAGCTATCGGCCATGGGCGGCATGCCCTCTTTCACCCACGCGAAAATAACTGTTTATACATCCACACTCTTTGAGTTTCCCCCATAGTCAGGAAAACGACCCATTGGGTCGTTTTTGTCGTATCCACGTTTAGAGCAATACCGCCTAACTTCAATGCTGGTAAGTACTTGTTTAATTTGCTATCAATGGTCTTAGGACAAAAACGAGAATGATTGCGTTAGAAAAACGACCCAATCGCTCGATATTAAGTTGTTATAAGCCTCGGAGGTTTAGGTGAGCGGAATAATCTCTCGAATCCATCAGGGACGATATGATACAGAGAAAGAGCTATTGAATTTAAGAACCAATGCAATAGATAAAAAGCGCACTGATGTTTTAGATGCGGTAAATCAAAGGCTAAAGAAGTTACACCCTAAAATTTATCAACGAATTGTAGGTCCTTTGGAAATAAGGACAAGAGACGAAAAATATAAATGTTACTGCAATAACCCGAGTACATTGCATGAAGTTTACAAAGATATTGTAAGTAATAGTGTTCATCATCACTCTTTAACATGCGACGCTTGCTGGCAAGAAGATTTAGCCAAAACATGGGGATATTATGGTTGGGCTAGTAAATTAATATCTCAAGAGGTTTGGGACGCACTTTGTGAAAAAAGAGCAAACTATAAGTTTGTCGAATAGGCTTATAACAAGCGCATTAAGCACGGGATTGCTAATAGTTTGCTCGGTTCCGCTTCGTTTCACATTTTAGCAAACAATTATCAGCCCCTTATGCGGGCGTTAGATTTCCTTGGAGAGTTTTATGAGTCACATAGAAGCAGCCACCATTGCCAACGAAATCATCGCAACATGCGATGATTTCGACTGTGTCTACTATCAGAGTACGTTACGGCAGAAAGCGGAAGACGCCACCATTGGCTTGGAGACTCGAGGTTGCCTCAAAGTTCTGGCCTCCGTCGCTTCATATCACTCTAAACGTGAAGATAGCGCCTCCCCATTCGGCCCCCTCATGCAAACTCCTGAGGGCCGCTCACCTATTCCTGAGGATTTAACTGAAGACCAGCTCTCGCTACTTCAAGAGACTCATCCCTACCTTGAATCAAGCGCGCTCAAGGCAAGAGTTCTAGATGTTTTATGGTTGCGTCTACGCTCACCAGATAATGCGGAACAAGCAATTAATGAGTATATAAACTGTGCCCGCAAATATTTCGATCTAGAACATTGGACACATAGTGCCGAGTACGCCGAACGTGCGCTGAGACTATCGGCATTGTTTAGAAAGAAGAATTCTGAGCTGTTTGATTCAGTAGCAGAATTGTTTCTGTCTTGGGTTCAAAATCACATCACAGCGGACAAAAAGTTCATAACTGCTCGGTCTATTCAACTACTTCTAGACTTTGGTGCCGCTGAGGCTGAGGAACTACTAGAAGCCTCGCAAACAGCGGCAAACATCGCAGAATCAGTTGGGGATCACCATAGAGCTGAAAATTACTGGAAACTCGCTGTAAGTGCTGCCCGGAAGGCTAAAAATGAAGAGGCAGCAAACGCAGCACAAACGGCCCTTGCTGAAACCTATGTGAGTAACGCAAAAGGCTTGGGTGGTGGAATGTCCGCTGCCCATTGGATGCAACAGGCCATTGAAGCATATAAAGCAGTTCCAAATTCTAAGGGGCGACGCGACGAGCTCTATACAGAGTTACTGGAGTTCCAAAAGCAGAGTCTAGACGAAATGGGTAAGTTTGAGAAGCCACTCGATATATCGGATTGCGTATCTCAGACTGTGGAAACCATAGAGGGCAAGCCTTTTCGGGAGGCTCTTTTCGTTTTTGCATTTAGTATCACTTCAGTGCCTAACTACGAGAAACTAAAGCAACAGGCTGAGGAGCTTGCAAAGAAGCACCCACTTTCGCATTTGTTCGGCGCTACGCATCTGGACCACGAGGGCAAGGTAATTGCAAAGTCTCCAGGCAGCTTCGACACAGGCGAAGTTTCAAGTCACAACCTTTACCGCTCGGCAGCGTTGAATCATCAAATTTCTGTTGCTGGCTGTATCTTGCCAGCATCTGACATCATTCGAGTTGAGCATCCATTTACGTTAACTGAGTTCGAAGCCCTTACCACGAACAACCCATTTGTAGCGCCGGGCCAAGAACGTATGTGGGCGCAAGGGCTGCTAGCTGGTTTGGACGGAAAGTATGAAGTTGCACTTCCGATCATAATCCCGCTGCTAGAAAACTCTCTTAGAAATATTCTCAAACAATCAGGTGTAAGGGTGTCAACGCTCAATACACATGGTGTCCAAGAAGAATTGCGAATATCCGCAATTCTTGACCATGAGGTCGCATTGGAGCTTTTTGGATATGACCTAATTATGGATCTCAAAGGCTTATTGCAAGAGCGAACATATGCGAATCTACGAAATGTGGTGTCACATGGGCTTGGTTCAACTGGCACTTATTATTCAGCGCCATCAATCTATTTATGGTGGCTGTGTTTCCGATTAGTATTAACTCCTTACGCGAAACAGCGTTCTGAACCTGAAAGTCCGGAAATCTAACAATGCCTTGCAGCCGTCAAATTTACCGCTGAGCGCAGCGGTAGCGACCGCATCAGCTAGCCACTGCGTGCCGAAAGTTCACACTAGCCTTGGCAATACAACCAAAAAAGCGAGCCTCTAAGGGTCTCGCTTTTTTTAGATAAGTGCTAGAACCTAGCTGCTGCCGGTTTTGGCGCGTCGTGTTCTCCAGCGGTTATTTCTTCTTGCCGGGCCTTTCGCTTGGGGTGAGTCGCTATCGCGCCCTCTGGGTTTATTAGCAACGCCCTGCTCTTTACCCTGCTGCGGCGCACTCGCCGCTTTTTTCGCGTGCGAAGGCTTCTTTTTCACTGCTTGCTTAGCGGTGTTGCCTGGCTGATCGGCTTTGGCTGCTTTCGGCTTTTTGGGTTTTTTAGGCTTTTTCGGCGCCCGCAATGTGCTTGGTGCCACCTCATTCGTGGGCTCAAAGCCCGCGATAGTTTGCCGTGGCAATAACTCTTGAATTAGGTTTTCAATGCCGTTTAAGTCTTTTGCTTCATCGGCTGTGACAAATGAGATAGCCAATCCTGAGGCCCCTGCCCGACCGGTTCGTCCGATACGGTGAACATAGTCTTCGGCAACATTGGGCAAGTCAAAGTTGATCACACAAGGAAGCTGGTCAATATCAATGCCGCGCGCGGCGATATCGGTGGCCACCAGAACTTTAATACTGCCGTCTTTAAATCCGGCCAACGCTTTGGTTCTGGCGCCTTGGCTCTTGTTGCCATGAATCGCGGCAGAGTGAATGCCACGCTTTTCCAAATTAGTGGCAATGCGATTCGCGCCATGCTTGGTGCGGCTAAACACCAACACCTGCTGCCAATCATTTTCTTTAATTAAATGACTTAGCAGCGCTGTTTTACGCGATTTATCCACTGGGTAAACCCACTGCTCTATGGTTTTTGCCGTGGTATTGGCAGGCACCACAGAAATCTCTAGCGGCTGGTAGACTATGGTTTTCGCCAATTCACGGATCTCGTCCGAGAAGGTCGCCGAGTACAGGAGGTTTTGTCGTTTCGGCGGCAATAACTTAATAATGCGGCGAATATCGTGGATAAAGCCCATATCTAACATGCGGTCGGCTTCATCAAGCACCAGCATTTCTAGTTGCTCAAATTTAATGGCATTTTGCTGATACAAATCCATTAACCGTCCGGGCGTGGCCACGAGGATATCGGCCCCGCGACGCAGTTGCATCATTTGCGGGTTAATTTTAACGCCGCCAAAGGCCACGCAATAGCTCAGCGCTAACTCTTTACCATACGTAGCGACACTGGCGCCGACCTGAGCGGCCAGCTCACGGGTAGGAGCAAGCACTAAAGCTCGCACGTTATTACCGCGAGCACGCTGCCCTTTACTTAATATTTCTAGCATCGGCAAGGTAAAACCCGCCGTTTTACCGGTGCCGGTTTGCGCTGCGGCCATCACGTCGTGGCCGGATAACACCGCAGGAATGCCTTGCGCCTGTATTGGTGAAGGATGCTGGTAGCCTTGGCGTTCAATCGCTTGAAGTAGTTTAGGTTGTAGTTTTAAGTCACTGAATTGGATGGTGTCTTCGGTTTTGATGGTGTTGTTTGCTGATGGTACTTGCTGTTCGGTCATATAAACTCGGTATACATGGCGAAACAAGCTTAAACCCGATTGCATCACCAAAAAATTAAAAAGGCGTAGCGACTTGCTACACAGGCGTAAAGAGTAAAGAGCGTCGGCGCAATGGCGCCTCAAGGTATGCTCTTTACTGATCACGCTGCCATCATAACACACTCTGGGTTGATACAGTGCATGGCAAAAAAAGAAAGCGCAAATCCGCTGCTCATTCCCATTGGCATGTGCCCTACTCACTTGTAACTGAGCATCAGTGCAGCCATAAAAAAACCCGCTCGAGGCGGGTTTTTATGTCACTCACTAGCAGAGCTTACCAACCGGTTTTCTCTTTTAGTGCGTTGCCAATTTCAGCAAGTGAACGTACAGTTTGTACGCCCGCTGCTTCTAAGGCTGCAAATTTCTCGTCAGCAGTACCTTTACCACCAGCGATAATCGCACCAGCGTGACCCATACGTTTGCCTGGAGGTGCAGTTACACCAGCAATGTATGAAACAACAGGCTTAGTGACGTTGTCTTTGATGTACGCAGCCGCTTCTTCTTCAGCTGTACCGCCGATCTCACCGATCATTACGATAGCTTCAGTTTGCGGATCTTTTTCGAACATCTCTAGTACGTCGATGAAGTTAGTACCAGGAATAGGGTCACCACCGATACCAACACATGAAGATTGACCAAAGCCAGCGTCAGTTGTTTGCTTAACGGCTTCATAAGTCAAAGTACCAGAACGTGATACGATGCCTACTTTACCAGGCTTGTGGATGTGACCAGGCATGATACCAATCTTAGACTCACCCGGAGTGATAACACCTGGGCAGTTAGGACCAATCATACGCACGCCAGTTTCATCAAGCTTAACTTTAACGTCAACCATGTCTAGCGTTGGGATACCTTCAGTGATACAAACGATTAGCTCGATGCCCGCATCGATCGCTTCTAGGATTGCATCTTTACAGAAAGGCGCTGGTACGTAGATAACAGAAGCCGTTGCGCCTGTTTCTTCAACAGCGTCACGTACAGTGTTAAATACCGGCAGACCTAGGTGCGTTTGACCGCCTTTACCTGGTGATACACCACCAACCATCTGCGTACCGTATTCGATTGCTTGCTCAGAGTGGAACGTACCCTGACCACCAGTGAAACCTTGGCAGATTACCTTAGTGTCTTTATTAATTAGTACAGACATTATTTGCCCTCCGCAGCAGCAACAACTTTTTCAGCTGCGTCTGTTAGAGATTCTGCAGCAATGATGTCTAGACCTGAGTTAGCAAGAACGTCACGGCCTAGTTCAGCGTTAGTACCTTCAAGACGTACAACTACAGGTACGTTTACGCCAACTTCTTTAACCGCACCGATAATACCTTCTGCGATCATGTCACAACGTACGATACCGCCGAAGATGTTAACAAGTACTGCTTTAACATTGTCATCAGAAAGGATGATCTTAAATGCTTCAGCAACGCGCTCTTTAGTTGCACCGCCGCCCACATCTAGGAAGTTAGCTGGCTTGCCGCCGTGTAGGTTAACGATGTCCATAGTACCCATCGCAAGACCCGCACCATTTACCATGCAGCCTACAGTACCGTCTAGCGCTACGTAGTTTAGTTCCCACTGTGCTGCGTGTGCTTCACGCTCGTCTTCTTGCGAAGGATCGTGCATCGCGCGGATTTTAGGCTGACGATATAGTGCGTTGCCATCAACACCGATTTTACCGTCTAGGCAGTGTAGGTTGCCTTCGTCAGTGATAACCAGTGGGTTGATTTCAAGTAGCGCGAAATCGTGATCGATAAACATGTTGCCAAGACCCATGAAGATCTTAACGAACTGCTTAAGTTGAGTTGGGTTCAAGCCAAGTTTGAAAGCAAGCTCACGGCCTTGGTAAGCCTGAGGACCTACAAGTGGGTCGATCTCAGCTTTGTGGATAAGCTCTGGCGTTTCTTCAGCAACAGTTTCGATTTCAACACCGCCTTCGGTAGACGCCATGAAAACAACTTTACGTGAAGCGCGGTCGACAACAGCACCAAGGTAGAGTTCGTTTGCAATGTCAGTGCAGCTTTCAACAAGGATCTTTGCAACAGGCTGACCATTTTCGTCAGTTTGGAAAGTTACTAGGTTTTTACCTAGCCAGTTCTGTGCAAACTCTTTGATTTCTTGTTTGCTGTCAGCAAGTTTTACACCGCCCGCTTTACCACGGCCACCGGCGTGAACCTGACATTTAACAACCCATTTATCACCGCCGATTTTATCAGCAGCTTCAGCAGCTTCTTGAGGTGTGTCACATGCGTAACCTTCAGAAACTGGTAAACCATATTCGGCAAAAAGTTGTTTTGCCTGATACTCATGCAAATTCATGATGCTTTATCCAATTTTTTGTACTAAAAGAGCTGAATAAATATGCAATTTACCCAACCATCCCAAATTGCGCACCTAGTATAGATCCCATGGCTATGCTTGAAAACCCTAGTGGGACTAAAGGCGGCAAAAAAAAGCTGCGGCGCGGGCCACAGCTTAATTTTTATTCATTCTCGATGTTTATACATCAAGTAGAAGACGTGTTGGATCTTCTAACATCTCTTTAATGGTCACTAAGAAGCCAACAGACTCTTTACCATCGATTTGGCGGTGGTCATAAGACAGGGCCAAATACATCATAGGTAGAATCTCAACTTTGCCATTCACCGCCATAGGACGCTCTTGGATTTTGTGCATACCCAAGATTGAAGACTGTGGCAAGTTGATGATTGGCGTTGATAATAGTGAGCCAAATACACCACCGTTGGTGATAGTAAAGTTACCACCGGTCATGTCTTCAACCGTTAGCTTACCATCACGGCCTTTAAGCGCTAGCTCACGAATACCGGCTTCGATTTCTGCAACCGACAGCTTGTCACAATCGCGTAGTACTGGCGTTACCAAGCCACGCGGTGTTGATACCGCAATGCTGATATCGAAGTAGTTGTGATAAACGATGTCGTCGCCATCGATTGATGCGTTCACATCTGGGAAGCGTTTAAGCGCTTCTACTACCGCTTTAACATAGAACGACATGAAGCCTAAACGGATACCGTGGCGCTCTTCAAAGGCGTCTTTGTATTGCTTACGAAGGTCCATGATTGGCTTCATGTTCACTTCGTTAAAGGTGGTCAACATCGCCGTTGAGTTTTTCGCTTCAAGTAGGCGGTTAGCGATGGTCTTACGAAGACGTGTCATAGGTACACGTTTTTGCGTGCGGTTACCCACAGGCGCTGACTGAGCATCATCGGCTTTGCTTTCTTGCTTAGCCGGCGCTTGCTTAAGGAACTTGTCTACGTCTTCTTTAGTAACACGACCGTTTTTGCCTGAACCTTTGATTTTTGACGCATCTAGGCCTTTTTCAGCAATGAGGCGGCGTACTGAGGGAGTCAATGCATCACTGGCACTGCCATCACCACTTTGCTCGGCAGCCGGAGCAGACTCTTCTTTGCTACCGCCAGCAGCTTTAGCGCCTACTTTCACTTTACCGATAACTTGCTCGGCTGTGACCGTATCGCCTTCACCGTGAACGTGCTCGCCCATGACACCGTCATCCGGGGCTACCACTTCAAGTACAACTTTGTCAGTTTCAATATCAACCAAGTTCTGGTCGCGGCTGACCGCTTCACCTGGTTGAACATGCCATGTTGCGATGGTGGCATCGGCAACAGATTCAGGAAGTACAGGTACTTTAATATCCACTTCTTTACCTTCTGAAGCACCGCTGTCTTTGGCTGGTGCTGAATCAGCTTTTTCTTCACTTTTAGCGTTATCGTCGCTGCTGTTCTCATCAGCAGCAGGCGCATCGTCGGCTTCGCCAACAATGGCTAGCACTTGCTCAGCAAGTACCGTTGCGCCTTCTTGCTCTTTAATCTCGCTGATCACACCGTCTGCCGGCGCCGCTACTTCAAGTACGACTTTATCGGTTTCGATGTCTACGAGGTTCTGGTCACGACTTACTTTGTCGCCAACACTGACATGCCAAGTTGCAACGGTGGCGTCTGCAACTGACTCAGGAAGAACAGGAACCTTGATTTCTGTGGTCATCTCTTATCCCTTATTTTTTAATGGTAAGCGCGTCAGCGACTAACGCTTGTTGTTCTTTAGTATGTACTGACATGTAACCACATGCCGGTGACGCGGACGCGTTACGTCCTGCATAAGTTAGGTTTGCACCTTGTGGAATTGCCTGCCAGAAGTGGTGCTGCGAGCAGTACCATGCACCCTGGTTTTGTGGCTCTTCCTGACACCATACGAAATCTTTCACATGGCTGTAGCGTTCGATAATGTCAGCCATTTCCTGATGCGGGAATGGGTAAAGCTGCTCAACACGCACAATGGCGATGTTATCCAGCTCTTGCTTACGACGCTCTTGCAGCAGCTCGTAGTAAACTTTACCGCTACAGAACACCACGCGCTCAACGTTTTTAGCATCAATATCATCGATTTCGTCGATCATATTGTGGAATACGCCTTCAGATAACTCTTCTAGCGTAGAAACGGCTAACGGGTGACGCAACAATGATTTCGGGGTCATAACAATCAGTGGACGACGCAGCGGACGCACTGATTGACGACGCAACATAGCGTAGACCTGCGCTGGTGTCGACGGCACACACACTTGCATGTTGTGGTCTGCACATAGCTGCAAGAAACGCTCTAGGCGCGCTGAGCTGTGCTCTGGGCCTTGACCTTCGTAGCCATGAGGTAGCAAACAGGTTAGGCCACATAAACGGCCCCATTTTTGTTCGCCTGAGCTCAGGAATTGGTCAAATACTACCTGCGCACCATTGGCGAAATCACCAAACTGCGCTTCCCACATCACCAGTGATGTTGGCTCGGCGGTGGCGTAACCATATTCAAATGCAAGCACGGCTTCTTCCGAGAGCACCGAGTCGTACACTTCAAATTTACCCTGGTCTTCTTTGATGTGTTGCAGCGGTAAATAGGTGGATGCATCTTCTTGATTATGCACCACAGCATGACGGTGGAAGAAGGTACCACGGCCTGAATCTTGGCCGGTTAGACGAATGTCTGTGCCCTGCTCAACCATAGTGGCATATGCAAGGGTCTCAGCCATACCCCAGTCGAGTTTTTTCTCGCCGGCGGCCATCGCTTTGCGGTCATCGTAAATCTTCTTAACCCGAGATTGCGCTTTGTGCTCTTCTGGATAAGAAGCCACCTTCTCGCCAAGCTCTTTAAGCTTTTCAACAGGAATATGAGTTTCATACTCGGTATCCCAATCGTGACCGACGAATTTCGACCAATCAGAAGAGTGCTTAGTTTCTGGCTCGATTTCTTCAACCACGCAGTTGCCTTCGTCTAGGCCATTGCGGTAATCATCAGCAAGTTTCTTAATCTCTTTTTCACTCAAGACACCTTCGCTAACCAGCTGATCAGCATAGATTTGGCGCGGCACTGGGTGCTTTTTGATCTTTTTGTACATCAACGGTTGCGTGGCGCTTGGCTCATCCGCTTCGTTGTGTCCATGACGGCGGTAACACACTAAATCAATAACCACGTCGCGTTTGAACTGATTACGGAAATCAAGTGCAATTTGCGTCACTAAGGCAACCGCTTCAGGGTCGTCGGAGTTAACGTGGAAAATCGGTGACTGCACCATTTTAGCAATGTCGGTACAGTAATCGGTAGAACGTGTGTCGTCTTGCTTAGACGTGGTGAAACCAACTTGGTTATTGACCACGATGCGCACACTGCCGCCTACTTTAAAGGCATTAGTTTGCGACATGTTGAAGGTTTCTTGCACACACCCCTGACCGGCGATGGCCGAGTCACCGTGGATGGTGATAGGCAGTGCTTTTGAGCCACTTTCACATTCTAAACGGTCAAGACGCGCGCGTACCGAGCCCATCACCACTGGATTAACAATCTCTAGGTGTGAGGGGTTAAATGCCAAGGCCATGTGTACGCTGCCACCTTCGGTGGCGAAGTCTGATGAGTAACCCATATGGTACTTCACGTCACCAGAGCCCAGCGTGTCATCATGTTTACCAGCAAACTCATCGAACAGCGCCGATGGGTTTTTACCTAGTACGTTCACTAACACATTGAGACGACCACGGTGGGCCATACCAATCACCGCTTCTTGTTGGCCACTTTCACCAGCGCGGTGAATAAGCTCTTTAAGCATTGGCACTAAGGCGTCGCCACCTTCCAATGAGAAGCGTTTGGCACCTGGGAATTTCGAGCCTAGGTATTTTTCAAGACCATCGGCCGCAATCAAGCCTTTAAGAATGCGCTGCTTGGTTTTGCTATCGAATTGAGGGCGTGCTTGAACCGATTCTAAGCGTTGCTGTAGCCAACGTTTTTCTTCGGTAGATGTGATGTGCATGTACTCGGCACCGATGGAACCACAATAGGTTGCCTTCAATGCTTTGTATAAGTCACCCAGTTTCATCATTTCGCCGCCGGCGGCAAACGAACCTACATAAAACTCAGTGTCAAAATCGTCTTCAGAAAGACCGTGGAAGTCTAACTCCAAATCGCGAACGCGTTCACGTTTCCAAATCCCGAGTGGGTCAAGATTCGCGTTTTGGTGACCACGGAATCGAAAAGCATTTATCAGTTGCAATACTTTGATCTGTTTGGGGTCACCCTGACCACCTTCTGCAACAACTACTTCGCGATGTTTATTTTTTGCCAGCTTGGCGAATTCAGCTCTTACTTGTGAATGCTTAGTTTCTACATCCACCCCTTCCACTTTGGGAAGTTGCTCGAACACTTCACGCCATTCTTCTGGCACTGAAGTCACATCATCAAGATATGCTTCATAAAGCTCCTCAACATAGGCAACGTTACCGCCGTACAGATGAGAAGACTCTAGCCATGCCTTCATCACACCATCGTGCATTTATAAGCCCTTTTATCTAGCGCAGAATTTACATTGTCTGACTTACTTAAAACTCAAGTAAGTGATCGAAGAATGGCCAGACAGACGTCCAGCCATTCTTAGTTCTATTATGCCCTTAAACGGAACGATTAAGAAGCATTGATTTGATTTGCCCAATCGCTTTGGTCGGATTCAAACCTTTCGGACATACATTGACACAGTTCATGATATTGTGACAACGGAATACGCTGAATGCATCGTCTAAATCTGCCAAGCGCTCATCGGTGGCGGTATCTCGGCTGTCCGCTAAGAAGCGGTAAGCGTGTAATAGGCCGGCCGGGCCGATAAATTTGTCTGGATTCCACCAGAAGCTTGGACATGATGTTGAACAACATGCACAAAGAATACATTCGTATAGCCCATCTAGCTTTTCACGATCTTCAATCGACTGCAAACGCTCACCCGCTGGAGGCGTATCATTAATGAGATACGGCTTCACTTTCTCGTACTGAGTGTAGAATTGCGACATGTCGATTACAAGGTCACGAATAACCGGTAAACCCGGTAGTGGACGAATCACTACCTTGCCCTTGCCGTTTGTCTGCAATGCAGAAATTGGCGTAATACAGGCAAGGCCATTTTTACCATTCATGTTCACACCATCGGAGCCACATACCCCTTCACGGCAGGAACGACGAAATGCCAGGCTTGGATCTTGCTCTTTTAACATCAGCAGTGCGTCAAGCACCATCATGTCACGACCTTCTTCCACCTCAAGGGTGTAGTCTTTCATGAATGGCGCATCATCCACGTCTGGATTGTAACGATAAACAGATAATTCTAAAGTTGCCATCGTCATCTCTCCTAGTAAGTACGAGCTTTAGGTGGGAACGCTTCACGAAGCTTAGGTGCATAGTTTACATCACGCTTAGACATTTCTTCTGTCTCAGGGTTGTAAACACTGTGGCACAGCCAATTTTCGTCATCACGGTCCGGGTAGTCGAAGCGCGAGTGTGCACCACGGCTCTCAGTACGGAAATTCGCAGCAACCGCTGTTGAGTAAGCTGTTTCCATCAAGTTATCAAGCTCTAAACACTCGATGCGTTGAGTGTTGAACTCGCTTGACTTGTCGTCCAAGCGGGCATGCTGAAGACGCTCGCGAATTTCTTTTAGCTCTTTAAGACCCGTTGCCATTGAATCACCTTCACGGAATACCGAGAAGTTAAGCTGCATACATTGCTGTAGGTCTTTTTTGATTTGCACTGGGTCTTCGCCCTGGCCTTCTTTTGATGTTTCCCAACGGTTGAAACGTGCCAATGCACCTTCAATGTTGTCGCTTGAAGCATCACGTTGCGCTTGGTAATCGTTCAAGTAAACACCTAGGTAGTTACCTGCTGCACGACCAAATACAACCAAATCAAGTAGAGAATTACCACCTAGGCGGTTAGCACCGTGTACAGATACACAAGCGATTTCACCGACTGCGAATAGACCTTCAACAAGCGTGTCGTTGCCTTGGGCATCAACGCTTAGCACTTGGCCGTTCACATTAGTTGGTACACCACCCATCATGTAGTGACAGGTTGGAATAACTGGAATTGGCTCTTTCGCTGGGTCAACGTGAGCAAAGGTTTTAGCTAGGTCACATACGCCAGGGAGACGTAGATTTAGCGTTTCCTCACCAAGATGATCCAGTTTCAGTTTAATATGCGGGCCCCATGGACCTTCACAACCACGACCTTCGCGGATTTCGGTCATCATTGAACGGGCAACTACGTCACGTGACGCTAAGTCTTTGGCATTAGGCGCATAACGCTCCATGAAGCGCTCGCCATCTTTGTTCAGAAGATAACCCCCTTCACCACGGCAACCTTCGGTTACCAGGGTTCCGGCACCGGCGATCCCGGTTGGGTGGAACTGCCACATTTCCATGTCTTGCATGGCTACGCCAGCACGTGTGGCCATACCCACGCCGTCACCCGTGTTGATGTGCGCGTTAGTGGTCGAGGCATAAATACGCCCTGCACCACCGGTGGCAAGCACAACAACTTTCGATTTGAAGTAAACCACTTCACCAGACTCGATGTCGATAGCTGTACAACCCACTACCGCGCCGTCGTCGTTTTTAACAAGGTCCAGTGCATACCACTCAGAATATACATTGGTTTTGTTCTTTACGTTTTGCTGATATAAGCAGTGCAGCAAGGCGTGACCAGTACGGTCCGCAGCAGCAGCTGTACGCGCTGCTTGCTCGCCGCCGAAGTTTTTCGACTGACCACCGAATGGGCGCTGGTATACGCGGCCGTTCTCAAAGCGTGAGAATGGCAAGCCCATGTTTTCAAGCTCGGTGATTGCCTCTGGGCCAGTTTTACACATGTACTCGATGGCGTCTTGGTCACCGATATAATCGGAGCCCTTAACGGTATCGTACATGTGCCATTCCCAGTTATCCTCGTGCGAGTTACCTAGTGCTACGGTAATACCACCCTGAGCCGACACGGTGTGTGAGCGGGTTGGGAAAACCTTGGAAATAAGCGCACAAGACTTGCCTGATTCAGTGATTGCTAAGGCTGCGCGCATACCCGCACCGCCAGCGCCAACCACTACTGCGTCAAATTCGCGAACTGAATATTTCACTTAAACACCCCATAGAACAAACAGGCCAACTACTACGTAAGATAGGGCCATAAGGTTTAATACGAAGCCAAGAAACGCGCGTAGTTTGGCGTTCTTTACATAGTCGGTTAGCACCTGCCATAGGCCGATGCGTGCGTGCACCATAATGCACGCAAGGGCGATTAGGGTGTATACCTTCATCGCGAAGTTACCGAATAACCCCGACCATGCTTCATAGGTTAATGCTGGAGTGCATAGCAGATAACCAATAATAAATAGTGCATAAGAGCTGATGATAAGTGCCGTCGCTCGTAGCGATACGAAATCCTGAACACCATCACGCTTTAAAGATGCTTGATTTAAGACCATAGCCAAACTCCCGCCAATACGGCAACAATCACCCACAATACAAAGCCGATTTTAGCGGTTGCATTGCCTGAATCTAATTCTTTCCACGGACCCAAGTCTTGGATTAAGTGGCGTACACCTGCGATGAAGTGATACGAGAGAACGGTGAGGGTACCCCAGGCGATAAATTTGGCAACAAACCCGGTTAACAGGCTTTTGACAAATTCAAATCCTTCCGGAGAAGACAGTGACACAGCCCATGCCCAGATAACAAAGGTCAAGGCAAAGAACATTGCGACACCGGTGACGCGGTGCAGAATTGATGCTTTGGCCGTTGCTGGCATAGAGATGGTCGTTAGATCGAGATTTACAGGTCTTTGCTTTTTCACAGTTACTTGCCCATCTTGCTCACATTGATAAATAGAGCCATCTACATTGTTGTTATAACCATTTATGCAATCACTGCATAAATGCGCTCACATAAATAAACCCACAGACGCGAAAAAAGATCACTTTATTTGTTCAATTTTAAAGCGAAATTTCACGTGTTTGTAATAAACGGTTTACTCAAAGACGTTACGGTATTGAACCCCTGACAGTATATAAGTCTGCAGCGGATATTACAATTCTTGTTTAGTCACGGAGGTTTGCGAATTAGCCATTGGTATAATATTTAATCTTTGCAGAATATTTATTATACACAAATGCATTAAAATTGACTTTCTACCCCTCTTGTACGTTAGAATGATCGGAATTTGCTTAACATTAGTATCACGCATAACAGCTTTAGCTTGTTATTCTTATAGGAGATAATTAGATGGCAGATAAGAAAGCCACTGTCCATATTGATGGACAAGACCCGATTGAACTTCCCATTTACGAAGGTACTGCGGGTCAAGACGTTATCGACGTCCGTACCTTAGGCGCACACGGCTACTTCACCTACGACCCAGGGTTCATGTCGACTGGCTCTTGTGACTCATCTATCACCTACATCGATGGTGGTAAAGGCGTATTGCTACACCGTGGTTACCCCATTGATCAGCTTGCTGAACAATCTAACTACGTCGAACTTTGCTACTTACTGCTTAACGGTGAATTACCGTCAGAAGCAGAGCTTGAAGAATTCTCTAAGTCAATCACTCTAAGCACCATGGTGCACGAGAAAGTGGCGGCCTTCTTCCAAGGTTTCCGCGTTGATGCTCACCCAATGGCGATGCTATGTGGTGTGGTTGGTGCCATGTCTTCTTTCTATCACCAAGACTTAGACATCTCAGACCCAGCGCAGCGTAAGCGCAGTGCCACTCGCCTAGTTGCGAAACTGCCGACTATCGCAGCGATGGCGTACAAGTACACCATTGGTCAACCATTCGTTTACCCACGTAACGACCTGAGCTACGCAGAGAACTTCTTACACATGATGTTCTCAGTGCCTTCTGAAGATTACCAAGTAAATCCTGTGCTTGCTAAAGCCATGGACCGTATCTTCATGTTGCACGCTGACCACGAGCAGAACGCATCAACTTCAACGGTACGTATTGCTGGCTCATCTGGTGCTAACCCTTATGCATGTATCGCAGCGGGTATCGCATCACTTTGGGGCCCTGCGCACGGTGGTGCCAACGAAGCATGTTTGAACATGCTGCAAGAGATTGGCTCAGTTGATCGCATCGACGAATACATCGCTAAAGCGAAAGATAAGAACGACCCGTTCCGCCTAATGGGCTTCGGGCACCGTGTTTACAAAAACTTCGACCCACGTGCCACGGTAATGCGTGACACCTGCCACGAAGTATTGAAAGAGCTAAACATCGAAGATCCTCTTCTAGATGTTGCTATGCGCTTAGAGCAAATTGCTCTTGAAGACCCTTACTTCGTTGAGAAGAAACTATACCCGAACGTAGACTTCTACTCAGGTATCATCCTTAAGGCGATTGGCATCCCAACCAGCATGTTCACCGTTATTTTCGCTATGTCGCGTACTGTCGGTTGGATCTCGCACTGGGATGAAATGCTGTCTCAGCCTGGTCACAAGATCAGCCGTCCACGTCAGCTATACAAAGGCGCAACGAAGCGCGATTACGTCGCTCAAGACAAGCGCTAAGCAACGCGTTTTAGAGTTGAAAAAGGTCGCTCCCAAGCGGCCTTTTTTATTGCCATTTCAGCCTAGTTCTCTACAATGGCGGCATTTGTACAGCCAGCTTTACTAACCATGTTTGATATAGACGCAATACGCCAAGATTTCCCTGCCCTGACTCAACATGGTGACACCGAACGTGTTTATTTTGATTCGGCCGCAACGGCGCACAAACCACGCTGTGTGATTGACACCTTGACGCGCTTTTACAGCCAGGAAAACGCCAACGTGCATCGCGGCGCACACCAATTAAGTCAGCAAGCAACCAGCCGTTATGAGCACGCACGCCAGCAAGTGGCCGAATTTATCGGCTGTCAACATAACGAACTGGTATGGACCAAAGGGGCCACCGAGGCCATTAACCTGGTTGCCTATGGGCTGACGGCGCAGTTACAACCCAAAGACGTGATTTTAATAACCGAACTTGAGCACCACGCCAACATCGTCCCGTGGCAGCAGCTAGCGAAGCGCACCGGTGCAACATTGATGGCCGTACCGGTCACCCCCGCAGGTCTACTCGATATTGCTCAAGCGGAGCATATGATTGCCCAGTATCGACCCAAGGTATTTGCCCTGGCCCATGTTTCAAATGCCCTTGGCAATATTAACCCCGTTAAAGCGCTACTCAGTCAGGCCAAGCAACAAGGTGCTTGGACCTTGGTTGATGGTGCCCAGTCGCTGCTACATTTGCGCCCGCAAATGGCCGACTTGGTCTGCGACTTTTTCGTGTTTTCGGCACATAAATGTCTCGGCCCTACCGGCCTTGGCGGATTGTTCGGGCGCTTTAGTTGTCTTCAGCAACTCGATGTTTTTCAAACCGGCGGCGAAATGGTCGCCAAGGTGCGTATTGAGCATACCGAATTTAACCCGCCCCCGAGTAAGTTTGAAACCGGCACACCGAATATCAGTGCGGTGCTTGGCTTTGCCGCCGCCATTGAGTATTTAAATAACCTCGATAGCGCCGCCCTAGCAGCGCACGAGCGTAGCCTAATGCAGTATTTAGTGGCGCACTTAAGCGAAATTGAATCGGTGTCCTTGCTTGGCGACATGCAGCATAATGTCGGTACCGTCAGCTTTTATGTACAATCTGAGCACCCCTATGACATTGCCACCTTACTCGATATGGAAGGCATTGCCCTGCGCCATGGCCACCACTGCGCGCAGCCGTTAATGCATGCGTTAGGGGTGAATGGTACGGTGAGAGTCAGCTTGGCGTTCTACAATACCTTTGAAGAAATCGACCACTTTATCAGTGCGCTACGTAATACCTTGGAGATGATGGCACCATGAGTTATAGCAATTACCCTGAGCTAAAACAGGCTTTTCAAGCCCTTCACGGCTGGCAACAACGTTATCGTGAGTTGATGCTGTTGGGAAAAAGCTTGCCAGTCCTTGCCAATGAGCTAAAAGTCGATGAAGCTAAGGTTTCCGGTTGTGAAAGTAATGTCTGGTTGTATATCGACTTCACTCCCCAAGAAGATAAGCTGGTTGTGGTGGCCGACTCCGACACTCGCATTGTTAAAGGATTACTGGCGTTGATTCTCATGATGTACAACGGTAAAACCCCGCAACAAGCAGCGGCCCTTGACGCCGAGCAAGAGTTCGAGGAGTTAGGTTTGATGCGCCACCTCAGTCCCTCGCGCGGTAACGGCATTCGCGCCATTGTCAGCGCGATTAACCAATTTGCCAAAAGCCACTGTTAACCCTGGCTTTGCTCACTCAAACGTTGGCGCTTATTTAAGTATTTGCGCACTGCTTTAGCCGCTGCGAAAAAGCCAAAGCTGCCGGTCACCATGGTTGCCGATCCAAAGCCATTAGCACAGTCCATATTCATCGTTGAATCGGCCCCTTGCTTAGCTCGACATACCTGCCCATGGCCATCGGGATAGACCAACTGCTCGGTGGAATACACACAATCGACATCAAACTTACGCTTCGGATTGTTGCTAAAATTATATTGTTTGCGCAGTAAATAGCGAACCTTGGCCAATAACGGATCGTGGGTGGTTTTGGCGACATCGCCAAATTTTATCTCACTCGGGTCGGTTTGCCCTCCCGCGCCGCCGGTGGTGATAATAGGTAACTTATTGCGTTTGCAATGGGCAATCAAGGCCGCCTTTTCCTTCACCGCATCAATGGCATCGATGACGTAGTCAAAGCCTTGAATGTGTTCGCGAATGTTATCCATAGTGATGAAATCATCAATCACATGCACGGTGATCTGTGGATTGATAAGCAGGCAACGCGCTTTCATAGCTTCCACTTTGGCTTCGCCCACCGATTGCGAATGCGCATGAATTTGCCGGTTACTGTTGGTAACGCATATATCATCGAGGTCGATAAGGGTGAGCTGCCCTACTCCGGTACGCGCCAGCGCCTCGGCTACCCAACTGCCGACCCCGCCAATGCCGATGACACAGAAATGCGCCTGCTGCAGCCATTGGGTTTGCTGTTGTCCGTAAAGGCGGCTGATACCACCGAAGCGAAGTTGATAATCATCTTGTGTCATTGTCTCTACCAATTTAACTGCCAAGGTTGGTTGTCACAAAAGCTTAAAAGTGTATTTAACTGCGCTGCATGCTGTCCTTCTTGCATCGGCGCACAAAAACAATAATGCTGGTCGCGATATTGAAAACGCAGCGCGTACGCATGTAAATAGGTGCGATCGCTGGCCTCGGCGCCATACAGGGTATCGCCCAGAATCGGTGCCGATAATGACTTCATGGCAACACGGAGCTGATGTGTTTTGCCACTGAAAGGCTTTAACACCATGCCCCTTAGTCCCGGTGCCAGCGAGTAGCTATAAAATCGGGTAATGGCCGGGTTTTCTTGGGTTTTTAGTAGCTTAAAAGCGCCGCGCCGGGCTTTGCCCATGTCACCTTTGATCCACCCCTGCTTCTTTTTCGGTTTTGCCGTACAGAGCGCCATATAGAATTTATCTACCTCGTGGGCACTGAACATCGCCGTGAATGTGGCCGCCACCGCGCTGCTTTTTGGTAGCAGCACTAAACCTGAGGTCACCTTATCAAGGCGATGTACGGGGTAGAACTTAGTGTCCAATTGCTGCTGGGCTATGGCCACCAGCCCCGGCTCGTTATCCTGCGAGTGAAAATCCATCCCCGCCGGTTTATATACAACGGTGAAATCGCTGTCATCATTGATGACTGTGAGGGTACTCATTGAAGTGCGCTTATCACTCGCGCTAGGTCTTCTTCGGTATCCACTCCCGCAGCGGGCACCTGTTTGGCTTCGGCCACGTTAATGGTGAAGCCATGATAAAGCACACGTAATTGCTCCAGCGACTCCAGTTGCTCTAAAGGCGATGGCGCCAAGCCGATATACTCATTAATAAAACCTGCGCGATAGGCATAGATACCGATATGGCGTTGCATGTGGCGAATGTCTAACTCACAGCTTTTTGTTAGTAATGCATCGCGATGATAAGGGATCGGCGCGCGGGAGAAATAAAGTGCTTGCTGTGCAGTATTACTCACCACCTTCACTGCATTGGGATTGAGCGCCTCTTCGCGGTCTATAATCGCCGTCGACAGGGTCGCCATCGGGGCGTCGTTACCACTGAGCAATTGCGCCACTTGGGCGACATTTTCTGGCGCTAGTAGCGGCTCATCGCCTTGCACATTAACCACCAGTGTATCGTCATCTAACGCTAGCTTAGCTACGACTTCGGCTAAACGCTCTGTGCCGGATTGGTGGTCTTCCCGGGTCATCACCACGGGGGCACCGAAGCCCTCGCACACGGTCGCCACATCAACGTGATCGGTGGCCACATAAACCGCCGTCGCGCCAGATAACACCGCACGCTCATAGACGTGCTGAATCATTGGCTTGCCGGCTATATCAGCCAGCGGTTTGCCTGGTAAGCGTGTAGAGGCATAGCGTGCGGGAATAATAACTACGAATTCCACTGCTCAACCTCGTCACTGCTCAACTCTCGCGCTTCGTTTTCCAACAGTACCGGAATGTCATCACGAATTGGGTAAGCCAGTTTCGCAGCGGTACTAATGAGTTCTTGATTGTCTTTATCGTAGCGCAACTTTCCCTTACAAACTGGGCAGGCAATAATTTCTAAGAGCTTAGTATCGAACGCCATTTACAGCACCCCTTTACGTTTTAAAATAGTTGTTAATTGAGTTTCCAAAACCTGATTGGCCTTGGCATCTACGCGTAAATAATAACACTGCCGGTGAGCGAAAGTACGACATTTTACCGCATCTTTCTCTGTCATATAGACAGCCTGTTCGCCAAACTGGGTTAAATCCGATGCTTGATAATGGTGATGGTCACGATAATGCACGGCTTCACTAATAGCCACGCCAATTGCTTGCAGGCTCTGCTCAAAGCGCTCCGGATTGCCAATCGCACTGATGGCGACGCCCTTTGCAAAAGGGGGCGATAGCGGCTGCTCATCGGCAACCCCATAAAGCCCGGATGAGGCTAACTGATAACTGGCTTGTCCTGCTTGCTCACCATTATAGATCACCAAATCGACAGACTTTAGCCGCCCTTGACCCTCGCGCAACGGCCCTGCGGGGAGCAGTAAGCCATTGCCAAAGCGCCGCGCGGCATCGACTATACATAATTCGATATCGCGCTCTAGCGCGTAATGCTGCAGACCATCATCGCTGAGAATGACATCGACACTGTGTTGCGCCAGCAATTTTTCTATACTGGTCTTGCGATCGCCGCCAATCACCACCGCACATCCGCTGCGTTTGGCCAGTAGCACCGGCTCATCGCCGCCTTGATGGGGCTCGGTGTCCGCTGTGACCACAAAGGGCGTCTCTGGTGGGTGGCTGCCATAGCCACGGGAAATAATACCAACGCGCTTACCGCGTTGCTGCAGCAGCTCGGCCAGATAGAGTGTCATGGGCGTTTTACCATTACCACCCACACTGATATTACCCACGACAATCACTGGTACTGGCGCCCGATAGGCCGTGAATAGGCCCAAACGATAGCCAAGGCGACGAGCATGACTAACCAACCAGTATAAGGCCGTTAACGGCAATAACAGCACCGTAATCAGGCTCAGTCGGCGAAACCAAGAGCGCTCTATCGCAGCGCCGATGCCGTTATCGGCGCGACTCATTGCCCCTCGCCTTGCTGCATTTTTGCCAGCGCCGCATAGGTACCGTTGGCATTTAACAGTTCGCCATGGGTGCCCTGTTCAATAATTTGTCCATGGTCGAGCACATATATGCAATCTACTTGCTCTATGGTCGACAAACGGTGGGCGATAATAATCGCGGTTTTGTCTTTCATCAGCGACTCAAGCGCTTGCTGGATTAACTTTTCCGACTCGGTATCGAGTGCTGAGGTGGCCTCATCGAGGATCAGTATCGGTGCATCTTTAACCAGAGCCCTGGCAATGGCAATACGCTGGCGCTGACCCCCGGAGAGCATGACACCGTCTTCACCAATCATGGTATTTAAGCCTTGCGGCAAGTCTTTAACAAACTCCCACACATGTGCTTTTTTGGCTACTTCGATAAGGGCTTGTTCGCTCAGCGGTTGTGCCAAGCCATACATAATATTGTTAGCAATAGTATCGTTAAAGAGCACCACCTGTTGCGAGACAATAGCAAACTGTTGACGCAGGCTCGCCAGAGTCAACTCATTGGTGGCAATACCATCGAGTTTAATCGCCGATGCCGGGTCGACGTCATAGTAACGCGGTAATAGGTTCGACAGCGTCGACTTACCCGAGCCCGAACGCCCGACCAGGGCGATATTTTGCCCCGGAGTAATATCCAGTGACAATGACTTTAATACCGGCTCTGCGACATCGGGGTAATGGAAGGTCAAGTCGGTAATTTGAATATGCCCTTTGGCTTTTTCTAGTACTTGCGTGCCGGTGTCTTTTTCCTGTTCGGTATCAAGCACGGTGAAGATACTTTGCGCAGCGGCGATACCACGTTGCAGCTCGCTGTTAACATTGGATAGCTGCTTCAGCGGGCGTAGCATCAGCATCATCGACGAGATCAGGCTGACAAAGGTTCCAGAAGTAATTGAGTTAAGCATGCTGGGCATGGAGATAAGCACTAAGATCACCGCCATAGATGAGGCAGCAAGAATTTGAATGACCGATACGCTCAGCGCTTTGGTGGCATCCATTTTCACCCGTTGCAGGCGGTTGATATTGTTAACGTGGGCAAAGCGCTCGGTTTCCTGTTGCTGGCCATTAAAACCATGGATCACTTTGTGTCCTGAGAGCATCTGCTCTGAGCAACGGGTAACATCACCCATGGCATTTTGAATATTTTTGGAAATACGGCGAAAACGCTTAGACACCACAGTCACGATGATGGCAACAATCGGCGTGATCACTAAAAACACCAGCGACAGCTTCCAACTGGCGGCAAACATCACCACCAATAAAAATGCCACATACGCCCCTTCGCGCACCAGCACCAACAAGGCTTTGGTAATAGCCTGTTGCACCTGCTCGGTATCAAAGGTGATCTTTGAGATAAGCTCACCATTGGAGTGCTTATCATGAAAACTCACCGGGAGGTTAAGCATGTGTTGGAACAAGTCTTGGCGCAATGAGCGCACCACTTGCGAACCCACATAGGCCAAACAGTAACTGGACACAAAGTTAAATGCGCCGCGCCCTAATACCAACGCAATCACAACAAAAGGAGCCCAAGTCAAAACAGCGCTGTTACGCTCAGTTAAACCTTCATCGATAAATGGCTGCATTAGCCACACAAAGGTGGCATCCATTGCTGAATACCCTAGCATGCCAATAATGGCGACAATGGCGGCGGCTTTATAAGTTTTTACATAACCAAGTAGTCGCTTATAACTTTGGGAGGCGCTTTGCTGCATAATACTCTCGAATCAACGCAATAGCGGGTATTGTAGCTTTAGCAAAGCAAAAACAAAACTCAATCACTGATAAACCAATAGCTTTTGTCTGCTTTTGCTGTTTTTATCTGCATTTCGGTGTCATAAAATTGCACCCGAATCCCACCTTGCAATTTAGTTTGGTATTGCTCTGCATTATGCGCTGCAAAACGTGCGAACACCTCGGGGTGTGGCATCTGCCAATTACGACGGGTGCCACTTGAGTGAATCACCACCTTAGGCTTGGCTTGTTTAATAAACGCGGCACTAGAAGAGCTGTCACTGCCATGGTGGGCACTGACCAAGACATCCACTGGCCTTATTTTATCTTGCGTTAACAGCTGCTGCTCTTCTCGCTCGGTGATATCACCGCTTAGTAGCACATTGTATTTGCCATCACTGATGTGCACCACACAAGAGTTAGCATTGTCATTTTGCTGATTGCTGTGCGGCCAAATAGAGCGAACAGTCAAGCCATGCCAGCTCAATTCGCTCATTCTACAGATACCTGGATTACCATTATGAAAGGGTTTTAAGGTGTGCCCATACCCTGCTTGTAGCCAGTGCTCTAGCCCGCCAGCATGGTCATTATCGCTGTGTGAAATAATGGTATGTTCGACCTGCAAGCCTCGCGCGTTAATGATAGGTAGCAAGGTATTTTTAACTATCGAGTAGCGCGAGAAATAACTAGGTCCAAGATCATAAACCACGGCTTTGCCCTGGCGGCTGATCACTATGCTCAGCCCATGGCCGACATCAAGCACATCAAGTTGCCATCTGGGTTGATAAACCCATTGCTGTGCACAATAGCCAACAAACAATCCCCCTGCATAACACACAGGCCATAAACTGGGTTTTATCAGTATGGCCATAACTGTAAGGTAATAAATAATAACCACTGTGGTATCAAGCTCACCGGTGGAAAACCAAAGTACTGGGCCAAGCTCTATCGCCCCTTCTAACGTCGAGGATAGCGCCAAGTCCAATTGACGCAATAGCCATAGCATTGGTTCGCTGAACCCAGTTAATACCACGACAATCAGTAAAGGCAATAAAATAAAGCTGACAAAAGGCACGGCAATCAGATTCATCGGGGCACTGGCCCATGAAAATCCACCGAATGTCGCTGCACTCAATGGCGCTAAGGCAATAAACAACCATAGCTGAATGAACATATAACGACTAAGCCAGTGCCATCGTTGCGACTGCACCAAAGCAATAACAATGGCCGCCACAGCTAAAAAAGAAAACCACAGCCCGATATTAAGTAACGCAAAAGGATTCGCTAACAACACGCAGGCCAAGGCGATAAGCAAGCAGCGCGACAACGAATAGTGTTGTCGTGAAAAATACAGCCAAACAAAAACGGCTAACATCAGCCAAGCTCGTTGAGCACTGATAGGCAGCGCGCATAACAGCACAAATATACCGGATATCAAAAGCGCCACATCTGCCACTAATCGGTTTGTAAGGGCCTGTTGCCATTGTCCTGAGCGCACCCCATGCGCTGCACACCAAAGTCCGCACTTAATACCTATAAAGCACAACCCGTACAGCAAAGAGATATGCAACCCGGAAATAGCTAATAAATGGATAATACCGCTGTGTTTGAAGAACTGATTGTGCTTGGGCTCTATATCACTGCGTTCTGCGCTCAGTAGTGCTAAGTATACGCCTTTTAACTCAAGCGGTTGCAGCTGCGCTTTCAACCAAGCCAGGTAACGCTGCCTTATCGACGGCGGTGCGTTAGTAATCGTTATGTTTTTAGCTGAGCTTCCCGTGAAACTGAACCCATGTAAAAACCCATAAATTCGCCTATCGAGCACATCGTAGTTAACACGCCAGCGTTTCGATTTGACGCGCATATCAGCGCTCAGCTTAGCACCCATTGCGACAGGCTGATTGGCATGCACCGCTACACTGAGTAAATGGTTTTGATAAAAAGGAACAGCGTAATCAGCCACATCATTGAGGCGCAAGGTGACAAATTGAGTTGCCCCCAATACCCGTGTTTGTTGCACTGTGCCATGCACCTCAACGTATGCACCACTCAACGATGGTCCATGCCAGGTAAATATAAGTTGGTAGTAAACCAGGGTATAGCCAATGGCGAAGACCACACCGCGAATAAAGCCTAAAAATACACCACAATACACCCTGATTATTGCCATTATAGGTATTATGATAAAAAGTACTGGCAGTGACGGGGTGAAAAGTGACAAAATACACCCGAACGCGAATCCACTGCACACCGCAATAGATGTACAGGGCCCTATCCCATGGCGAAGAAAACCATTCAACGGTTTTTACCCGATCACAATAAGATTAAACAGCAAAAGTCGCTACGCATATTTGGGCGATTTTTACATGACGCTAATCTGTGGCATTTAAACAGACGATCGGCGCGAGGTGCCTTTTCCGTAGGCCTATTTTTCGCATTCATTCCGGTTCCCTTCCAGATGATTTTAGCGGCTGCTGTGGCAATACCTCTGCGGGTCAACCTGCCTTTGTCCATCGCCCTAGTGTGGATCACCAACCCTTTGACTATGCCGCCGATTTTCTATTTTTCTTATTTGGTCGGTACGTGGATTTTAGGACATCAAGAGCAAGCCTTTTACTTTGAAGCGAGTTGGCAGTGGCTGAGTGACAGCCTCACAACCATTGGGCCTGCGTTTTTAGTAGGTTCGCTGGTGTGTGGCACAGTCGCCGCGCTTATTAGCTTTATAGTAGTTGATTTTTTGTGGTGTCGCGGTGTTAAAAAAGCATGGCAAGCTCGAAACTCTGACCATGGCAGCTAAATTTAAGCCATAAAAAAACCGCCAGTTGGCGGTTTTTTTATGCGTATAACACTTACAGGATATCGATAAGCTCGATATCGAAAATAAGTGTTGAATAAGGAGCAATAGCTGCACCTGCACCGCGCTCACCGTAAGCAAGGTCATGCGGCACATACAAGCGCCACTTTGAACCTGTAGGCATCATTTGTAACGCCTCGGTCCAACCTTTAATAACACCACCTACTGGGAACTCTGCAGGTTCGCCGCGCTCGTAAGAGCTATCAAATACAGTACCGTTGATAAGTGCACCGTGGTAATGAGTGCGAACGGTCGCATCAGCGCTAGGCTTGTCACCTTCGCCCTGTTCGATTACTTCGTACTGTAGACCCGATTCAGTCACTGTTACTTCTGCACGCTTAGCGTTGTCAGCTAGAAAAGCTTCGCCTTCTGCGGCCAATACTTTTGCTTCTTCTTCGCGGCGTTGCTGAATCTCAGCGTTAATTTTTTCAAACGCTGCCTGGATTTCAGGGATTTCTACTTGGAAGCTTTCACCGGTAAAGGCATCCTTCATTCCTTCAAACACGGAATTTACGTTCATTCCTTCGAAAGGGGTTGCTTTTAGTTGCTCACCCATTTGTAGGCCAATGCCGTAGCTTGCCTTTTCCGCGTCGGTATTAAATTTATCAGACATAAAGTTGTTCATCTTTTGTTTCTATAAATGCCTGCACAGGGTAACACACTGAAAAACGCACGTCAGTGCTGGCTAGAAAATCTAAGACGATGAGCGCTCATTTGCCGAACTATTGGCCACTTTTGCGCTGATCCAAGGCATTAACCAAACGAAAAGCAGCAAAGACACAATGCTAAATACCCATAGCCAATAAGGGAGCCCAACGAATAATGGCTGGATCATGACCCCAAATACGATGATGCCCAAACAGCTTATGATCAGTGCGCTTAAAATAGCCAAGGTGTTATCGTATTTTGTGATTAAATGGGCGGTAAGCAGGTTAAAACTGGCGATGGCAGTTAACGTCATAATCCAGTTTAGCTCGGCATCGCGAACAAGAGTTAACACCACATCTAAGCCCTGTGCATATAAAAATGCCACAATGCCCCAAGCAACAATACGCATTACATTATGCATGAGCGAGTAAATCCTAATAGGTTAATAGCCGCCATTATAACGGGAAGCAAAACGAAAAAAACCGCCAATAAGGCGGTTTTGGGAATGAGGTGGCGGAGAGATAGGGATTCGAACCCTAGATGGGCTATTAACCCATGCCGGTTTTCAAGACCGGTGCATTCAACCGCTCTGCCATCTCTCCGAATTGGCGCGCATATTAATGGCTTTTGTTGGCGCTGTAAAGCGTTTTAAATCAATTTAGTAATATTGCCGAGGGCGCTTGGCGATCAGCGCACAAATAACACAGCCTATAAGCGCCAACAGTGCAAAAATCACACTTTGGGTAATAAGTTCTGGCCGTTGATTCTTACTGGCAGGAACAATGAGCAAACACAAAGCCGGTAATGCACTGAAACACAAAATATAAGCGGAGACCTTAAGTGCTCGTAAAAAGCCAAAACGTTTAGTGTAAAGCATCCAAATGGCAATAAACACGACCACGGCCATGGCGCTCAAGGTGATGTAAAGAGGCGCTTTGGTTAGCATCGCCACATAGGTCGTCATTAACGCCCCAACGACACCCCAGAAAGTCCATAAGCCCCAGCGTTCTTTCTCTCTTAAAAATAGGTTACCCATAGCAATACATCTTCTTCTTATTATTTATTAGGGTCTGCTCAAAACTTAGCCTAACAAAAATAATCATGATAAAAAACCGAGCATTTAGATTATTTTCCCGTTAATTTGGCGAAATTCGACACACGATAACAAATAAAAGGTTAATGAAAGATGACTCATTCGTAGCTGCGGGCACAATATAATGCTCGTTGCCCGCACAGGGCGTTTGACACTAACTTATTAAAATAGTTCACAGCGAGTCAGTAAAAAAATCAGCGACTTGGTGGCGACGCTTCTTAGGACAATCCACGGTAGGCGTTCCCAGATAAAGGAAGCCGACAATTTCATCGTCATCAGTGAGCTTTAAAGCCTGTTTAACTGTGGCTGATTTTGCAAATGCACCCGTTCGCCAAATACCCGATAAACCTTGAGCAAATGCCGCTTGTTGCATAGCAAATGTCGCGCAGCTAGCACTGGCCACTTGCTCGACCCACGGCACTTTATCGTGTTCAATGTACTTCATGATACAGACGATCACCATTGGAGCTCGCTCAGGCAATGACGCTGCACGCTCAATCACTCGCTCGCCCATGTCTTCTTTTTGCGCCGCCTGTAAGAAAATATCACCTAGCTTTTCGCGCTGGCGTTCTTGTAAAACGATGAATTTCCACGGCGCAAGGTGGCCATGATCTGGTACTCTCAATGCCGCTTGCTGAATAAGTTCAAGTTGTTGAGCATTAGGCCCGGGAAAAGAAAGCTGGCTATCAGATTGACGATTTAATAAAAGCTCTTTTGCATTCATGGCTATATATGAGAATGTGAATAATTAACAAAAGAGTACCATATTCAAGCGATGATAAAAATGGCCCAAACGGGCCATAGAATTGTAGCTCCTGAGAATGAGTGTCTAGCACCTGGCGTTATTCACGAGGTGCTGGACGCAAGTAATAATCGAGGCTGACAAAACGACCACCACCATAGAAAAATAGCGCTAACAACATGGCAAAATAGATACTCGCAAACTCAATACCGTTATTAAGAATGACGATGTTGCCGGTTTCATATAAATACTCAGGGCGGCCATTTTCGGCAATCAGCTGCTTCATAATATCGAGCCGCTGCTTAGCTTGCATGGAGTTCTCTAGACTCTGCTGCGCTCCTGGAACCCCTCCCCAATCAAGCACTTTTGCGGCACTGGTATCTGGGTTAGTTGGCGTAATTGCAAACCAGCCATTATGCCAATGCACGGTTGTAGCGGCCACAACCATGGTAAACATTAAAGGGATACTCACTAAGCGTGTAAACAAGCCAACAAGGATGAGCCATCCACCTAAAAACTCGGTCCACCCGGCTAAAAAAGCAAGTACCTCAGCAAATGGTAGGCCTAAGCCCCAGTCGCTATTGCCGAACCAAGCAATGACATTGGCATCGGCGAGTAATCGTTGCGACCACGCAAGGTCGCTATTAGCAAGGTTGAGTTTATTAAAGCCCGCAATGATCATCACAGGGGCAAGAATTAAGCGCATACACAACGATGGTAGCCCATCGAGAAAGCTGAGTTGTGATAGCAGTGAACGGTAAACACCGGTAACGGTGGTGAGCATAGGGCACCTTGGGTCTGAGTTAACTAATATTGATATAGCACACAGACCGCCGGGTGCCGGAAGTTATTTCATATTATTGACAGCAGTTAGCTTTTGCTTTGCTAGGCACTATTAAATTTCTCTCGCTACTAGTAAGGCTTCTTTAATTGCCCGCTTAGCGTCAATTTCTGCTGCCAGCTTAGCACCACCTATCACATGGACTTGAGCACTATGTTGCTGATCAACTTGCTTAAATTGGGCATCATTGGCAGTTTGCCCAATGCAACCTATCACAGTATCAACATTCAGCACTTTTGCTTCGCCATTTACACGAATATGTAACCCCTCGTTATCAAAACGCTCGTACTGACATTCACCAATTTGCTCCACGTCGTGCATTTTTGCCACTTTACGGTGGATCCAACCCGTGGTTTTCCCTAACCCCTTACCGAAGTGCCCTGCACTGCGCTTAAGCATATAAATCTTTCTATTGCTTTTATGCAGTTCAATAGGTTGCTCAATGCCCCACTGGGCTTTGAAATGCTCAACGCTTTGGTGATGTTGCTCGGTTAAAAACGCAACCATATCAAAGCCTATCCCACCTGCACCTAAAATAGCGATGCGGTCGGTGAGCGTCACGTCACCGCGAATAACCTCGTCATAACGATAGATGCGTTTACCATCGGCGCATTCAATATCCGCTTCACGAGGCGACACCCCACAGGCGAATACCACATCATCGTATTCGTTAAGCATGGCCGGCTCATATGCCGTATTGGTTTGTAAATCAACGCCTTGACGCACCACCTCTTCACTGAAGTATTTGAGTGCTAATTGAAAATCTTCTTTACCCGGGATACGCATGGCGAGATTGAACTGACCGCCTAAATCATTGGATTTTTCGATTAAGGTGACATTATGGCCACGTTGGCGTAAATAAATACTTGCTGCGAGTCCCGCAGGTCCAGCACCAACAACCAATACCTTTTTCGCTTTTGCGGCTTTTGTGATGGCGTAGTCAAGCTCAAATGCAGCGAGTGGGTTCACCAAGCAAGTGGCTCGTTGCCCTTTAAACACGTGATCCAGGCAGCCTTGGTTACACCCTATGCAAATATTGATTTGTTCGCTGCGTTGTTGCGCATATTTATTAAAGAGCTCTGGGTCAGCAAGCAGTGGCCGAGCCATGGATATCATGTCGGCTTGACCTTGGTTTAAAATGCTATTGGCTATGTCCGGCGTGTTGATACGGTTGACGGCAATAACGGGCTTATCTGTTGCTTGTTTAAGGCGCTCTGAAGCTTCTCTAAAGGCCCCTGGCGGCACCATAGAAGCAATTGTTGGCACGCGCGCCTCGTGCCAGCCAATGCCGGTGTTGAAAATATCAACGCCCGCCGCATCCAGCGCTTTGGCCTGAGCAGTAACCTCTTCGGCTGTCGAACCATCAGGAATTAAATCCATCACCGACAGGCGAAATACAATCATAAAGTCATCATTGACAGCAGCGCGCACGGCTGAGACGATTTCCTTAGCTAAACGCATACGGTTTTCATTGCTACCGCCGTATTCGTCGGTGCGCTTATTGGTATGCGGTGCCATAAATTCGTTTATTAAATAGCCTTCTGAACCCATGATTTCGACACCATCATAACCGGCTTTTTGCGCTAGCTTGGCGCTTTTGGCAAAGTCTTTAACGGTGCTTTTTATCATCCCCACCGACATAGCCTTCGGTGTGTAAGGCGAAATAGGCGCCTGAATAGCGCTCGGCGCGCAGCTAAATGGGTGGTAGGCATACCGTCCGGCGTGAAGCAGTTGCAAACAAATCTTGCCACCGTGCTTGTGCACGGCTTGGGTGTATTTTTTATGCTTTACTACATCAAATACACTGTTAAAGGAGGACGAAATAGGCGTAAGCTTACCGCGAATATTTGGACTATAACCGCCTGTAACAATGAGGCCCACGCCTCCCTTCGCGCGTTCTTCGTAGAATGCAGCGAGGCGTTTGCGATTATGCCACCCCTCTTCTAAACCGGTGTGCATAGAGCCCATCACGAGCCGGTTTCTTAATTCTCCATGCATCAATTTTAGTGGTTGTTCTAGCATGGTGTTACCCCTTTACTATTATCTGGTCATACCTGTTTCAGGGTAGCGATCTTTGCCGCATTGAGCAAGCACTAGCGATACAGTATTCGCCAATATAAACACTTCGTTACTTTTTTCTGTTTAAACTTTTCAACCCTTTAGGCTAATATGGGATTCTATCCCGTACGCCCCCAAAATGGATAAAGTAAGGATCTGATTTTGATTAAAAAAGCAGTAAAGGCCACTTGGCATGGAATTAACTTCTCGCGCCAACTTTTGGTCAACATTCTTTTTATAGTGCTTGTTATCGCTATTATAGCGTCTATTGCAAGCGATGAAGGCGAGATTATCGTCCCTGACGGTGCCGTGCTGACACTTAACTTAAATGGTTATTTAGTTGAGCAGAAACGCTATGTTGACCCTCTCGATGCAGTATTTGCTGGACCGTTTGGGGGCCAAGATGAGCCGGCAGAAATTTTGGTTGATGACGTTGTTGATGTGATCAATAACGCTGCTAAAGATGATCGTATCACCGCTATGCTGCTCGATTTACAGCAGATGGGTGGCGCGCACATTAATAAACTCAATGCCGTTGCCGATGCCATTGACGCTTTCAAAGCGCAGGGCAAACCGGTTATTGCTACTGGCTATTATTACACCCAAAGTCAATATTACTTGGCAGCGCATGCTGACGAAGTAAATTTACATCCTTATGGCGGCGTTTCAATCGATGGTTTTGGTGTCTACCCAGTGTATTTCAAAGAAGCACTCGATAAACTTAAGGTGACGCAACACGTTTTCCGCGTCGGTACCTTTAAGTCTGCGGTTGAACCTTTGATTCGTAACGACATGTCCCCCGCCGCAAAAGAAGCGAATAAAGAGTGGTTGGGTGAATTGTGGCAGCAGTATAAAGATGAAATCACCGCACTACGTGGCTTCGATGCCAGCAACTTTGATGAAACCCTTGACGACTATTTACGCAAGCTTTCGCAAGTAGACGGGAACAGCGGTGAGTATGCACAGCGTTTTGGTTGGGTGGATGCACTTAAAAATAATCAACAAATTCGTCAACAGATGGTCGACCTAGTCGGTTACGACGACGAAGGTAAAAACTTTTTACAAATTGGCTTTAACGACTACCTCGCATCGTTTAAATCGCCCATGCCATTCGAAAACCCAATCACGGAAAAGGTGGCGGTTATCGTTGCTAAAGGAACCATTGTTGATGGTGAGCGACGCGCTGGCGAAATCGGCGGAGACAGCACAGCAGCCCTACTTCGTGAAGCCCGTGAAGACGACCTGGTAAAAGCCGTGGTATTACGCATTGATTCCGGTGGCGGCAGCATGTTTGCCTCAGAAGTTATTCGTCGCGAAGTCATCGCTCTTAAAGAAGCAGGCAAACCTGTGGTTGCCTCTATGGGCTCAGTGGCAGCTTCGGGCGGTTATTGGATTGCTTCTGCAGCCAATGAGATATGGGCTGCTCCAAGCACCATCACTGGTTCAATCGGCGTGTTTGGCACAATCATGACATTTGAAGACAGTGCTGCCGAGTTGGGAGTATATTCTGATGGTGTGGGGACAACCGAACTGAAAGGCTCATCCATTCTGTTGGGTCTAAAAGATAAGATGGCACAAGCGATTCAAATGAGTGTTGAGAATGCCTACGAGCGCTTTTTGAATGTGGTTGCACAGTCTCGCAATATGAGCCCTGCTGAGGTGGATGATATCGCCCAAGGCCGAGTGTGGATTGCAACTCAAGCAAAAGAGCTCGGGCTAGTGGACAAACTTGGTGATAAAGACGCAGCCATCAGCGCTGCCGCTGAAATGGCCAGCCTCAAGCAGTATGACGTTAAACTCATTGAGCAACAGCTGACGCCGCGTGAGCAACTGTTAAATAGCTTATTGAGCTCGTCCATGGTTAGCACGCTAATCGATAAGCAGACCCCGGCAAGCGCAAACCTTGGTGCGACCATGCAGGTCAATAGCTTACTAAAACAGGTTGAGCAGCAGGTTCAGAGTTTACAAAACTACAATGACCCTGATGGCATCTACGCTAAGTGCTTGGTATGTCGTGTTTCTAACTAGCGCTTAAAGCCTGGAATGATATACTAGCCCGATGAATTTCATCGGGCTTTTTTTTATGAAACGTAAACGCATTTATATCGCTTATACAGGCGGTACCATAGGTATGAAAAAATCCAGCCAAGGCTATGTGCCAGCGGCGGGATTTTTAACCGAGACGGTGAAAAACAGTGCTGAATTTAATCGCGACGAGATGCCGCTGTTTGACATTGAAGAATATTGCCCGCTGATCGATTCTTCTGATATGTCACCGGCGCATTGGCAGATGATAGCCGACGATATTAAAGCCAAGTACCACGACTACGATGGTTTTGTGGTACTTCATGGCACCGATACCATGGCCTACACCGCGTCTGCCTTATCGTTTATGTTTGAAAACCTGACCAAACCAGTCATTATCACCGGCTCGCAAATTCCGTTGTCACAGCTGCGCTCAGATGGTCAAGTGAACCTCCTAAATGCGATGTATTTAGCAGCTAACTACCCCATTGCAGAAGTCAGCCTGTTTTTTAATAATCAGCTATTTAGAGGCAATCGTGCCACCAAAATCCACGCCGATGGGTTCAATGCGTTTGACTCTCCAAATTTGCCGCCGCTGGCAAAAGCAGGGATTAACATTCGGCTGCTAGAAGGCCAGCTAAGCCCCTATATCGACAACGATTTACAAGTCTCGCGCATCACCCCTCAAGCTATTGCCGTGCTGCACTTATACCCAGGGATCAGCGCCGATGTGGTCAGCTCTATTATTAATGACGATATTAAAGCGCTCATCTTACTGAGTTTTGGTGTCGGTAATGCGCCTCAAAACCACGAGTTTCTGGAGCTTTTAGCAAATGCGAACGAACGTGGCATTATCGTCGTAAACCTTACCCAGTGCTTACAAGGGCAAGTTAATATGGGCGGCTACGCTACGGGCAATGCACTGCTAAACGTCGGTGTGATCAGTGGCTATGATATGACCCTAGAGGCTTGTCTCAGTAAGTTACACTACTTGCTAAGCAAAAACGCAAGCCCGCAAAGTATTCGCCATTTAATGCAAGATAACTTGCGCGGAGAGTTGAGTCGCTAAGTGATATTTAGGCACGGCAGCGCCTGTGCCTTTTATTGCTAGTGGTATCTATCTGCACGCATAGTTCACTAGCGCAATAAGATAAGCCGCAGCCTGTACCAACTCGCTTTGCAAAAGCCCCATCACAGGGCGTGATTCACATCATAAACCACTTGGTCTGCTTTTATGGTTTGCTGAACCTGTAATTGCTCAAGTTGCTCCGGCTCAACGCGTAGCGGGTCTTTATCAAGAATAGCGAAATCAGCTAACTTCCCTACCTCTAACGTCCCTTTATTTGGCTCTTCAAAGTACTGCCAAGCCGCCCACTCTGTAATAGATTTCAAAGCGATATAAGGGCTCACTTGATGGTGCGCCCCCAACACTTTGCCAGAGCGTGTCTTGCGATTAACAGTTGTCGATAACACGCGTAATGGGTTGGGCTTTACCACAGGTGCATCATGATGTTGGGTAAAGCGCATGGCGTGTTTTTGCGCCCACCCTGTGGGAGAAATATTCTCAGCACGCTCCAGTCCTAATACTTCATCTCGGTGCCAATCTCCCCAATAGAAGGTATGCATAGAGAAAAAAGACGGGATCACTGCTAGCTGTTTCATACGTCTAAGCTGATCTTCACGAACAGTTTGCGCGTGGATCATCACCGTCCTGCGACCTGCCTGCTCAAATCTTGTCACTGCGCTTTCTATATCTCGCAATAAGGCGTCTGCTGCGGCGTCGCCATTGGTATGAACAATCAGTTGCCAGTTGTTGGCATAGGCCTGTGCCACGAGCTTAGAGCGAGCCTTATCATCGGCAATGGCTGGGTAGCCACGATACTCTGAGTTATGCCCTGCTGGCGGATGAAGATAAGGTTTACTGAGCCAGGCTGTTTTCCCTTGAGGCGAGCCATCAAAACTCAATTTGACGCCTGCTATTCGTGCCCCGCCTTGGTAATCTTTGCTAGCGCCTTGTTCAAGCATAAAATCATATTCCTGCTCAAGATCAGGGTAGATAGCCACATCAATCGGCAAAGACTGCTTTTGCGCCCGTGCTAACCAATACATACTGGTGCTTTTATCTGCACGACCTTCTTGCGCCGTGGTGTAACCATTGGCCATGTAAAGGGCAAGCCCTGCGCTCGCGATTTCATCTTGTAATTGCTTATCAATGGCCGAAAAAACACTAAACAAGGGCTGAAAAAGAGCCATTTCCTCAAGCACCCCATTCGCTTGATTAGAAAGTTCATCAATACGTATTACGCCGCCATCAATGTGTGGGGCCTGTGGTAAGTAACCCACCATTTCCAAGGCTTTGGTATTCATAACCCCCAAATGCCCGGACTGATGCATAATCAAAATAGGTAGTTCGCTGGAGACTGTGTCGAGCTCTGTGGCTGTTGGGTGCCGGCGCTGCGCCAGTTGTGAGTCGTCATACCCCATGCCAACGATCCAGCCGAGCTTTTTCGCTAACATAGGTTGACGCTGGTGCCATTGCGTTAAGGTGCTCAGCAACGCCTCAATAGAATTTACTTGGCCGTCAGGCCCTGGGAGTAAATCAGCACTCAACTGTGCTAAACCAGCATTGAAAAGGTGACTGTGGGCATCGATAAACCCAGGCAATAGCGCCTGCCCTTGTAAGTTCACTTGTTTAGTCTGCTCGCCAACATGATCATTTGCTTTATTAAGTTGACCGGTAAATATGATCCGACCACCTTTGGTTGCAAGCGCCTCAACATACTTGGGGTCGTCACCGACCATCGTTAGAATCGGGCCGCCAAAGTATAGGGTATCGGCATTTACGAGTTTATTTGCGGGTTGTTGAGGCTGAGTGCAGCCAATAATACCTACACTCAACAGTGCCAAACAGAGAATGCGTAACACTTTAAAGTCCTCAAAAAAGAAACTTGGAATGTGTTTTTAGCATATACAATAAAGCCCTGTATGGACAGGGCTCTTTTGATTGAAAAAGCAGCTAATTAATTAGCGTACTTTAGCGTCAATATCGACCAGATCAGTTAGATGACATAACTCACCAGTGTGGGTTTTAATACCATGCTCACCAAAGTAGTCACGCTGCGCTTGCACTAGGTGACCATTACTTGGAGTGCTTAGCGTTGCTAAGTAGTTTTGTGTTGCACACAGTACCGGGAATGCCAAACCAGTGGTCACGGCCGCACCAGTCACACTACGAAGCGCCTTCGCCTGCTCATCTAAGGTATCAATAAACTCAACACCCTGAGCAATTTGGTCTAGGTAATCTGCACGAATAATGCACCCTGCACGCCAAGTTTGCAGTGTTTTGTTTAAATCAACTTTCCATTGATGGTTTCGTGACGCGCCCTTGATCAGTGCCAAGCCTTGGCGGTAGCAAAGCAGGCTCGCTAAATGAAACGCTTGCTGCAACTGGTCAATATCAATATCGATACTGTCCGTTTGCTTTGCTGCATAGGTCATTTCTTTAGCCGCGTGGGTATCACCGGTATTAGTTAAGTGACGTGCCTGCACCGCAGCAACAAGTGATGGCACGGCAATACCAAGCTCCAAGGCATTTTGTGCCGTCCATAAGCCGGTGCCCTTGGCGCCCACCTTGTTATCGATTAAATCGACCAGCGGTGTATTGTCCTTGGTTGCTAACTTGAGGATATGGCTAGAGATAGAGAGTAAATAGCTGTTGAGCTCGCCCTCGGCCCAGGTATCAAAAATCTCGGCAATTTGCTGTGGTGTTTTGCCAGCGCCCAAGCGCAATAGCTGGTAAGTCTCGGCAATAAGCTGCATAAGGGCATACTCGATGCCATTGTGCACCATTTTCACAAAATGGCCACTGGCGGATTGGCCAACGCGGGCAAAACACGAGTCGCCGTTGTAACTGGCAGCTACTTTCTCAAACCAAGGTTCAATGCGCTCCCAGCCTCCTTCGGAGCCGCTCGCCATCATGGCCGGACCATGGCGTGCGCCTTCTGCACCACCGGAAATCCCCATCGTGGCAAACTCAAATTTGTTTTGGAATTTCAATTTGCGGGCAATGCCGTCTTTATAATTACTGTTACCGCAATCGATGATGATATCGTCTTTACTGACACCGGCATCGACCAAGTCGTGGCAGACTTTGTCAACCAACTCGCCTGCCGGTACCAACAAAAGGATAGAGCGCGGCGTTTCTAAACGACGCACCATGTCGTGAAGGTCTGAAACAATGTGCAAGCGCTCGGCCATTCCTTGTGATTTGGCGCAGCTTAACAATTCTTCCCCGGCATCGGGGTTGGTATCATAGGCTACTAGGGTGAGCCCTTTTTCGATTAAGTTCAGGGCGAGATTTTTGCCCATCACCCCAAGACCTACTAATGCAACTTGCATCCAGTTTCCTCCTCGGTAAAACGTACGACTGGGTAATTCAACGTAAATACGGCGGGCATTATAGGGCATACGATGCCCCATTCAATCCCCGGCGCTGAATTATATCAAATTAACGCAAGGTACATGGATAAAGTTTGCGGGTAAGCTTAATTGACTGAATCTGACACCGGTGTCATAATGCTGAAATCTTGTTAACGAATAATAGGAATTAGAGCTGGCGGAGCGTCCTTCCCTGCTCTAACATGCTATAAGCAATAATGCCTACAGGAGAAATGCATGCCAAGACGTACGAAAATTGTGGCCACCCTTGGCCCTGCCACGGACAGAGATAATAACTTAGAAAAAATCATCCGCGCTGGCGCCAATGTCGTGCGCTTAAACTTCTCTCATGGGGTGGCCAGTGACCACCAAGCGCGCGCCGAGGCCGTGCGTGAGATCGCTCAGCGCCTAGGCACTCATGTTGCCATCCTTGCTGACTTACAAGGCCCGAAAATCCGCGTAAGTACCTTTAAAGAAGGAAAAGTGAACCTCGCCCCTGGCGCCCCCTTTATCCTTGATGCAGCGCTTGCCCCAGGTGAGGGTGATGTTAATGGCGTTGGGATCGACTATAAAGAATTACCTCAAGACGTTAAAGCTGGCGACTTGTTGTTACTTAACGACGGTTTAATCCAGCTTACCGTAGAGCGTGTTGAAGGACAAAAAGTACACTGCAGCGTGAAAGTCGGCGGCGTATTGTCTAACAACAAAGGCATTAATCGCCTCGGTGGTGGCCTGACTGCCCCTGCATTTACTGATAAAGATAAAGAAGATCTTATCACCGCGACTAAAATTGGCGTCGATTATATCGCCGTGTCTTTCCCCCGCTCTGGCGATGATATGCGCTATGTGCGTTCATTAGCAGAAAAGGCCGGTTCAGATGCTCAATTGCTAGCGAAAATCGAACGTGCAGAAGCTGTAGAGACGGTTGAAGCCATAGACGACATTATCCTCGCATCAGACGCAGTGATGGTCGCGCGCGGAGATTTAGGCGTTGAAATCGGTGATGCGGAGTTAGTGGGTAAACAAAAAACCATTATCAGCCGAGCTCGTTCATTGAACCGTGTGGTGATCACCGCAACACAGATGATGGAATCAATGATTGATAACCCCATGCCCACGCGTGCTGAAGTCATGGACGTTGCTAACGCCGTGCTTGATGGCACCGATGCGGTCATGCTCTCTGCTGAAACAGCCGCAGGGGATTACCCTGAGCAAACAGTTGCCACCATGGCCCGTGTTTGCCTAGGTGCTGAGTCACAAAAAGAAACACACATTTCTAAGCACCGCCTTGATAGCATGTTTGCCGATAATGCAGAAACCATCGCACTATCTGCTATGTATGCGGCTAACCACCTGGGTACAGTGAAAGCCATTGTCGCGCTCACTGAATCAGGCAACACCTCTAAGCTGATGTCACGCATCTCTTCGGGTCTGCCTATTTATTCACTTTCACGCCATGGCAAAACACTGGGTCAGACCGCGCTGTATCGCGGCGTATATCCAGTGCGTTTTGACTCTACTAACTTCACCAAAGAATGTATTGTTAGTGAAGCAATGAATACCTTAGTAGAGCTTGGCGAATTGCAAAAAGGTGATACCGTGATCCTCACCCACGGTGACTTGATGGAAACCATCGGTGCCACAAATACCTTGAAAATTGTCACTGTAGGGTAAATAGTAGACATAAGTTTTCTATCTGAAGCAGCAACTTATGTCTCATTCAAAACGAATTGCAGTACTCACTTCCGGCGGTGATGCCCCCGGTATGAATGCTGTAATTCGCGCTGTTACGCTCAGCGCGCTATCTCATCAACATCAGGTCTTTGGCTTTTTTAGTGGCTACAACGGCCTTATCAATGAACACTTCACTGAACTCAACGCAGCCAGCGTAACCGATATCATCCACCGAGGTGGCACTATTTTAAAGTCGGCCCGCTGCCCGCAAATGCACCACCCAGATGGTTTGTTACAAGCTGCCAATAGCCTGCGTAAGTGCCATATCGATGCCTTGGTCGTCATTGGCGGAGATGGCAGCTTTAAGGGTGCTCAGGCACTTGCAGAGCACTGGTCAGGGCAAATTATTGGGATCCCCGGTACCATTGATAACGATATTAATGGCAGCGATGAAACCATTGGCTTTCACACCGCAATAGATACCGCATTGGGGTGTATCGATAAAATTCGCGATACCGCGCAAGCGTTTGAACGTACTTTTGTTGTCGAGGTAATGGGTCGAGATTGCGGCATCATTGCCATGGAAGCAGGCCTTGCCAGTGGCGCGGAGCAAATAATTTGTAAGGAACTGATTGATGACGAGCCACAGTTTTTACAGAAACTGTATGAGCAAGTAAAAGCGAATGTTAATAATGATGCCGGTCATAGCTACGTGCTGGTCATGGCAGAGCACTCGCTATCAATTAGCGCCGAGCAATTAGCGGCCCAGCTGACCGAGCACAGCGGCGTTGAAAGCCGCAGTGCCATTTTGGGCTATGTACAGCGTGGCGGTGCCCCTGTGGCAGGCGATCGCATATTAGCAACGCAGTTAGGCTGCAGCGCCATCGAGCATCTTAATGCTGGCGCTGATGGTGTCATGGTCGGTGTCGTTAATAATCAGCTTAAAACTTTGGCTTTTGAGCACACCAGCGACACACAACAGCGTAATCGTGATTTTGTCGCCCGCTTAAAACGCTTTCGCCGTTAATTGGCCAGCGCCGCTTTGACTTTATCTCGATAGCTGCGACTGACTTTAAGCTCCTGTCCGTTGGTGAGCACCAGCAGGTATTCACCACTGACTTGCGTCACTAGCTTGTTGATTTGTTTTGAATTAACAATGGCGCTGCGGTGCACACGAACAAACAACCCAGGGTCGAGTTCTTGCTCAAGCTCTTTCATGGTTTTACGCAGAATATGGGTTTGCCCATCCCCACAGTGCAGGCACATGTAGTCCCCTGCCGCATCAACCCATTGGATAGTATTAGTAGGCACACGGATGATCTCGCCCTGCTCTTTCACCGCCAGCGACTCTGGGTAGCGCTTAGTTTCTAATGAATCGCCCGAGGCTAGTTTCTTGAGAATTTCCTCGCAATTATTGCCTGTGATCCCAGCCACAAAACTCGCTAGCTTTTTCTTATGGGTGTTGTCTTGTTGTGTTTTTAGATGTGATTGCACTTTCTCCACCGCCTGTTTTAGTCTGTTGTCATCTACGGGTTTGAGTACATAGTCCAAAGCATGGACTTCAAAAGCTTGAACGGCGTAACGGTCGAAGGCAGTGACAAACACCACCAAAGGTTGTTGTGAGTCTGGCAGTTGCGCTAACGCATCCGCGACCTCAAAGCCATTCATACCTGGCATCTGAATATCCAAAAAAACCAAGTCGATAGGCTCGCTGCGACAAATATCGACGGCCTCTTGCCCTTGAGCGCATTGCTGTACCAGCTCAATGCATTCAATATCAGCTAATCGTATAGCCAACCCTTTACGGGCCAGCGATTCATCATCCACGATGAGGGTTTTTATGGTATTCATTCTGCTACAGCCTTTTCATAGGGGATACGTATGTTTACCGTCAGACCGGTGGGCGTATTCCCTGATAATACAAATGAATAATTGTTCTCGTAAAGTGTCTTTAGTCGATCTTTAGTATTGGCCACACCGACACCGGTGGCATTGACCAATTGGCCATCTTTAAGCTCAGCGCCAGGGCCATTATCGCTCACTTCCAGTAACAGCTCGTTGGCAAACACTTGGGCTTTAATACTGATCACCCCGCCTTGTGTCATCTGCGCAATGGCATACTTCAATGAGTTTTCAATTAACGGTTGCAAAATCAAGCTCGGGACCAAGGCATGGCTTGCTTCATCACTGACTTGCATGTCCACCGCTAGGCGGTCATCAAAACGTACTCGCTCGATTTCCAAATACAGACTCAACGCATGGATCTCTTGCTCGAGTGGCACTTTCTTTATCGGATCGGTATTGAGCGTATAGCGTAAAAAATCGCTTAACCGTGACACCATCTTGTTGGCGTCTTTATTCTCTTCCACTAAAATCAGCGTCGATATCGCATTAAGGGTATTAAACAAAAAATGCGGATTAAGCTGATAGCGCAACATTTTTAATTGCGCCTCATGAGCCATGGTATTGGCTTTCAGCGCTTTTTGTCGCTCCCCTTGGAGCAACTGGTAATATTTAATGCCAAAGTACAAACCACTCCAACAAAGGATGATATAGACCGCATCAAGGCCCTGTTGAAAGTAATAAAACCACTCATCAGGGCGGTAACCATGGCGATAAATTTCCCACAAATTAAATTTTTGTACCACCGACCACAAGGTCCCTGTGGCGTAGGAAGCGGTGAACACCACCAACACGAGCAGCCACGGCTTGGCATTCCACACCCGGCGATACAAGTAACGCAGCGGCACCGTCATTAAGCAGCCAGCATAGGCATTAAGCAAGATCACAAAGACGTAGATGTCGCGCATCTCAAATACTTTGGAGCCAATGTAATTCACCAGGGCATAACCTATCCAACCGGCTATCTGTAACACCCAAAAGAATCGTTGGCGATTATCAACTAGCTGCTGCCAATTCAAAATTCGTTTTACTCCTTTGCAACGCAGCCTTATCCACAGCGGTTGCATACTTATCTAACGCCATTATTAATAAAGACAACTAAAAAGGCACTGTGATTGGTCTTACTTAACCTTTCCTTCAACGCAAAACGCCGTGCAGTTGCACGGCGTTTGCTCATATTCGTGAAGGCTAGATGCTGACTCGCTTGTAGTTACGATACTCAGGGTGCCAGTAATTATTATCAATGGCTTTGATAATATCCTCATCGCTAAATTCCAACGCTTCACCTTGGGCGATGGCGACTTTAGCCACAGCAAAGGCGATACGTTTAGATAGCGATTCAATCTCAGTCAGTGGCGGCAGTAGGCTCCCTTTGCCATCATTGGCAAGGGGTGAGCTCGACGCTAAGGTTTCACTGGCCGCCATCAACATTTCATCGGTAATGCGCTTAGCTTTAATGGCAATTGCACCAAGGCCAATGCCAGGGAAGATATAACTGTTATTACACTGCGGAATAACATACTGCTGGCCATCATATTCCACGCTGCCAAATGGACTACCTGTGGCGATGATGGCACGCCCCTGTGTCCACGCCAACACATCACTCGGATGCGCTTCAACCTGTTTGGACGGGTTTGAAAGCGGGAAGATAATCGGATTTTCGTGGCTTGATGCCATTGCGCGGATCACCTGCTCAGTGAATAGCCCTGGCTGCCCAGATACGCCGATAATAATGCCTGGCTCAGCACAATGCATAACATCAAGTAAAGAGGCATAATCACCGCTGTACTGCCACTGCGAGAGCGCTTCATTGGATTGTACCAACGCCTGTTGGAAGTCACGCAGGCCTTGCATGCCTTCGCTCAGTAGGCCAAAACGATCAACCATAAAGATTTGACTGCGCGCTTGCTCTTCACTGATCCCTTCAGAGACCATTTGGCTGATCACCTGCTCGGCGATGCCACATCCTGCGGAGCCAGCCCCAACAAACACTACCTTTTGGTCGCTTAAACGGGTGCCCTTCACTCGACACGCGGCCAGCAAGGTGCCCACAGTGACAGCGGCAGTGCCTTGAATATCATCATTAAAGCTACAAATTTCGTCGCGATAGCGTTTCAGCAGTGGCATCGCGTTAGGCTGAGCAAAGTCTTCAAATTGCAGCATGACATTGGGCCAACGACGCTTCACGGCTTTGATGAACAACTCTAAAAACTCGTCATACTCTTGCTGGCCAATACGTGGGTGACGTGCGCCCATGTACATTGGGTCGTTCAGCAGTTTCTCGTTATTAGTGCCAACATCCAGCATCACCGGCAACGTGTAGGCCGGGCTGATGCCCCCGCATGCGGTGTATAACGACAACTTACCAATGGGGATACCCATGCCACCAATGCCCTGATCGCCTAGGCCAAGGATACGTTCACCATCGGTCACAACGATAACCTTCACCTTGCCTTTAGTGGCATTACGCAAAATATCATCGATATTGTGGCGGTCTTCATAGGAGATAAACAAACCGCGCGAGCTACGATAAATATCTGAGAATTGCTCACATGCATCACCCACTGTTGGCGTGTAAATAATCGGCATCATCTCTTCAATGTGGTCTCGCACCAAACGATAGTAAAGCGTTTCGTTATTGTCTTGGATGGCGCGCAAGTAGATATGCTTATTAAGGTTATCTTGGAAGCTAGAGTACTGTTGGTAACAGCGCTCTACTTGCTCTTCAATGGTCTCAAAACGTGGCGGCAGTAAGCCTGCCAAGTTGAAGCTCTCACGCTCACGCTGAGAAAATGCGCTGCCTTTATTTAGTAGTGGCGTTTCTAATAAGGTCGGACCAGCGTAAGGAATGTACAAGTAATTGGGATCGGTGTGTGTATTGGTTTTATCGTTGGATTTGTCTGTCATATTGCCTACTTAGCACAGAAGGAGATTGCCTGATATTATTGCCCTTAGCGCGCAAATTGCAAACCCATTTGGGCTTATCAGACCATTGATTTATCGCTGATTGGCGCATTATCATTTTTGATACACACCAATGAATCTTTGTTAACAAACAGCAGGCATTCAAATACCTGCTGTTTGTTTACCTTTATTTTCCGAGAGCGATTCCCTCTCGGCGTGGATCGGCACTGCCATAGAGCTTACCGCCTTTCACCTCGACTGCATGAATGCCAGAGTTAAGGTCGCCAATACGCACTTTGTGGCCCCATTGCTCGAGCTGCGTTTGTAGCTCCACCAGCTCAGTGCCCTGCTCTAAGGTGGTGATATGGTTACGATTAGTAATACGCGGCAGATTGATCGCTTGCTGAGCGCTCAGTTGCCAATCCAACACCCCGACCAATGCATGGGCCACGTAATTAATGATACGGCTGCCGCCGGGCGAGCCAATCACTAAACGCAAAGAACCATCTTCATTAAATACCATCACGGGGGCCATAGAGCTGCGTGGGCGTTTACCGCCTTCAACGCGATTTAATACATATTTACCATCACGCTTTGGCGACAGCGCAAAATCGGTGAGCTGGTTATTGAGCAGATAGCCATTGACCATCACGGTGGAGCCGAACGCCATTTCAATGGAGGTGGTCATCGACACCGCGTTGCCTTGATTATCAACAATGGAAATGTGGCTGGTATTGGGCAGCTCAAAGGCATCGTCTTTACCATAGGCAATCCCCACACCCGGGTGCCCAGCTTGCTTTTTAGCATCATGCTCAAGCATCAATAAGGCACGTTTTTCAAGGTAGCTATTATCGAGTAGCGCTTGCGTCGGCACGGGTTGGTAGTCGGGGTCAGCCATATAGACCTCGCGATCAGCGAAGGCTAAGCGCGACGCTTGGGTGAAGTAATGCAGCGCTTTAGGGCTATTAACCGCATATTGGCTGAGGTTTTTGTCCTCCAGCAGTTTCAAGATTTGCAAAACCGCCATGCCACCGCTGCTAGGCGGTGCCATCGAGCACACTCGGTATTGATGATAGCCTACACACACCGGGGCACGCTCTTTGGCGACATAGTTGTTAATGTCTTGCTCAGTGAGTAAACCTGGGGCGATGGGACTTGTTTGTACTGCTTTAGCAATGGCTTTGGCATTGTCGCCATGATAAAAGGCTTCCACTCCCTCGCTGGCCAAGCGTTTATAAAGCGATGCCAAGGCGGGGTTTTGCTTTACGGTGCCAATAGCCAAAGGCGCACCACCGGGAAAGAAATACGCCCGCGCCGCAGGCATTTTCTCCACTCCCGGGTTAATACGTCGCGCTAAAAGCTTATGTAATCGCGGTGACACCTTAAACCCTTGCTCGGCTAAAGTAATGGCCTCCTCAAATAAACGGGACCAAGGTAATTTGCCATCACGTTCATGGGCTTTGGCCAGCGCCTTCAAGACCCCAGGAGCCCCCACTGAGCGCCCGCCAACCACTGCATCAATCCAGCGAACAGCCTTGCCATTGCCGTCAACAAATAACTCCGGTGTCGCTTTGCTAGGAGCTTGCTCGCGGCCATCATAGGTGGTGAGTCGGCGCTGCTTTGCATCATAGTGCAAAATAAAGGCCCCACCGCCAATACCGGACGATTGCGGCTCGACTAATGTCAGTACCAATTGCACGGCAATGGCTGCGTCTATGGCACTGCCCCCTTCAGCTAAAATCGCTTCACCGGCGCGCACCGCATAGGGATTGGCAGCGGCAACCATGTAATGCTCACCGCTCACTTGTTGTTTTGTCACCACCGCCGTGGTGGCCTCAGGCTCTCTATCGGCGAGCACCTGTTTATTGGTGGTCGTGGTGGCTGTGCAGCCAGAGCTAATAAGCAACGAGAGAGCCGCTGCTATCTGGGTATAAGTTCGTAACATAGCGCTGAATGTTATTGTCGTGGTTAATTAATTGGCATCTTAAAGGCAAAGGGGCACAATAGGCAAAAAATAACGACCACTGTTAAGTTATGACTGTGTTTAAAACCCTCTTTTCGCACCGCGCAATGCTGTCCGTCTGGCCACTGATCGCACTGTGTACACTGTTTATGGTAATTGATGCCGCTGGGCCATTGTCTTTTCAGCGCCCCGCCATCGCTGAGGGCCAGTGGTATCGCTTGCTAACGGGACACTTTTTACACAGCAATTGGCCGCATTTAGGCATGAACATGGCAGGTGCTCTAGTGCTGTGGTCGCTCCATGGCCATTTTTTTAGTGTGCGTAAGTATTGGCTTTATTTGCTGCTCTTGTCTTTTGGGGTTGGCCTCTGTTTATACGGCTTTAGCCCGAACATCTCTTTATATGTCGGCTTAAGTGGTTCATTGCACGGCTTGATTGCCTATGGTGCAATGAAAGATATTCGCTGTGGTGAAAAAACTGGGTATTTAATTATCGTAGGCGTAATAGCCAAGGTGGCTTATGAGCAAATTGTTGGCGCCAGTAGTGACGTTGAGGCATTAATTGACTCCCGCGTGGCTATTGAGGCTCATCTATTCGGGCTATTGTGTGGCTTGGGCTTAGCGCTGCTAGAGTGGCGAGGCATAAAAAAACCCGAGGCTTAGCTCGGGTTTTTCATTAGCGATTAAAGGTTGTCTTCAAACAGCTTATAAATGCGGCGGTATTCATCTAGCCAGCTTGAGGGCTGCACAAAACCGTGCGGTTCAACTGGGAAGATAGCCGTTTCAAAGTCCTCTTTCTCCAGTTCAATCAAGCGCTGCACTAGGCGCACAACATCTTGGAAGAACACATTGTCATCAACCATAGGCGCATTGATCAATAGCGGCTTCTCTAACCCTTCAGCGAAGTAGATAGGCGAGCTACGCTCGTAGGCAATAGGGTCAACATCTGGGTGATTGAGAATATTAGAGGTATACGGGGCGTTATAATGAGCCCAATCGCTCACAGGGCGCAGTGCCGCTCCGGCTTGGAATAGTTCAGGCTCGGTGAACAGCGCCATAAAGGTCATAAAGCCACCGTATGAGCCGCCGTAAGTACCGACCCGCTCAACATCAACATTGGCGTTAGCCTGCATCCATTTTACCCCATCAACCAAGTCTTGCGTCTCTGGCGTTCCCATTTGTCGATAAATGGCAGTACGCCAATCGCGGCCATACCCTTTCGAGGCGCGGTAGTCCATATCCATAACCACATAGCCTTCGCTGGCAAGCAACGAGTGGAACATAAACTCGCGGAAGTAACCGGACCAGCCAAAGTGTGAGTTTTGCAAATAACCGGCGCCGTGGTTGAAAATAACCGCCTTGCGGGTATTACCGCTTTCATCGCTTTGGTAATCGCTGGGATAATACACTTTCGCATACACCGGTTGCTCACCATGGCTCGACGGTACGGCAACCACTTTCGGAGCCACCAGCTTAGTCGCTTTGAATTGCTCTGATACGGTGTGAGTTAGCTGCGTAACCTTAGCCCCCGGTGCCGCATCCATGACATAAAGCTCCGGCGGGTGCATGATTTTTGAGTGCTGTAACAGCAGTTTTTGCTCATCAGGACTCAAACTATAGTCAGTCATGCCATCAAGGCTGGTTAGCGCCTCGCTGTTGCCGCTATCCAGGTTTAAGCGATACACCTCGTAAATACCTGGGTGCTTTTTATTCGCTTTGTAGTAAAGATATTGGTCATTTTCGCTCAAGGTCAGATCGGAAACCTCAAATTGACCCTTGGTACGCTGGCTTGCTTTACCTGTTAACGGCTTTGTGTAGATGTGGCTATAACCGGATTGCTCTGACAAGAAATACAAAGTGTCGCTGGTGTTTAACCAACCGAAATCATTAAAGGTGTAGTTAATCCAAGCATCGTCATGTAAACGGTGTTGGTTCACTAACTTTTTACCTTTAAAGTCAACGGTCGCTATCCAGCGGTCTTTGTTGTCCCAGGCTTCGAGCATAACAGCAACTTGTGAGCCACTGCGGTTCCACTGAATGGCACTTTGACCCCAGCCCCAATCCATCATCAAATTGATTTCACGGCGCTTAGTTTCGCTTTCATACTCTTTACCTTGGCGGGCATAGTTTTCACGCTTCACCTCAGCAAGCACATCTTCATTCCAACCGGGCAAAGTATTATAGGTCAGTGTCGTTTTTGCTTTGCTCGGCAAGTCGATATACACCAACTCTGTGCCCTGTGGCTTGGCATCCGCAACCCGGCGACGGGCTGGTACCGATTCTACCCCTGCATCTTTGGTAATGTAATTAGGCATGATGTCGGTGTCGGCGCGCCAGCTTCTGTCATCGGTTAGCGCAACGATAAGCTTACTGCCATCGGGAGAGAGCTGGGCATCCACTAAACGCTTTTTATCGCCTAGGTAAATGGTGGCATCGACTACCGCGCTATTTTCATTCGCTAACTGCTGGTCGCGCTCGAGGGCATCTTTTTGGTTTTTTAGCTGCAGTGCAACATAGTCAATAAGCTTATGTTGTTCCTTAGCAATATAGCTTTTCGGCTCATTAACCTTGATTGGCTTATCTTCGAGCTTAAGATTGGCCAACTCACTATGCAGCCCGGTGCCTAAGTCTACATGCATAAACACGTTACCACGGCGATATACTAGGCTGTTATCATTTAAAAACTGCGGCGCAGATTCAAATGCCGACGTTTTGGTGATTTGCACTAAGGTGTTGGCAGAAGTATCACGAACAAACACATCCCCTTTAAATACATAGGCTTGTAAGCGGTTATCTTGACTGTATACGGCCTTGTCATCGCCCAACGTGTGTAGCTGCGCCAGCGTTACTTTGGTTGCACTGTCTGCGCCAACGGCCTGTGTGTAGGTGTCGCGTAGTTGATTACCTTGTTGTTTTTGCTGATAAACAACGGTGTTTGAATCGCTGTGCCAGAACGCGCCTTCTGGCTGGTTACCTATCCAGTCCGGATCAGCCATGGCTTGTTCTAAGGTAATAGCCACTGAACCTGGTTTTGCCGGTGTCTCCACTTGGCTTGGGGCGGAAGTTTGATTCGTTTCTACTTGCGTGTTGCTTTGTTGTGCGGTGCTTTGACAGCCGCTGAGGATAAAACTGGAAGCAATGGTCGCCGCCAGTACTGATTTATGGAACATGATTGTCTTCAACTAAATACACGGTGCCCTGATTTAAGCAAAAACTTACAAGCAAAGACAGTGTTTTAAGACCAACGGCAGTTTACTTAGACAAAAAAAAGGTCAGCAAGGGATGCTGACCAAAACTCTGCGCTAGCAATAACGAAACAAGTACGGGACCTGCTTCACATATATATAGAGTACTAAGCGGCTAAATGGTTCACTGTTTTTTTATTAATTTTAGGTCCATCCACACAAGACGATGATCTGACGAGGCTTTTCTATCACTAATTAATTTGTATTGTGCCGGGTTTTGCTCCGTCGGCCAATATACACCTGCCGAGATAGGCTCAAAACCGAACTTTGATGGCAACACATAATCAGCTCTAGCACGCCAGCTTGCGGTGTAATAACGCGCATACGCTTGCTCTTCCACCCCTGCTCCTCCGGTGCTCTCGGGCACCATACTGGCATCCACTTTATCATGAGCTAACACTTGATTAATGGCCTCAGGACGCGCTTTATCGCCTTGCGGTGCAGCGTTCAAATCTCCGAGGATAACAAATCGGCTGTTGTCATCGAGGCCTCCTTGGCGGCCTTGGTCATCCACCAAATAATCGCTTTGATTATCTAAATAATCGGCGATTAGTTTAATCTCAGCTTTATTGCGCAGACCGTTTCTATCTTCCGGACCATCGAATACCGGTGGTGTAGGATGAGATGCCAACAGATGCACACGTTTACCATCAACGCTGATAGGCACATCCCAGAATGACTTAGAGCTTAAGCGCGCAGCTTGCCATGTACGGTTATCATAAAAAGCATTGCCATCAAGCATGGGCATCTGCGCCTGCGGTTGTTGCGCCCATTTCAATTGTGCAAACGTGCGCACGCGCTCATGGTCAATGGGATAGCGGCTTAAGATCACCATGCCGTATTGACCAGGGTAGAAACCAAAGCCATAAGCATCCCCGCCATTGCCAGAGAGCTCACCATTGCCGTCAAAGTCGTAGTCGCTGGCAACACCGGTATTAACGGGCGCACTATAGCTGTAGGGGTAGTGAATGGCTTTTACACTGCAATGATCCTTGCCTAGATAGTGGCGTTGAAAAGCATCGACTTGTTCGCGCCAATCCTCGTTATAGTCGAATTCATTGAGTAATATCACATCAGGACGCACCCGTTGAATAATATGCGCGATATTGTGAATTTGTGGGTGTTGCCCTTGGGCTAGCAAGGCAGGTAAAGGCGATTCACTTAGCTCACTGGGATTAGTAACGTAGTTCGAGCCATCCATACTAACGTTAAAGGTCGCGATACGCAGCGTTGTTGGCACAGACGAATGAGGTTGCGCACAGGCCGCAACGAACAGACACAAGGAGCCAATAAGGCCAAAACGTTTGCACAAGGTCATTTAGGGTTTTCTCTTATATAAGCAAAATGAAAACGCCATACTAGCAGCTGTTAATGACATTGTGTCAGCGTTTGGGATGAAAAAACCGAGCTTCAAGGCTCGGTTTATTCGCTTAAATAGTCTTGTTGGTTGCTAGCGGTACTGCGCAACCACAGGTACTAGTTGAGAATTAACTGATGGGCTCGTGCTTCAATACCAGGATAATCCTGCTCGCTGAGGTGCTCATGCAATTCACCGAGACGCTCCCCAAGCTCATGCAAGGTATTAGCACTGACATTGATATGACCCATTTTTCGCCCTGGTTTTACCGCTTTACCATACCAGTGACTGCGAACGCCAGTGGTGGCCAATACCTCTGCCGGGATTGCTGGCTGACCCAAAACGTTAATCATCGCACTCGGCTGCAATAGATAAGTACAGCCCAAAGGCAAACCGGCAACAGCACGCACATGGTTCTCGAACTGGCAACAATAAGCGCCTTGCTGTGTCCAATGACCCGAGTTGTGAACACGCGGCGCAATCTCATTGACTAGCAATTCACCGTCAACATCGAAAAACTCGATAGCAAGTACGCCAACATAATCCAGCGCATTGGCTATTTTGCTGTAGGCATCAACCGCCTGAGATTGCATATCTTGGCTGACGATGCCTGCTACCGACAGCGTCAACACCCCGTCAGTGTGTTCATTTTCGGTGACCGGGTATACTTTTACATTCCCCTGTGCATCGCGCGCACCTATCACTGAAACTTCACGGTCAAACGCAATCATCTTTTCACAAATAATGCGATGCGACGCATCTTTATCTAAAAATGCCTGCATTTCTTGCCAGATTTCATCAGTCTGGTCGATGCTTTTTAAGCGCCATTGGCCTTTGCCGTCGTACCCAGCCTGACAAGTTTTGATCACCAAAGGTAAGCCCAGTTCATTCACCGCTTGCTCAAGGTGAGTACGTTCACTCACTAAAATATACGGAGCACTCGGTACGCCAGCATTATCGAGCAGCGCCTTCTCTTTGGCGCGATCGCCGCCGCATTCAATGGCTTTTTTACCGGGGAAGAATTTGCCGCTTTGCTCACAGGCCGCAAGCACATCGCTGGGAATATGCTCAAACTCAGCAGTAATACGGTCGCTACTGGCGATTGCTTGCTCTAACGTTTGCGTATAGTGCTCACCGGTTACCGGGTGCACCACTTGTTTGCTAGCCACGTCATAAGCACGAATATGGATATCCAGCGGCGCTGCCACAAGCGCCATCATACGCGCTAGTTGGCCCGCGCCCAGAACTAACATTTGCATATACAACTCGCTTATTCAGCTGGGTTAGGGTTAGCTAAAACAGTCTCTGTCTGCTCGGCACGAAATTGGTCAATTTTCGCCAGTAGCTCTGGTTGCTGACAGCCCAAGATTTGCGCTGCCAACAGTCCCGCATTAGCGGCACCGGCATCACCAATAGCTAAAGTACCTACCGCCACACCTTTTGGCATTTGGCAGATTGATAATAACGAGTCAACACCATTGAGCGCTTTCGATTTTACTGGCACGCCCAATACCGGTAGCGAGGTAAAAGCGGCCGCCATACCCGGTAAATGCGCAGCCCCGCCAGCACCGGCGATGATCACTTTAATACCACGCTCAGCAGCTGAGCTGGCATAATCAGCTAAAAGTTGAGGAGTGCGATGCGCAGAAACCACTTTGGTTTCATACTCGACACCGAATTTATCCAGCATGTCCGCCGCATGTTGCATGGTGGGCCAGTCTGACTTTGAGCCCATAATAATTCCTACTTTCATTGCCACTCCTCAGTATGAACGATATAAATGTAAATTACGCCGTATGATGACCAAGCATCAAGGGGGGTTAGCGCCGCAGTGATTCTCTTTCACCGCAAAAATTGTCGCGCATTATACTAAAAAGCCCGATAAAAAGCATGGCTAAGTTTTGTTGCTAGAGGCAATGAACAAAGTTATCCATTCGCTGCTTTCCAAACTCGCCATGCCTTAGCAGGCCCTATTATCAATGCCAAAACCACCACCCCTCCGGGGATGAGCACCGCCTTTAGCACCGGTCCTAAAACATAGCTGTAAAAGCATATAAAGGGCACAAATAACACATAACCGATTATCCGTGATACTATATTAACGACTGATTCCATTGTAGTTTTCCATCAACTTATAAAAATGAGCATGCTCATTATAATAATTGAGCGCGCTCAATATCAAGCAAAAGGGTTTGTTTTGAGTAACCAATTGACGCCTAAAAAACTGCAAACACGAACACGGATCTGCCAAACCGCGTGGGAGCTGTTTATTGCCAAAGGGTTTGAGAGCACGTCAACACGTGATATTGCCAAGGCAGCAGGGATAGCAAATGGCACCTTGTTTAGCCATTTTGCGAATAAAGATGAGTTGCTCAAGGTGTTAATGATTGCGCAGATTGATAACGTCATCGCTGATGCCCAACGCAGTGACGACCATCAGCAGCCAAAACTGAAAATGCGCCACTATGCCGCTCACCTGTATGCGTTTTATTTGCAGCATGTGGAATTCAGTAAGACCCTACTACAGAGTTTGATTTGGCAAGGACAGTTTTTCGATGAGCAAATACAGCAATTTAAAGCGTTGTTATTTGCATCGGCTCCCCAGTATGACGAGGTGCGCGCCGCAGCCATGATGGACTGTTACTTTATGACTTTGATAGAAGGTTTAAATCAGCCAGCCCCTAACGCTAATGCTATGGTGCGTCGCTTAAGTGCCAAGCTCGCCCTACTCTAATCAGGATTAACTTGCTTGATTGAGTTGCTCGGCAACATCGAGTGTACAGGCCGGTAACGCTAAACTATAGAGTTGCGCGCTACTTGGTTTGAAGCCTGCACGGGTAAGCGTGTTAATACTGCGGTGATTTTCGACCATCACTCGTGCTTGGATACGTGTGAGCGGCTTATCAATATAGCGGCCGTATTCGGCTAATAGCAAAGCTATTGCTGCTTGCATATAACCTTTACCCCAATGCTGAGGATGAAGTTCAAAGCCGAGCTCCGCGCAACCTTGGGCGATATTATACAAGCCGCAGCTACCAATGACCTGGTGCTGGTGAATGATAGCAAAGCGCACGCCTTGCCCTTTTAGAAGTAGTTCAATGTCCGCTTGAATCATACTACGCACCTCAGTTTTAGTTTTCGGTGGTAAATAATCATTAAAGCGAAAAACCAAAGGCTGCGAGAGAATAGCAAACATTGCCGGCGCATCTTTGTGGCCTATGGGACGTAAACTAAGCCCGCGAGATGGGCAGCGATTCATAGCAGTAAGAGTATATCGGGCTTGAGTTAGCGAATTATTGCCTTAAACTATGCTCAAGAGCAAGCACTAGAAGTTAAAAACCCCCATGGCTGATGATTTTATTATGGTTCCTCCTACTACCACGGTGTACTGCCCTAAACGCGGCGAAGGCTGGACGTTAACAGGGATCACTGGCATTGAGGAGTTCGTCTCGGTGATGTTTGATGGTGTCCGCTACACCCTAAGCGCCAAAGAGGTGGTTGAAGAGTTGATCCCCAACCAGCAGCAACGCCAGCAACAAAGCGCGTAATTGCTTAACTGAAAACAAAAAAGCGCACTCTTAAGTGCGCTTTTTTTAGTTCCACAACAGCCGTTAGCTTTGTGTTGACAGTGCATGAATTCGCGCATCCAATGGCGGGTGTGAAGCAAATAGCTCACCAATAGAGCGCCCTGGTGCGATACCAAAGGCCATCATTGAGCCTTCCAGCTGTGACTCATGGTTGCCTTTTAAGCGCTCTAGTGCAGCACGCATTTTATGTGCGCCCACTAACTCGGCTGCGCCTCTGTCTGCGGCAAATTCACGTTTGCGGCTGAAGTAAGCAACGACCACGGAAGCGAGTATGCCAAATAACACCTGAAACACCATGTCGAATATAAAATAAGTCCAGCTTGGCCCACTTTGCTCCTCATCGCCATTGAGGAAATTATCAACGATACCAGCCAATATCTTAGCAAAGAAGATAACGAAGGTATTCACGACTCCTTGAATCAACGTCAATGTCACCATGTCGCCATTGGCCACATGAGAGACTTCATGAGCGAGTACCGCTTCGGCTTCTTCTTGGCTCATGTTGTGAAGCAAGCCACTGCTTACCGCGACTAACGCGTTGTTTTTCGATGGTCCAGTAGCAAAAGCATTGATTTCTGGGCTGTCGTAAATAGCGACCTCTGGCATGTTGATACCACGTTGACGCGCTTGCTCGGCAACCGTGTTTACCAGCCACTGCTCGGTACCGGAGCGCGGCTGCTCAATAACATATGCGCCAGTAGAGCGTTTAGCTATCCACTTAGACATCAACAATGAGATAAAGGAGCCACCAAAACCAAACACAGCGGCGATGATGAGGATCCCCCCCATACTGCGACTTGATATCCCCAGCACTGAGAATACGATAGATAACACCACACCTAGCACTAACATAACGGCAAGGTTGGTCAATAAAAAGAGCACAACACGTTTCATACTACATTTCTCCAACGGGTAAGATTATTCATTAGGGATCATCGAGTGATCCATAATGGATAGCGTCACCCTATCGACGCGTTATGCTCAATATATATAGGCAGATGTTTACGGTATCAAGTTATTTCGGCAAACGGATTTGTAAGCAACTGTAACCTTAACCTAACTCGAATAGCTCCATTAGAGCGCGGTGGATTTTTAGCTTTGGTGTGTGCCCGGTATAAGGGCTTTCTCCGAGATATGGGGCTGGCAGCCTTGCTTTCAAAGTGGCTAAATTGGCATCGTATTCCTGCATCTGTGGATCCACTTGGTTGGCTATCCACCCAGCGACGTGTACACCTTGATGCGCCAGCACTTCCATCGTTAACAATGCATGGTTGAGGCAACCGAGTTTCATACCCACCACTAAAATGACTGGCAGCTGCTCAGCAAGCACCCAATCACTTAACAGCTCCGTGTCATTAATGGGTAATAGCCAACCTCCGGCGCCTTCGGTAATGAGAATATCGGCACCGCAACTTTTAAACTCGTCGTATGCGCTGCGTAACTTGCTAACGCTAATATGTTCACCTTGCTGCGCAGCGGCAATATGAGGTGCAATCGGTGGCGCAAAAATAAACGGATTTACTTGCTCATAGAGCACATTGGTGTTGCCGCTTTCGATGAGTGTCAGTGCATCGGTATTGACCAGTCGGCCAAACGCCTCCTCAGCACCTGCGGCGATGGGCTTAAACCCGGCCGCCTTCTTTTTATGCTGTACAGCGAGTTTCAGTAGCAAGCTGGTAACATGGGTTTTACCTGCATCGGTATCGGTTGCGGTAACAAAAAATTGTTTCATTTAATGAGCTCCAAAAATGCGACGTTGTAGCTTAACTCCACGCCCGGCTGCGATCCCTGCAAATGCTTGAGAATCTGCATATACTGATTTTTCGATAAGTGACGGTGGCCATGCTCACAGCTATTGGCACCAATAGCCGATAAGCTTTTTAACGCCTGTTTAGCACTGTCAAAGCGATCAAGTAGCCTTGCTTGATGCTGCCATTGTACCTTAAACCCAGCCTGCTTTGCTGCTATGGTCAAATCGCCAACACGTATAAATTGGTTAATGGCTGGCACCCCTGCCGTGGCAAAAGCAGCTTTCACTTCCTCAAGGGAGCCTTCGCTCACCACAGCAATATATGCCCGCCCATTCGCCGTTAAAATACGGTGTAACTCGCAAAGTAAGGCAGCTAAATCAGCAGACCATTGCATCGCAAAGTTACTAAAGACGGTGTCTATCGCTGCACTGTGTATTGGTAGCGTGTCCATATCTGCGCACACCACATGATTGTCATCGCCACCTAAGGTTCGTGCACACTGTAGCATGGATTCTGATAAATCAAGGGACACTAACTGCTGTGCCCTGACACTGAGCGCATGGCTATTCACGCCGGGACCCGCGCCTAAGTCTAAACATACACCCAAATGTCTGGCGCCAATGTGGTCTAACAAAACTGTACTGCTCGCGGCTTGCACTCGCGCATGCTGCTGATAATTCGTTGCCGCTTTGGAGAATTGCCGCTGGGTAGTAAGTTTTAATGCCGCACTCATCGGCATTGCTCCAAGGCGCTGACTAAGGTGTCGATATCTTGCTCAGTATGAGCCGCCGTTAAGGTGATACGCAAACGCGCAGTATTGTGGGCCACAGTGGGCGGTCGTATGGCACTCAGCCATATGCCTTTTTCACGAAGTTGATTTTGCATCACCAACGCTGATTCACTATCGCAGACGATCAACGGCTGTATCGGTGTATCTGAGGGCATCAGTGCTAAATGAGCCGCCGCACATTGGCTTTTAAAGTAATCAATCAGTGCAGATAAATGTTGGCGCTCGGCGTCGGCCGCCAACAACTGCGTTAGTCGCTCGTCAATCACCTCACATTGCAAAGCGGACAGTGCCGTGGAATAGGTGTAATCGCGATTACTTTGCAGCAGCAAATCGATGACCTTGTTGCTAGCTAGTACGATAGCCCCGTTGGCAGCCAGCGCTTTACCAAAGGTGAGCACTAAAATATCAGGCTTAAGCACCGCAGCGCTGCCTTTGCCTCCACCGAGTACCCCAAACCCATGGGCATCATCAAGCATTAACCAGGCCCGGTGCTTCTCACACTGACTGCGTAGCTGTTCAAGCGGCGCGCAGTCTCCATCCATTGAGAACACGCCCTCGCTTACTACCAGTTTATGGTGAGCTTTGGATTTACCCAAGCGCGCATCCAGATGCGCCATATTATTGTGATTAAAGCGCTGCATCTGTGCGTTTGCCGCAAGGCCGCCATCGACTAAACTAGCATGATTCAGTTTGTCTTGCACAATCAAGCCTTCACGGGCTTGAGCAAACAAGGCTTTTAGCACACTGGCATTAGCACTAAAACCGCTGGCAAACAGCAGCGCTGACTCAAAGCCATAAAGTGCACAAAAACGTTGCTCCAGCTCTGCTTGCTCACGACTGTAACCAGTAACCAACGGCGAACTGTGCCCGCCACTGCGCCCTTTCAATGGCGGCAGCGGCCGATCGCCTAAGGCAAGATAGTCATTGGACGCAAAATTTAAATAGCGTCGACCATCCACGGCCAAGGTGCGCGCACAAATGTCATCGACTACCACGCGCTGGCGCAGTAAGTGCTGCTCTTTGGCACCCTCGAGCACATTATCAATGTATTCAAACGCCATTAGGGTGCTTCGTAAAACAGCTCAGAGGTTTTCTTATCAGCGATAGCTGAACTCAATGACGCTTCATAGGCCTCATCTGAGTAATCCTGAGCCTGCTCTGGGCGCATCCCCAGTTTGCGAATAAGGTTCATATCGGCATCGGCTTCAGGGTTATCGGTGGTCAGCAGTTTGTCACCATAGAAGATGGAATTTGCCCCGGCAAAGAAACACATGCTTTGCATCTGCTCATTCATTGCCGTGCGCCCTGCTGATAAACGCACGTAGCTTTTCGGCATCATGATACGCGCCACAGCAATGGTGCGAATGAATTCGAACTGGTCTAAATCATCGACGTTTTCTAAAGGCGTGCCCTTGACCTTAACCAGCATATTAATCGGCACACTTTCCGGTTGCTTAGGCAAGTTTGCCAGCTGGATCAATAGGCCATAGCGATCAGAAGCCTGCTCTCCCATGCCGATAATGCCACCGGAGCATACCTTCATGCCGGCATCACGCACATGATCCAGTGTGTCTAAACGGTCTTGGTAAGTGCGCGTGGTGATAATCTGCTCATAGTATTCAGGAGAAGTATCGAGGTTATGGTTATAGTAGTCTAACCCCGCCCCGCGCAGCTGCTTGGCTTTATCGTTATCGAGCTTGCCCAGTGTCATACAGGTTTCTAAACCCAGCTCTTTTACTTCTCGGACCATGCGCTCAATGTAGGGCATATCGCGGTCTTTAGGGTCTGACCATGCTGCGCCCATGCAAAAACGGGTCGCACCTTTTGACTTGGCTGCCCTTGCTTGCTCAACCACTTTTTCTACTTCCATCAAGCGTTCACGCTCGAGGTCGGTTTTATAGTGCCCTGACTGAGGGCAATATTTACAATCTTCTGGGCAGGCGCCGGTTTTAATCGATAATAAAGTCGAAATTTGCACTTCGTTGGGGTTAAAGTGTTGACGGTGAATGCTTGCCGCTTTGAACAGCAAATCATTAAATGGCATGTCAAAAAGGGCTTTAACTTGTTCGTGCGTCCAGTTATGACGGATTTCGGCCTGTTCCATAGAGTTCTCTTTATTATCGACGGTAGAATTTAATTTTGTATCAGTCTAAGAGTTGCCTTAGTATTGTCAACGCTGCAATGACATTTGAAGTTTACCTATGAGCAATAATTATACACATATCGACACTGAGTTTGATCGTGAGCACATTTGGCACCCCTACACATCAATGCTCAACCCTCTTCCCAATTACCCCGTTACCCATGCTGAGGGGACCCGCATTTATCTACAAAGTGGCGAAGCCTTAATTGATGGTATGGCATCATGGTGGAGTGCCCTGCACGGCTACAATCACCCCCAGTTAAATGAAACGCTGCAAAGCCAAAGCAACAATATGAGCCATGTTATGTTTGGCGGTATCACTCACGCGCCAGCAGTTGAACTGTGTAAAAAGTTAGTGGCGATGACCCCCAAAGCGCTCGACAAGGTGTTTCTTGCCGATGGCGGCTCAGTAAGTGTGGAAGTGGCGATAAAAATGGCAGTGCAATATTGGTATAGCCAAGGCCATAAACAAAAGCATAAACTTATGACCCCGCAAAAGGGCTATCACGGCGATACCTTTGCCGCTATGAGTGTGTGCGACCCGGTCAACTCAATGCACAGTATGTATCGCGGATTTTTACCCGAACAAATCTTTGTGCCGCCACCCCGTAGCCGTTTTCATGAACGCTTTGACGCAGAAGAGGCGCACACCCTAGAGCAGTACTTTGATAAACATCATCATGAAGTGGCGGCTTTTATCATTGAGCCGATTGTCCAAAATGCCGGCGGTATGAACTTTTATCATCCCGACTATTTAAAAACCGTGCGAAAGTTATGCGACCGCTATGAAATATTGCTTATTTGCGACGAAATTGCCACTGGCTTTGGCCGCACCGGTACCTTGTTCGCTGTTGAACATGCCGATATAACTCCAGACATTATGTGTGTGGGTAAAGCTCTTACCGGTGGCTATATGACCCTAGCCGCGACACTGACCACGAATCATGTAGCACGCGGTATTTGCGAAGGCGAAGCAGGCGTTTTGATGCACGGCCCCACCTTTATGGGCAACCCGCTGGCCTGCGCCGTGGCCAACAAAAGTCTCGAATTGTTGCTCGATAATAATTGGCAAGGGCAAATAAACGATATTCATCATTGGCTTGGTGCCTTAGAACGCTGCCGCGAATTAGCCGCCGTGGTTGATGTACGCCGCCTTGGCGCCATTGGTGTAGTTGAGCTCAATAGTGCTGTGGATGTCGCCAAGATACAGCAGTTCTTTGTCAGCCAAGGAGTATGGATCCGCCCCTTTGGTAAATTGATTTATCTTATGCCGCCTTTCGTTAGCAGCAAAAGCGACATTCAGCGCTTAGCCACAGCAATATACGATGCCATCGCTCAGGGTCACTACTAATGAGGTGGTGACTGTTGCCTCTTTGAGCTGGGAATCACCACAGTTTATAACCAGCTCAAAGAGTTAACTTACTTTTCACTGAACAATTAGTTTCACTGCGTAGCAATTTTATACCTGCTTGGGCGCGCCAAAGGCCGCTCTTTGCGTGTTACAGCGCAATTATATTCGCACTTAGGACTAGGAATTGGCTTGACCTTTTTGTTAGAGTACCAACCTTTTCAACTAGCAAGTGAAAATATATGCAGCAAACCGTTCAAATACAGCCAGCGGAAACCTTTGTCCCGCCTAGGTTTACCGTGTATCAACACCGTCAAATTGATAAAATTGAAGCCCTACACCAACTACCAGAGCATATGCGCTTTGAGATGAAGGTCGTGGCCAGTGTATTCCCATTCCGCGTAAATAACTTTGTAATTGAAGAATTGATTGATTGGGATAAAGTTCCCAATGATCCGGTATTCCAACTTACGTTCCCTCAGCGTGGTATGTTAGATGACGAGTCGTACGAGCAAATGGCTGCGCTGCATAGAACGGACCCAACCGCTGAACAGGTAATGGAACTGGCACAACAGATCCGTAACAAGCTGAACCCGCACCCTGCCGGGCAAATGGAAAAGAATGTGCCCGAGCTCGATGGTGAGCGCGTTGAAGGCATTCAACACAAATACAAAGAAACCGTGTTATTCTTTCCAGCACAAGGACAATATTGTCACTCTTACTGTACTTTCTGCTTCCGCTGGGCGCAGTTTGTTGGTAAAGCGACACGATTCAATAACAACGATGCGGACTTACTGCATAACTATCTGCGTGAGCACAAAGAGGTTACCGATCTACTCGTAACCGGCGGCGACCCAATGGTGATGCGTACCGTTAAACTTCGTGGCTATCTTGAAAAGCTTAAAGATCCCGAATTTGACCATATTCGCACCATCCGTATCGGCACCAAGTCACTGACCTTCTGGCCATTCCGTTATTTAACCGATCCCGATGCGCAAGACTTACTGGCCTTGATTAAAGAGCTTGTGGATGCGGGTAAGCACGTTTCTATTATGGCTCACATAAACCATAAGCAAGAGCTGCGCACCGCCGCTACACGTGAAGCGATTGCCCTATTGCGTAAAACTGGCGCGCAAATCCGTACTCAAGCACCACTCCTTAATAACATTAATACCGACCCTAATATGTGGGCGGAAATGTGGAAAGAGCAAACGCAGCTAGGGATGATCCCGTACTACATGTTTATTGAACGTGATACCGGGGCCAAGCGGTACTTTGAATTACCCCTGTATAAAACCTGGGAAACCTTCCGCGAGGCTTATAAACAGGTATCCGGCGTCAGTCGCACCGTGCGCGGCCCATCTATGAGTGCAGGTCCAGGTAAAGTGGAAGTATCTGGTGTCAGCGAGATTGCCGGTGAAAAGGTCTTCGTACTGCGCTTTATTCAAGCTCGCAACCCAGATTGGGTGCAGCGTCCTTTCTTTGCCAAGTATGACGAAAACGCCACGTGGCTTAATGACTTAAAGCCGGCATTTGGCGAAGAAAAGTTCTTCTGGGAAGACGAATACAACGCCATGTAATAAAAAAACCGCCCTTGAGGCGGTTTTTTATCAATATCCATCTAATGGTCATAATCATCATTGGGCGCTTTGCCCAAAAGCCAGTAGGTTATCCCCAGCGCTAAAGTTGTGGCGGCGATACCTATCAGGTAAAGCGGGGTGAGGGTATCAAAATCAAGGATGATCACTTTACGAGCGATAGCCATCAAAGCAGTCGCGACGACAAGCTTGACAGGAAACACGTTGCTGCCTAGATACATCCTAATGTTGATAAATATTTCCACCGCTATCAACACAGCCATAAAGCCACCAAAGGTATAAAAGATGTCATTGACATCTAGTAAAAAGTAAGGTGGCTGCATTAATCGCTCGTAGATAATGTACATAACATCACCCACCCCCCAGAGTATAACTGCCACCATACACAGGGCTAAAACACAAATAGCAAAGCGAATCACTTTGTGTAGCATGCGAAAAAACGCATCGGGATGATCAACGGGAAGTTCTTGGTGGAGCTCATGCGCTAGTTTAGGTTTTTGGGTGTCATGCTCTACTTGCTTGTTACTCATGAATGCTCCTTGATATGGTCAATTACCACTCAAATTGATAGGCCATTTTCGCTATCGTCCGCAGCGCTACTTTGTGGGTGTTGCGCTGAGCATATAGGTGTTGCATTGCTTTGTCTTTTACCTCGCCAACGATCACCTCTTTGACTTGATAACCGAGCGCATGCGCGGCTTCAATGTAGGCGATAAATTCCCACTTTTTGATATTGGTGTTATCAACAATCACTAACGGAATGCCCTCCGCGAGCGCTTTAATATAACGGGCTAAATTAAGATTGTGATATTCAGGTAACTTGTGCTTATCAAATTGATAGTGGCCATCTTGCACGAAGAAATCGTCGGTACTGCAAATAAAGTATTGGCTAGCATCGCCGGCAACGAGGTCGTCGGCAAGGCTCTGCGCATAGTGGGTTTTACCACTACCTGGCAAGCCGCGTAGGATAAAAGCTTGTTTCATTAACTACTCACTGCGTTTTAACTTAAGATTGCAAGGGTAAAGCTGACACACAAAAACGCTAAAGCAATAAGCGAAAGTGCAGCCAGATGCATCATTTTATTTATATTTCTTGCCCTTATAATGCCACAAACGCAGCAAAGACCACACAGCATTAGCATGATTAAGGCACTATTTTTCGGTTTTAAGAGCCAATGCTCGCGAATGGGCACGTCGAAATAACGTAATATGCCGTAATCTACATCAGGGCGAGCGTAGTGAATCAATACTAATACCACAACAAAAAGCACCCAGCCTACACCTGCACACCAAGCGACTAATCGAAAAGGGCCCGGTTTATCTCCCCTCAACATGCTAAAGCGTCTCGATAATAAGTTATATATGATTAGTTTAGGTGATATTTTCTACGCTTTTACGTATTTCTGCCCTGATTGAGGCAATTGGCAGTTTTTTTCTCCCTAAATCACGGTTAAGATAGGCCTCTTAACTTTCATCATAATACTGCTGCTGCCAAGGTGCAGCACAGTGGGCAATAGTAATCATTGGAGTGAAAATGAGCCATACAGCAATCGCCGAGCTATTAAAAGGCGCCGTTGCCGTGGACACCCAGGTCAACATTAAAGGTTGGGTGCGCACACGTCGCGATTCTAAAGCAGGTATTTCGTTTCTAGCCGTTCATGACGGTTCGAGTTTTGATCCTATCCAAGCTGTAGTGCCTAATTCGCTCAATAATTATGATGAAGTAACGCGTTTAACGGCCGGCTGCTCGGTAAGCGTAACCGGTAAGCTCGTAGCGTCAGCCGGTAAAGGTCAGGCCTTTGAAATTCAAGCGGACAGCGTTGAAGTAATTGGCTGGGTAGAAAACCCTGACACTTACCCTATGGCAGCAAAGCGCCATAGTATTGAGTACTTACGTGAGCACGCCCACCTGCGTCCACGCACCAACGTGATTGGCGCTGTTACCCGTGTTCGTAACTGCTTATCGCAGGCTATCCACCGCTTTTTCCATGAGCGTGGCTACATGTGGATCAGCACTCCCATCATTACCGCCAGTGACTGCGAAGGTGCTGGTGAAATGTTCCGAGTGTCGACATTGGATATGCAGAACCTACCACGCACTGATAAGGGCGATATTGACTACAGCGAAGACTTTTTCGGTAAAGAAGCATTTTTAACGGTATCAGGCCAGCTCAACGGTGAAACCTATGCCAGCGCAATGTCAAAGATCTACACCTTTGGCCCAACCTTCCGTGCTGAAAACTCTAACACTTCGCGCCACCTTGCAGAGTTCTGGATGGTCGAGCCGGAAGTGGCTTTTGCCGATTTGAACGACATCGCCAAACTTGCCGAGGACATGCTCAAGTATGTATTCGCAGCGGTATTGGAAGAGCGTCGTGATGACATGGAATTCTTCGCACAACGTATCGAGAAGACAGCCATTAGTCGTCTTGAAGAATTCGTCAGCAAGGACTTTGCGCAGGTTGATTACACCGACGCTATCGAGATTCTTAAGGCGTGCGGTAAGCAGTTTGAATACGCTGTTGAGTGGGGCGTGGATTTACAGTCTGAACATGAGCGTTATCTGGCTGAAGAGCACTTCAAAGCGCCTGTAGTTATCAAAAACTACCCGCGCGATATCAAAGCCTTCTACATGCGCCAGAACGAAGACGGCAAGACGGTGGCAGCGATGGATGTCGTTGCCCCAGGCATTGGCGAGATCATCGGTGGCTCTCAGCGTGAAGAACGTTTAGATGTGCTTGATGCTCGTTTAGAGGAAATGGGCTTAAACAAAGAAGACTATAGCTGGTATCGCGACTTACGCCGCTACGGCACGGTGCCTCACTCAGGCTTTGGTTTAGGTTTTGAACGTTTAGTCGCTTACGTGACCGGTATGGGCAATGTCCGTGACGTGATTGCCTTCCCACGCACTAAAGGCAGCGCTACTTACTAATAACGGCGCACGCTATAGACATCAAAAACCCGCTCACGTAGCGGGTTTTTATTTGCGCCTAAGCTCTTGAAACAACATTACCTACAAAAAAGCCCACAACACAAAAACAGTCGCGGGCTTTTTGTAAACTAGTTGCGCTTTAAAGCTTGGCTTCTAACTCAGGTAGAACATCGAATAAATCAGCCACTAACCCATAGTCAGCCACTTGGAAAATCGGTGCTTCTGGGTCTTTGTTGATAGCTACAATAACCTTTGAGTCTTTCATACCTGCCAAATGCTGGATGGCACCACTGATACCCACGGCTATGTACAAATCAGGAGCGACAATTTTGCCGGTTTGCCCTACTTGCATATCGTTCGGCACAAAGCCCGCGTCTACCGCAGCGCGTGATGCGCCAATAGCCGCACCGAGCTTATCGGCAATACCTTCTAACAGTTTGAAGTTTTCACCATTTTGCATACCTCGGCCGCCGGAAATAACCACATCAGCAGCGGTTAATTCAGGGCGTTCAGACTCAGTTTGCTCTTTAGAGACAAACTCACTGTTCGTTGAGGCCATGCTATTGTCAATCTTTTCGATGCTAGCACTGCCGTCGCTGCTCACTGCATCAAAGGCACTGGCACGCACAGTAATAACGTGCACAGACTCAAGTGACTTCACCGTCGCAATGGCGTTACCAGCATAAATCGGGCGTTTGAACGTATCAGCGTCGATAACATCAATAATGTCCGATACTTGCGCTTTATCTAATAGCGCTGCAACCCGTGGCATAATGTTTTTGCCGGTGGTCGTCGCACTGGCAAATAGATGGCTGTAATCACCCGCTAGGCTCACAATTAAATCAGCGGTGTTTTCAGCTAGTTGGTGTGCATAGTCACTGCTATCAGCAACCAACACACGGCTTACACCGCTGAGCTTACTAGCCTGTTCAGCCGCGTCATTCAGGTTCTCACCAACCAGCAACACGTCAATATCAGCGCCTACTTTGTGCGCCGCGCTTAATGTCTTCGCGGTTTCAGGCTTTAGTTCACCGTACTCGTGCTCAGCTACCACTAATGCTTTCATGACACCACCTTTGCTTCATTTCTTAACTTGTTCACTAAGGTTTCAACGTCTTCAACGATTTCACCACCTTGACGCTGAGCGGGCTCTTCCACGCTCACTAACTGCATTCGCGCAGCAAGGTCGACGCCCATATCCGCAGCGCTTTTCACATCTAAAGGTTTGCGTTTTGCTTTCATAATGTTAGGCAATGATGCATAACGGGGCTCGTTGAGACGCAAATCAGTCGTGACAATCGCAGGAAGCGTGAGCGCTACAGTTTGTAAGCCACCATCAACCTCGCGCGTCACGTTCACTTTGCCATCGTTAATATCCACTTTTGAGGCAAATGTGCCCTGCCCCCATCCGCGCAGCGCAGCCAGCATTTGCCCAGTCTGGTTATTGTCCGAATCGATACTTTGCTTCCCTAAGATAACCAGATCGGGTTGCTGCTCATCAATTAATTTGTCGAGTAGTTTTGCCACATGCAGTGAGTCTAGCTTCTCATCACTTTCTATATGAATAGCGCTATCTGCACCCAGTGCCAGTGCAGTGCGCAACTGCTCTTGCGATGACTTATCACCAATAGTCACAGCAACCACTTCCGTTGCCTTACCTGATTCTTTTAGGCGAATAGCTTCTTCTATGGCGATTTCGCAAAATGGGTTCATCGCCATTTTCACATTCGCCAAATCGACATCGCTGTTATCTGCCTTTACGCGTACTTTGACGTTGTAGTCGATGACACGTTTGATGGGCACTAATACTTTCATATTTGCTCCTGTTGACACGCGAGTGGACGTTTTAAAGTGGCTATAACCTGCGCGGTTACTACTGACACGCCCACATCTGACGTTAACGTAAACTTATTTATTTGATGAAATCAGACTACTTCCTGTTGACGTAAACGTCAACCTAAAATAACCTTGGACAATAACCTTTTGTGTAACGATTAATTTGCATTTCGTAACACCTTATACCGTCATATAAAGCAGGGGATCATTATGGTAGAACGCGAAACCATGGAATTTGACGTGGTCATCGTCGGTGCAGGGCCCAGCGGCCTTGCTAGCGCCATTAAGCTTGCGCAATTAGCACAAGAACAACAACAAGAATTGATGATTTGCGTGGTTGAAAAAGGCTCTGAAGTAGGTGCTCATGTGCTCTCCGGTGCCGTTTTCGAAACTCGCGCACTCGATGAGCTACTCCCTAATTGGCAGGAGTTAGGCGCGCCACTGCATACCCAAGTCACCGAAGACGAAATTTTATGGTTCAGTGATGAGCAAAAAGCTAAATCCCTGCCCCACTTTATGGTGCCCAAAACATTTCATAATAATGGCAACTATATCGTCTCTATGGGCAACGTTTGTCGTTTTTTAGCCGAGCAAGCAGAACAATTAGGAGTCGAAATTTTCCCTGGTTTTTCCGCGCACGAACTACTTATTGAAGACGACAGCGTCAAAGGCATCATTACCGGTGATATGGGTCGCGATAAAGAGGGCAATGAAAAGCCTGGGTTTATGCCGGGGATGGAGCTCAGAGCAAAATACACCATTTTCGCAGAGGGCTGCCGAGGCCACTTGGGTAAACAATTGATCAATCAATTTGCCCTTGATAAAGACCGCTCTGTGCAACACTACGGTCTTGGTTTTAAAGAAATCTGGCAAGTAGATGCACAGCAACATCAACAAGGAAAAGTGGTTCATGGCACTGGGTGGCCGCTTAGTGGAGATACCAATGGCGGCGCATTTATGTACCACTGCGAGGATAAACAAGTGGTGGTGGGCCTCATTGTCGACCTTAACTACACCAACCCGCACTTAAGTCCTTTTGATGAATTTCAGCGAATGAAACATCATCCTGTATTCGCCGATGTGCTCAAAGGCGGTAAACGCTTAGCCTACGGCGCGCGTGCTATAGCCAAAGGCGGGTTACATTCGCTACCGAAAATGCACTTCCCGGGCGGCCTACTCGTAGGCTGTGACGCAGGTACGCTGAATTTTGCCAAAATCAAAGGCAATCACACCGCAATGAAATCCGGTATGTTGGCAGCCGAAAGTATTTTCGCGGCAATAAAAGGCGGTGATCAACACACTGATTTGGCGGACTTTGCGCAGCGTTTTGAATCTTCTTGGGTGTATGATGAGCTTTACCGCTCACGCAATTTTGGGCCGGCGATGCACAAATTGGGTAAGTTCTTCGGGGGCGCGTACAACACACTGGACCAAAACCTATTCGCAGGAAAGCTGCCTTTTACCTTTAAGGACAACACCCCTGATTACGCGACCCTACTGAGCAGCTCACAAGCACCGAAAATTGACTACCCAAAGCCAGATGGTGAGCTTAGTTTTGACAAACTCTCATCGGTCTTTTTGTCTAACACCAATCACGAAGAGTCTCAGCCGTGTCACTTACAATTAAAGGATGCTGCGATACCTATTACGGTTAATTTGCCACGCTTTGATGAACCAGCACAGCGCTACTGCCCAGCTGGGGTTTACGAAGTGGATGACAGTGAAGGTGAGGCAAAATTTGTGATCAATGCGCAAAACTGTGTGCACTGTAAAACCTGTGATATCAAAGATCCTAGCCAAAACATCACCTGGGTCACCCCAGAGGGAGCGGGTGGTCCTAACTACCCTAATATGTAGTTGTTATTAAGTACTTTATCCTAAGTTGCAACTGGGGCGTAAGCCCCTTTTTTATTTATATACACTACACTTGCTGTAACAGGTCGAGCATATTTGGGGAGCTCTATGAGTCAAGATACGGTTACTTTTCGATTTTTAGCCGAGCCTACCGATGTCAATTTCGGTGGTAAGGTCCACGGCGGAGTCGTCATGAAATGGATAGATCAAGCTGGCTATGCCTGTGCCGCAGGTTGGAGCGGTCATTACTGTGTCACGGTATCTGTGGCCGGAGTAAAATTTCGCCGGCCAGTGTTAGTGGGTCAATTAGTTGAAGTTAACGCCTCTATTGCGCATACCGGTAAAACCAGTATGCAAATATTTATACAAGTACGCTGTGGCGACCCCAAGACGCAACACATGGTCGAAACTAACCACTGCGTGATCAGCTTTGTCGCTATGGACCAAGCCGGCTACCCAGTAGAGGTGCCATGCTTTAAGGCAAAAACAGAAGAGCAGAAGCGCCTAGAGGCGTATGCGATTAAAATGAAAGAGATAGCCATCGAAACTGAAACACTTTTACAGAAGACCTGTTAATCGACTATTAATCAATTAGTTAGGTTCCATTCAGGGTGTAATTTTGACATTTACCGGAAAATTTTACACCTTTTTCAGGTCCATACAAAACAGCCGCGCGTTACACTCCTTAAGGCTTTGTAAACAACCCTGCGCTTTTCTGTAACTAACTGAATTATATATTAATAAAACACCTAATTTTAGTTGTTTTAAGACTCTTGGCATGGCCTCTGCTTTGTTAGGCATGAACTAGCAAAATGGAGAATCAAGATGAAACACACTAATAAAACTGCTCGCTTTTCCCTTTGCGCTTTAGCTATGGCTTTAACGACAACCACAGCGATGGCGGCCCCTTCAAGTTATGAACCAAGCAGTGAAGTGAACCCTCGTTTCTACACCGGTATCGGTTACGGCCAATACTCATTTGAGTTCGACAATGATGACCTAGATACTGAATTTGATGACGATGCCGGTATGCTTGAAGCTTACGTGGGCACACAGCTCAATGATTATTGGAGTTTCGAGCTCGGCTATCACAATTTTGATGAAGTGTCTGATATCGACCAACAAGCAGAACTAGATGGTGTTTCGCTATCAACCAAACTCGCTCTGCCTGTTAGTGAGCGTTTCAAAGTTTACGCCACCGCCGGTTGGCTAGAATGGGATGCAGACCTACGTGCGCAACTTGATGACCTAACCATTGCCACCACGCAGGCCGATGGTGGCGATGTATTTTACGGCGCCGGCGTACAGTTTGCGATGACAGAGCAAGTACGCTTCAACCTTGAGTACGAGCGTTATGAACTAGACGAACAAATTGACCCCGAAATGGACGTTGCGTCTGTATCGGTTGAATACCTATTCTAATTAGCCCAGCACTTTCCCTACTTGTACAAGGGGCCCTGTGCCCCTTGTTTTTACCCGGTGCCATGACTACACTGCGCTCACCTTAATTCGCTGTGTAAAACATTGTGTCGTCCCAGTATCAAATCACCGCCATTGGCCATATTCGCTCTCCGTATAAACAAAAGTTTGCTATCCCGCGACAACCTCGGCTAGTTAGCGCGGCGCGCGCTGATCTTATCTTTACCGATGAATTTAACAGAGAGGAGTTTGTGCGTGGTATTGAGGAGTTTAGCCACCTATGGCTGTTGTTTCGTTTTCATGAAACGGCTGATAAAGGCTATTCACCGTTAGTTCGCCCTCCTCGCTTAGGCGGAAACGCTCGCAAAGGTGTGTTCGCTACGCGAGCGACATTCCGTCCCAACGCCATTGGCATGAGCGCAGTCGAATTGCTCGGTGTGAATTACCTACACGGGCAGCTTAGTCTTCGTTTAGGGGGAATCGACTTACTCGATGGCACCCCGATTATTGATATCAAACCCTATCTGCCTTATTCCGATGCCATGATGGATGCCAGTGCTGGCTTTGCCGATACCCGGCCGCACACCCAGATGAGTGTCAGTTTTTCTGAACAAGCACAAAGTGTTATCGACAACAGCGACCCTGCTTTAGTGCTTGAGCAATTTATCACTCAAGTGCTTCAGCAAGACCCACGGCCAGCGTATAAAAAGAGTCAGGCAGGGGTGCAGCACTACGGCATGACCTTGTATGATTTTAATATTCGCTGGCAAGTAGACGGTGAGCACAATCATGTTCTCGAAATTTGCCCGCTTTAGCGCTTTGCCCTGCGCCCGAGCGCTGCTAAACTAGCGCTCTTACCTATTAATCATTAAATAAAAAACGGAATATTCATGCGTACCAGTCAGTATTTACTTGCGACCCTGAAAGAGACGCCCTCAGATGCCGAGGTGGTGAGCCACCAGCTCATGCTTCGTGCGGGCATGATCCGCAAACTCGCCTCCGGCCTATACACTTGGCTGCCTTCCGGCGTTAAAGTGCTGAAAAAAGTTGAAAACATTGTTCGTGAGGAAATGAATAAGGCTGGCGCCATTGAGATGCTCATGCCCATCATTCAACCTGCTGAGTTGTGGCAGGAGTCGGGCCGTTGGGAACAATATGGTCCTGAGCTTTTGCGTATTGAAGACCGTCATAAACGCCCTTTTGCGTTAGGACCTACCCACGAAGAAGTGATCACTGATTGCGTACGTAAAGAAATTAGTAGCTACAAACAGCTGCCAATCACCTTATACCAAGTACAGACCAAAGTGCGCGATGAAATTCGTCCTCGTTTTGGCATCATGCGCTCGCGCGAGTTCGTCATGAAAGACGCTTACTCGTTCCACCTAAGTGACGAGTGTTTAGCGCAAACGTATGAAAAGCTACACCAAGCATATTGCAATATTTTCGACCGTTTAGGCTTAGATTACCGCCCAGTTCTTGCAGACACCGGTTCCATTGGTGGTAATTTGTCTCATGAATTTCACGTATTGGCCGAATCTGGTGAAGATGCTATCGCCTTCAGTGATGGCAGTGATTATGCCGCAAATATCGAAAAGGCAGAGGCAAAAGCCCCGAACGAAGCCCGTCCTGAGCCCAGCAAAGAATTGCAAAAGTTCGACACCCCGAAAGCAAAAACCATTGCTGAACTTAAAGAGCATTACGGCGTTAAGCCGCACCGTGGTGTGAAAACTTTATTTGTTTACGGCGAAGCTGACGAGCAAGAGCAACGCCCACTGGTTGCTTTAGTACTGCGTGGCGATCATGAGCTCAACGAACTCAAAGCAGAGAAGCTTGAAGGCGTGCAGGCACCACTGGAAATGGCGAGCGAAGCGGACATTGTTAAAACAGTAGGCGCTCGTCCTGGCTCTTTAGGCCCTGTTGGCTTAAATACAGCGATTATTGTTGACCGCTCAGCGGCGGTGATGGCGAATTTTGTCGCCGGTGCCAACGAAGATAATGTTCACTTCAGTGGCATCAACTGGGATCGCGACGTCAATGACTACCAAGTTGCGGATATTCGTAACGTGGTTGATGGCGATCCGAGCCCTTGTGGTAACGGTACTCTGAGTATTAAACGAGGGATTGAAGTTGGTCATATCTTCCAGCTTGGCACCAAGTATTCCGAGGCTATGAAAGCCGGAGTATTGGCAGAAAGTGGTAAAAACCAGACCATGACTATGGGCTGTTACGGTATTGGTGTATCCCGTATCGTTGCCGCTGCCATCGAGCAAAACAATGATAAATACGGCATTATTTGGCCGAAAAATATCGCTCCGTACGAACTGGCTATCGTGCCCATGAATATGCACAAGTCACATCGTATCCCTGATATTGCTGAGCGCTTTTACAGCGAATTGCAACAAGCTGGCGTTGATGTACTCTTTGACGACCGCAAAGAGCGTCCTGGGGTCATGTTTAACGATATGGAACTACTGGGTGTGCCACTGACCTTAGTGATTGGTGAGCGTAACCTCGATAACGATCAGGTAGAGCTTAAAAACCGCCGTACAGGTGAAAAGCAGTTGCTGGATATTGATGGTGCGGTAGCCGCCATTGTTGCCGAGCTTGCTAAAGCATAAACGAAAAAAGCCAGTCGAGAGACTGGCTTTTTTATTACTGGTATTTGCGGAAAAACTCCCACGCGTCAATTTTTGATCCGTTATCCAATACACAAAAGCTGCTCTTGCCTTGGGGCTGCTGCTCAACAAGGTATTGCCCGCCCTGATCAACACAGAATTTTGCAGCGGGATTACTCATATCCACAGGCAGTTGTTGCGTTAATGGCTCGTCTTGGCAACCGCTAAGCGCAGCTGTTAACACGATACACAGCCCAGCTAAACGATACTTCATGTTGCTCTCCTATTACGCTTTACGCGTTTATCCTCGTTACACCCAACTTTTATGGTCGACGAGGCACTGCTAAAACATCGCCAAAATGACCGGTTCTTGGCAAAGCGTAAAGCCTGTTAAAGCGAACAAATCATTGCTTTGCTGTCATATTGGCTCATTGTCTCCCAGCACTTGCTCACCAAGGCTGGCTGAAGGTCGCAATAATAATCAGGCTCATACCGTTAGACAAGCAGATCCGATAGTTGTCACGGATTGTTCTTTTTTTAGTCTTTTTTTTGTCATCGCTACGCTCTAGCCTCGCTATTATTACGCTGCGAGTCACACCATTATGAAACAACGTAAAACCACCCATTACCCGGCCGTATTTATCTCTGATATTCATTTAGGTTGCAAAGATTGTAAAGCCGACTATTTACTCGACTTTTTAGCCCATATTCAGTGCGATACACTTTATTTAGTGGGCGATATTATTGATTTATGGTCAATGAAAAGGCGGTTCTTTTGGCATTCCAGTCACTACCATGTACTACAAGCACTGCAGGAGAAAGTAAAAGCAGGCACACGGGTCATTTACGTACCAGGTAATCACGATGAGACCTTTCGTAAGTATGATAAAGAGCTGCTCATGGGCGTGGAAGTACACCGGCAGTTTGTGCATACCACAGGTAATGGTAAGCGCTTTGTTATCTTGCACGGTGATGACTTTGATTCTGCAACGCGTTACAGCAAACTGATCAGTATTATCGGCGACGCCGCCTATGACTTTTTGCTGTTTTTAAATCGCTGGCATAATCGAGTACGCCGCCTTTTTGGTGGCCGCTATTGGTCTTTAGCAGCGTGGTTAAAATCTCGTGTACACAAGGCCCAACAAGCGATTACTGCATTTGAAGATGCGGCCATTCACGAGGCCAAGCGCCGAGGCTATGACGGCATTGTCTGTGGTCATATTCACCAACCCAAGCTACGTGTCAGTGATGGTATTATTTACTGTAACGATGGCGACTGGATAGAGAACTGTAGCGCCTTGGTAGAGAATCATCAGGGCCGTATTGAGCTTTTGCACTGGTCAGACACTCAGCATGTGATGGCTTCAAACCCGTTAAGCGAAGTGAATAGCAAGGCAGCATAAATTCATTACATGGCTGTAGGCATTATTCAACGACACGCCCAAGGTTGATTAATTTATTCACAGCTATTGCTATAAATCTAACCATCTAGCCTCTGTAAGGCGCGATTTGGTTGCATATTGAGCTTATTTCACGTACTAATAACTGCTCACTATAACGACAATAATGGAAGTGAATCTATGTCTGATGAGCAGATACCCACGCCACCGACTTCGGCGGCTGGGGATTCAAAATTGGATACCGCCTTTTTCGGTCATCCCAAAGGGTTACAAACCCTGTTTTTCACAGAAATGTGGGAGCGCATGAGTTACTACGGCATGCGTGCCATGTTAGTGCTGTTTATGACCGCATCGCTGCAAGAGGAAGGTTTGGCCTTCACGGTAGCGTCTGCTGCGGCAATTTACGGCCTCTATACCGGTGCAGTCTACTTCCTTGGCTTACCCGGTGGTTGGATCTCAGATCGCCTGTTAGGCGGTCAGCGAACTGTCTGGTATGGCGGTATCGTTATTATGATCGGCCATATTATCCTCGCAATTCCCCACCCTAGTTCGTTCTTTATCGGCTTAATATTTGTTGCTACCGGCACCGGTTTATTAAAACCAAACATCAGTGCCATGGTAGGTCAGCTGTATAAAACCGAAGATGAGCGTCGCGACAGTGGCTATGCAATTTATTACATGGGCATCAACCTCGGCTCTATGATTGGCTACGGTGTATGTGGCTACTTTATGGAAAATGTCGGTTGGCACTGGGCCTTTGGTGCAGCAGCCGTGGGAATGGCCATCGGTTTAGTGCAGTACCGCCTGACTCAAGGCAGCATTCGCGGCATCAATGATAAGCCAGCAAACCCACTGTCGACCAAGGGCGCATCGCTTGCTTGGACTGTCATTGGCGCATCAATTGCGATGGTCGCACTGACTGTTTACGCTGCACACAATGGTTGGTTGGTCATTGACCCGGTCGCTTTAGCGGGCTCGGTAGCCATCGTCTTTACCATCACCTTTTTCATTTACTTTGGCTACATCTACTTTTTAGGTGAGCTAACAGACGATGAAAAGCAGCGCATGTGGGCACTATTCTTAGTCTGTGTGGCCTCAGCGTGTTTTTGGTCAGGGTTCGAACAGGCTGGTTCATCGTTGAACTTATTCGCTCGCGACTACACCGACCGTATGCTTGGTTCTTTTGAGATCCCAACAGCATGGTTCCAGTCAGCGAACTCATTTTTCATCATTATATTGTCGCCATTTTTTGCAGCACTGTGGATTAACCTTGCCAAGCGTATGATCACGCCATCGTACAGCGTTAAATGTGCCGTGGGTCTTATCATTATGGCAACCGGCTTTTTAGTCATGTTCTTTGCCGCGCAATATGCTGCTGATGGCCTGAAAGTCGCACCTTATTGGCTTATTACCACTTACTTCCTACATACAGTAGGTGAGCTATGCCTAAGCCCAGTCGCACTCAGTGCGGTAAGCCGCTTGTCGCCAGCACGTTATGTGGGCCAAATGATGGGCGTATTTGTTCTTACCTACTCCATTGGTAATATTATCTCTGGCTTACTAGCTGGTAGCTTTGACCCAGAAAACGTTCAAGAAATCCCTGGCCTGTACATGCAAATAGCCTTGTTCAGTATTGGTGTAGGTATTATCTTGGTATTGTTTAACTTCAAAGCGAAGTATTGGGAGCGTGCGGGCCAAAATGCCCCAGAAGTTCCTGAACCGAACCCAAGCGAACAACCTGCAGAACAAAAGATTTAATACTAAATCACGACTGCCAACGGCCCTTAATAGGGCCGTTTTTATTTCAACACCACACTCTTTGGCTAAAAAAAGAACATCACTTAGCTAGTTATTCTAATTAGTACGACCAAAGTTGGATTGCTATAACAATTTTTGGCATAAGTATGAATTACCTTGCCAAATTCTGTATGATTGCCACGTTTTTATGCAGTTCAAAGGTAGTATCTATGAGTTCCTCTCAACATGTGCTCGGCGGTGAAGGCACCACCACAGCACCGGCGTGGTCTCGCCACGATACCCATTGGGTATTAAGTTTATTTGGCACCGCAGTCGGTGCAGGTATTTTATTCTTACCCATTAATGTCGGCCTTGGCGGCTTTTGGCCCCTCATCATTATGGCCTGTGCCGCATTCCCAATGACCTACCTCGCGCACCGAGGCTTAGCACGCTTTGTGTTATCGTCTAAACACGACGACAGTGACTTCACTGATGTGGTGCAAGAACACTTCGGTGCTGGCGCTGGCAGATTAATCTCACTGCTATATTTTCTATCTATCTTCCCTATTTTACTTATTTACGGAGTCGGCCTAACCAATACCGTGAATGACTTTATCGTGCATCAACTGGGCTTTGCACAGCCACCTCGTGCGCTACTGTCCGGCGTATTGGTCGCAGCCATGGTGGCCGTGATGCTCGGAGGCGAAAAGCTAATGCTGCGCGCCTTTGCCATCCTGGTTTACCCTTTAGTTGCGGTACTGTTTGGTTTATCTCTGTATTTAATTCCACACTGGCAGGTCCCCAGTACAGATATCGCCCAAGCGCCGCAGTTTATTGAGAACTTATGGCTGGCCGTGCCTGTTATCGTATTTTCTTTTAGTCATGCTGCGGCGATCTCCAGCTTTGCCAATGCACAGCGTCGTCATTATGGCCAAAGTGCACGTGTAAAGTCTGACAAAATCCTCAAGTACACTGCAATTATGCTGATAAGTTTTGTACTTCTTTTTGTATTTTCATGTGTTTTTGCGCTTAGTGCTGAACAGCTTGAAGCCGCAAAGGAAGCCAATATTTCCGTGCTCTCTTATCTTGCTAATACCTATGACAACCCTCTTTTGGCCTATGTTGGCCCCTTGGTGGCCTTTATTGCCATCACCTCGTCGTTTTTTGGTCACTTCTTGGGAGCACGGGAGAGCTTTAATGGCTTAGCGGTTAAGCATTCGAAGTTAAGTTATCAGGGGGCGGATAAGCTAGGTGTTGCCTTGATGTTTGTGGCGATTTGGATTTGCGCCATCTATAACCCCAGTATTTTGGATATGATGGGGGCGATTTCAGGTCCAATCATCGCGATGATCTTATTTATTATGCCGATGATTGCAGTGTACAAAGTCCCTTCCCTTGCACGTTACAAAGGCAAGCTCAGTACGTACTTTGTGTTACTTGTAGGTGTACTAGCCGTCTCTGCGCTTCTGTATAACTTGATAGGTTAGTTGTTTGCAGCGGCAACCATGACGGCTGCCGCTGACTCCCTGTAAACCTTTTATACCTGTATCTGGAAAGCGGAACGCTTAAAGGTTTAGGGGTTTACGCGTAACGAGAAAGAGACTCGATAAACACAGTAAACTGCCCACGGCCATCATTCCAATATTGATAAACCCAGGGGGTTCAACAAATAAAAATAGCTTCACCGCAGCAAATGACAGTAATGAGATCCCCACAGTCCCCACTAACAGCCCTAATCCTTGTCCTTTCATGTGTGTCTTTCCTTCTTTTATCCCTATGCACTTTATGCACATTGAAACTGAGCGAACAGCGCTAAATTGGCAGCCCCTGCTTAGTTTGATTGTTTTCTGGAACGTTTGAGGTTGTCTTTAAACTCTTTCCATCCAGAACAAAGCTCTCCACCGGCCTTGGCACACTCATTGAGCACTTCCTCGGCTTTTTGCTCATCCACGGCAACACCTTTGCCATCTCGATAGGCTTCATATACATAGTACATAGCGGTTAAATTGCCATTGTCAGCACCCTGCTGATAATAATCGAACGCCTTTTCAGGATTCTTGTCGCCAAACTTTCCCTCTTCATATAATTTTGCATAAAAATAGAACGCGGTTGTGTTTCCGTTTTCGATAGCTTTATTGAGCCAATAGTGCGACTTATCATAATTTGGCTTTAACCCTAGAGCAAAAAGCCAACCAGAGCGAGCCATAGCTTGTGCATCCCCCTGTTTAGCTTTCTCCAGTTGGATATCAAGATTACTATCGTCTTTGCCAAACAAAGTGGCTTTCAGTGAGTTATCAGTTTTCACTTGTTGAGCATAAGATGCGGTGCTACTGATAACCCCCAGCAAGACTATTAACGTTAGTTTTTTCATAACAATCCTTATTTATAGAAAACGAATCATCGATGAGATGATAATGCCAACAACGCCCAATAAAACGGCAATACGTATATGAAACAGCATCGGCAGTGCCTGTTTTGTTGAGCGCTCAAGCGATACCGGATAGTTCTTATGGGTAAGCGCTAATAACAGCGCTTGACCATTAATGGCCATATTGCTCACCGCGATAGTCGGGCCTTCGTCGGTGATAAAGGTTAATGACACCACGTGTGGGCGTTTAATTTTGCGTCGAGACCAGCCAATGGAATAGCTATCTACTACGTAATAATTCCATCTTGCCTCTATCGAGCGGACGTGCTCCTTTGCTACCTTACGCGCTTTTTTATCTGCAAACAGCAGTGCCGGGAGCTGTAAATACTGCTCGTCAACCACAATATCGCTTTGAGGTGATTGGGCGATAAAGTAATACTGATTACATAAATGGGCTCGAACCAGCCAATAACTCAGGTAGGTCAGCGCTAAAAGAACACACCCAGCAATCCAGTTTTGGGATGAGCTCACAACGCCTATAGTTATTAGCAAACCAAAAGCGACCGCAATATATACAGCCTTACGTTGACTGTTTGGCAGTGGCATCGCAAAGCGCGACACGCTATGGCTTGAGAGTATCTCGCCAGGAGAGGTATGGCGATAGAAAATATCAGCCACAGTGTCTTTGCTGGCTGCACAGGCTTTGTGCCCCTTTTTACTCGCTGTCCCCTTACTACGTAGGGTGTAATCAATGCCTGAGTCCGAAAGTAAGCGCTTGATCAGTTCACCTTGGCCTCTAAAGTCGAAGCGCTCGACTTGAGTGCTATGCTCAGATGAAAAGGTAAGCATTAATTCATTCTTAGCGCGCCCACACGTAAGCACAAGCTCATTGAGCGATGACAGCGCAATACGCTTTACGCTAAAGGTTATCATCCCGATGCCAAACAACTTTAGTTGGCTGCGAATTAGCAGAGCGTCGTTATCGAGTATAAAGCGCCGCTGATAAGCCGCAAGCAACAATACAAACAGCGTGTTTATAACAACAGACTCAATATCACCGCTAACAATAGCTAGGACGACTAACAGTGAAAAGAAGCCAGCTAAAATGGTCGCTATCCACTCCCGCAACGATTTTATCTGTAATCCTTGGCTCATTTTTATTCCTTTTTATGACCGAGCTTTGATTTGGTTTGATTTAGTTTAAGCTTTTCTGCTCGTTTAAATTTTGCAGGTATTCCATGAGGTTGAGAGTTTGTTCAGTGATGTCTTTTTTAAGATACCCTGTGGGCAAAGAAAAGGCCGACGGCTCTACGGCCCCCCATTTGTGCTTTTGTAGTGTCAATACATAGCCGCTATCAAGATCCTCAATGCGACTTGGAAGCGCATCATGATCATAGGTAAATAAACGCAGTAACTCATCGACGTTGTCGGCCATTAATCCAAGTCCTGACTGGGGAATTCTCATCTGCTGCTCTAAACGATTTTTGAGCCACTCAAGCTCGGAGGCACTAAGTCGCGATTGCTCAGTCTGCACACGATATACCACAACCTCATCACGCACTCCTTGGTATTGTTGTGTGTTTATTTGAGAGAAAGTAGCCGCACTGGGGTCGTTGCTAGGGTCGAGCATCATCTTCCATAACTGCTGCTCACTCTTGCCCATTCTCTCTGCCATAGCTTTAAGTTGCCTACTGGCATTTTCATAAAAAGGCTGAAAGTCGCGAAACAAGATCTGCTTGTGGCTATGAATAAGCACATACTGGCCCTCGCCTTCCCGGGTGATTTGCGATAACTGCATATCGGGCAAGCGGTAGTGGTTGGCAATGGCCGAATTGGATATATGTAACACCGCTTCACCGCGCTCACTGGTGTGGCGGTTGTCTACTTGATAAACGAGGGTAAGTGACTGGGCCGAAGCAGAGCTGGCTACCATCGCCAGCCAGACCAATAATAAGCGCATGATTATCGTCCATTGATAAAACAATCCTTTGAATAATGGACGATATTAGCAAACTAGGCTGCCAAGTAAAGCGCCGCTAAGGGCGCATGGCTGAAAAAGCCCTTTACCTATTTTCCTTCGCCGCTACCGTGAATATGGGTGAAGATATGACTAACTTGCGCATTACTTTGCGGTCCGCTATAGCCGTGACAAGCAAAACAATTAGCTGCGGGTTGCAGGTTACTGTTACCACTGTAACTCAATTCATCGAACCCTTGCTGAGCATTGGTCTCCATGGTGGTATTAGCAAGTTGAATAGAGCCTCGTTGATTCTCAAGGCTGCTGGATTGACTGGTATCACTGACCCACAATGCCCCAACTAACTTGTACTGGCTGAGTACCTGGAGCTCACTGCTATTAGGCAAGGCGGCAAAGCTGCTTTGTAACTGCTTATTAATGGTAGTGATATTAGCGCGATTTTTTGTCGCTTGATTATCCCCTTCACGTGTACCTTGTGCGTAGACTTGGCAAATTTCTGTTGGCGTGCCAGTTAAGGGGGTGCTGCCGGAGATATCCGCTGTTTTATTGAAGTCACAGCCCGCTTTCGGGTTAGGTAGGGAGCTTGCGCATTGGCTACTGGCAAAACTCCACCCTTGCGACGTTTGTGGCTTAGTTTGACAGTCGGGGGCGTTGCTACGGTGCTCGAACGTAGCCCAAATAAACTCTGGGTGCAGCGCCGTACTTTTTACTAAATGAAAACCCACCATACCGTAAATCTCGTCGCTCTCAAGCTTGCCGTTGGCGTTAGTATCAGATTGGATCCACACATAGTCGCTTTTCTCTTGTTCGCTGATCTTGCGCCAAGACGACTTTATCTCCGTCGTGCCAGCAGGCAGCGTTGTCGAGGTTGATGCAACATTACACATGCCTTTATTAAAGCGAGCCTCGTAGAGAACGACGTTACCTTGTTGGTCATAAATAACTGCGTCGTTGAGCGCCTGGTTGGTGCCGCTAGGCAAAGTGAAATCACTGCTGCTAGTGTGGCTGTCTTTCTGCGTGCGAATAAAGAGCTTTGACGCAACGGTGTTTGTTGCACAGGAGTTTTGTTCAGTCCCCAAAAACACGGGATATTGGCCGGAATCAAGGAAATTGCGTGTCGATTGTGGCGCTGCCATTAGATTGATAAACCACTGCCAAGAAAATTGATAAAACTGGCATAGGTTCTCACCATCCCCCGGTATTTCTGCCGGTGGGTTGCTGGGGTTGGTAACCCATTTCTGACTGGCCTTGCAAAACAGCGGATCACCGCTTTGGATTTCATCAGCCACTGGGGTCGCATTGTTACAGCCACTAAGCACCAGCGCGATGCTAGTCGCCAAGATGAGCGGTTGGGTAAGATTCATGACGGTTCCTTCTATACCATTTAGCGTAGTGCTGAGTATAGAAGGAACGTCTTATATAGATATTACATCGGGTAACAATTAATTAACTAAATTACCTAATTTAGCGAAACAACACATCCTCTTTATTAAACCAGTAGGTACAAAATGCCAGTAACGCCCCGGCAAGCACCACGGTGGCTGCAAAGATAAGTCCCACTAAGCCCAAATCAACTGTGCCTTTAATGATCTCTTTGATAGCCAGGCAAATATTAGTGATAGGGATCAGCGCTGTTTTAGCGGTCAATTCCATATTCGGCATGATGGCGACAATGATAGGGATGAACACTAAAAATGACAGCGGCGACATGTAGTTTTGTGCTTCTTTAAAGCTGCGAGCATAAATAGAAATGGTCAGCGCTAAAGAGCCAAAAATCGCGGCAACCGGAATTAATAGCAACAAAATCAATAATAAGTCGGTCACCATTACCGTACCAAAGGCTTCTTTAAGCATATCAAGCTCAATAAATTGCCCAGCTAGGGTGATCCATAAGCCAAAACTGAGCACCGTGACCATGGCACTGGTAATGCCACTGCAAAATACCGTTAAGAATTTACCGAGCACCACTTGAGTACGTGATAGAGGCGTCAATAACAGGGTTTCCAGAGTACCGCGTTCTTTTTCACCGGCCCCTAAGTCAATGGCTGGATACATGGCGCCGGTCAGCACTAAGGGTAGCAGCAGATAAGGGATATAGGCACCGATTTTTTCACCGAGATTCTCACGCTGATCGGCGGTATTGACCTTCTCAAGCTCAATGGGCTGTAGCAACGCCGCCTGGGCATCTTCACTGACCCCAAGCTCAATAAGCTTGGCACTTTGTAGTTGCTGCGCGTATTTGTCCGCCACTTCTTTCAAGTTGGTAAATAAGAAGTTGATGGCTTGCGCATCATTAAATATAACTTGCCAGGTGCTTTGCTCACCGTTATCCAGCGCACCTTGTGCATCCTGTGGAATGTAAATACCGACATCGATGGTCCCGGCTTCCACCGCCGCTTTTAAGTCTTCAATGCTCTGGTATGAATGCTTTTGTTCAAGCTCTTTAAAGCTTTTATGAAAAAAGACTTCTTTCGCGAAAGGCTCGGCATATTGGGCATTAACGATGGCATATGTGTGCACTTCCTGCTTAGCCTCAAGCGCGGCCTGCGATGCTAAAAAGCCAATAAGCGCAAAAATTATCGGAAAAATAAGCAGCGGCAGCGCAACCACGAACATCAGCGTTTTTCTATCGCGTAACAACTCTTTTATTTCCTTTAAAAATACTTCATACATGGCGATGATCCTCAAGAATATTCATAAACGCGTCGTTCAGGGCTGTCGCGCGCCCTTGCTCGCTAAACTGCGCTAAGGTGCCGTCAAAGCAAGTGACCCCTAAGTCAATGACACTGACACGGTCACACAATAACGCAACCTCATCGAGATGATGGGTCGAGAAAATCACGGGTGTGCCCTGCTCTTTAAGGCCTTTAATAAAGTTAATCACCGTTTGCGTGGTCATAATATCTAAGCCTGTGGTGGGCTCATCCAATATCACCACATCGGGCTTATGTACCACGGCTCTGGCGATATTGGTTTTTTGCTTCATTCCAGTAGACAGGTTATCGGCTCGTTTATCCAAAAAGCTGTGCATATCCAATAAGGTAAATAGCTCATCACAACGCTCAGCGAGCGCCGAACCTCTCAGACCATGGAGTTTGGCGAAGTACTCAACATTTTCTTTCGCTGTTAAGCGCCCATATAAGCCTGTTGACCCCGAGAGAAAACCAATGGCTTTGCGCCCCGCTAAGGGCTTTTTAACTGCGTCCACGCCATTGACTTCAATGCTTCCTGAGTCGGGTTTTAATGCGGTTGATAGCATTCGTAGCGTGGTGGTTTTACCGGCGCCATTAGGCCCAAGTAATCCCAGTACTTCACCTTGATTGCAATGAAAGCTGACATCGCGAACCGAATGGAAAAAGTCTTTGTCTTCACGTGGATCTTGCTGCGACTCTTTGACGTTTTTCTTATGGTCTTTGGTGAGTTTGAACTTTTTCTGTAGCCCATTCACTCTTATCATTATTTTGTGTTCCTTCGTTTTGGTCGAAAGTAGTCCGTATTGGCATAAAAATTTGGGTCGACATTATCGTCATACCATCCCGGCACCCCGAGCAAGGGAAGCGGGGATAGCTGCGAGTTATCAGCCAACACATTTTGCTCGGCTATCATCTCATATAGGCGCGCATCGAGGTAGCGGTATTGGGCACTTAAATCTTTACAAAATATATCAGCGTCAACGTCGATAAATAACGCTTTCCCCGTTAAGCCAATAAACGGCTGTGTCAGCATTTCATAATTAGCGTGGCCAAAGGTATAGGCACGAATGCTATGTTGCCACCGCTCTTTGCGCTCTACAAATACCTCCTGCCACTGGTGTTGGCGAAAGGCGGTTATCCAACTGGGGTCACTCACCGCTAATACCACGGCACATTCATCAAATAAGGTCAGTGCATTACGGGTTTTACTGCGCTTAGAGCAGGTTTGCAGGGCCATTTCCTCAATATGTAAGCGATTGAGTAAGGCCTTGGTTTTAGGAAATAGCCGCCATATATAGGCACCAAACAGATCATGCCAGTTTTCGCTGCGCGTGGGGACTTTGCCAGTTTCATAAATGAACTGCTCATAATAGCGCCCATCCAGTTCAAACTCGCTATTGGCTATAAATTCTATGGCCAAACCTTGGGCGTTCACCAATTGATGTTGGTTTAACTCACTTAAACTCGGCCAGTCGCGATATTGCTCTAAAGCAAACAGGGCGTTGAGGTGGGCGAATGCACCACCTTGTAAACAATTAGTGCGCCACTGTGGATAGGGGGTAAAACGTTTCATTACTGCTTATTTTAACCGTAAATTTTGCCTAGTTTAGCGCAAAAACTGGTGTAATTTCATCGCTATCCTTATACTGGCTGTCGTCTTATAGCAATGAAATGAATAAATATGAAACGCTATTTCCCACTGACTTTACTTGCCGGCGGCATCCTTGCTGGCTGTGCAAGCACACAAATTACTGAACAAGACGTTATGGCGGGCTGGAACAGCATCAACGCTGAACAACTCGCGCAGCACGTTAAAACACTGGCTTCCGATGAGTTTGGCGGACGTGCCCCGTCAACCAAAGGCGAAGAGCTTACGCTGGCTTATCTCACCGAGCAATTTACGGCCTTAGGCTTTAAACCCGGCAATGGTGATAGCTTCTTACAAGAAGTGCCGCTGGTATCAATTGAAGCCGACCCCAACATGACCCTCAATATTGGTGGTAAAGACTACCAATATAAAAAAGACATGGTCATGGGGACTAGCCGTATTAGCGCTAAAGAGGCCATCAATGATTCTGAGCTAGTGTTTGTTGGCTATGGTGTGAATGCCCCAGAATATGGCTGGAACGACTATGAAGGCCTTGATGTAAAAGGCAAGACCGTGGTGATGCTGGTCAACGATCCGGGGTTTGCCACCAAGGATCCGGAGTTGTTCACCGGCGATGCCATGACCTACTATGGCCGCTGGACATATAAATACGAAGAAGCAAGCCGCCAAGGCGCTGCTGGTGCCATTATTGTCCACGAAACCGCACCTGCGTCCTACCCGTGGTCAGTGGTCGAAAACTCGTGGAGCGGCCCCCAGTTTGGCTTCCAAAAAGATAACAACAATATGGACCGCGTAGCGGTTGAAGGCTGGGTGACTGTGGATGTAGCCAAAGAGCTATTCGCAAAAGCCGGTCTGGATTTTGACCAAGCTAAGCAACGCGCAAGCGAAGGTGCTTACCATGTTGATATGGGCGATTTAACTGCCAGCGTTGAAGTAAACAGCGAAATCAAAAAATCGATTTCCTATAACTTTATCGCCACGCTACCGGGCAGCACGAAACCTGATGAGCACGTTATCTACTCCGCGCACTGGGATCACTTAGGAACCGATAAGAATCGTAAGGGCGACCAAATTTATAATGGCGCACATGATAATGCCACCGGTACTGGCGGTATGATTGAAGTCGCTGAAGCCTTTGCCACATTGCCCAAAAACCCAGACCGTTCAATGACGTTTTTAGCCGTTACTGCTGAAGAGCAAGGTCTGTTAGGGGCAAAATACTACGCTGCTAACCCGGTTATCGATATCGATAAAACTGTTGCCAATATCAATATGGACAGCTTGAACCTGCTCGGTAAGGTTAAAGACATCAGCGTTGTGGGCATGGGTAAGTCTGAACTTGATGATATGCTAAGCGAAGCCGCTAAAATGCAGCAGCGTAGTGTGTCTGGTGACCCTAAACCAAGCTCAGGTGGGTATTATCGCTCTGATCACTTTGCCTTTGCCAACATGGGTGTGCCAGCGATGTACGCCGGGGGTGGCAGTGAGCCTGCAGATGCGCAAACGGCTAAGTACCGTAAACGTATGGGCCTAGTGTTGCGCGGCTGTTATCACCAGCCTTGCGATCGCTACCGCGATGAATGGGATTTATCCGGTGCAGTACAGGATTTGCAGCTGTTCTATAAAGTGGGCTATGACATCTCACAGCAAAGCGAATGGCCGCAGTGGTATGCAGACGCGGAATTCCAAAGATCTAAATAGGTTTAATTATCATTTAGATTAAACTATAGTGTAACCTAGTTTATGATCTAGGTTACACATTATGCCCGTATCGACTCTCTCACCCTGTGTTCTTACAACCAATTGGATGAAAGTCATTAATAAACGGTTATTTTTCCCTCTTGGTTTGGCGCTACTGTTGGCCTTACCTAGCACCCGCGAACTGACGTTAACGGCGCTCAGTGATGCGTTCTTTCAGGTCAGTGTCTTTGTCGCTGCTACCCTACTGCTCTACTACCTGCTGATAAAGCGTTATCCTTTACTGGAATTAGGCCAGTTTTCTCAGCGTTACCCTAAATTTGAAGTGTTATTCGCGGCGTTCTTAGGCGCGTTGCCTGGCTGTGGTGGCGCCATTATTGTCGTAACCCAATTTACCCGGGGGCAAGTCAGTTTCGGTGCCGTTGTTGCGGTGTTAAGCGCCACAATGGGGGATGCTGCCTTTTTGCTCTTGGCAGCCAGTCCTTTTGATGCCCTGTTAGTCCTTGCTATTAGCTTGGTGGCGGGCACGTTAATGGGCACGCTAGTTAATAAAATCCACGCCGATATCGAATTTCACCATAAAAAACCAGACCCCGATGTATTGCAAGGCAAACCTGCAAGCCCGCTATTGATGGCGACAAAGCAAATATGGATATGGGCATTACCATTGCTATTACTTGTTGCCCTCGTTTTGGCGTTTAATATCGAGCCGGCAACCCTATTCCAAGGTGCCGACACCATGGTGCTGTATGGCGGTAGTTTTTTAGCGGTGGCGTCGATGCTGGTGTGGGCGCTCACCAAAAATGAGGGTAATTACCAATCTATTGCCTGTGAAGACTGTCCGCCCGAGCCAGAATCTGCAACTCTTAAGGCTATACAAGATACCCACTTTATTACTGTATGGGTGGTGGCTGCGTTTATTACGTTTGAACTTGTCAGCACCCTCGCAGGGCTTGATTTAGCGGTGTGGTTTAATCAGTATGCACTATGGACACCCTTAATCGCTGCGCTGATTGGTTTAATTCCTGGTTGTGGCCCGCAGATTGTTGTCACTGGCCTATACCTTCAAGGTGGGCTCCCATTCAGTGCCTTGTTGGCCAATGCCATCTCAAATGATGGGGATGCCTTATTCCCTGCCATCGCCCTGTCACCCAAGGCCGCATTTATTGCTACAGTCTATACCTTGATACCGGCGCTCGTTTTAGGCTATGGCTGGTATTTTATAAACCAGTGGACATAAAAAAAGCCGGTACTAAACCGGCTCTATATATCTCGTTATCGATTAGGCAGTGGCGCCTTCGATATCACCTTCTTTAGGGTTTGCACCCCAATCGTTGTCACCTTCTTGGCTGTCTTGCGCAAGGAAGATAATAACTACGATAAAACCGATAATTGGAATAAGGTAAAGTAGTTGCCACCAACCAGAACGGCCAGTATCGTGTAAGCGACGAGCACCCGCAGCTAAACTTGGAACAAGTAGCACTAACGAGTAGATTGAACCGATAAAAGCCGTGCCTAAAACGCCATCAATCACCGCAGTAACGATGCTAAAGATGAAGTTGAATAAAAAGAACATCCAGTAAGCTTTACGACGGATACGGCCTTTAAAATCAGCAAAGCGTTGAAACGCTTCAATATAATAGTTCATCACTATTTTCCTATTAGTTATTTTGAAATTCCTTTGTCCTGAGCGATGTACGTCAGAGCAAGCCACCTTTGCAGCGCAAAAGTTAGGATAATAATAGAGGAAAATGGCTATAAAAAAAACTAGCCGGAGCTAGTTTTTTCAGTTTTTGTTCAGCTAATTGGACCAGTTAGCGCATTGCCATCAGCATTTTACTTGGCTGCTCTAGGAAATCTTTCCATAAATTATTAAAGCGGGCGATGGTGCCGCCATCAATTACACGGTGATCCCCAGACCAACTGACCTGCATTATTGCACGCGCTTCAACATCACCGGCTTCGTTAAAACGCGGCAATTGCTGTACTTTACCAAGGGCAACAATGGCTACTTCAGGCTTATTGATAATCGGTGTGGCTGTCGTGCCGCCAATAGCACCGATGTTAGAAATAGAGATAGTCCCTGATTTCAAATCGGCTGGCGCTACACGCCCTTCTCGGGCACTGTCAGTAAGGCGAGTTACTTCGTTAGCGACATCAACAATCGATTTGCTCTGCACTTGTTTTACATTCGGTACCAGCAATCCAAGTTTAGAGTCAACGGCCATGCCAATATTGTGGTCATCGAAATAAGTTAACTCGGTACACTCATCATTGACTTGCGCGTTTAGCACCGGGAATTCTTGCATCGCCAGTGATAGCGCCTTGATGAAAAATGGCATCATAGTTAACTTCACGCCTTGCTGCTTATACTGCTCTTTGAGCGTGCCGCGCAATGCGATTAAGTCCGTAAGGTCGATTTCGTCACTGTATGTAAAGTGCGGAATAGTGGAAACCGACGCCGACATCTGCTTCGCCATGGCCGCTTTCATGCCTTTAATTGGCTCTACACGAGAGCCGCCACTTTGTTGATTGGCGTTACTCGATGTAGTGTTGCTCGGCCCTTGCTGCGAAGCACTTTGCGCTGTGTCACCAGATGCCAAGAAGCGTTCAATGTCTTCTTTGTATACACGGCCATTTTTACCGCTGCCAGGAACTTTGCTGATGTCAATATCATGCTCACGCGCACGGCGACGCACAGCCGGTGATGCTAATGCTTTTCCTTGGGCAACAGAGGTGTCAGTATTGGCCTCTGACGCTGCTTCATTGTGCTGTGATTGCGCTGCCGAGTCAGTGCTCTCGCTACGTTGCTCAGCGTGTGCCGAACCGGCAATTTCCATTTGGAATAGCGGGCTGTGCACCTTAGCAATATCACCCTTTTGATAATAGAGCTTCACCACTTGACCGTCGTACTTAGCAGGGATTTGTACCAACGCCTTATCGGTCATCACATCACATACCGCTTGGTCTTCTTTAATGGTATCGCCTTCACTCACCAGCCATTCAACTATTTCACACTCGACAATGCCCTCGCCAATATCAGGCAAGATAAAGTCCTCGTGCTGAGTACCCGCGCTGTTAGACGTTGCACTCGCTTGCTTTACTTCGGGCTCTTGCTCGGTGCTTTGCGCCTTGGAGCTGTCTTCTTGCTCGCCGTTTACATCCATTGCAAACAATGGTTGATGCACTTTAGCAATATCCCCTTTGGCATAATAAAGCTCAGTGATTACGCCATCATGTACCGCTGGGATTTGCACTAGGGCTTTGTCAGTCATGACATCGCAAATGGGTTGATCTTCTTTGACTTCGTCACCGACTTCCACAAGCCACTCAACCACTTCACATTCAACAATGCCTTCACCAATATCTGGTAAAATAAAATCTTTTGCCATGATTATCCCCTTAAAACTCAACCGCGTTTTTAATGGCTTCGAATACCTTCAGCGCATCTGGAATATATTCTTTTTCTAATGCTAATGGATACGGTGTATCCAAGCCACACACACGCGTGATGGGTGATTCCAAGTAAAGGAAGCATTGTTGCTGGATGGTCGCCACAATCTCGGCGCCAAAACCGTTAGTAATAGGCGCTTCATGACTCACCACGAGTCGACCTGTCTTTTTCACAGACTCAGCAACGGTATCGACGTCCCAAGGAAGGATGCTGCGCAAGTCTATCAGCTCCACACTGATCCCCTGCTCTTTAGCTTTCTCAGCCGCTGCTGCAATGATTTCCATCTGTGCACCCCAGGCCAATACAGTCACGTCTTTACCTTCTTGCACCACTTCGGCTTTGCCCAGCTCAATGGTGTAATCTTCCTCGGGCACTTCGCCAGTAGAGGCCCGATAGAGACGCTTTGGTTCGAAGAACAGCACTGGGTTGTCATCTTTGATGGCAGCGCGCAGTAAGCCTTTGGCTTGGTATGGGTTACGCGGTACTACAATCTTTAACCCCGGGGTGTGCGCAAAATACGCTTCAGGTGATTGCGAGTGGTATAAACCACCGGCAATGCCACCACCATAAGGTGTACGAATGGTAAGATTACCGACATTAAACTCGTTACCGCTGCGGTAACGGAACTTCGCTGACTCATTAACGATTTGGTCAAAGGCAGGGAAAATGTAATCCGCAAATTGAATTTCAGCAATCGCTGGCGCACCAAACGCAGCTAAACCATTGGCGAATCCCGCAATCCCTTGTTCGGTTAGCGGCGTGTTGAATACCCGGTGTTTCCCGTATTTTTCTTGTAATCCGGACGTGGCCCGAAATACACCGCCAAAGTAGCCAACATCCTCACCGAAAATACAGGCATGGTCGTGCTCTGCCATAGTGATATCCAACGCCGAGTTGATAGCATGAAGCATGTTCATTATTTTCATTATTTCAATCTCCCTGCTGTTGTTGGATAGGCATCGGGGTACTTCTTAATATGAGTCTTTAATTCATTGTATTGCTTTTCAAGACTCGGGATGGGCGTGTCATACACGTCGCTAATAAGGTCTTCCAACGGTGGCTTAGCCACTTTCTCTGCCGCTTTCAAAGCTTCAAGAATTTGCTCACGCACTTTCTCTTTAACTTGCTCGTCTTCTTGCTCATCAAGCCAGCCTTTACTCAGCAACCAATTGCGAAAACGTGCGACTGGACAGTTTTCACGAAAGCCCGCTTCTTCATCTTTAGAGCGGTAGCCGCTCGGGTCATCCGAAGTTGAATGCGCTCCTAAACGGTAAGCGAGTGATTCAATTAGCACAGGTTCACCTGTTTCGGTGGCAATTTCACGTGCCTTTTTGGTCGCCGCATAAACGGCTAAGGCATCGGCTCCATCTACACGGATAGCTTTAATACCATAACCCACACCACGCGATGCAATACCGTCGCCGGCAAACTGCTCATCGGCGGGCGTGGAAATCGCATAACCGTTATTACGAGCAAAAAATAGCACTGGCGCTTTATGTACAGCGGCCATATTTAACCCGGCATGAAAATCACCCTCTGATGCCGCCCCTTCGCCAAAATAGCAAATGGTGACATTATCAATGGTGCTATCGAGCTCGCCGGAGTCTTTGTTGACGTGCTTCAGTTTCTGCCCATAAGCATACCCAGTCGCTTGTGGGATTTGCGTGCCCAGCGGTGACGAGATGGTCATGTAGTTGAGCTCACGTGAGCCATAGTGGATTGGCATTTGGCGGCCTTTACCCAAGTCCTGCTCGTTAGAGAACATCTGATTCATGAACTGCTCTAGGGTAAAACCTCGGTAGCGTAGCGCCGCCTGCTCACGATACTGCGCCATGATCATATCATTATCATCAAGCGCCGCCGCACTGGCGGTTACCGCAGCTTCCTCACCTAAACACTGCATATAAAAGCTGACACGCCCTTGGCGTTGTGCTGCTTGCATACGCTCGTCTAAGGCACGAATGAAGCGCATGGTATCGTATATTTTTAGCGCTGTTTGCTTATCAATTTCTGGCTCTTTTGCACCCTCAAGCACACTACCTTGTTCGCTAAGAACGCGATAAGTAGGCACATCGAGGCCATGGCCATCAATAAATTCTAGTTCGTGATTAATATTCAACGAAACATTATTGGGGTTAGTCATAACCTTCCCTTCTGTTGTTGTCACCAAGCTAAGCGTTGAGATGTTGTTATTGTTGCTTTGCTGAAAGACTAACTTGCAATAGTTAGTCTTTCAGTTAGTGAATAGTGGTCTAAATCTTCCACTACACGCGCTTAGTTTAAATTATGCTGCCGCCACTTTACGTCAACGTAAAGGTATATTCAACTAATGATAGCCGAATATTCACATCATTGAGAATGGGGCCTTGGCAAGTTCCGTGTACGCTCCGTAACGTATTGAAATAGATGGATATTACGGAGCAAAGTGGTCGGATCAGATGAACTCATCGGTGAGTTTTGTGGGGACAACTGTGAGCAAAGCTCGTTGCCCCAATGCGACTTTAGCGTTAGGGAAAATAATCGCCTCACCCTCTACCTCGGCACGAATTTCTTGCTCACCATCATGACCTAATAATTCACCTTTGGCGAAGCCAGTGAAATTAGGCACATCGTCGGCAAAGGTAAAGCTGAAATCTTCATGATGGCGATTAATGGTGCGATAAACCGAAAATAACTCAACATCATCCGCATGAAGTTCAGGGTAAGTCACGGTTTCTTGCGTGATCAATGCCTCAAGGGTGGCTTTGGCTTTAGCGAAACGGCTCATGTCGTTGTCACCAAAAGGACGCACTTTCCCTAATTCAATAGTGAACGCATCTGCATCAAAATGACGGGAAGAAAAATAACTGAAGGTGGATGCGGGTTCAGACATTAGCAACACCGTTTGTACACCACAACTAAGCAAAAACTGTAGTTGTTCGCGTTTATGGGGTTTACCATGTAAAAACGGATACACCGCAAATTTCTCGTTCTTGGAGTCGCGAATCGCTGTATGCAGGTCATAATGTGCACGATAGCGCCCTTGCCCCGCCATGGTAAAGAACTGCTCTACATAGTGCTCAAGCTTTTTCGCGCGCTGACGCTCAGGGTTATCTACCCCACCCTCGCTGTGCTTGCCGCAGAACAGACGATTAAGGTTTTCATCGACAAAACGCTGACCAATATTAATTGATTTCGGATTACCAAAAATGAACAGCACACGGTGAGTTAAAGTAATGTGTTCAGCGATAATGGCTTGGATCAGTTGATCACAAATTTCTATAGGCGCTGTTTCATTGCCATGCACGGCACTGGAGAAAACAAAATCCTTATCACCGTATTGCGCTGGAGTGAATTCAATGACTCCTGTGTCAAGGACCTTTACAATTGTGCCATTATCAAGCGTGAACTGCTCTGGCGGCAGATTGAATTCATTTTCACGGGTTATGCTAAGGAAGTCACCGGTCTCTTTCAGACGCTGTAAATACATAGTACACCTTTATTGTGAGAGCTTCGCCGCCTATCGGCAGCGTTATCAAGATAAACAGTAAAAAGCCAGTCGAACGACTGGCTTATGTGAGCGGGTTAAGCAATGGCGTTATCAACCAACGCCTTGGCTGCTTGTTCTAATTGTTGTAAATGTTCTTCACCTTGGAAGGACTCAAGGTAAATCTTGTAAATGTCTTCGGTGCCCGACGGTCTGGCCGCAAACCAGCCATTTTCAGTCACTACTTTTAGACCACCAATCGGAGCATCATTGCCTGGTGCATGAGTCAGCTTGGCTGTGATCGCATCTCCGGCCAATTCCGTGGCCGTAATGGCCTCGGCACTGAGTGCTTTCAGTTTCGCTTTTTGCTCACTATTAGCAGGGGCGTCAATGCGCTTGTAAACAGGCTCACCAAATTTTGCCACTAGTTGCTGGTAATACTGCGAAGGCGTTTTACCAGTAACGGCGAGAATCTCAGCAGCAAGTAGCCCCATAACAAATCCGTCTTTATCGGTGTTCCATACCGAGCCGTCTAAGCGCAGATACGAGGCTCCGGCACTTTCTTCACCGCCGAAGCACAATTCGCTGCTGTGCAAACCGTCAACAAACCATTTAAAGCCCACAGGGACTTCAAACAAAGTTTTACCGTGGCTTTGTACCACTTTATCAATCATCGCACTGGAAACCAGGGTTTTACCGACTTTCACATCGCCCGGCCACGCGCTGCGATGAGTCAATAGGTAATCAATAGCGACGGCAAGAAAGTGGTTGGGATTCATCAACCCGTCTGGGGTAACAATACCGTGGCGGTCATAATCTGGGTCGTTACCAATGCCAATATCGAAGCGGTCTTTTAGTGCGACCAAATTGGTCATCGCATAAGGGGATGAGCAATCCATTCGGATTTTGCCATCTTTATCTTGTGGCATAAACGCAAAACGAGGGTCTATCGCGTCGTTCACAACCGTGAGGTTTAATCCGTATTGCTTGGCAATATGCGGCCAATAATGAATTCCCGAACCACCGAGGGGGTCGATACCTATGGTGATCCCTGATTTGGCGATCGCGTGCATATCAACGACATTGGCTAAATCAGCAACAAATGGGGTTATTAAGTCCACGTATTTGATAAAACCAGAGCGCACGGCCTTAGCAAAGGGGAAAAGCTCCACTTCCACCAGATCTTCAATGAGTAACTGATTCGCTCTATCTTCAATCCATTTTGTGGCGTTGGTATCAGCGGGCCCACCATTAGGTGGATTATATTTAAAACCACCATCTTGAGGTGGATTATGTGAGGGCGTCACCACAATGCCGTCAGCCAATTCATGTGGGTGGGCTTTATTATGGCTCACTACCGCATGGCTTATCACCGGAGTGGGCGTAAAGCCATCGTCTTGCTGGGTAATGATTTGCACTTCGTTGGCAACCAATACCTCAATGGCAGAATTAAACGCCGACTCCGACAACGCATGCGTATCTTTGCCTAAAAACAGTGGCCCGAAAATATTCTCTTTTTTGCGGTAATCACAAATAGCCTGGGTAATAGCCAAAATGTGAGATTCATTAAATTGCGTATTAAAAGAACAACCACGATGACCGGAAGTACCAAATGCGACCCGGTGCTCTGGAAATTGCTCCACATCAGGCTCGTTGAGATAATAAGCGCTCATTAATTTAGGTACATTAACAAGATCGGCTTGCTTGGCGAGTTTTCCGGCATTGGGGTGAAGGGCCATACCTGATTCCTTATAAATAGTCGCGAATAGTTTCTGCTTGCTCTTTAGTGTAACCCAGCTCTAACGCCGCTTCATGCAACATCATTTTCTTACGGGTGGTATTAGAGTTGGTCATTACCCAAAAAGGACTGTCATCGATATTCTTTGGGTTTAGACTGCTACCACTGGCCTGCAACTCCTCTTTACTTTTACCAAAGTATCGACGGTCACGGCCTTTAATATTCAGTACGCGGTGGAATGTGGTTTTATGGGTGCGGTGCAGCGCTGCAAGAATAAACAAGAAGCGGCCAACAACGCCCTTTTGCATCGCCAATTCTTCTTTATTAAGAATGTCGAACACGCTAGCTTGGCTATCATCAGCTTCAGCTATGGGCTGCGCTTGCTGCTGCTCGGGCTCATCGCTTACATCGGTTTCTACAGTGGCTGGCGCAGCTACGGGCGCTGCGCTTTGCAAATTCAATAAACGACGCAAAATCTCAGAGGCACTTTCGCCAATGCTTTGGGTATTGCTGGCAATATATTGGTATAGCTCGTCGTCTATTTCTATTTTTTTCATGATATTCCTGTCATTACTGCCAAGTTTACAAATGCTTTGCAGAATTATACCCAAGTTACCTGAATAAGCTAGGGGGCGTGCCCTGTATAGGCCCTTAGCAACTGAGCAGTGTTTGACCAAGTGTTGCATTGCGCGCGCCCAGTGGGCACAATTTACCTACTTTCATCGATGATAACGTGTTTATGTTACTAAATTATCAAAGCAGCTCTGAGGCGCCAAAAAATGCGCCCACTGTGATTGTTATTCATGGTTTATTTGGCTCACTAGATAATCTAAAAGTCGTTGCCAGAGCCCTCAGTGAGCAGTTTCATGTAATTAACGTGGACGTGCGCAATCACGGTCAATCTTTTCACAGCGAGACCATGACCTACCCGGCTATGGCTGAGGACATTATTGCGCTGATGGATGAGCTGGAGATCGCACAAGCGCACATTGTGGGTCATTCCATGGGCGGCAAGGTGGCTATGCAAGTAGCAATAGATGCACCCGAGCGCGTCAGCAAGCTCGTTGTACTTGACGTGGCTCCAGTGAGTTACCACTCCCGTCATGACGCCATTTTTCAAGCGCTTGAAGGCGTTGCCAGTGCATCGGTTAGCTCACGTTCGCAAGCGGATGAGTTAATGAGTGAATACATAGCCACACCGGGTGTACGCCAGTTTTTGGCTAAAAGTTTGAAAAAAACCGACAAAGGCTCCCTAGAATGGCAATTTAATTTGCCAGTGCTAAAACAGCAATATGCAAATATCCTATCGCAGCCAGTTGTAAATGATTCTTGTTTGTGTGATACACTGTTCGTTAAAGGTGGCGACTCAGATTATATTTTGCCTGGGCACAAAGAACAGATCATGACCCTGTTCCCGAATGCCAAAGCAAAAGTAATTCAAGGCACCGGACATTGGCTACACGCTGAAAAACCGGCAGCAGTAAATAAATCCATCGTTGATTTTTTAACACGTTAATCCATATCAATAGTATGGGCGTAATTTAGGGTGAGTATAACGGAGGCTAAAAGCCTCAATATCACCTAAATTATTGGATTTTTCTGTGCTACAATGCGCGCCGTTTTACAGATAGGTAGCAGTCAATGGTCGACCAATTAATCAATGAGATCGATACCCTCGGGTTATATTTTGGCCTTGCTGGCATCTTTTTTTTCATCGGCATGGCAATTCAAGACGTACTTAAAAAAGGCGATGTGCCTAAATTTGGTCGTTATATTGTCTGGCTTGTGTTGTTTTTAGGCTGTTCCGGCTTTATCGCCAAAGGGCTTATTCAAGTCTTCTGGCAAGGAGCAGGTGTGGGTTAACCATGGCCAAGTCAGAGCTAGATAGAACCACGCTCGATTTATTCGAGTATGAGCGACGCCCGGGTCGTCCAAAAACTAACCCGCTCCCTCGGGAGTTACAACTGAAAGTAAATAAGCGTAACCAGCTCAAGCGCGATAAAGCGCGGGGCTTGAAACGCGTCGAATTTAAAGTTTCATCAGAGCTGTATCAAGCATTAAATGATATGGCAGATGCGCAGAATATTAGCCGAAGTGCGTTGATTGAAACCATTTTGCAAGAACGATTGGCTATAGATACATAAAAGGTTATTTATTCATGGCAAGTGTAGGTATATTTTTTGGTAGTGATACGGGTAACACTGAGCACGTTGCAAAAATGATCCAAAAAGAGCTCGGCAAGAACATGGTAGCCGTGCACGACATCGCGAAAAGCAGCAAAGAAGAGATTGCAGAGTTTGACCTGCTGCTCTTTGGTATCCCCACATGGTACTACGGCGAAGCGCAGTGTGACTGGGATGACTTTTTCCCTGAACTAGAAGAAATCGACTTTGACGGCAAGCTATGTGCTATCTTTGGTTGTGGTGATCAAGAAGATTACGCCGAGTACTTCCTTGATGCCATGGGCATGGTCAACGACATTATCACCGAGCGTGGTGCTATTGTAGTCGGTAATTGGCCTACCGAAGGCTATGATTTTGAAGCATCAAAAGGGCTGGTTGATGACGAGCATTTCGTTGGCTTGGGCATTGATGAAGACCGTCAACCAGAGCTGACCGATGAGCGTGTGAAAACCTGGTGTAAGCAGATTTTTGATGAAATGTGCCTAGCAGAACTTGCCGACTAAGAACAAAAACGCTAAGGGTAACTTGGCTTTACACTTGATAGTAAAGCACGTTATTCTTAGCCATTATTATGCGTCGCACGCACCGCTTGCTGTCCCTTAGCGGTGCAACCAAGAATCTAAAATCGAGAACAAGTTGAATGACTGATCATAATCTAGAGCTTAAAAAAGCGGGCTTAAAGGTCACGCTACCGCGTATTAAAATCCTAGAAATCCTCCAGTCTCCGGATAACCAGCACATCAGTGCCGAGGACGTCTACAAAATCCTGCTTGATAACAGCGAAGAGATCGGTCTGGCTACTGTTTATCGCGTTTTAAACCAGTTCGATGATGCTGGCATTGTCACCCGCCACCACTTCGAAGGCGGCAAATCGGTATTTGAATTGGCCGGCTCTACGCACCACGACCATTTAGTGTGTTTAAAATGTGGTCGAGTGATCGAGTTTGAAGACGACATGATTGAACGTCGTCAAGTAGAAATCGCAGAAGAAAACGGCATTACGCTAACTAATCACTCACTCTATCTATATGGTGAGTGCAAAGATGTTGAAGCGTGTAAGAACTACGCCGAGATGAGCAATAACTAATTGCTAATATGAAAAAAAACCTGCGCTAACGCAGGTTTTTTTGTGTCTTTAGTTTACTGACAATGGCCCTCATCAATACTGAGTTTCAAGCTCGCTCCAGCGCTGTTGCCAGATACTTTTAAATACCCCCAGTAGTTGCTTTGACCACTCACCGATAAACACTCCACGTTTCCTGATGTATCGCTGCGGGCCTCAACATTGCTGCCGTTGGGCCAGCCTTGGTTGGCATATTCCAGCATTAAATCGCCACTGCCATGGGCCGTTTCGATACGCACACTTTGCGCTGCGGCGACATTTTCAATACTAAACCACATCGGTGCCTGCGCACCTAAGCAGATAGTCTCACCGGCCACTAAGCGACCATCAGTACGCGGTCCTTGTTGCGCGCACATATCATCGATGTGAGAAGGCGCCTGATAGCTGGCTGTTAGGCTCACATCTGCAAACGCATTATACCCTCTGACCATGATATACACTTCACTGGTCGCGCTACCTAGATTGAGCTGGCATTGTTCCTCATTACCACCAATATACGGACGACAGTCAAACTCGCCTGTGGTGGGGGCTTGCTGTTCACGAACATAAAGGTCAGCATCACCACTGCCTCCTGAAAGGGTCACATCAAGCGCTGAAGTGCCTTGCGGCAATGTGATACGGAACACTTGCTCGCTATCTTGTGCACCACTGATAGACACGCTTTGCCCATTGCTCAGCTCAGTAATACCGCCGCTGCTATCGGCCTCAATGGTAATACTGTGACTGATGCTGTGGCTCAGGCCCTGCTCATCACTCACACTCAAGGTCACGATGTAACTTCCCGGCTGATTATAGCTATGCTGTGCAATAGCCCCTCGCCCTGATGTGCCATCGCCAAAATCCCAGATATAGCTTGCGATAGCGCCTTCGTTGTCGCTGCTCGCACTGCCATCAAAGCTCACACTTTGATTCACAACCCCGGTATCGAGGGCGTTAATGCGGGCCATTGGCGCGGTATTGTTCTCGCCACCGGCGAGCGCTTGTGTCCAAGTCGTGAATTCATTGCCATAACTCGCCGCCCAGCTATTCATTTGGCTTTGATAGCCTTGCCAGTTGCCCTGGCGAGTATTCGCCAGCATGTTGGCCAACTCGCTGCGGTGACGCTCAAACATAAAGCGCACCCCCAAGTATCCCCAGCGATAAATTCTATCTTGGTCAAAACCGGCATACGTGGTGGCAAACACCTCGCCTAATTGGTAAGTGCTGCCATCTTTTATGGTCTCAATTGCAGCGCTGTTGTCCTCAAGTAACGAGACATATTCAGCCACTCCCTCACTCCACCAAACTATATCAGCTGTCGGGGCGTTAAAGTCACCATAAAGATTAAAGCGCCCGTCTAAGTAGTGAACATATTCATGCTCTAAATTCCAGACATAGTGTTCAGCGTTAGCATAGCTGGCCTCGTAAGCAACAAAGTTGGCCTGATTGTCAGGGTTGCTCGGATCCCCCTCTAAATACATACCGCCATTGTTGGTATCGATGCCAAAAATAACCCCAGCATATTTTTTATAATCGTCGCTGCTATTGAACACATTCACCTGTAAGAAGGAGTTCAAATCATCGGCAACAGGTTGATTATTAGTGGCTAACTTGTCGTGGAACACCCCTTCTTCGTAGGCCATTTTTTCACAGGCTGCTTGTTGTTGGCTGGCACTTAATTGTTGTGCACGAATGCGAATGGTGTCACTGCACTGGTGAATTTGACCCAATACCTGCTGCTCAACCTGTTTTTTAAAACCACATACCTCAAACTGCGCGCAGGCACCGTAGTAATCGACGATGTCGGCTGCGCCTAACCAGAGGGCATCACCGTAGCCAACCATGTTATAACGGGCAAATAGTGCGCTAAGCTGCTTATCGGCCTCATCTTCAATTGGCTCGCCGCTGTGCATTTTTAACCGCGCTAACTCCCTTGCCGCGTTGGTGATCAGATATTCGCTGTCACTACCTATCATCCAGGTTTGCGCTGTGAACTCACCTAACAGTCGTGCCAGCTCGGTATCGGTTTTTGCCAGCGCCATGAATTCATCATTCCATTGGCCTCGGAACAAAATGGTAAAAATACCATTTACCGCCGAGCGCATATGCCAGCTATTACCATAACTTTGGTCCCAACGAATTAGCCATTGTTTAACTTGCGGTAAGTAGCGGTGTTGTAATTCAGCGCTATCCATAGTGATGATCACTTCACTAAGCGTCTTGCCATGGGCGTCGCTGTTGGCATAAAAGTGGGTATTGGCAACAAAGGCATCCAGTGCTTGCTGGGTCGCCTCAGTTGCAGCTGGCGATAAACTTACCTGATCGTTATAGAACTCGACATAGAAGCCAGCGCGCAGGAACAAAAATAGCGCTTCCAAATCAGCACTGCCTTGGCCGTTATAATTGCTGGCAAGCACAAGCGCCCTATCGGCAACTGCTAACATTTTACCATCAGTAACAATTTGCCCAGCGACTTCATTGCTGGCACTAAATAGCGCGTTGACGCAATCCACACCCTGGCTGGTCACTTGCTCGGCGATGGTGGCGCTCGACGCGTCAGCCAGTTGCTGCAGGGCACACTGCGCACTCGCATCTGCCATCAAGCTAGAATGTGATAGCTCATTAACTAAATGGACTGAAGAAAGCTGCTTTTGCCTATCAGCCGTTGGCGGCGCAATATGTTGTCTCTGCTGATCCGCCTCATGGGCAACGGCCAATGAATGCTGTGCACTTATAGGTTTAAACAATCGCTTGCCATCACTGGTGCCCGGGTGCGCACTAACGTGGCCAGCTACGCAGCCTAGCGTAACCACCAGTGCCGACGTAATTGCTGATTTTCTCATAATGTACCTTTTCTGGGTTGATTGAACTCGTGGCAAAGTTAACATTTAGTTAATAATGTATACAATATATTTTATATTCGTTGTGGTTATATCGTTAGATTCAAATTCCCTTTTTTGATTACAAGCAACATGTTAGGCCATGGCTCGCTGCGAGCCGAGCTGCAAGAGGCCAAGCGTACGGGTCGGAACAATAAAGAGAAGAAAATATGACAATGATGGAAATGGACGTCCCGGTTTTTATATATTGACTATACTCAGGGCTAGCGACCATGTAGGTCGCATTATGTGGTAAATTTATAGGGCCTACCGAATCATGCAAGAAGAATTATTAAACTCGGTTATCAAAATTACTAAAACCAGAGATGTAAACTCCCTCGAATACAGCCTAGTCACCACCCTACAAGAGTTCATACAGTGCCAAGAGATAGCAGTTTATAAGGACTTACAGGACTTTGGCCGCAGGGTCATCGAGTGCAGCCTGGTGCTACACCACGAGAATGCCGGTCAATATCAATGGCACGACACACACATTGTAGAATCCCCTGAATCTGAACTTCTCTCGTGTTTACAATCCGCTTGTATCATTACCGTACAGAACAACAATGGCATTGAGCATCGCTGGCTGCCCATTTCGATTTTTGATAAACCTGTGGTCGCCATCAAGGTGGTCAGTAATCACTTGAGCTCATCACAACAAGTGTTACTGAACGCCTTTTGCCGCATTTACGAAAATTACCTAACCATTTTACATGAGAATGAGCGCGACAAGCTGACCGGATTATTAAATCGGCAAACCTTTGAGCGTAAATTTAAACGCCTGCTAGAAAAGCAAGTGAGGAACCAAAAAGCCCACAACCGAGATAATAATAACCGCAAGCGCCAACCCGAGAGTTACTCGTGGTTAGCAATGGTGGATATCGACCACTTCAAACAAGTTAATGATAACTATGGTCATGTCTGTGGTGATGAGGTATTGCTTATCTTAGCTCAGCAGATGCGCGGCTTCTTCCGCGCTTCAGACTTAATGTTTCGCTTCGGCGGCGAAGAATTTGTACTTATTTTTGAGCCTTGCAAACAAGAAGATATCAATGAAAAAATGCAGGCGTTTATGGACCATGTGCGCAACACCCACTTCCCCTTTGTAAAAACGCTGACAGTCAGTGTGGGGATGGCTCGTATCAGCCCTTATGACTTCCCCATCAGCGTATTAGAGAACGCCGACAAAGCACTTTATTATGCAAAAAATAATGGCCGTGATCAGCTGCACTTTTTTGATGATCTTGTGCAATCCGGTGCAATTTCACCGGACAATGCTAATCAGGATGAAGGGGATATCGACCTGTTTTAGGCCGCTCCCCAAGGTGTCGCTGAGTCGTTTGCGCCGCAACTAATGGGTGTACAACTGCTCAAGGTAACTGACGGCGACTTGGTGCCAGTCAAAGCGCGTGTTTTTGGCTTGCGTGCACAATGTCTGCCACTGCGCTGGCTCGTTATGGTAAACAGCAAGAGCACGCTGCAAGGCAGTGAGTAGCTGCTGACTTTGCTGTTTTGGGCTATTGCCCGTGAAAGTGAAACCATTGACGCCTTCGGCAATGGTGTCTTTAAGGCCGCCCACTTGATGTACTAAGCAGGGCGTGCCCTCGCGCATCGCTAAAAGCTGACTGATGCCACATGGTTCAAATGAGCTGGGCATACAAAATAATGACCCAAGCTGGTACATCGCATCACCCAACTCCAGGGCGAAACCACGCAAAAACAAGAAGTTGTCATGCTCGGCCATCGCCTGTGTTAGCAACGCTTCAAGCGCCGGATCGCCAGAGCCCAGCATCATAAAGTGCTTGCCTTGCTCAGCCAAACATCGCAGCAGCTCATCCAGCGTATCATCATCAAGCAATAGCGCGACTTTTTGCGTGCTGATCCGCCCTACCGAGCATAGCCAGGGTGTGACCTCGTTAGCACGCCATCGTTGCAGGCGAACATGGGCGATGTAATGGCTCGCGCTTAACTGATTGGCCTTGCCCATCCATTGTAATACAGCCTGCTCAGCGAGCTGCCATAACCGTTTTTGAGTGTAATTTACCGACTCGCTTTGGTAGTCACAGCCATTGAGGATGCCCAACAACCGATTTTGCTGCTGCGCGGCAACCAACTGATTTTCCAACCCTTCTCCACCGATAAAACCATGCTCCATATTGCTTGGACGCTGAACCTCTTGCATATACTGGGGCGAGACCACGTGCACTTTGTCACATAGTTCAATGGCAGCGCGCATTGGATTATAGCAATGGGGATAGCGCGGATCGCAAATACGCTGGCCATCGTAACTTAACCATGGAAACCACGATTCAAGCGCCGACGGGTCGTGGGCAAACGGCCTCACACCTTGCAATGCTAAGTTATGAATGGTGTACACCGTGTGCATGGCTTTTAGTCTTTGCAAATCTTTGCCATAAGCACGAAGCACTGCCAACGTAGCACTGTGCCAATCATGTAAATGCAACACATCAGCCGCTAGTACACCTTGCTCTATCGCCTGCGCCACCGCCAAGCAAAATAAGGCAAACTTACTGGCGTCAGCGGCAAAGGGCCGGCCATCTTCATCGTGATGATAAACATGTTCACTGCACAGCCACGGATGCGATAACACATAGTGACTGACTCCATCGCGTTTGCTTACCAATAAAAGCTGTATATTAAGCCGTTGGTGAGCAAAGTGAACCTGCACCTCGGCACAGGGCTGCGCCTCAATGAGCTCCATGCATTGGTAATGCGGCAAAATGACATCGACTCGGGTACCTTGCTCGGCCAAGGCTTTTGACACATTGCCCACCACATCAGCCACCCCACCCACTTTCGCACCGACAATGGCGCTACTCTCAGCACAAACAAATAACACTGACTTCATTATTACGCTCGCTGCTGACTCTGGGCATCGGTTTTTTGCGCAAGCGCCGCCAACATATCGCGCGTTACCAACACAATGCCATTTTTGGATACGCGAAAGCCGTGTTCAATATCTTCCTCATGATCTAAGCCAATAGTCAGTCCTTCTGGTATTTCACAGCCCCGGTCAATGATCGCTCGCTTAATATGGCAACCGCGATGAACGACTACACCGGGGAGCACCACCGCTTGCTCAATTTGACAAAATGAGTGCACGTGCACATTAGAAAATAATAGCGACTTGCGCACTTGCGAGCCGGAAATAATACAGCCACCGGAAACCGTTGAATCCACCGCCATCCCCCGGCGTTCATCGTCATCAAAAATAAACTTCGCTGGCGGTAATTGCTCTTGATAGGTCCAAATTGGCCAACTGGGGTCGTACAAATCCAATTTCGGCTCCGGTTCAACCAACTCCATATTCGCTTCCCAAAACGAATCTAAGGTGCCAACATCACGCCAATAGGGCTGCCCAGACATGCTCGGATCGGTAAATGGGAAGGCATATACCTGGTGATTGTCGATGATTGCCGGGATGATATCGTGACCAAAATCTCGCCCCGAGCAGCTGTTTTGCGCATCTTTTTGCAATTGCTCAAATAAAAATTCAGTGTTAAACACGTAGTTGCCCATCGAAGCTAAGCACCGACCCGGCTTTGCTGGAATTTCATTCGGCACAGCGGGCTTTTCATCAAAGCGGCGAATACGGTTTTGTTCGTCGACGGTCATAACGCCAAAGGTGTTGGCAGCCTCTTCGGTATCGACTTCAATACAGCACACCGTCATATCGGCGCCCGTTTCTACATGTTTTGCCAGTAACGCCCCGTAGTCCATACGGTAAACATGATCGCCTGATAAAATCATGACATAACGGGGTAGCTCATGACGAATGATGTCCATATTCTGAAATACCGCATCGGCAGTGCCGCAATACCACTCATCGCCGTAGCGCTGTGACGCGGGTAAAATCTCTACTGACTCACCGAGCTCTTTTTTAAAGTGTCCCCAAGCGCGATGTACATGACGAATTAACGAGTGCGACTTATATTGAGTCGCCACCCCGACCCTACGTATCCCCGAATTGATGCAGTTCGAAAGCGGAAAATCGATGATGCGATGTTTACCCCCAAAATACACGGCCGGCTTGGCGCGCCAGTTGGTCAGCTCATGTAACCGCGATCCTCTGCCTCCGGCGAGGATCAAGGCGTAAGTATCACGGGTTAAAGTACTAATGTATCGATTTGCATAACTTGGCATCGTTATTCTCCTTGGCGCGTTGGCATGGCCTGTAACTGCCATATGTCTTCACTGTATTGGGCAATAGTGCGATCACTGGAAAACTGACCAGAGGCAGCGGTATTTAAAATACTCATTTGTGTCCAGTGTTTAGGGTCTTGATAAGCTTTGCTGACAGCTTGTTGAGCCTGGCAGTAACTGGCAAAGTCATAACAGGTAAGCCAAGGGTCGCTATCGTCATAAAGGAGGTTAATAATGGGAGCGAAAATATTCGGCTCACACAAATTAAAATGACCGCTTTGTAGCAAGGCGATTACTTTTTGCAGCTGCGGGTCGTTCTCAATAATAGCGCGTGCGCTATAGTGTCTGCGGATATCGTCGATTTGCTCAATCTTGGCGCCAAAAGTAAAAAAGTGCTCGCCACCGAGTGCTTCAAGCATTTCCACATTGGCACCATCCAAGGTGCCTATGGTCAGTGCGCCATTCATCATAAACTTCATATTGCCGGTGCCTGACGCTTCCTTACCCGCCGTGGATATTTGCTCTGATAAATCCGCTCCAGGGCAAATTGTTTCCATCGCTGTGACATTGTAATTCGGTAAAAACGCCACCCTTAACCATGCCTTCGCTCGAGGGTCATCGTTAATGGTGTTGGCAACATTACATATCAACTTAATAATGCGCTTAGCCATATCGTAACCGGGGGCCGCTTTGCCCCCGATCAGCACACAACGGGGCACCATGCCTTGCGTATCGCCATCACAAATGCGCCGGTATAAATGAATCACATGCAAAATATTGAGCAACTGGCGTTTATATTCATGAATGCGCTTGACCTGCACATCAAACAGCATGGTCGAGTCAAATTGCACGACGCAGCGCTGTTGCACCAACTCGCACAGCCGCGCTTTGTTGGCTTGTTTTACCTTTTGCCACGCGGCAATAAAACTATCATCATCGTAGTAACGGCGAATACGGTTAATATGCGCGAAATCTTTTACCCAATCATCGCCTATTTTGGCGGTGATCAATTGTGCCAACTCGGGGTTACAATGAGATAGCCAACGCCTAGGCGTGACCCCATTGGTCTTGTTATTAAACTTCTGTGGCCACAGCGCATAAAAATCTGCAAACAACTGCTCTTTTAGTAAGCGGCTATGCAGCGCCGCCACCCCATTAACGGAATAACTGCCAACGATGGCTAAATAAGCCATACGCACCTGGGGATTTGCCCCCTCTTCAATAAGCGACAAAGCACGCTGTTTTTGTGCACACCCGGGCCACTGTTTGGCGACTAAGATTAAGAACCGTGCGTTAATTTCATAGATAATTTGCATCAAACGCGGCAGTAGCCGTTGCATTAAAGCCACAGACCATTTTTCCAGCGCTTCAGGTAGCAAGGTGTGGTTGGTGTAGGCCATGGTACGAGTGGTTATCTGCCAAGCATCGTCCCAACTCAAGCAGTGTTCGTCGATAAGCAGGCGCATTAATTCAGCTACGGCAATACTGGGATGCGTATCGTTGAGTTGAAATACATGATAATCGGCAAAATCTGTAAACTGTGCGCCTTTGATTGCTATCCATTGGTTGAGCCGGTCTTGCAGTGCGGCACTACAGAGAAAATATTGTTGGCGCAGGCGCAGCTCTTTGCCATTTTCACTGCTGTCGTTGGGATACAGCACCATGGAAATTTGCTCAGCGAGGTTTTTTTGCGCCACGGCCTCGGCATAGCCACCAGCATTGAACTCACCAAGGTCAAACTCATCGGTGGCCTCACTTTTAAACAGCCGTAAGGTATTGACGATATCATTACCATAGCCTGGCACGGGCACATCATAAGGCACAGCTAACACATCTTGGGTGTCCAGCCATTGGCGGTGTTCGCGGCCTTGATGGTCTCGATAAATATCGACATGACCAAAAAACTTCACCCGCACGGTTTTATCCGGTGCTGGTAATTCCCACGGATGGCCTTCACGCAACCAATGATCGGGCTGCTCTATTTGATGACCATTATCAATGCGTTGATTAAACATGCCGTATTCATAACGAATACCATAACCTGTGACCGGCAAGGCCATGGTCGCACAGCTATCTAAGAAGCACGCAGCCAAACGCCCTAAACCACCATTCCCTAAACCAGCGTCGTGCTCAGCGCTGGCTATATGTTCGAGTTCGGCGCAGTAATTGGCTAATGCGGCGCTCACCTCAGCAGCCATATCTAGGTTTAAAATAGCGTTATTTAAGCTACGTCCGATGAGAAACTCTAACGACAGGTAGGCAACTCTTCGTGTTGGCACTGAGGTGGTGACATTGCGGGTTTGTCGCATGCGCGCCACCAGCCTATCACGTATTGTCAGCGCCAGTGCTTGATACAAATAATGCTGCGATTCGCCCACTTTGTCGCGCCCGAGGGTATAGTGAAAATGACGAGCCAAATCATCGGCTAACGTTTCGCTATCAAGTAGCGGCGCATCCTGCCAATCCACAGGGTGGCATACAGTGCCAGACGTAGTCATAGTGTTTGCCTTGTATTGTGTTTGTTTTCAACGTTACTAAACACCCAACCACTACAGGGAGTTAAGGTTATTTCTTGATCCACAGCGATGCCCTGCGTTGCAGGCTCACTGTGTTCGTCCGTACTCAAGCGCAGGTGCCATTGCAGTGGCGTATTATCAGGGCTCACTAAGCGCAGCGCTTGCTCGCGCCCGCCGCGATGCAGTACCACACATAAATAGTGATGGGCCTGGGTATCGATACTGTAATACACCAAGGTATGCAGCGAGGGGTCATGCCAATCGTCATTGCTCATCGGCCGCCCGTCAGGGCGATACCAAGCAATCACAAAGCGCGGGTCGTTGTCATGGATGTACTCCGGGTGCGTAAAAATGGCGAATTCACGACGCAGCCTTTGCACATCGCTGATAAACAGTGCTAACGGATGGTGGCGAGAGACATCGTGCCAACTAAGCCAATTAATGGCGTTATCTTGGCAATATGCATTATTGTTGCCCCCCTGTGAGTGCCCCATTTCCGAGCCGGCGCTGAGCATGGGTACGCCTTTGGAAAGTAATAAGGTGAGCAGTAAGTTTTTTTGTGCTCGCAAACGCAGTAACTTGATGTGAGCATCGTCGCTGTGCCCTTCCACACCATAATTACAGCTGTAGTTGGCATTATGGCCGTCTTGGTTGTGCTCTCCGTTGGCGTGATTATGCTTTTGCTCGTAGCTGACCAGGTCGGCCAAGGTATAGCCATCATGACTGGTTATAAAATTAATGCTGTAGCTTGGCACCATGCCGGTGGCGCTAAAAATGTCGGCAGAGCCATGCAAGCGCTTGGCTAACACGCCCAGTAAATCGCTATCGCCGCGCCAAAACCGCCTGACAACATCGCGATATTGGTCATTCCACTGCCGCCATGGAGCAGGAAAAGCGCCAAGCTGGTAACCTCCGGGGCCAATATCCCAAGGCTCGGCAATCAGTTTCGCGTGTTGTAATACCGGGTCTTGAGCAAGGCATTGAAAAAAGACATGTTCAGGGCTAAAACCATGGCGCTCTCGGCCTAAAATACTGGCCAAGTCAAAGCGAAAGCCATCAACCCCATATACCTGATACCAATGCCGTAAGCTGTCCATGACCAAGCGCAACGCACCCTGTTGGGTTAAATCTAAGGTGTTACCGCAGCCGGTGTCGTTAATATAATGACCTTGCTCATCAAGGCGGTAATAACTGCGATTATCGATGCCCCTTAGGTGGCAACAAGGGCCAAGGGCTTCGCCTTCACAGCTGTGGTTGTAAACCACATCAATCAGCACTTCGATATTGTGTTGATGTAACTCCGCGACCATGGCTTGAAATTCGTGCACATCGCCGCTAACCAAATAATCACTATGCGGAGTGAAAAAGCTCAGGGTGTTATAGCCCCAATAATTACTCAACCCGAGTGGCTGTAAAAACGCTTCACTAATGAACTGCTGCACGGGCATAAGCTCAATGCTGGTCACACCTAGCGCTTTGATATGCTCAATGAATTGCGGCGTTGCTAAGGCTGCAAAACACCCGCGTTGGGCGTTCTCAATATCGGGGTGGCGCTGCGACCACCCTTTAACATGACATTCGTAAATAACAGTGTCATGCCAGGCAATCTCCGGGCGTTTACCTTTATACTGGCTCAGCGCGGTTACCTGAGCTTTAGGCATTAAGTGAGCATTATCAAACGGACATAGCTTACCTTGCTCATCAATAGCGCGGTGGCGAATACTGTGTTGAAAATCACCAAATAGCGAGTGTGCATAAGGGTCGAGCAGCAACTTGTTAATATTAAACAACTGCCCTTGTTCAGGAGCAAAAGGACCATCCACACGATAACCATATAGCTGCCCTTTTGCAGCCCCTGAGACATAAACATGCCAATACCCGGGTTCACCTTTATGTAGGGCTATGCGTGCAATTTCACTGTGCCCAGAAGCATCATACAGACATAAGTACACGGCACCGGCATGACGCGAGTACAAGCAAAAATTAACCCCTTGGTCATCAATATAAGCCCCCAAGGGAGCACCAACGCCCGGCTTGGTAATAAATTTACTCATGATCAGGTGCCTCCCACAACAGATAAACACAAGCCAATGGCGGCACACAGATGCTGACAGACTGACTTTGCCCATGCCAGGGTAGTGGCTCCGAAAGGAGTGGTTGCTCATTTGCAGGTCGCTCAGCGCACACCCTAACGCCACTGCCGAAGTATTGACTCTCATCGCTATTAGCGATAACTCGGTAACTACCAGCGTGAGGCACACCAATGCGAAAATCATGATGTACTTGAGGCGTCATATTCACAACCGCGAGCACGACTTGCGGGCGGCTACTGGCAATACGTACAAAGCTGTAAATGCTTTGCTGGCTATTATTCCCATCTAACCACCGAAACCCACGCTCATCACAGTCATTTTCATGCAGAGCCGGGTACGAACGATAAAGCTGATTCAGGCATTTAACCCAACGCTGCATGCCTTGGTGCGCTGGGTCATCAAGCAGGTGCCAATCCAACGCATGGTTATGGTCCCACTCGCGCTGCTGAGCGAACTCGCCGCCCATAAATAGCAGCTTTTTGCCAGGGTGAGCCCACATAAAACCTAAATAGGCGCGCAGGTTCGCGTGTTGCTGCCAACTATCCCCTGGCATTTTGCTCAGCAGCGACCCTTTGCCATGAACCACCTCATCATGGCTTAAAGGCAAAATGTAATTTTCGCTATAGGCATAGACCATGGAAAAGGTCATGTCGTGGTGATGGTATTGGCGGTAAATCGGGTCTAACTGCATGTAGCGTAATGAGTCATTCATCCAGCCCATATTCCACTTAAAGCCGAACCCTAAGCCGCCACTGTCGGTGGTTTGTGTGACTCCAGGCCATGCGGTCGATTCCTCTGCGACCATCATAATGCCGCGATTTCGCCCATAGCACACACTGTTGATTTGCTGTAGGCAAGCAATAGCACCGAGGTTTTCTCGTCCACCCAAGTGGTTGGCCAACCACTGCCCATGCTCACGACTGTAATCAAGGTATAGCATCGATGCCACGGCATCCACGCGCAACCCGTCTACCCCGTATTGCTCTAACCAAAAGCTGGCGCTAGAGGTGAGAAAGCTACGTACCTCTTGGCGCTCATAATTGTAAATATAGGTATGCCAATCTGGATGATACCCTTGGCGATGATCGGCATGCTCATACAAATGCGTGCCATCAAAACGCCCCAAACCGTGAGCATCTGCCGGGAAATGCCCCGGCACCCAATCTATTAGCACACCAATATTGTGCGCACGGCATTGCGCGCAGAAATAGGCAAAATCATCGCCACTGCCGAAGCGCGAGGTGGGCGCGAAAAGACCGGTGCTCTGATATCCCCACGAGCCATCAAAAGGGAACTCGCTAACGGGCATTAATTGAATATGGGTAAACCCCATTTCTTCAACGTACGGAATTAATTGCGCGGCCAACTCACGGTAATTTAAAAATTGGTTATCGGCGGTGCGCCGCCAAGAGCCAATGTGCAGCTCATAAATACTAATGGCAGCATCGATGGCATTGCGGCGCTCGCGTTGCTCATAGCTTTGCTCATCCAGCGCTTTAGGCAACGTAACAGCGCTGACACGCGAGGCGGTATTTGGCGGCAGCTCTGTAGCAAATGCATAGGGGTCGGCTTTTAATAAGGCCTCACCCGATAACGTACGAATATGGTATTTGTAGCACTGGCCCGGCGCTACATCAGGTATAAAAATGGCCCAAACACCGCTGTCTTCAACCCGCGCCATGGGGTGCTGGCGACTATCCCAGTGGTTAAAATCCCCAGTCACACTCACCGCGAGGGCATTAGGAGCCCACACGCTAAAACGCACGCCACGGTGGCCTTGCAACGTCATCATATGAGCACCAAGGTGGCGCTGCGCCTGTTGCTCTGTGCCTTGGCGGAAATAATATAAATCAGCGGCACTGAGCCCTAAGGGTAAGCAAAATGGGTCGGCCTGAACTACCACCGCCTCTGGGTAAGTAACACGGAGCTGATACGGAACAAATTCCGCCTGCGCCGGCGCGATAAACACCTGTGAGTCTGAATAGCGCTGGGCAATACAAGTGTGAGTAGCAAATTGCACCTCCACCGCCAAAGCACCGGGCTTGTAGAGAACCACATACCAGCTGCCGTCAATGCATTGATGGCCCAATAGCTGTCGCGGCTCACCCACTTGCGCCCCTTCAAGGGCGCAAACAGCATCGGCTAAATCAGGAAGTGGCGTATTATCAATCATCGCATGTTCCATGACGACTCCTAGTCAGTTCACAGATAAACTGCTGTTGCTGCTGTAAAATAGCGACAGCAGATTGGCTCAACTGTCGTCGCCAGTTCGGGTATTCACGGTGCGTACCGGGGATATTGACCGGCGTATGTTGGCCGTCTAAATCATCAAGTTGTAGGGTCAGCAACTTACTACTTCCTTGCGCAAGTGCCCGGCACAAGGCGCGATACACATCGGCACTGGTGCTGTGTAACGAAACCGACTCCCCTTGTTGAGTGAGTCGCTCAATCAGCGCACTTTTATGGTTTTGACGTTGCTCATATAACGACTGTTTTTGCTCTGCACTGATAATTGCCAGTTGCAGCGCTTGATTAAGATCATCGCCCTGCCACCACTGGGCAAAAGGCGGTAAATCGTGGTTGCTGATCATCAATAAGGTATGCTCATCAAGGTGTTGCGGCGCGCTAAAGGCTGAGTGCTGGTAACAAAAGTAATACACGGTGTTGGAGAATATCTGCGCTTGTGCCAAGGCCTGTCGAACTTGCTCGGGCACCACGCCTAAATCTTCACCAATCACCACACAACGGTGTTGATGACTGAGTATTTTTATTAGCGCTAACAGCTCATCAAAGGGGTAATAGACATAACAGCCCTGCTCATCGACACACCACCAAATGCGCATCAACGCCATCACATGATCAATGCGCAGCGCCCCCGCCCCTTGCATATTGGCGCTAAATAACGCTTTGGCATAGGCAAACCGGTGGCGCTTCATCGCTTGCGGCAACAATGCTGGCATGCCCCAATTTTGCCCCTGTGGAGCAAAATCATCCGGCGGCGCACCAATACAGGCATGGGGAGTAAACAGTGCTCGGTAACGATTAAACTCGCCACCCCTATCACTCACGCCAACGGCCAAATCATTGATAAGGCCCAACTTCATACCCGCCTCTTGCGCTATATTTTGGCATTCTTGGCGCTGCAGCCAGGCTTGCCATTGCCAATAACAAGCCTGCTGATCATCTGGTTCATCCAAGGTATCGAGAGCCACACGTTGCTGCTCTTTAAACTGTGCAAATTCGGCCTTACGCTCAGCACTTGCCGTGGTGCAAAAACGTTGGAACAACGCGCGTAATAATGGCAGCTTAAGCGCGTAGACTTGTTCATAATCAAGCCAAGGCGCACTTGCGACAATGTTATAGTGTCTTTTGGCCTCATTGAGCTGCGCTAAAATCGCCGCATCACATTCCGGTGAATCCTGAACGGCAATGTACAGCGGATGGATAAGCATGCGGCTGCTAGGGCTGTACGGGCTATGCCTACTGGCATCATTACAATCGAGTAAGTGCAAGGGATTAAGTAGCACATAATCTATGGATAACGCAGCGGCTTCGCGCAGCAGCGCTTTGAGATCCGCAAAATCACCCATGCCCACCCCGTGTTCGCTCACCAAGGTGTACAAGCCGCACGATAACCCCACACTTTTAACAGCTGCTTGCTGGCCATAAGCGCCTTGATAAACGTGTTGTGGCGCCCACCATAGCTCTAGCTCAGCGCTATGCTCTGCGACGCTGATCCGAGCGGCGTAAAACCCAGGCGCCAACCAACCTTGACCTAGTTCATAGCTAAGTGCGAGGTAGCGACAGCCATCAATCACGTAGTCACCGGTGACTTGCCCTTGGCTAATGCACCAGTTAGCGTGTTGTGCGTTCACCTCTAGGTGCAAGCTCGCACTCTGCTGCCGCTGAAACTGCAACTCGCTCAGGCGGATAACTAAACGTGGCGAAGGCTCCGAGATAACCATAATGTCATCGCAAAGTTGCTGCCAAGGGGCCGCGTCAAGTTGACAGTTAAGCGCGGCTAAGGCGTCGAGGTTATCAACATCGACCCCCATGGCCTCAAGCACTTTTACCCGCAACGCTTGATCAAATTGTTGCTGTTGCCCTTGGTAATCCACGTAGCTGTCGCCAACCCCCATCAGATAGAGGCTTTGTGCCAGCGTCTGCATTGTTAAGGCTGAACGTGGGTTGATACCACACTGTTGTCAGTGCCATAGGCATTGGCAACATAGGCATCGGCTTGGTGGTCGTTATCCCACTCTTGGTCATCAATTAAGTAACGAAAATGAAATTCGCTGTTTTTAGGGAGGCGCGTTTTAACGCGAAATGTGCCGCCTTTTTTCGAGCAGGTCATGGGCAAAGGTTGCCATTGATTAAATTCCGCCACGAGCGCAACACGGGCTGCGTGTGGGTGTTCATACTCAAAGGTCACTTCTGCTTCGTTTTTTGTTTTGAAAAAACGCTTCTTTAACATAGCTGGGCTCCAAACAAGTGTATATTTGTTCGCCACATCAATGTGCTATGGATACTGCTCAGCAAATCGGTGTGTTTTGCAAAGTCTGATGGCGAGGTTAGCAAAGAAATATGGACGCATTATTACAGTGCAGAAAATGCGCTTTCTCGGTGCAAACACGCCGAAAAGTGAGGGTGTCACCCGCCACATATAGGCTGTTAGCAGGATAAGTGCCAAGGCATCTGCTGCGAACCTCAAATAGATACAAGGGATAATAGAAACAAACCAACAAAACGCATAATGAGATATTTTCACGCGTGCTTGCGAGCAGCTCACGGGGCAACAGACTATTGCAAACCTAACACTGTTTTAGAGGGAGTTTGACTGAAGAAATTAATATAAGGCAGCGCTATTTCCTAAAAAGCACTCAACGCCGTCGGTACCAGATTGCAGCCTAGCGCAGCGCCAATTTCACTGGCGCCCAGGCTCGTGCTTTTCATAACGAGGGAGCGCTGCGTCTAACTCATCCCAGTTTGCTTTTGAGGTCACAAAATTATGAGAAATGGGTCGCTCTGTAATATCACTGTCTAACGTTCCTAGGCGCAGCCGATACCTGTTTGGCGACTGCGCATTGGCACTGTAAATGGGCGCCCCGCACTGGCTGCAAAAGTATTTACGTTTACCCTCGGCACTTTGGTAATAAGTCAAAGTACCCGCTTTGTCTGTTATTTTTAAATCTTCTGCATTAATGAAGCCATTGGTTGCATAGGCACTGCCGCTGGCCTTGCGACATAAAGAGCAATGACAATGAATGATATCAGTGAGAGTGCCCTGCAATTGAAACTGGATTGAACCACACAAACAACTTCCCTTATACATCTGAATTCCTCTTTTAACTGTTCGCTCTGGGCCCACAAATTAACTACACGCAACTGACTCCGCGTTACAGCGGGCAGTAAGCCATGGCAAAAAGTGCGCCCACCCTAGTGCCAAGGGCCGCCAATGACGTTTCCACGCCATACTGTAGTTTTATCGAATCACTTTAGGGGGTAAATAAATAGTAAATTCATTAATAGGTTCAACAAGAACGCTATGCGCTACTTGTTGCTCCTCTGGCGTCACTAAGCCCAAGCGCGATAACAAACCAAAGTTGGCCGATTCAAGGTTTGCCGGCTTCACTTCTAGCGCTTTGTGCCAGACTCGATACGTCCCCAGTTGACCGTCACGGCGATAATAAAAGCCCGCGAGCGGATGAGTTAAATACACCAACCCCGTTTCTACATCAGGAAAGCCCGGTAACTCCAGTTTAGATTCTGGGCTTTGGGTTAGTTCAACATGTGCTGGCGCCCAATCGGCTTGGGTAACCATTTTATATTTTGAATATAGCCTGGTTGATGAATCGAACTCACAATCAAACTTCACTTTGCCACTATACCAAGGCAAGTTCCAAACAAACCTAGGGACAGCTAAAGTCCAAGAATCCAACGTGGTACCCAGGAACCAAACACACCTTTCGTTGGTCTTTTTATCGATAATGTATATGCGGTAGTTTGTTTGGCCCATGGTAAATTTAGGGAATGGAAAAACGGCCGAGGTAAAATCAACATCAATGAAAGGAACAACAGAAATTAACGCCTTTTCTTCACCATTAATTTCTAGGGTATCCAATTCAAATCGCTCCGGGAAAAGCCCCTCAAACCGTGAAGGGTCCACAGCATAAGTAATAATTGAGAAGTGTTGTAATTTGCATAGAACATCAATCCCTCTTGGCGCAGGCCGAGGGTGAAGAAAGTCTTTTAATTTTAATGAGTCCATCAACGTACATTCCTTGAATCGCTGTCATCCACTAAAAGTGGACGTCCTTGTTGGGCATAACGCCCCTCTGACACCACTGGCGGTATGTTACCCCCATGTTTTATGTTGCCGAGCGCGGTTATGACCACTCTTTATAACTGCAAAGATACCGGATTTTGCCAGCTGAGGCGAATGGCGTTCACTGCAAACACCCGCTTAAATTTTAGTAACTCACCAATCGCCGCTGTACGCCCTAAAGCAATGAGGTAAATGCCACGACCTAGTCTGCCTGAGGGTTTAAGGCGCAGTAGATATAGCCAAAAGCAGGACGATAAAGCTTGTTCTTCAGGGTTAAGGGTTTTAGAGTTTAGAAAGGGTGAGTAGATAGAAATTGGCTTAAGGTATCGCTTTAAAGCGGGCTTCTAGCTACCAGCTGAGTTAATGATATAATTTGCATGGTTTTCAATCACCTGACTTTCTCGCAAGCGGTGTGAAAGTCCTCAGCATAAATGGCGGCGTGGCTTCTAGGAAATCCGAGACGCTTTAGAATTTCGGCTCTTCAGCTACATCTTGTAATTTTTCACCTGACATATTCTCTATTACTCTCTAATACGGCTAACGCCCAGCGAAGGGTCAATTCTGGAACGCAGTGGAAAATTTTTTCACACTTGCGCTAATTGTTAGCTTTCTTTACCTTCAGCCAGCTTGATAACCTTAACTAACTCTTTGATTTGCTCAACCACTTGAACATCCTGATCCTTTATCTTGATTTTACTAAAGGCACTCTCACTAGCTATATTCCAGTTCTCGAATATCTCAACCAACTCGCTCCTGTCCACTGCATTGCCATAAATTTCAAAATATAGTTTTCCGAAATTTATGGCATGAGCCCTATCAGATCTTTTTATAGCCTCGTGCATATAAGCATTGCTCACGGTAAAAGCGTGCCTTGCCCACAGACCAAGAACACTCAACACAACAAGTCCTTTAAAAGATATGAAAATTAGTAAAGGCCAACCGATATCTTCAGCTTTTTGATCAAGGAAACCCGTACCCAGACTGGATATAACTACCGTGACAACTACTGCGGCAATGAGAACAAGCGTCCCATGTATACTCCAGTTTCTCGCTTTTTCTCTATATTTAGTTTCAAGATCCTCTAGAACCCTGACCGCAGCACTCACGTACTCTGGAACTTTGATTTCTATACGTTGCTGAACTTGTTTTTGATGCTCTTCGTTAAGCTCTGCAACTTTTTGAGCTAATTTTTCTTCCTGCTTTTTTAGCTCTTTTTCTCTTTCCGAGGTTTCACTGAGCAACGAGTTTAGCCTATCTTTTGCTATAGCAATCTCTTCATCTAAATGTTTCTTTTTAAGATTTGCTACTTGCTCGGCCTCTGCTAGCGCTTCTTCCTTGGCTCTAATAGCAGAAGAAAGATCATCAGCTATACGCTTTCTTTCTTCCACTAAAGACACTTCTGCCTGTTTTGCGCTTTCTCTTAGTTCTCTACTTCTGTTTTTCTCTCTTCTTACATAGTCTTCCCACTGCTTACGCCGCTCCAAAGGAAGAGATTTGATAATGGCTTCTCTTCGCTTTTGATCAGAAGCCACATCAATTAGCTTTTCGACCAAGGTATTTGAACTGGCAGCTGAAATTCTTTTCAATGAATTTAACGATGATGCCTGCACGTACCACCGCAATGACTTTTCTGATGCAATATCCAATGCTCGCTTTAAGACATCTACTTTAATTTCGCTGGAAATCTTTCTTAATGTGGATTCTTTCGAGTTTTCAAATATTTTATTGATTAGCTCTGGAGTAGCGATCCTAAGAAAGTTTTCTACTTTTCCAGACTCTTGTACAGATAGGAAATTATCTACTTCTAGTTTTGAAAGCTCTTCCAGTTCAATCTCAAAATCTTTCATAAAACCCTCTGAAGCTAACGCCTTACTAACCGGAAGATTAGGAGCGTAGCGAGTAATTTTTCCGAGTGCAGCAACTTGTTATAAGCCATAGCACTCAGAGCTAGAATTAAATACATTTTTGTTACACTGATACACTACATGTTTATTGTATTGCTCAAGTGCGTTCAAATCATTGACTATATTGTGTACATCAATTGATTTAGGACATGCCTTGAACTTTTCTAAGAGCTCCTTAGGAGCAGTTGCTGGAGCAAGTAGATCTAAGTTTCCAAAGACATACCTTATAAAGCCATGAGAATACAGATTGAAATCCCACGCCATATGTTCATTTTCGGGGAGAGGGATACTATAACCTCTATCAGAAAGGAGACAGGTTTTATCATCGTAGGTATATATGAGTACCATGATGAATGAATCTGGACTTTCATATAGCCCTTTTACAACTTGCTCTAGAAAATTTGGTTGGCCTTTCTCCAGTGGAGTTAATAAAAGAAATATTACAGACAGCCAGTCCGCATACTCTTCTTCGGTTACTTCCAACTGCTTACAAAGGTATGCCTGTTGTGGCTTTCTTCCGTTCAATACACGCTCAAAGTTTTTATAATGAACGGGATCAGTTGGGTGAACGTTTCTAAGCTTAGGAAAGGTATTTAGTACTTTTTTAATTGAGTATGGATTTCTAACAAAATTAAGAAATTTGGAAAGGAAAATATTTAATATTTCAGACTTTATATCTGCTCCAGCGGTAGGCAGTTTTGAAATTAGACTGTCTGTATTTGTTTTGATACTAGCTTCATATTGATGAAATAAGCTTTCAAAGTTATATCGTGCAGCCTCTTTTTCTAGAACATCAAAACTAAATATATCGTTTAGGCTTAGAGTGTTTGATATTTTGAAGCCTTTCTCTGAGTCTAGATTTATTGCATAAGATTCTCGATCATCCAGGCTGAATGAGTAAATCTTTTGATTTTCTTCTTTAGCTAATGGGTTAATTGCATTAAGCCTTTGTTCTACTTGAGGAACAAAATGTTGGTTTTTAGTTACATCCTTCAAGTCCATGCCTTAGTCTCTATTGGCTCATAAGAGTTTATTAGCGTTCATTTCGGGTTAAGCCGAATAACTTTTGTATTTTTACCACACTAATGTTCATTCATTGTTAATAAATTATTAAGCTATCAGCGCAGGGGGCTAATGTCGATACCGGGGTATGTTGTGGAAAACGCGCAATAAGATAACCGAGCTGAACTTGGCCTGTTATGCAAATAGATAAATCTCTTAATTTCAGATAGTTGGAGTTATTATTTACTTTTTTTGGCTGGTATTACATTCCATAACACGCCCCGTTGGATAGGTTTTCGGGCGCTTCACCTATGAGCATGTCCAATGTGGTGACGCATAAAAAACCCATATGCCTATTGAAGAGAAATATTAACTCTCAACAATAACGCTTAAACATCTGAGTCTGCTGCTTTTCATATAAAAAATACGCTGCGTTTACTAGTGGGTTTAATAAAGTACAGTTTCATTTATTGCATCCACAAAAAAGCCAGCAGTGAGGCTGCTGGCTTTTATATTGAGAAGTAAATGGGGATAATTATTCGCTGTGGCGACCTTCCCATACCTCTTCAACTAGTTTTTTGTTAAAGGCTTGCAAATCGCCAGGCTTGCGGCTGGTAACCAGGCCATTATCCACCACAACTTGCTCGTCTACCCAATTGGCTCCGGCATTTTCTAAATCGGTGCGTATGCTTGGGTACGAGGTGACTTTGCGCCCTTTTAACTTATCAATTTCCGCTAGCATCCATGGGCCATGGCATATAGCTGCAACGGGTTTGATGTAATCTTCTTGGAAGAAACCATCCACAAAGCGTTTTGCTTCGGTGTCTTGGCGCAGTGCATCGGGGTTAAATAAACCGCCGGGCAGCACCAAGGCGTTGTATTCAACCGCGCTGACTTCTTGCGCTAGCTTATCTACTTTTATTTCTTCGCCCCAGTGGTCACCCTCCCAACCTCGAATAGTGCCTGGCTTAATAGAGATAATGTCTACCTCGGCACCGGCATCGAGTAACGCTTTACGAGGAGATACCAGTTCGCTTTGTTCGAACCCATCAGTGGCTAGGATGGCTACTTTCTTACCTGCTAAAGGTGTACTCATATTAATCTCCTTTAAATTAAACACATTTAAGTATGAGCAGCCATCGTGCCAAATTAATAACCTACTGAAATAAATAACCTTTATAGTTTCTGGCTGTGTTTTTAATGACAGCTTGCCTGCAAAGCTTTCAGGCTTTAATGAAACACTTACATGACTAAACGATGGGTGCTTAATACTTGCACACACTGTGCAAAAGCATGGTGCAACCTCAGTTAAAAATGACCCAAAACAGTGCTTAACGCCCCTTTTAAATACTTCCATCAAGCTATAGGCCTATGTATTTATTACTCTTTGCATTAGTGGCACAGATTATTCATTAACTACAGCGTCACCCACATTAGGAGCGCCGTTATGCAACAGCTACGTGAAACCCTTTACCTACTTTGGCATTTCGATATTAGTATTTGGCAAATTCATGACTATGCGCAGGGTAAAGACGATGAATAGCCTCGCGTCTGTGATGCCCCGCTTGTTGAATAAGCAAATTAGCGTCTCGCAAGCGGCCGCTCATACTAAGCTCTCTAAACGGGAAATATACAAGGCGCTGCGAATGCACGACCAAAGCTCATCGCGAGGCACTTTGCTCAAGCGGCGCCAGCAGCTATTAAAACAACTCAATGACGTTGACATTGCACTTGCACAACATCACCGCTAGGTTTAAAGCTGCCCTTTACTGTTACAGGCATTTTTAAGGAGTACTATGCACAGCTATGAAGTAAACTTTGACGGCTTAGTGGGCCCCACCCATAACTACGCCGGATTGTCTTTTGGTAATGTTGCCTCTAAGCGTTTTGCAGCGCAGCCATCCAACCCTAAACAAGCGGCCTTGCAGGGGCTTGAGAAAATGCGCACGATGCGCCAGCTGGGTTTACACCAAGGTGTACTGGCCCCTCACGCACGCCCTCATATGGCATTGTTAAAGCAGCTGGGGTTTACTGGCTCGGATGCACAAATACTCGAAAAAGCGTACAAATATAACCCGACTTTATTAAGTGCGTGCTTTTCTTCATCAGCAATGTGGAGTGCGAATGCTGCCACCGTATCCCCCTCAAGCGACAGTGCCGATAACCGCGTTCATTTTACGGTGGCCAATTTAAGCAATAAGCTGCATCGCTCCATTGAAGCCCCAACCACAGGCCGGGTATTACAAGCAACGTTCGCTAATTCAAACTATTTTGCCCATCACGCCCCCTTACCTGGGCACGACCATTTCGCCGATGAAGGCGCTGCAAATCATACCCGCTTATGCCCAAAGCACGGCGATAAAGGCTTGCATTTATTTGTGTATGGGCGCGAGGCCTTTAACGAAGGCGGTGTGAAACCACAAAAATTCCCTGCTCGCCATACCCTTGAGGCCAGCGCTGCGATTGCCCGCTTGCACCAGCTCGATGATAGTCAACAGCTGTATATTCAGCAGAATCCTGAGGTGATCGACCAAGGCGTGTTTCACAATGATGTCATTGCCGTTGGTAATGAGCAGCTGCTTTTTTGCCACGAGCAAGCCTTTTATAAGCGACACCAAGCACTGGATACAATAAGCTCTGCTTACAGTGCACTGTATAACGACGCCCATCGCCTTAGTATTGTTGAAGTGCCCACCGAGGCGGTAAGTGTTGCCGATGCCGTGAGCAGTTATTTGTTTAATAGCCAGCTTATTACCCTGCCTAGCAATGCCACAGCGCTGATTGCGCCGCAGGAGTGTGCTGAGAACCCAGCGGTTAAGGCGTATTTAGATGATTTACTCACTCAGCCAGATACCTTGGATGAAGTTCATTACGTGGATATCAAACAAAGTATGCAAAATGGCGGTGGCCCAGCTTGTTTGCGCTTACGAGTGGTGTTAACTGAGCAAGAATTGGCTGCCACAAACCCAGCCTGTTTGTTCTCTGATAAGTTACATCACACCCTAAGTGATTGGGTGAAGCGTCATTATCGTGACCAGCTATGTCAGGACGATCTGCGCGATCCACTGCTAATCCAAGAATCTTACGCCGCCTTAGACGAATTAACTAAGCTTATGAATTTAGGCAGTATTTATGATTTTCAGCGGTGATCGCTTAGCGCCTTAAAGCGATCGTGCAATGGCTATTTTATCAGCCAAAAGGCTGACCCTGTGCTAGGCTTAAAGAACGTTTATCACAGGGTTTGGCACTATGTTGTTAACGCGCATCATCTTCGCCTCCAGTATTTGGATGGCCTGCTCCATATCCGCCTTTGGCGCCAACGATCCGGTGATCTACCACTATTACAACAGCGAGGGCATTGCGGTATTCACCGATCAAAAACCAAAAGTCAGTGGCTTTCGTGTTGTTGAAGTAAAATGCCAACGCTGCGAGCAATCGCGTTATCAAAGCTGGTATTCAACCCCTTTGCACCCCTACAAGTTTCGTCAAACCTTGTACGAAGAAGCGCTCAAAAATGACTTAGATGTGGCATTGTTACAAGCCATAGTGCATGCCGAGTCGGGCTTTAACCCTAATGCGCAATCAAATAAGGGCGCCAAAGGGCTAATGCAACTCATGCCTTTACTAGTCAAAGCCTACAACATCGATAACCCCTTCGACCCCGATAGCAATATTGCCGCCGGCAGCGCCTATTTTGCTAAGCTATTAAAGCGCTTTAAAGGAAATACGAAACTGGCCGCAGCGGCCTATAACGCCGGCCCTGGCAACGTTGCCCATTACAGTGGCGTGCCTCCTTTTCAGCAAACCCGCGACTTCGTTAAACGTGTCGATATTCTCCATAATCGTTACCGCCAACATCAACAGCTATTAACTTTAACAGTACCGCGCCAATACCCGAATGGATTGCTCAGTGCAGCGCGCTAGCTACGCTAAGACATACCAATTGTGTGAGTGAAGTGATAACTTAATCATCATAACTGGAGTCAGTGCGGCAATGTGCCCGTAGATGGATGTGTATGCTTAAAGATATTATTCGTTGGTGTCGTCATTATGTGCGTTTATGCGTGTTTTTTATTGCCGCGTTGCTGGGTTTGCAAGTACCGGGCTTTGTTGACGATTATGGCCATGCACTGCGTGCAAGCAACGACGAGGTAACTCAGGCCATTGCCCCGTTTAAAGACGACGCCAAGCAATTCTTTGATGGCTCCTTAGAAAAACTATTGGCCCACTATCAACAAAGTGACGACCGCATTTATGCCAAAGGCGGTGACAATTTAGCCCTACTCTTGGAGCGCCAAGAGCAACTAGAGAACGCAGTATCGGATTATCAAAGTAACCCTTATTGGCATTTGCTGACTGCGCCGGTGATTGATGTCGGCCAGTCGGTATGGCAATCCTACCGCCCGCAAATCCAACTGAATATGGCCTCTTTAGGCAGTGCCTTGGTGGTGGCGTTAATGATTACTTGGTGTGTTGAGGGGCTGTTTGTTTTATTAACCAGTGCCCTGCTCGCTGTGTTATCGCTGTTTATAAATGTGCGAAGCACGTCTTCATAAACTCATAAAACACTTCAACTCTGCGCGTGGCTAAAGAGTGTTGCGCGCGCAAAAACCACACCGGCGCTTGTGGGTTGACAAGCGCTTGAGGCAAGACTTCGACTAATTCACCGCCGTCCAATGCCTGCTTAATGGCTATTTTTGATTTTATGGCAATACCATGGCCTGCCAGTGCCGCCGAGGTCATGTTATCTGAATTCGAAATGGTAAAACGAGTACGGGCATTATAAGTGCGCACCTGTTTGCCCACCTGCAGCTTAAATTGCCGTTGCCAAGGTAAGCACACAAAATAGTGCTGCTGTAGTTGTGCAACACTCTGTGGCATCCCATAGCGGGCAATATAACTAGGCGCGGCGCAAAGTAAACGGTGGTTATCCACCAGTTTACGCGCAAGCAAACCCGAGTCGGGCAATTGTCCAACGCGAATAGCCACATCCTGGCGCGTTTCAACGATATTGACAAAGTGGTCGGTAATATTGAAATCCAAGGTTAATTGCGGGTATTGCTGTTCAAACTCACCCAGTCTCGGCATAACAAACTGAGAAAAGACCCAAGGCGGCATGGTTACTTTGAGTACGCCCGCCACCGTGGAGCTACGCGCGCCTATTTCAAATTCTGCGTCGTACAGCGCCTCTAAAATGCCCTCAATTCGCTGATAAAAAATCTCACCTTGCGGTGATAGCTTTAATGAGCGCGCATCACGAAAAATAAGCACACTGCCTAAGTGGCGCTCTATTTTAGCCAGCCGATGGCTGACCGTGGCAGGCGACAGCCGCAGCTGTTTAGCGGCGTTCACAATGCCCTGATGCTTAATGATGGCAATAAAGGTTTCCAAGTCGGCGGTGCTATACATGATTTAATTATTTCGAATTTAAGTTTCGTTATTTAGCACTATATGTAAAAAAATTAAATCAATAAACTGATGAAAACACACTATGGAGACCACCATGCGTACGTATTTCGTCATTCTCACTCTGATTTTTGGAGTTTTAACTATGCCCGTAAGCTATGCCCAACAACAACCTAAAGTTATCTTTTTTGATGTTAACGAGACCCTGCTTGATCTTGAAGCAATGCGCACTTCAGTTGCTGGGGCACTGGATGGCCAGCAACAATTGTTACCGCTGTGGTTTTCAACCATGCTACACCATTCACTGGTAACAACGGTCAGCGGCGACTATCAGGATTTTGGTGATATTGGCGTTGCCGCATTGCAGATGGTGGCAAAAAATCAGGGGATTGAACTTTCAAAGCAGCAAGCAAAACAAGCGATCGTGCCTGCTTTATTAAGCTTGCCCGCGCATGCTGATGTAAAACCGGGGTTACAGCGCTTAAAAGATAACGGCTTTACCTTAGTGAGCTTAACCAATTCATCAAATTATGGCGTGAAAACCCAGTTTGAACATGCAGGACTGACAACGTATTTCTCGCAGCGCCTGAGCATTGAAGACCTAAAAATATACAAACCTGATCTTCGCGCTTATCAATGGGCACTGAAAGAGCTAAACGTTTCGCCCGAGCAGGCGCTGATGGTTGCAGCCCATGGCTGGGATGTGGCCGGAGCTAAGGCGGCGGGTATGCAAACCGCCTTTATTGCGCGCCCAGGCAAACAGCTTTACCCTTTAGCCTCAGCGCCTGATTATGTAGTTAACAGTGTTGACGAGCTCGCAACCCTGTTAACCCCTTAACGGCTAATTGGGTGTGGCTTGGAGATGATCCACCAGCCACGCCTTTTCAGTGCGGCCATGATTGGTTTGCTCGTCGTATGCTTGCAGTTGCTGCGCTAGTTCTTGTTTCAGAGCATTGCCGATAAGCGCTGCCTGTTGTTCAATCACGCGGCAACTGCCCAACTCGGGAATGGCCTCTAGTTGCTCGTCTATGCGCTGTGCCATCGCCTTTATCATACGACCATGTTCATGCTCATGCTCGGCCAAATACGAAAACCACTGTGACCACGCTTTTTTCACACTCTCAGTACTATCTGTTAGTTGTGGCAGCGTGTATTCCAGCTCTAACGTAGTGGTTACCTTATTGATATCACATTGGCGTGACTTACTATCAAACCAAAACTGCCAGCGGATGTCGTAGTAGGTGTAACCATGCACAACCTTGTTATCACGTTTTACCGGCGAAGCACTATCGAGTGCGTGTAAAAGACCATCGGGCGCTTCGGCGCTGACGGCATAGTTTTGTGTGGTTTCATCAATGACAAGTTGAGCATGGAGCGAGAATGAAAAAAGTAAAAAGATGAGATAGCGCACAAGAGTTCCTTTTTGGCGTTGGCTTGTTAACGCCGCTATTTTATCAAGTACGTGGGTTTGTACCACTAAAAGATAACAATTGTGTGAAATATCATAAATTTGCTGCCAACTGTGGAGATTATGCTCAGGTCTCTCCAAAAATCATCGACTTAGCTTGTACAGCCCACAAATACCAGCTAGTGTTAATACTAGTGTTTGAAGTTAATAATAAGAGAATTCATTGATGGCATCTCAGTGTCGCCGCTGCATTAACACGCCCCCTCTCCCTTTTGACTTTACCATGGCGTTCCAACCCATTGTTGATTGCCAACAAGGCGAGGTATTTGGGTATGAAGCGCTTGTGCGTGGCGTTAACAATGAACCCGCCGGTGCGGTAATAAGCCAGCTCACCGATGAAAATAAATATATGTTTGATCAGCATTGTCGTATTAAAGCTATTGCCTTGGCTGCCAAGCTGCAAATATCCTCGATGCTGAGCATTAACTTTTTACCGAATGCCATCTATGAACCTGAACGATGTATCAAAACAACTCTTGAAGCCGCTGAGCGTTACCAGTTTCCTATTGAGCGAATTATGTTCGAGTTTACCGAAGCTGAAAAGGTAGGTGATGCGCACCATATCAAACGCATCGTTGAGTATTATCGTAAATTGGGCTTTATGACTGCCACGGACGACTTTGGCGCCGGTTATTCAGGACTTAACCTATTAGCTGACTTTCAAACCGACATTGTTAAATTAGACATGTTGATGATCCGCAATATCGACCAGGATAAAACCCGACAGATCATCATAAAAAACTGTGTGAATTTGCTGCGTGAGCTGGGTATTCAGGTGCTTGCCGAGGGCATTGAAACAGAGGGCGAATATCATTGGTTGCGAGCAGCCGGCATTCATCTAATGCAGGGTTATTTGTTAGCGAAGCCCCAGTTTGAAGGGCTCCCAGAGGTACATATACCGAGTCACTGAACGCTTGAGCGGCTGCCTTAAGACAGCCGGTTAGCGAATTGTGATACCGCATCCACGACTTTTTGAGACGCTTCGCGTATTTCCTCAATCACCGCACTGGCATCATTGACTTTCTCAGCCACCTCGGTGGCTGTGTCTTTATTTTCACCTATGGTTTGCACCGCTTCCAAGGTCAGTTGCGCGTTATCATTGACCACTCCAATGATTTCCTCGGTCGACTTTGAGGTTCGCGAGGCCAACTCTCTAACCTCATCGGCAACTACCGCAAAACCGCGCCCAAGCTCACCTGCCCGCGCAGCTTCAATGGCGGCGTTAAGTGCCAATAAGTTGGTTTGCTCGGCGATGCCGCTGATGGCTTGAACAATTTTATTTATTTGCGCCGATTGCGCTTCAAGGGCATTGATCTTCTCAGACGCACTGTCCATTTTTGCTGCTAATTGGCTCATAACCGCTGCGGTTTCTTCCATAATGGCGGCCCCACTGCTGGCACTACTTTGAGTGTTAATTGAAGTGTCGTAAGCGATTTGAGCAGCATGATTTACCTGGCTTTCGCGCTCTACTTGCGCAGTGATGTCGGTGGCAAACTTAACTATTTCATAGAGCTGACCATGGCTATCGAAAATGGGGTTATAAGAGGCTTCGAGATAAATTTCTCGTCCCTGCTTGTCGATACGCTTAAAACGGTCGGCAATGTAATCTCCACGATTGAGCTTTTGCCAAAACTCACGATACTCATGGCTATTTGCCAGTGCGGGCTCACAAAACATGCTGTGGTGCTTGCCTTTGACTTCCTCAAGGCGATAACCCACAGTGTTTAGAAATAAGTCGTTAGCGTCGATTATATTTCCTTGAGGGTTAAAGCGGATCACGGCCATAGAACGCTCAATAGCGTTGATGACATTTTCATTGTGCCTTGAGGTATTAATGGTGCGGGTTAGGTTCGATGCGAACAGATCAAAGTGCGTACAGTGCCCACTGGCATCCACAATCGGCTGCAATACCACACGTAACCATAAGTGCTGGTCATTGTTTTGCATTTCCAAAGCACCAGCCCAGTGTTTGCGCTGAGTTAGCGCATTTTTAAGTGCCTTATAGTGCTCTGTGTTGCGCGCCAAATTTGGCACGAAGTCGAGCAACGCCTTGGCCTGCCACGCGTGGCTGCTAATCTGGGTCTCAGTTTCAAAAAGTGTGTTGGCAGAGATAATCACTCCCTGCAAATCCAAGGTTAGATGGATCATCTCTTCACTTAAACTAGAGAATATTTGCTTGTAAATGAGCACTTCATCTTGCAAGCTTTTCAGCTCAGCGAGGTGACTTTTTCGCAGAAACATGGTGGTACCATCAAAGTAAATAATAATAGAGCTAGCGTTTAAGAACGTTTTGCATGGTGTGGTGGATCATAAAGCAGCTTATCGCAGCATTATTTGACATAGCGCATAACATTCTCCTTAAGTTGAATGCTCACCCTTTGATTTATTATTGTATTATTATGCAGATATAGCGAACAGTAAAATGCGACGAGTATAAAAAATGGGTTCATCGCACATTTTTAAGAGCAGTACATGAGAGGGCTAAGTCGAAATCAAATAGTTGGCCTTTATGCTGTTATTAGCACTCTTTGGATAGTTTCCAGCGATTGGTTATTGGCATTAGTATGGGGAGATTTCGAAGACTCGTTGGCGCTTTCTATTGGCAAAGGAGTGAGTTTTGTCCTGCTAATGTCTATCGCCTTGCACTTTTTACTGAAGAAGCTCAATAACGCTCAAACCTTGGTCTCTGCCGCCAAGAGCGATGAGCAGCTGCTCCTATACAAATTACCCAACTACTTTAAACACATGCCTATTGTCACCTACGCCATTGAGGTGACTGCTCAGCGCAGCCAAACCGTGTGGGTGAGTGACAATGTCACCAAAGTGCTGGGATACCAAGCTGAGCAAGCAATGGCCATGGGTTGGTGGTCGAAAAGTCTACACCCAGACGATAAACTCCGTGCTCAAGAAGAAAGTCATCGTATTATCGGCGCCGGTGGCGGACATCACTATTACCGCATCAAACACAAAGATGGCCACTATATTCATATTCATGACGAAATGCACTTAGTGAGCGGCTCTCACCCGCAGCGCTATATTGGTATTTTGTGCGATATTAGCGCCGAGGAAGGCGCGCTTAATCAGGTAAGACACTATTCTAGCCGGTTGGAAAATACCGTACTTGGCACGGTTGAAGCTATCTCGAGCATGGTTGAACTGCGCGACCCCTACACAGCTGGCCACGAGTCCAGAGTGGGTGATTTAGCGGTGCAAATTGCTAAGCAAATGCAGCTCAACGCCGACACTCAATACGGTTTACGCATTGCAGGCTTAGTGCATGATATTGGCAAAATCAGCATCCCCTCTGAATATTTGACCAAACCCACGCGCTTAAGCCACAGCGAGTTTGCCATTATTAAAACGCACGCTGAGCATGGCTATCAAATTTTAAAGAGTATTCCTTTTCCTTGGCCCATCGCCCAAGTGGCTTATCAGCACCATGAACGCATGGATGGCAGCGGCTACCCGCAAGGCTTGAAAGGCGAGGATATTTTGCTTGAAGCGCGCATTATTGCCGTTGCCGATGTGATTGAATCAATGGCCACATCTCGACCCTACCGCCATGCGCTGGGACTGGACGCTGCCCTTGCGGAAATAGAAACTAACGCCGGTAAATTATATGACCCCCAGGTTGTTAAAGCAGCGTTAAGCTTATTTCGTGAGCAAGGCTACCAGCTTTCGCAGCCCACCAACTAAGCTTAGCAACGCTGATAGTGTTTTTGGTTTGTAGGCGGCATCAGATACTTTGCACATTTATTGATCAAGCGCATTGATCAACTGCCCCAGGTTTGTTTTAGTGATACAACAGCAAAGAAGGAGAAATGGGTTATGTATATTAAACGAACTCTATCGCTTGCAGCAGCGATGTTAATACTATCTGGCTGCGGTGTTGCTAATGATGTCACCGTTTGTACTGATGCGCCACAAAGCCAATGGCTGGATCAAAGCGACTTTAAAACAACACTGCAAGCCAAGGGCTATAGCATCAATGAGTTTAAAGTGACCGATGGCAGCTGCTATGAGATTTATGGCACCGATAAAGATAACAAAAAGGTTGAAATTTACTTTAACCCAGTAGACGGCTCGGTAGTTAAACAAGAAGCGCATTAGTGAGCAGCACAATCAAAATATGGGACCCGGTGGTACGTATCGTCCATTGGTCCCTTGTCGGCATCTTTATTACTAATTACTTCATTATTGAAGCCGGTGGCACATGGCATCAGTGGCTGGGTTACAGCGCTGGTGTTTTAGTGCTACTGCGGCTGATTTGGGGCCTCTTTCCCTCGGGCTACGCCCGTATCCGCGCAGCCGCTATCAACCGCGCTGCAATAAGCGCGCACATCACTCACCTCAAAGAGCGCCATATCCCTACCGAATCCGGCCATAATCCTATTGGCTGGCTGATGGTGTTTGCAACTTGGCTACTATTTATTGCGCTTGCCGTTACTGGATTTATGCTTGAGGAAATCGATGCCCTATTCGGTAACTCACTACTGCAAGACATCCATGCCTTGGCAGCTAATACTCTGTATGCCATCGCCATTATCCATATTATTGCGGTTATCGTGGTTAGCTGGTGGGGGCGCATCCCGCTAATACCGCCCATGATTACCGGGCAACGCAAAAAGCGTGACTAATGGTGACAACCTAATTATTAAACTTCCACACTAGTAAACTCAAGCACTTAGGCTGTATACCTCAGAGTTGACTTTGGCAACTTTACAGACAAAGCCTAAATCGATGGTAGCCACCTACTGATTGCAAAAGTATATCGTTTGAGGAGTAGATGATGTGGGGCTGCAAATAGTAATGCCTGCGGTCGCAGGCATTACTAACCTACTCAGGTGCTACAAACTTATAAATTTCAGTATATGAGATGTGTACTTTGCCCCTTAGCTCTTCGGCACTAGAAATTATCTCGCTAACCTTAACCATTTGTTCGGGAGATGCAACTGACGAAGCCCTTTCCATATCGAGCGTAATTTGCTTTCTTAGGGCTCTAAACTCAGCGTCAACTGCTAAATTTATTCCATACACACTTAGCTGGTTCGATAAATTACGTAATGTCTGAATACGGGCTATAAATTTTTGGCTTGATATTAAACAAATATCTTTGCTTGGCGCTGACAAAGAATCGAATGTCCAAAAGTTTACTGCGTCGTTTTCAATCTTATTTAACTGAGACAAAAAATTATTTTTCAACACACTGGCTTCTGCTCTGGAGGCAAGTCTACGCCCGTTCAAATACGCTTCACCCCACCCATAAATAATTGCGCTCATGCTCAATAAGAAAAGAAGGATGCTGACTAAAATGGATGCAACAGCAGATTCAGTCATTTACTCCCTCATTTTCTCTTTCATCCTCAATATACTCCCAAATCTCATCAAAGTAATCTTTGTTTTTGGTAATGATTTTCAGGCGGTTTTTAACATCGGAATAAGATACTCCTTGTCTAATAAGCCCCGCAAATGCTTCTTCAAAAAAGCTTGAGCCATATCCCCTCTCAACCCCATCAAGATATACCTCTATATCTTCTGTTGGGTTTTTCTTAAAATTTGGTGCCAAAAACTCTTCTCTAAATCGCTTTCCATGAAATTTTGTTTTATCTTCCTCATCTCGGCCAAAAGGTTTTGGTGAAAAGTCACTTGCAATATCAATTTTCATGAGTCACCTCCTAGGTCAAACTCCCATGCTAATAGTGTGCCATTAAAAGGCGCAGCCAATTGATACACGTCAGGCTCCTCTTGTTGGTCCACATACTTATAGACTCCGATATCACTTACTACTATTAATTTGTCTTTTATATCTTTAACGACTGGCTTTTGCATCGTCCACGAGCCTTTCCCACGGTAGTACTTACCCGTAGATGTGTTCCCTTTTATCATAGCATGAGAAATAAGCTCGGTCGCGGTTCCCCCTTTTATATTTTTGAAACTATTGGGGATTCCAATCCCTCTATCAGCGATACAGAACACAAGTTTATTCTTTTCTCTGTTTATGTACGAATATTGCCACCATCGGCTTTCCACTTCTTTTTTGTATGCATGCCTTACAATATTGTTATAGGCTTCATTTATCGCCTCTTTCAATTTGTCTGGAAACTGTCTGTCTAAGTTTTCTTGCAAGATATGTAGCGTTGGATCTAGGTGCCTATCCGGATCATCTCCACTTTGAAAATTATTTTTAGTATCCCAAAGCTTATCTAGTTTTCTTAAAGTTCCCGGCCTCACAGCATCCCAAAGCCCTGAACGCCTAAACAACTTGTCGGCCTTTCCATCCCTTGGAGGGACCATTTTTATTATGAATGATTTATTTGTTTCTAGTTGACAGCGTGAGACGCATGAAAATAAAGCTGTAGCACCACTAGCGGTTATTTTCTGGACATTAGATAAATCAATTACAACTGGGATCCCTCCATCCTTTATGAGATGCCGCTCTATTTCGTTAATAGTTGAGAATAATTGACTTGCAGGTTCTTTATCATAGGCACACAATTTTTTCTCCATCGAAAACCTGCGCCTTTCTTCTCCTTGGAACTCAACTCTATCGAAAGTGCGAAACCGCCCCCATTGTACAACACCCATTTTAGCTTCCTTTCAACACTACCTAATATGAAAAATATACTATCGTTATAGAGGGCTAATACCAAGTAATGCTTATGAAAAATGTTACCCTACTTCTCCCTGTAACTGCATTTTTTATTAACATTGCAAATTTGGGGTGTTGTGAAGCCCTACAAACTAGCCCTGACTTAAGTGTTTAGTCACCATTTGTTTGCTCATTAACTGCCATGGAAGGTCGTACCTTTCTCTCAACTGCAGTCTTATTCATTGTAAATATCTGAATCAATCCATTATATTGCCTTACTATTGGGCCAGATACGAGCGAATACCGCCGAATTAGAAGCGCTTTCACTTATTGGGCTAGCTTTTTCAAAAAACTGAACAGCTCAAGCTACTAACTACGACAACTTTGCAATGAGGCGATATTTTGTTCTTTATGGATAACTAAGAATAACCAATTAGAATAAGAATGGCTTGCTTATCACTAAACCGAAGTCGATATTACTAAGTAATGATAACCTCTTTCGATACCCTTACACCCCGGCTGTCTATGTGCGATAATGCGCACTGTGCTCGCTATTTACTATGCATTTTTCTTAACTTGGTGTTGCTATCCACCGTCACAAAATTCATACGGACACCGCTTGGAAATTATAAAGAGCACCAAAAACATAATATAAAAAGACGCTTAAAAAAGCTCGGGGATTGAATGGCAAATTCTAACTATAATGAGAATCGACCCACAATCTACTGGCACGATTATGAAACTTGGGGGGCAAACCCGCAAAAAGATCGTCCCAGTCAGTTTGCTGGTATTCGCACCGATTTAGATCTGAATATCATCGGTGAGCCGCTTATTGAGTATTGCCGTCCGGCGCCGGATTATCTGCCTCACCCCGAGGCCTGTTTAGTCACAGGGATCACGCCGCAGCATGCGCTGCGTCATGGCCTTAATGAAGCAGAGTTTATCGCTAAAATTCATGACGAATTCGCCCGCCCGAATACCTGTGTGGCTGGTTACAACAGTATTCGTTTTGATGATGAGGTTAGCCGGTACACTTTATACCGTAATTTTTATGACCCTTACGCTCGTGAATGGCAAAATGGCAATAGCCGTTGGGATATTATTGATTTAGTACGTGCCTGTTATGCCCTGCGCCCGCAAGGTATTAACTGGCCGCAAAAGGAAGATGGCAGCGTCAGCTTCCGCCTTGAAGACCTAACCAAAGCCAATGGCATTGAGCACGCCGATGCCCACGATGCCCTGAGCGATGTAAAAGCCACAATTGCGCTGGCAAAACTGATTAAAGACACGCAGCCCAAGCTGTATCACTTCTTTTTCTCGTTGCGCCATAAAAAAGCGCTGCTTGATTTGGTGGATGTATATAACATGACGCCGCTGGTGCATACCTCTTCGCGTATTCCTGCAAGCCACGGCTGCACGACTTGGATTGCGCCAATGAGCTTTCATCCCAGTAATAAAAACGCGGTGGTGTGCTTTAACTTAACGCAAGACCCGCAACCGCTGTTGGATTTAAGTGTCGAGCAATTACGGGAGTACCTCTATACCCGTCATGATGAACTGCCTCCTGGGCAAGCGCCGATTGGCTTAAAACTGGTGCATGTGAATAAATGCCCTATTCTTGCCCCCGCGAAAACCTTGTTGCCAGAGAATGCCGAACGTTTGGGGATCGATCGCGAACAATGTTTAGCCCACTTAAAGGTACTAAAGGCCCACCCCGAATTACGCGATAAGGTCGCCGAAGTGTTTAACGACACGCGCCATTTTGCTGATACTGGCAACCCCGACTATCAACTTTATAGTGGTTTTATCAGCAACAGTGATAAGGCCAAGTTTGATATTATTCGCGCCACTGAACCCATGCAGCTCGCCGGTTTAGACATAGACTTTGAAGATGATAAATTCACCACCTTGCTATTTCGTTATCGCGCCCGTAATTGGCCGGAAACGCTGACCCCCGGCGAGCTTGACTCGTGGCGAAAGTACTGCCAAAACAAGCTGATGAATGGCGAGGACAGCCCCTCTATTGGCGCGCAAGACTTCATGCTCAGCCTAGAAAACCTAGTGCACGAGAATGAAGGCAATGAGCGCAATATGGCGGTGCTCAAAGCCCTATACCACTACGCCCAAAGCCTTTAGCTTGTGGGCGTATACCGCTACTTACTGGGGTTCAGCTTTTCCAACCGCGCCAGTAAGCTGGAGGTATCAAAACGGCCACCGCCCATAGCTTGTACGTCACTGTAGTATTGATCCACCAATGCCGTAAGACCTAGGCTAGCACCGTTATTGCGCGCCTCATCAAGAGCAATACCTAGGTCTTTGCGCATCCAATCGACGGCAAAACCAAACTCATACTCTCCTTGCCACATGGTTTGATGGCGATTTTCCATTTGCCAAGACCCGGCTGCCCCCTTGGCGATAGTCTCTACCACCTTGTCGCCATCGAGCCCGGCTTTTTTCGCAAAATGTAAACCTTCCGCCAACCCCTGTACCACACCGGCAATACAAATTTGATTCACCATTTTACAGAGCTGGCCGCTGCCGATATCACCTTGTAATTGGCTAAAGCGACTGTAGGCTGCCATCACTGGCTGCACCTTGGCATAAGCCGCATCGCTCCCGCCACACATCACGGTTAATACACCATTCTCGGCGCCCGCCTGGCCACCAGAGACCGGCCCATCAATAAAGGCAATACCTTGGGCTTTAGCGGCATCACCCAACTCACGGGCGAGCTCGGCGGAGGTGGTGGTGTGATCGACAAGCAAGGCGCCCTCGTGCATACCCGCCAGCGCCCCATGCTCACCATAAATCACGCTGCGCACATCATCGTCATTGCCAACACATACAAACACAAAGTCTGCGCCTTGGGCCGCTTGTTCTGGCGTTGCAGCACTGCGCCCGCCATATTGCTCTACCCACTGCTGCGACTTTGACGCTGTACGGTTGTATACACACACATCAAACCCTGCTTGTTGCAGGTGCCCGGCCATGGGGTAGCCCATGACGCCTAAACCGATAAAGGTACACATTTTTGACATAATTTTGACCTATTTGCCTGATAGCCTCGAGAAAACGCAAAAAAGTATAACAAAGGCATCGTACAAAAACGCCTTGTTTTGAGTTATGGAGCTCACAATGGATAGTATTTACCATTTCAATGCCACCCTCATCGATGGCACGCCCTATTCATTTAAACAGTTACAAGGACGCGTTGCACTTATTGTAAACACCGCCAGTACCTGTAACTTTAGTAATCAATATAGTGCGTTGGAGCGTGTTTTTAGCGACTACCAACAGCGGGGCTTAGTGGTATTGGGATTTCCTTGCAATCAATTTGGCCGCCATGAGCAAGGCTCAAATGAGGATATAAAAGCCTTTTGCACCAGCACATTTAATGTTAGCTTTCCATTGTTTAGTAAGGTAATGGTCAACGGTCCTGACGCCCACCCGCTGTTTAATTATTTAAAAGAACACACTCGGGGCATTGCACAAAACCGGGCAATAAAATGGAATTTCACTAAATTTCTAATAAACTCTCAGGGCCAACTGGTGAACCGCTACGCACCTCGGACCAAACCCGATACCCTTCGTGCGGTAATAGAGAGTCAACTTGATGAAATTAGCCCTATTCAGCTCGCAAAGGTATGAGCAACACGCATTCAGCGAACATTGTCCAGATAACGTTGAGATCCATTTCTTCGATGCTCAGCTTAATGAGCTCACTGCCTCGCTGGCGCAAGGGTGCGACAGCGTGTGCGTATTTGTAAATGACGTGGTCAACAAACAGGTGCTCGATAAGCTCAACGAGCTAGGTATTAAGCTGGTTTTACTGCGCTGTGCAGGTTTTAACAACGTTGATTTAGACCACGCCGCACGCTTAGGTATTGAGGTTGCGCGGGTGCCCGCCTACAGCCCAGAGGCTGTGGCAGAACATTGTCTCGCCCTGATCTTGACCCTATCGCGTAAAACCCACAAAGCCTATAACCGTGTGCGTGAGGATAACTTCGACCTCAACGGCCTGCTAGGTTTTAACTTACACGGCAAAACCGTGGGGCTTATCGGGTGCGGTAAAATAGGGCTGGCGCTGTGCCGTATACTGAATGGTTTTGGCGCCAAAGTACTGGTGGTCGACCCAGCAAAACCTGAAGGCGACTTTACCCTGGTTGATAAAGCCACATTATTAGCGCAAAGCGATATTATTAGCTTGCATTGCCCCTTAACCGAGCAAACCCACCATATTATAAACAGCGACGCACTGAGCCACATGAAACGCGGCGCTATGTTGATTAACACCGGGCGCGGCGCCCTGCTCGATACCAAAGCCTGTATCAATGCGCTAAAAAGCGGTCAGCTTGGGTATTTGGGTTTAGACGTGTACGAACAAGAGTCGGAGTTGTTTTTTAAAGACCGCTCAGAGGAGATTCTTCAAGATGATGTCTTCGCCCGCCTGCTCACCTTCCAAAATGTGTTGATCACTGGGCATCAGGGATTTTTCACCGAAGAAGCGTTGCAGCAAATCGTGCAAACCACCTTTGATAATTTACTGCAATACGCCAAGGGTGAAGCGCTAACCAATCGCGTTTGCGCTCCTTAAAACACTAAGTGGCGCCGGCTATTTCAGCGCCACATTAATAAACACGGCGGTCATTAGCACCGGACATACTAGGCGTATATACCAGCGCAGCGCCATAATACTCATCTTGTCAGATTGCGCTAATTGATTACCACGGCGCCACACCCAACCGAGGGTAAGAAAGTAGAACAATCCCATCAAAGGCAACTGGTACTGAGTAAATACTTGGATCACTAAGCCAAACAGCCAATCGAAGTTAAATACTATGGTGAGCGATGCCAACATCACCACGGCGCTAACCAGCCAAGTGGCTGCTTTACGGCCGATACCATGATTTTCCACCAAAAACGCCACCGGGATCTCGGTCGAAGAAATGGTCGAGGTCAGCGAAGCAATCGACATGAGAACGAAAAAGGCCAAAGCAATCACCAGCCCCATGCTGCCCATGGTATTAAACAATTGCGGGAGCACCGCAAAGATCAGTTGCCCTTCGCCAATGAGTTTGCCGTTTTGGAATACTTCCACGCCATTGTGGCTGGCGACAAAAATCGCGGGCACAATAAGCAGACCGGCCAAAAACGCTACCGATGTATCAAGGGCGGCCACACTCAGGGTCAGCTTGCCGATATTCGCTCCAGGCTTTAAGTACGAGCCGTAGATCATCATGCACCCTACCCCCAGCGACAATGAGAAAAACGCTTGTCCCATGGCGGCGATGATTAAATCTGGATCCCACACCTTAGTAAAGTCAGGTTGCAGGTAATTACTAAAGCCTTCACCGGCGCCGGGTAACGAGCCGATATAGAAAATCAAGCCAACTAACAGCACCAAAAGCAACGGCATTAATCGCCGCGACCAGGCTTCAATCCCTGCTTTGACCCCTTTTAAAATAATGCTTGCGGTTAACACCAACATCAGCGGCGTGAAAATAAGGTTACGGGCAAGAGAATCGCCACTTAGAAATGCGGCAGCGTCATTCATACCCAGCATCTCGCACAGCGGCGCTAAGGCATGGGCCAACATCCACCCAGCCACGATAGAATAAAAGCTCAGCATGACAATAGCCCCGGCTAAACCAATATAACCAGCCCCTGCCCCTATTTTTGCCGCTTTTGGTTGCCAAGCACGTTTAAGTGCTTGTACCGGGTTGGCTTGAGCGGCGTAGCCCAAGTACAGCTCAGTGAACAGTGCCGGTAGTGCCAAGGCAAAGATGACAATGAAATACACCAGTAAAAAAGCACCGCCACCGTGATTCGCTGCTTGAGTTGGAAAACCCCAAATATTACCTAGGCCTACTGCTGCACCAGCTGCCGCTAGTACAAAACCTATACGGCTTTGGAAACCGTCACGCTTATTCGTCATTCGCAGGGATATCTGTTATTGTTTTGCCGCTATTAAATCATAATTACCCGTATTAAAGTAGTCATAGCCACGCTTATCGGAATGTCCTTGATGCTAAACCCTGCCTATCGCTTTTCACCTTTACCGACCGATACCGAGCAACATGCCAAGCACAGCGACGTGGTGTTGCTTTATTGTGCTAAAGCGCACGGTGGATTAAATGACGCACATTTGAACCGCACAGAGCGAGCGGTCTTAGCAAAGCGTAAAAAGGTGCAGGCGCAGCAGGAATATCGCGCCACACGCTGGGCCATAAAACAGCTGGCGCGACAATTATACCCACAGTATCGCGATTACCCTCTTGCTGCCTGGTGCAGTGAATTTGACGTTGATCAGGCGCAGCTGATACTGAGCATTAATGGCCACCCCCTCGATGCGCGGGTGGTCATCAGCCACGCTCACGGCCACATTGCCGTGGCGATGACGCGCGGCGCAACCTTATTAGGCGTAGATATTGAGAAAATTGACAACGCACGCGCCTTTGAAAAGCTGGCGGCGCACTATTATCCCGAGGCCGAGGCAAGAGATATTGGCCGCGATGTTGAGACCTTTTTCCGGGTCTGGACGTTAAAAGAAGCCTACGCAAAAGCGACTAAGCAACCTATTGCCACCTTGTTAGGCCAGCCCATTTTGGAGCTTATCGCCGCCCTTGATGGCCAGGTATATTGTCAGGAACTATTTGCCGGGCACTTTGATATCAGTCTTATCACCGACATGCAGCGCCCGGTGCTCACTGTTAACCTTCCAGCAGCCGTTGATGAATAGTTTGCACCACCGCATCAGACTGGCTTTGCTCAACCAAGAAGCACAGGTTATGTTTCGATGCGCCGTGACAAATGAGGCGAATATCAAACTCACTGAGCACCTGCATTAAATTCAACTCGCTCTGACGCAGGACAATCTCCGAGCCAATTAACGCCACCAATGTGAGGTTATTCTCAACTGACACATGACAAAACTCGCTTAAACGCTCGAGGGCTTGCTGATCAAGCTCCGGACGACTGGCATTAGGGGCATTATCAAGCGTCAATGCGACACTTATCTCCGAAGTTGTGACCAAATCAACGGAGATTTTATGCTCACTCAAAATAGTGAACACCCGCGCTAAAAAGCCGCTCGCTAATAGCATTTCCGGGCTTTTCAGGGTCAAGAGAATTTGGTTTTTACGCTGAGTCACAGCGCGAACTCCAGCTAAAGTGTCTCCTTGTGGCGTTTTTTGTATCCAGGTTCCACCCCCTTGTGGTTCGCGACTGGAGCCGACAAACACACTGATGCCACTGCGTGCAGCGGGTAAAATGGTCGCCGGGTGTAAGACTTTAGCGCCAAAGGTTGCCATTTCGGCGGCTTCGTCAAAGCTTAAGTGGGCGATGGGTGCGGCTTTGGTACAGACTCTGGGATCGGTGCTGAAAATACCGACCACATCGGTCCAAATATATACGCTGTTCGCGCCAATCGCCTCAGCTAATAAGGCCGCACTGTAATCCGACCCCCCGCGCCCTAAGGTGGTGGTATCGCCATAGTCATCACTGCCCATAAAGCCCTGAGTGACAACCACTTGATCTTTAAGCAACGGCAGCAATTGGGCATGGGCTTGCTGTGCCGTAGCTTTAATATTGGGCTGGGCTTTACCAAACTGACTATCTGTTTTGAGCACCGAACGCACATCAAAGCGCGTTGCCGCCACGCCGTGTTCCCGTAATACCTGAGTAAACAAATAAGAGGAGAAGCGCTCGCCAAAACTCAGTAGCTCATCGCTGTGAGCGCTCGATTGTGGCGCTTGCTCAGCGCTGCTTCGAAAAGCGCTCAAGGTGACATCAAAGCCGTGGGCTAAATCGGCATCAAGGCTGACATATTCGAGAATATTAAGCTGGATAGCGATCACCCCATCGATGTGCGCTTGGCGCTGCTGTGGCGTCAATGCACTTTGGCATAACGCTACCAGGTGATTGGTGACCCCGGCACTGGCGCTGACAACTACTACACGCACGTTGTTATTAGCAGCGATGATTTGTGCACACCGGTTCATAGCGCCATGATCGGCCACTGAAGTGCCGCCAAACTTGGCGACAGAATATTCCTGATTCATTATCTCTCCGAGATGAAAAACGAGTTATTTTTCAAATACAATCAGGAGAACTTGGCAAGACTAAAAAGGTAAGAATGTCCATTGCCAGAAGCCCTCCACCCCTACAGGTGACAGTTCCGAGGATTCAGCCTCAAGAACCGAAAGCCATTGCGACGCACAATGCACTTCCTCGGCGATAGTCTCCCTCATAAACGATCAAAGGCTGTCGTCGGCCTCACGTTTACTACCTAGCTATCGCACCTCTTCTGCGACACATTCGATCTTGCGACCGAAGTGAATCAGCAATGTACCTAGCAGACGGCTAGAAGTCAATATCACACTTCACTGGAGGTGTTCTGGCGGTGAATGATTGCTTGGATACACAAGTTGGCCGCAGCCAGCCTGTGTATTGCCGATTATGGAATCTAATTAAGGTTGTATGGGGCAATGCTCACCATCAACTGGCACCCAAACAGTTCGCGTTTCCATACGACAATTATATTCGACGGTTTGCTCTTCTTGTTGAGTGAAATAGGAGTTGTGTTGATGCATATATACGCCACCGGGAGCCTGGCCAGAAGGTCCGGCAATTGTCCAGTTTGCTGGGCAACTTTGTGTTGATAATACAACGCGAGTTTGCCACTCTGGCGCATCGCTATTAGGAGCCGGTGCACTGAGCCTGTAGTGACAACGTTTGTAAGAAACGTCTACTAACTCGGTTCTATAATCACAGACTCTCACTAATCGCTCGTCCCAATACCCTCCGCAATTTACACTGTTTACTTGGGTATCATAGAAGGTATTGTAGTCTGTTACTTTTATTTGTGAGCTAGATGCCAATACATTATTGGCCACGAAAAAGAGCAACGCCAACACACAGGCTGATAAAATTTTTTGTCTCATTTCTATTTCCTTAACAATAGTTTGGAAACAAAAATGCTACATAAACTTATCATTTATATAAACAGAAACTAAGTTGATTATTTTTCAATCAAACCACTATTAACCTATCAACAATAAATAAATCTAAACACCTCTTTTTCATTAAAAAGCCAACGTTATAATTCCTTAATTACGCAACAATCAATTTATAAAAATTTTCTTATAAAGAATAAATGCTCGATATTGTGTGAAAAATAAAGTTACCTTTCCTGTGAATAAAATCGTCATGAGATAAGCTAATAGTGAGTGCTCGCCAATATCTAAGAAAACTGACTACTATCTTCAGTCATGCGCACCACCAAACCTTGGGCCACTAAAAAATGATAAAGCTGTAAATCGGCTATCAGGTCACTCGAGGAGAGCTCAAAGTCTTGAAAAGTTCTATTGTGATAGCGAAAACGAACAATATGTTCATAACGCTGGTGCTGGCAGTAAATGACCTCTTTGACATCAGCGAGCTTTATCGGCGTATCAAGTAAGTTCAGTACCCCATGCTCAACAAATATGGCACTACAGCGTATGGGCTCGATGCTCCATTGATACTGGGCACTGAGCATAAAACTAAATATCAACACCGATATCGCTTGCGCCCAAAAGCTCTGCTCCATCATAAAATTAATAAAAAACAGTACATAGATAAATAATGCACCGGTGTATAAAGCGCGGGTGATCACCGCACGCATGGCAAATTGCTTTTTGCGGGTAAGTTGACTCACTGGGGTCTTCCTTGTTTGATGAAAACTGAATTTAGTGGCTGTAGGCAGACGGTTGTTTTATTAGCCGTTCATTGTCAACAACCATAGTCCACTGACCGTCGTTGTTGTTGGGTGGCTCGTTGACGATGAAGGTGGTGCTGAAAAAACCAATGCCAACACTGAAGTTGTCACCCTCAAATGATTGCAGCGGCCCTTCCACTGAGGTGGAGCCCCCGTTTTTATAGCGTTTATAGGCAACTGAGCCATCTTCAAGAATCAATAGACTCATGCTGGGACTTTGCCAGTGCCCGACATAATCGCGCTTTTGTGCAGGGACGGGTTCTGCGCAACTGCATAGCAGTAAAATAAACGCCAAAGCCAGTAATACTAATCGCATCCGTTGCTCCGTTAGTTGCCGAAATAAGTTATAGGGTTGAGGTAGAAGGCTTTCTTGACGCCTTGGGGGGCGCTATCAATAAGCCAAAAGTAAGGAATTAAAGTCACCAATGAGTAGTGTAAATGAGCGGCTTTACCTTGGGCATTGCCGCTGGTGCCAACACTGCCTATTTGCTCACCGCCACTAAACCAACGACGTTCGCTATCACTGAAGCTGTCTAGATGAGCATAATAGTGTAATCGCCATTTTGGTCCGAGGGCAATCATCACATTGCCGCCCTTGGGCCACTGTCCACGATAAATCACCAAGTGATGTGAAGCGGCCACCACGTCAGTGCCTTTATTGGCAAAAATATCTACCCCTTTATGCATCCCAGAGCTTCCCCAAGGTTCATACCAAAAGGTATCTTGATGCCAATCAGCGCTACTTGCCCCATGCACGGGAATGGTCACCGGCTCGGGCACTAGAAACGCGAATATAAAACCAAACAGTAATGCCGCCAAAACTAACCTCCTTGTTCTTTTTAAGTACCGTCTCGGCTTACTCATGAAGCTGTTTGCTCATAAAATATTTTTTGCCGTTAAGCGGATACTGCTGTTGCACCCATTGCGTTTCATAGCCATGGCGCTCATAAAACGGTTGCGCCTGAAAATCCAAGGTATCGAGCAGCACATAGGTGCACCCGCGCGCCTTTGCAGCTTGTTCTATGGCAGTGAGACACTGTGAGCCGATGCCTTGCCCACGCAATGTGTCACTCACCCAAAGATAATCCAATAGCAACCAATGACCAAAGGTGCGACCACTGGCACCGGCTTTTACTTCGCCTTGTTCATCGCGCCAGCTAACCGCTAAAGGTTTGCGTTCTACATTTTGCCAATGGGCCCAATTATATTGGCTGATTTGCTGAGCAATAAAGTCGAGTAAGTCTTGTTCTGGATTCTGTATTACTTCTAACGTCATATGGCCTCTGAATACATAGATGCAGCTAATTAAACACCGATATAAAAAGCGAAGCTTACAGAGAAAGGAAATGTTTTGCAGCGATCAACGACCAGTTCTAAGAACCAAGGTGCACATCACTGCTAATAACTAAAAAATCGGCGCCAATCCTTTTTACCGTGTAATCGCAATCCATGCCTATATGTGTGCATTTTGAGGGCCAAAATAATGGCCCTCATACTGTCAATGATATACCACTTTGCAGTACTTAAACAAACGCACCCATCAAGTAGGCTCCGCTGTAACCTACTGAATAAGCAATTAATAAGTACACCGTATTGCGCAGATAGCTCATAAAGGTAAGGTCACGCACCTTACTCATGGCAATGATACCTGCGGCCGAGCCGATAACTAGCATCGACCCACCCACGCCGGTGGCATAGGTAAACGCGAGCCAGTCACGGGTTTGCATGTGAATATCTGCTTTTAATAACGCTGCGGTCAGTGGCACATTATCCACCGCTGCCGAGAGTATGCCCATCAAGTAGTTGGCTTGATTCGGTGCCAATACTTCATACAAGTGGGTAAATTGCGCCAGCACTCCAACCTCTTTTAGCGCACCGACCAACAGCAACACACCAACAAAGAACAGTAAGGTGTCGTATTCAATTTCACGAATGTAGTCGATGATTTTTTTATTCACGTCTTTTTTACGCATCAAGAACTGGGCGCTTAGGAACATCACCGAAAGCCCGAACAAAAAGGTCAGCAAAGGCGGAATGGAATACAGCACACTCATTGTTAGAGTACCGACAATGGTGGAGATAAAAATAGCCGCAATGGTAATATCGGTCTTTTCTATCGCTTTGGGCTCGCCCAAGGCGAAGCTCACTCGACCATTCATTTTCATCGATAACAAAGCAGCGAGCACAATAACGCTCAGTGCTGCTGGGGCCACTAGCAGCAGAAGATTAGCTATGGTGACTTTATCAGCAAGGAAGATCATTAGCGTGGTGACATCACCGGTAATAAGCGACACCCCCCCTGAGTTAACCGCGAAGATGATTAACGTAGCGTACTTGACCAGCTTGCGTCCGTCTAACTTCAACGACATCACCACCGCCAACGACACTAAGGTTGCGGTGATATTGTCGGAAATCGACGAAAACAAAAAGGCAAAACCAGCAATCAGGAACATTAATTTACGCTCACTAATTTCGCTGGGCAATACGCGTTGCACTAAGTTTTGAATGAACCCTTTCGAATTGAGATAGGCAACAAAGGTCATTGCCGCCATTAAAAATAGCCAAAGGGTGGCAATTTCTAAAATATTCTCATTGAGTTCATGCTTAATGTGGTCGAGGGAGTGACCGTTTAGTGGGGAGATAAAGAGGATGATCCAGCACAGGGTGCCGAAAAACAGCGTGGTTTTAGCCTTATTCACGTGGATGACATCTTCCACGACAATAAGCACAAAGGCCACGGCAATGAGCGTCAAGATGAGCGCACTGACCATTTTTGGTATTTTTCCTTGCTATAGGCGAATAGAACAATACTGCTAAGTTTACTGCCCGTATGCACACACCCGCGCTACAAAAAACAAACTTAGGAGTACCCTGGGTTAATTGTCAGACCAATAACAGGTTTTTGGTCTGCAAGCGGCGCGAATTCTAACACCGCTTATGTCCCGGGGCTATTACCAAATACGCTAATATGACAATTTTTTTACTCCCCTCGTGTAAAGCTTGCGCAACGGCGCAAAAGCTGTTTTACCCTTAGTTCGCTTTCGTTATAATCGCTCCCCATTGCCAAGCACAAAGAATACATAACATGATACTAGCCAAGCGCGTTCTCAATACGCTGATAGAGCTATGGCCGGTGCTGGAAACTCTGATTAAACGCTACAAGATGGGCGATTTCAGTATTAAAGAAGTGCAGAGTATAGTGAAGCAGCACTTTCCCCATTATTCCGGCGCGCAAATATACAAAGAAACCAACCGCCTACTCAATCAAGATATCTTGGTGCCCTTGGCCAAGTCTTCGCAGTTGGAGATTAACCGCGCCATTAGTGATTTTGCCGCTTACTTGCTGCAAGATGAAAGTCTTGGTGTGGCCGCAGAGATTCACGTTTTGGTGGAAGACCTGCAACGCTTAAGCACTAAATTGGCACAAGCGGTAGATGATGCTGATTACATGGATATTAGTCGTTACAGCCGGATTATGGATGAACGGGTTCGCAAAATCGTTAAGCTCTATCGACATAACGAAAATGCCATTTACAACTTGGTTGAGCAAGCCAAGTCTGACGCCTCGCACTTGTCGCTGGCAAAACGCTACAAAGCCGTTATTGAAGCGTTCGATGAGTACATCGAGCCGATGTTAGCCATGCTCGATATCAACGGCCCATTTCAGCTGTGCTTTGATGCCATTGAGCAAGGCCTCAGCGCGCACTTGTATACACTCAAGCAAAGTGGTCGTGACAGCGCCAGTATTCGCATGCTTGAGCAGCTGCGCACCCGCATCCTCGATATGCATCAAGTGGGTCAGCAAAGCTTGCGTCACAGCGCCGATATTCTTATGCCACTGCGTGAGGAATTACGACAAAACACATTGATCACCCGTCAGGCAGCAAAAGTGCTGGCACACATAAGAAAGCGCGGGTTAGACACGGTTATGAGTGCCCATCAGCCATTTTTCGCCTCCGATCCGATGCGCCACCAGCTCGGCAGCAATGCTCAGCTAACAGCCTATATGGCAGGGCTGGCTGAATTTGAAGAGCACGACTTTGAGCTGCCCGATGGCGACCAAGCTGCGCCCTATACACCGCCAGCGATCCCCGCTTATGGCGATGTACGCGCACTGTTTAAAGGCAACAATAAAAAGCGCGCAGGCAAACAACAGGTTATCGATGTACTCAGTGGCTCCTACCCAGAACTAGAAGCCGATGAGCTACTTTATCTGTATCAAAAGCTTATTAACGACGCGAGCTTAGCACTCGAGCAAGATACCCACCCCGAACAAAAGACCTTCGCTGGCAAGCGCTTTACCTTGTATCCCTTCGTTGCCGCCAGCGAGCCCACTAATGAGAGTAATGACCCGGTATGAGTCAGATTGATTTATCGCAGCTAACGCAACTGCATTACATTAACAAAAAACTAGTCAGTGGCTACCACATCAGCGAGCAAGACAACTTGGCCTGGCAAGAGCTAGACCAACAGCGAGACCAATACGAGCTGTTATTTACGGCCTTAGGCCACACCCTTGTGCATGATGCGCGAGGCTTTTATTACTTCGCTATGGATGAAGGCACCGCCAATATGGGCAAAATATCGCGGGCCATCGCGCTTTTTATCTACACCTTAATCGAACACTACGCCAATGCCGGTAAAGATCCAATGCGTGCGCTATTCGACAGTGAGGTGGATTTAGAGCTATGCCAAGAGTTGGTATTGCACAACAAGGTGCTGTTTGACCAACTGGAGATTTTCTCCGGCACCGACCTGCGCAAAGACGTGTTAATGCGCATGGTGCGCTTGGGGCTATGCAAAGAAAAAGACCATGCCTTTCGCCTGCTCGCGCCCATCCATCGCTATTTAGATGCCCTATTAGAAGTAAACAGTGATGCGCTAGAAAGCGCCGAGGAGCTATAAATGCAGCAGTTACATGGATTAAGCAAACTCGCGTTGTTAAATACTGCCGGCTATGCCAAGTGCGTTATCCCCTTGCATAAAAGTAGCTCTATATGTGCTCCTAACAACACCGGAAAAAGCTCGGTCATTAATGCCTTACAGTTTCCTTTGATTAACGATTTGCGGCTCACCGAGTGGGATGGCCATGACTTAGAGGAAACTCGTAAGTTTTATTTTGCCTCCGACCAATCTTACATTTTATTGGAGGCCGATCTTCCCCATGGCAAAGTGGTCATCGGCGTCGCTGGGTTGGGTAAAATAGCGGGCTTCGCTCATCAGTATTTTTGCTATAACGGCGCTTTAAATTTAGAGGATTTTACCGACAATAAACGCATCGTTAAGTACACCCGGTTATTTAAGCATTTACAAGACAAAGGCTACCAGCCGCTCGAGCTTAAGGCGCAAGAGCTCAATGCCTTGCTGATTGGCGGTGCTACACCCTTTGACGGCGATATCAACTTACGCATGATCCCGCTTAATAATGTCAGCGACGCACCTACTTACAAAGAAATTTTTCGCCGTATGCTTAACCTTCATAAGCTCGGGGCCGGCGATGTTAAACGCTTTATGCTGCGTGTGTTTGAACGCCATATGTCCAACGCCCATGTAGACTTCTACGAAGTGTGGCAACGCGCCTTTGATAAGGTTAACCGAGCCCGCCGCGAGCTCAATGCCTTAGAGACCATGCAAGAGCCCATTGCCGCCTTGGAAAATATGCTGGAACATCAAAGCGCACTCAAGGGGAAGCTGGGTGCCTATGGGCCGAAAATAGATGTTGCCTTGGGCGAGTATGCTGAGTACTTCGAGGCGCAAAATGACGAGCTCAATGAGCAACTCTCGGCCATTGAATCGCAAAAGCACGAGTTTGAGCAAAAACAGCGTTTATATGTGCAACAATCTCGGGATATTGAGCGCAAAATGACCGAACTCAACGCCTGGTTTAGTGATTTTGATGCTCTGCATCATGAGTTTGAACTCGCTAATAGTGATACCTTACACAGCGAGCTCAAAGCACTGAAAGGTGAATATGAAACCCTTAGTCACTCGCTGAAAAGCGCCGAAGGACAAAGCTTACACACCTTAGATTTCCGTATTAAGGAAACGCAAAAGCAAATTAAAAGCCTGAAATTGCAACTCAAAAACCTTGAGTACAACCTGTTTACTCGCATGCGCGAAGATTTATCGCTTAAAGAGGTTGAAGAAATTTCGCGCATTTTAAACCCAGACCTGCTCTCTTTTGCCACCACCAGCGGCGGCGAAATTAGCATTGACGATGAGCACGCCTTTGGCGACTTCTTAAGCCTGTTGAGCGAGGCGATACGCGGCGGCGAATTAGTGCTGCCCGGTGCCACCATCAAGCTTAAAAAGCTGCCTGTGGTGCAAATGCAAAGTGGCGCCGATAAAGCACAGCTCACCGAGCAATTGCAGTCATTGGAGCATTCATTAACCGATTTAAAAGCGCAGCGTGACGTAGCCGCCGATGTCGCCGGCAAACAAGCTGAGCGTGACGCCCTTTATGAACAGTTGATGGCCCAAGAGGCGGCATTAAAGCGCTATGAGCAATACCAGGTGATGCAGCGCTCGCAGCAAGCGCAGCAGGCACTGATGGAGACCCTGAACGCCGAGCAGGAAGAGGTGGATGGTTATCTCAGCGAGGTACAGCAAAGTGCAGCGGGGATTGCCGATAGCCGCGCAATAGTGAACTCCAAGATTGAAGCCCTGGCACGACAAAAGGCACGCTTAGAGCAGGTTAAAAGCGAGCGTATCGACCACATGCTAGATGTTGTAGGCGGTAAGGTGACGCCGTACTTAATCGACATTAACTTTGATTTTGATTCACTGGCTGACACCATTCATACCTTTAACAAAGATTGTCAGGAGCTGCGCAACTTCGATATTAATATTCGCAACACCTACTTACACATCTACAATGCCGGGATTACCAAGTTCGACAACGAAAGCGATGAGCTGAGTAAATACCAAAAGCTCATCAGTGCCTATCACAACATTGATAACGAACGCGAAGCCGTCAACCGCCAAGCCCGTGTGGCCCTCACCGAGGTAGCGGCAACGATCAAAGGGTTACGCCAAGACCTGGATAGGTTAACGGCAGAGATGCGGTTGTTTAACGATGGCATCAGTGAGCAGCAAATCTCTAACCTGCAAGGCTTTAAAATTGATGTACTGCCTAGGCAGATGCTAGTGCAAAGCATTGATACCATTTTGGCGACCTCTGATCTGTATGAACAAGGTGACAGCCTTGATTTGCTCTCAGAGCAGCATATCAACGAGTCGCAGGTGAATGAGGCGAAAGATCAGTTAATTAAGCTCGCCTCGGAAAAGGCTGGGCTAACATTGAGCGATTTATTCGATATTCGCTTTCAGGTGATTAATCGCGCTGGCGAAACCGAGTACTTCGATAAAATAGATTCCGCTGGCTCCAATGGCACCCGTATCACCATTAAACTGCTGTGTGGCATGCTATTTATACGCCATTTGCTATCCGACAAAGAAAAAAGCCTGTATCGCGTGCCTTTATATATTGATGAAGCGGCCGATATTGACCCACAAAATCAACAGGCGATCATTGAAACCGCACTGAGCTTTGGCTTTGTACCTATTTTTGCTTCGGTGAAGCCGCAAATAAGCTGCGACTATATCGTCCCGATTCGCACCCTGGGTGATGGTAAACAGAACTGGGTTGACGAGCGTGACTGGATTAAAGTAGAGCAAGGCCAAGCTAGCTAAAAAATGACTGCGATGGAAGGTACTTATTTCTGTCGCCTTTAAATTAGCTACCACGCTGGGAGCATAGAATGAGAAAAGGATTTTTGTGTTTGTTAGTCGCGGCGTTTTTGCCGCTTAATTGCAGTTATGCTGGGCAAGCCCCAAGCCCGAGTATGCTTGATGCCCAGCAAGATTTTTTGCAAAGAAGTATACAACAAACCCCCTTTAGCGCAGTGGTGCGCGTGCACAGCGTCAGCAGTATTACCGATGATAAGGCTTTAGTGTGGCATATCTACCGTGGCGAGATTATCACCCCAATACGAGGACAGCAAAGTGGTGATATTAGCTACGCGATGTTGGTGGAAAAAGGCGAAGAAGCGTTACTCCCCGCAGCGCCGGTGTTACTGACACTGTGCTTAAATGAGAACGCTGCCATCCCGAGTGACTTCTATTGGCCAGGCACGGGGGCCGAATTTGCAATAACCCCTGAGCTACTCCAAGTTGCTCAACTAGCTGGTGCTCGCAGTGACCAGACTCAAAAAGCGTTTATCATGTGTGATTAAGTAAAAAGTGGTACTTTGATAGCTACACGTTAATAGCAATAAATCAGGGAAGAAAACGATGCAAAGCATGTTGCAATATTCGGGGATCGCTGCCTCTATCTGGCTCATCACTGGGGTCTATGTTGCGTCACTGTTCTATCCTCAATACAGCCATACTCGCCAGTTTTGTAGTGAGCTTGGCGCCACTGGCAGCCCGACATATACCCTCTCACCGCTGATAAATAATTATCCATTAGGGCTGCTCTTTACTCTGTTTGGCGCTTATGTCATCAGCGTCAGCGACGGTTCACTGGCCTATCTGAGTATCGGCATCTTAGTCATTGTGCATGGGGTATCAACCTGGGGGTGCGGGCTGTTTGCGATGGATAGCGACCCCTATACTGAGCACCCCACCCTGAGCTGCACCATTCACTCCTATTGTGGGGCGCTGATGTTGCTTTCCTTGCTCATTGCCCCGAGCATAGTCGCGTTATCATCGAAGTTCACATCGCTTATGCGGGGATTCTCGCTACTGTGTGTCTGCGCCTGCTTATATTTTTGCTATCGGCTTCATCTAGCTTTTAAAGCACGCACTTACCCAGGCCTATATCAACGTTTGAGTTACGGCTGGCAAATCTTATGGTTGGTGGTGTTCTCATTTTATATAATTGACTAGACACACTGCTGTGTCATTTAGCGCAAGGCAAAATTGACCGCCGCTTGCGCATGCAGTGCCGTGGTGTCAAATAATGCCATGGCAGTGTCGTGTTGCTTTAGCAACAGCCCGATTTCTGTACACCCTAAGATGACGCCTTGGGCTCCTTGGTGGCCGAGCTCAGTGACAATGTTTAGGTAATCAGACTTAGCCTGCTGACATATATGCCCTTTACACAATTGCTGGTAAATCACCTCGTGAACGCGCTGGCGCTGCTGAGCATTCGGCACTAGGACACTGATATTAAACTGCTCATACAAGCGCTGGCGGTAAAAAGGCTGCTCCATGGTAAACGCCGTGCCCAACAGACCTACGGTGGTAATTCCCTGTTGTTGCAGCGCTTCACCGACCGCATCAACGATATGCAAAAGTGGTATATCAATATGGGCGCTTACCTCATCGGCGACTTTATGCATGGTGTTGGTGGCGATAAGCACACAGTCAGCACCTGCACGCTGTAACTGTGTTGCAGCATAGCCGAGGCGATCTGCCAGTTGCGGCCACTGATTGTCGTGCTGTAGCTGCGCAATAGTGGCAAAGTCGACACTATTGAGAATTAATTGAGCACTGTGCAGCCCCCCTAATCGCTGCGCCACGCCTTGATTTATAAGTTGATAGTAGCTTTGTGTACTTTGCCAGCTCATGCCGCCAATAATGCCTAGGGTGTTCATCGCTTACTCACTATAGCTGTATAAGGATTCACCAAAGCGCTCTCGCTTAGGCAGGTAATAATGGTCATAGTCCAAAGAAAAGGCCACGTGATGAGCTTTCCCTTTTAACTCCCCCCGTGGCACTAAGCCATAGTAGCGAGAGTCGGCACTGTTACGGCGGTTATCGCCCATCATTAAATAGTGATCGTTAGGGATGAGTATCGGCGCAAAGTTACCTGCATGCATGGCACGGGTTTTATCTATACGAATGGCATGGGCGAGTTCACCGAGCAACTCGGTGGCAAATAACGCCTTAGCGTTCTCCTTTGTCACCTTATAACGCTGCGCCTGGCCATTGATAATTAACACCTCATCGCGCATGGCGATGGTATCGCCTGGCACTCCCACAACACGCTTAATGAGTCGGTTATCAGCTGCCTTGGAATCAAACACCACAATATCGCCACGCTCTGGCTCGCCCATTCGTAACAGCGAAACATCACTAAAAGGGACGCGCAAATCATAGGCCATCTTATTTACGGTAATACGGTCACCCACTTCTATTGTTGGCAGCATAGAGCCCGTCGGCACGGTATACCAATCAGCAAAAGCGCTGCGAAATACCGACATGCCGATAATAAAACAGATAAATCCACGGTTGTTTCTAATTAATTGCGCAGCCCAATGGCGGCGTTTAGCTGGTTGAGACATTGTTCACTCCTTTTTGCCTTAGGTGGGCGCGAGCACAAAAAGTTCGGCGAAAAATGTAAAAGAGTGTATGCGGTTGCCCTTGATGGAAAAACAAAACGGCCGTACTGACAGCAAAAAAAAGAATATCAAAGCGGCCACAAGCGTTTGCTTGGCCGCGTATTTAAGCTATTTTTCGGGTCACCCACCAGGTGGCTATTTGCATCAATAACGCGCTGACTAAACACGCCAGTAGGCCGCTTTGTTGGTATAACCAACCCGATAACACGGTGCCAATAAGCCTTCCCATGGCGTTGGCCATGTAATAAAAGCCCACATCCAAAGATACTGCATCTCTGTCTGCGAGTTTGACGACCAGGTAACTATGCAGCGATGAGTTAACCGCAAACACCGCACCAAAACACAATAACCCGACCACCAAGACAATATTTTGCACACTCTGGGTGGTGGCAAACAGCAACCACACCGCTATTAACAGCGCCGTTGTTAGCGTCAACAATGCACTAAATGCGGTTGCTTGGTGAAATACCGACACACGGGCATAACGGCTAAAGCGCGGCGCGATACTTTGCACTACGCCATAGCCAATAATCCACAGCGCCATAAAACTGCCAACCTCGGTGTGTTGCCAACCTAGCTCGCTAATAAAAAACACCGGTAAGGCCACCACAAACCAGACATCGCGAGAAGCAAAAAGCAACATACGCGCAGCTGCCAGGCGATTCAGTGCCGCGTTTTTAGAAAACAATTGCCGAAATTTAGGTTTAAACTTACTACGACCTAAATCCTCGCCGAGCAACAGGGCACTGAGGATAAAGCCGGCACCCACCACCGCCATTAACGCAATCACCGCACCGCTAAAACCGAGTAACGACAGCAGCGCACCACCGGCAAAGTAGCCCGCCCCTTTTAAGGCATTTTTAGACCCTGTAAGTAGCGCTATCCAACGGTATAAACGCCCTTGTTGTGCGTCACTGACCACGGTTTTAATGGCACTTTTCGCGCTCATTTTATTGAGATCTTTGGCTATGCCACTGAGTGCCTGCGCTGCCATTACCCAAGGAACACTGAGCCAGCTTTTATCCACTAACAACATGGCCAGAGCAATCAGTTGCAATGCCATGCCTATTTGCATGGTGCGATTAAGACCGATACGGGCCCCAAGCCAACCTCCCACAAGGTTGGTTACCACGCCAAAAAACTCGTAAAACAAAAACAGCATGGCAATGGCCAAGGGCGCATAGCCGAGCTGGTAGAAGTACAGAACCACCAGCATGCGCAGGGCGCCATCACTGAGCGTAAAGGCCCAATAATTTGCGGTGATCACGCCATACTGCTGAATTGGCGATGTATTCATAGCAGGTCCCTACAGGCTATTGGCGACTTTGCGCATCAGCTCGGCGGTACGATTGGCATAACCCCACTCGTTGTCATACCACAGGTACAGCTTCGCCTGGGTGCCATTGACCACCATGGTCGACAGGGCATCAACGATGCTTGAACGCGGATCGGTGCGGTAGTCTATTGATACCAGAGGCTTTTCTTCATAACCTAGGATGCCCTTGAGCTCGCCCTGAGCTGCCTCTTTAAACCAGGCATTTAACTCTTGTTCTGTGGTTTCACGGTTAAGCTCAAACACACAGTCGGTGATCGATGCATTCGCTAGGGGCACTCGCACTGCGTGACCGTTGAGCTTGCCTTTAAGTTCAGGAAATATATGGGTGATAGCCGTGGCCGAGCCGGTGGTGGTGGGGATCAGGCTCATACCGCAGGCACGCGCTCGGCGTAAGTCCTTATGAGGGGCATCCAAAATCGTTTGCGTATTGGTGATATCGTGGATGGTTGTCATGGAGCCATGCTTAATACCAATTTTATCTTGCAACACTTTAACCACCGGCGCGAGACAGTTAGTGGTGCATGAAGCCGCAGTGACAATATCATGGCTATCTGGGCAATAAAGCGCATCATTCACGCCCATCACCACATTAAGGGCGCCTTGCTCTTTAACCGGAGCGGTGACCACCACTTTACGCACCCCTTGGGCGAGATACTCGCGCAGCAGCTCGGTACTTTTCATCTTTCCGGATGCTTCTATAACAATATCGCACTGCGACCAGTCGGTATCAGCAATCGCCTTATTAGCGCTGCATTGGATTCGCTGCTCATTGATGCACAGAGCCTCATCATCAGCGCTAACTGGGTATTGCCAACGTCCGTGCACCGAATCAAATTCCAATAAGTGCGCGAGCGTAGCAGCATCACCTGCGGGGTCGTTGATATGAACAAACTCTATTTCCGGCCAGTCATAGGCCGCGCGCAACACCAACCGGCCCATGCGGCCAAAGCCATTAATGCCTACTTTCAATGTCATGGTTTTCTCCATCAATCGCAGCACGAAGGGCGATTATCCATTGCCTGTAATCGCGCCAGTGCATCTTCTATTAATTCTGCTTGGTTATTTAGCGTGGTGGCTATAATCTGCTGCCGCCACTGGGGTTGGGTGTCGTCGATACGATAATACACCCATTGGCGGTCTCGGCGTGTCGCCAACACCCCCGCCTCTTTTAGCAGCGCCAAATGGCGAGATATCTTCGGCTGGCTCAGTGCCAAGGCGCAAACCAACTCACACACACACAGCTCTTTTTGCTCGGCAATAAGTAAACACGTCTGTAGACGGGTATCATCACTGAGCGCTTTAAAAAAATGTACAGCCATAAACCACATATACGAAATATCGAATATACCTAGCTTACCCTTAAGGTTGTATATATGCAATAACGTATATATGGAAAGTTACATATAAGCTATCCGCGCTGGATAGACTTAGGCGTGAAGGTCACATGCACGCTTAAACCTCGTTGCGGTAGGTTGTGCAAGGTGATTTGGCCATCTAAATTACTACGGACTAGGTTGTAGACAATCGCCAAACCCAACCCTGTGCCACCTTCATGACGCTTGGTGGTAATGAAAGGCTCAAATGCTTTGCTCAATAACGACTCCTCAATGCCGGGCCCATTGTCTTCTATAAACAAGTGCAACGCGCTATTTTGCTCTTTCACTCTGATACCGACTTCCAGCGTGCGACCGCTTGTCTTGCCATGCATCAAGCAATTGCGCACACAGCAGGTTATAATATGGGTCAGCGCTGCGGGTGAAGAAATTATCTCAAGCTGCTCATCAATATCAATGTGGTAGATAGCCACAGCCGAATCAAACTCAGACTGCAAACTAGTCATGATATGACTCACAGTTGTGCGCACATTAAATAGGCCTTCTTTGTCATACTGGTTTTGTGCCGCCATCATTTTAAATGTATCAATCAAACTGGCGCTGCGATTGAGGTTATTTTCCAACAGCGCTAACGATTGCTCGGCGTTATCAATAAGTGCGCTGAGAGTATGTTTTTTCAACTTTCCGGTGGAAAAATCTGTTTTCAGTAAGGAAAATTGGTCTTTCAACAATGACTGGCTAGTAATGGCAACGCCAATTGGCGTATTAAGTTCATGGGCAAAGCCACTGACCATACTGCCTAAACTGGCGAGCTTAGCCTCCTCTACCAGCTTATTTTGTGCATTCGCTAAGCGTTCAAGAAGTTCTTCAATAAAGGCAAAGAGTTGATCGATATCCTGGCCCAACCGTCCTATTTCATCGCGCCCATCTAGGCCTGTGCGTGAGGAGAAGTCCTCTTCATCCATGACTTGCCTGATTTGCCGGTGTAAGCGCGTGAGTGAATCATTGACGCGCATACTCAGAAGCTGCAAGAACGCTAACAGCACCACGGCAACAAGAACTACAACCACCAAGGTGGCAGTGATCGCAAGTAACGCATCATCGATTTGCGTTTGCGTATATTGAATATCGAGTCGCTGCAATAAGTCCTCGATGCGGCTTTCCTGCTGCCTCAACGTCTGCCTTACCCCCTCATCACCATGCACACCAATGCGGTTAAACAGCGCCACCACTTCTGCAAAGTTTTGCCCATAACTTTTAAGTATACGAGACGCACTATTGCCTAGTTGCTGGCGCTCTATGAGGGTGAGGATAGCGTCATAATGCTGGCGATGCTGCGCCAGGTACTGGTCATCAAAGCGCATTAAGTAATCCTTTTCACGCCTTCTTAGCTCTAATACTTCGTTGTTTAGAGTGAGGCTGTTTTGCTCTTCGGCTAACTCTTGCAGTTTATGTGCTTGGGCACGAAAGTGCTGGCGTAGACCTTTATCCTCATTGAGTCCCATACGCGTTAACAAACTCACCAAGGTATTGAGGTGTGTTATGTATTCCTCTAGGGCTTGCTGAGTTTCAGTGATAAGTGCAGATTGGGCATGCGTTTGGGCATTAAAAGGATTACTTAATTGCGCGGCAATATGACTGTCTATTTGCCGATGTAGTGCCTGCACGCTGGCTTCGTCGCGATTCAGTAGCAGCTCGTTTTTTAATATCACTAATCGGTCTACAGAATACTGATATTGCTGCACCTGACGCTGCACGTCAGTTAAGGTGTGCAAACTAAAGTAGACATAAGTTGTGGCGGCAATTAAGGAGCCAATAATGAGGACAGCTGAGCCCAAAAGCCAGGTTGCAAAACGTTGTAATTTCAATGTATTGATTTATAGATTTGGCGTAGTTAAGAGCATAGTTGGCTTCAACTACAAGTCAAAATGCCAAGCATAAAAAAAGCCGCTCTAGGCGGCTTCACTTAACAACAATGGAACTATAAAAACTGTGCTAAGTTTTTCACTTGATCTAACATCCGATTTGAGAAACCCCATTCGTTGTCGTACCAAGCCATTACTTTAACCAATTTACCATCGACCTTGGTTTGCGTTGAATCAAACACTGATGATGCAGGGTTATGATTAAAATCGATAGAAACCAGCGGTAGCTCGTTATAATCAAGCACTTGGCTCATCGCACCTTCGGCTGCGGCTTTGACGATTTCATTGACTTCGCTTGCACTCGTGTCGCGTTTGGCAACAAAGGTCAAATCGACCAAAGACACGTTGATGGTCGGTACTCGTACCGCCATGCCATCAAGTTTGCCTGCCAGCTCTGGAAGTACCAAACCAACGGCCTTAGCAGCGCCAGTTTTGGTAGGGATCATCGACTGCGTGGCGCTACGGGCACGGTAAAGGTCGGGGTGATATACATCAGATAAATTTTGGTCATTGGTGTAAGCATGAATCGTCGTCATGCTGCCTTGCTCTATACCGATGCTGTCATTGAGTGCTTTGGCCACGGGTGCTAAACAGTTGGTGGTGCAAGAGGCATTAGAAATAATCGTGCTGCTGGCATCGAGAACATCATCGTTAACACCATGAACGACGGTGGCGTCCATATCAGTACCTGGTGCTGAGACAATCACCTTCTTGGCACCCGCCTCAATGTGCTTAGCGGCGCCTTCACGTTTGGTAAATAAGCCTGTGCATTCGAGGACAATATCGACGCCCAGCTCTGCCCACGGCAAGTTCGCTGGGTCACGCTCTTGTACCAGCTTAATTTCATCACTGCCAATCACCATCACATCATCTTGCAAGGTTACTTTTTGCGAAAACTGGCCGTGCACGGAATCGAACTGTGTTAGGTGTGCATTGACGTTCGCCGGCGCCAAGTCATTAATGGCAACAATTTGAATATCAGTATTTAAACCAGACTCGTACAGTGCACGCAAAGTGTTGCGACCAATACGGCCATATCCGTTAATAGCAACTTTAATCATCTTACTCTCCCCTCGACTATTTCAGTTGGCTGGCTTGACGTGCGAGCTGCTCAATTGCGTGCCAGTCCTGTTTTTCAATAAGTGTTTTATCTAGCATCCAAGTTCCGCCCACACAGACTACGTTGTTAAGGGCCAAATACTGGGGTGCGGTATCTAAACTAATGCCACCTGTAGGGCAAAACTTCACTCCAGGTAATGGCCCACCAATAGACTTAAGCATCGCTGGACCTCCTGCTGCCTGGGCAGGGAAAAACTTCAAAAAAGAGAAGCCACGCTCAGCGAGCCTCATTACTTCGCTTGGCGTGGCCGCTCCGGGCAAGAAAGGGGTATCGCACTGGCTAGCAAGCTCTAGCAGTTGGTCATTAACACCGGGGCTAACCATAAAGTCAGCTCCGGCTGCAATAGAGGCATCAAATGTGGCTTTATCAATCACCGTACCGGTGCCCACATACGCATCAGGAACGGCTTGTTTCATCACCTTCACTGCTTCTGCAGCAACGGGTGTACGCAAGGTGATCTCCAGTGCTTTAAGACCGCCGTTATATAAAGCTTTCGCTAGCGGCTCGGCATCTTCTAAGCGGTCAATAACGACCACTGGCACGACCGGTGCCGATGTTAAAATCTGTTCAATTGACATAGTTTGTCCTCATTCCCAGCGCAATTATTGTTGTTCGTAAGCTGGCGCAAAGGCGCTCGCGCCTAAATCTGCGCTGCTGACAATATTTCTAAAACCAGCGAAAAGCTCACGACCAGTGCCAAAGGTTGGCCCTGTGTGCACCAGCTCCACTTCACGCTGGGCAAGCTCTTCATCGCTGACGTGTACTTTTAGCTCGCCGCTTGGCGCATCTAAGGTAATTAAATCGCCTTCGCGAATTTTTGCGATTAGGCCACCTTCAACTGCCTCGGGCGCCAAGTGAATCGCCGCAGGCACTTTGCCTGAGGCACCGGACATGCGCCCGTCAGTGACAATCGCCACTTTATAACCTTGGTCTTGCAGGCTGGCCATAACAGGTGTCAGCTTATGTAGCTCCGGCATACCTTTGGCTTTTGGACCTTGCTCTTTGATAACTGCGATAAAGTCTTGGTTCAATTCGCCACGACCAAAGGCGGCTTGAAGCTCGGCCTGATCTGAGAACACCTTGGCTGGCGCACTCACTACTTGGTGCTGCTCTTGGACCGCAGACACTTTAATGACTGCTTTACCTAAATTACCGCTTAATAGCTGCAAACCACCGCTACGATGGAAAGGATTGTCCGCTGGACGTAACACGTCCTCATCATGTGAATTGTCAGGGCATGGTACCCACTTCACTTTGCTTGGGCCGCTGGCGTCAGAAACGATCAGGTTACTATCTTTATCTAAGCGAGGCTCAGTGGTGTAAGGGTCGAGCCCTTCTCCGAGAATGGTTTTGACATCGTTATGCAACAGGCCTTTGTCTCGTAGTTGCTTCATTAAAAAGCCCATGCCGCCTGCGGCTTGGAAATGGTTTACATCGGCATGGCCGTTGGGGTAAATACGCGTCAACAGTGGCACGATTTCAGATAGGTCCGACATGTCTTTCCACGTCAATTCCACCCCTGCAGCCTTGGCAATAGCCACAAGGTGAATGGCGTGGTTGGTTGAGCCACCCGTAGCCAGTAGACCAACTAGACCATTGATGATGGTTTTCTCGCTCATCACCTCGGCCATGGGCACTGCGTCTTTACTCTCTACGAGTTGCTTAAGCATGGTTTCTACCGCATTGGCAGTGAGACCATCGCGTAACTCTGTATAAGGATTAATGAAGGAGCTTCCAGGTAAATGTAAGCCCATGATTTCCATTAGCATTTGGTTGGAGTTTGCGGTTCCATAGAAGGTACATGTACCGGCACTATGATAAGACTCACTCTCGGCCTTAAGGAGCTCTTCACGGCTCACTAATCCTTGTGCGAATTTTTGACGAATACGGGCTTTCTCTTTGTTTGGAATACCTGAAGGCATCGGCCCTGCAGGTAAAAAGTAAACCGGTAAATGACCGAATGATAAGGCACCAATCACTAGGCCTGGAACGATTTTGTCACACACCCCGAGGCAAAACACGCCATCAAATACATCATGAGACAATGCCACTGCCGTGGACATAGCGATAACATCACGGGAGAATAACGAAAGGTCCATGCCATCACGGCCTTGGGTGACACCATCACACATCGCAGGTACGCCACCAGCGACTTGAGCAGTGGCATCAAATTTTTTCGCTACTTGTTTAATAAAGTCAGGGTATTCTTTATAAGGTACATGCGCAGAAAGCATGTCATTGTAGGCGTTAATGACAGCGAGGTTTGGTTTTTCGTCGCCACTTAAGCGGGCTTTATCGTCGCTGCTACAGGCGGCCATCACGTGGGCCAAATTGCCACACCCGATACCGGCTCGAACGCGCTCTTGAGATTTGGCTTCGTTCATACGAGCTAGATACGCTTGGCGTGTCGCCTTGCTGCGCTCTATAACTCGTTCGGTGACTTCTTTAATACGCGGATGCAACATAATTCTGCTCTTCTTGCCGTTGGTGGATAAAAGGCTCAGTACTTCAATACCGACTCCAAGGCAATGAAGTACTGAGCAGCTTTGATTTACCCGTTCAAAGGTACGCTGCCAACTCGTCTCTCACAACCAAGCTGACACCGGTGTCAGGGTTATTAACTCACACCTTTGACACCGGTGTCAACCCTGTCTATAAATTTAGTTTAAAATTTCTATGTTGCGAGTTATTTACCAAATAAAAACGAAAAAATAACAGCGCTAGTCAGGGTGTAATGTGACTCAAAGTATAGTTGGTTAGATCACAAAAAGGCCCATATCAGCGAGCTGAATATGGGCCAGTTGCAATTGGGATTTGGTTGCTGTTTAGGCTTTCGGTGCCGCCGTAGACTCACGAGTAATCAATTCAGCTTCGAGGGTCAGCTGCAGAGGTTGACGCTGCTCGCCCTCTTGCTGCTCATCGGTGGCATGATTGATTTGCTCTATCAGGTGGTCAACCGCAAGACGCGTCATTTCCTCAACCGGTTGCGCGATGGTCGTCAAACCGGGCCAAATATGACGGGCTATCGGCGCGTTATCGAAACCTGCAATGGAAATATCATCCGGTACTTTCAAGTTCATTTGCGTTGCTAACTTGAGCGCCGCTGCGGCCATGTAATCGTTCGAGGCAAAAACCGCCGTAGGCCGAGGGTCTAAATGTAAAATCGTGCGTGCACTGTCGGCACCAGAATGGTAGGAGAAGTTACCCTCTTCCACTAGCCGCTCTTGATATTCAATACCGTGTTGCTTGAGCGCTCGTCGATAACCATTAAAGCGCTGCTCGGTAGCACTGTGATCGGGGTGACCTTTGATAAAGGCGATATCTTTGTGCCCCATATTAATCAATAGCTCGGTGATCTCAAAAGCGCCCTGCTCGTCATTACTGCGCACAGAAATAGAGTCGTCATCAAGTTTCACCGAGGCGACACGGGCAAATGGCACGCCTTTTTTGCGCAAAAACGCCACCAACTCCGCGTGATCTGAAAATGGCGGAGTCAATACCAAACCATCTAGACGCGAGGTTTGCAGCAGCTGTTCTATATTTTCAAGTAACGCCTCTGCGCGCAACTCACAAGGATGGATCAACAAATTAAAGCCGTGCTCATGGCACGCTGCCAGTGCACCGCTTTGCAAACGCGTGATATAACTTTTTGACGGATTATCGTAAAGACAACCAATAATAAAGCTGCGATTGCGCGCTAGACCCCGGGCAATGGGATTCGGCGTATAATCCAGCTCTTTAAAGGCTTTAAGCACCTTTTCTCGAGTCGCATCGCTGACATTAGGCTCGTTATTTAATACCCGAGACACAGTTTTTTTGGATACGCCGGCGTAACTGGCAACACTATTAATCGTTATCTTTTTCATAATCCGCGCAACTTAGTCCTTACTCTGCCCTTGGTGGATACACGCCGCAGCGCCAATAAAAGGAATATTCTCTTGGCACACCAAGGTCACCGGAATTTGACTATTGTACTGTGACATCATGCCTTTGGCGATAAAACGCTCGTTAAAGCGACTATTAAGCAAGCGCTCGTGCATGCGCGGCAAAATGCCACCGCCAATATACACACCGCCCAGAGCGCCAAAGCTCAAGGCGATATCACCAGCCACACTGCCTATCCAGTCACAGAAGTGATTCAGTGTTTTGGTAGCGATATGGCATTCACCACTTTGTGCAAGCGCAGCAATTTGCGCTGCATCGAGCTCATTGACCTGCGCCCCCTCAACCTTAGCCATGGCCTGATACAGCCTTGCTATGCCTGGGCCAGCAAAGACATTCTCTACCGAAACATGCTGCAACTCATCGCGCAGCACGTTATGGAGTTGTCGGTCCAGCTCTGTCACTGGTGCAAGACTAATATGCCCTGCTTCACAGCTCATCACCGCTTGATTACCTTGAGAGCGCACTAAACAAGCAGCACCGAAACCGGTGCCGGGACCAAACACAGCAATATTAGCCTGTGCCTGTGCTTGGCCTTGTTTAACAACAATGTTATCGCTGGCATTAAGATAAGGCGCGGCATAGGCAAACGCCGCGAAGTCATTGATGACCTGTAAATTGCTAAAGTCGAAGCGCGCCTTTAACTGGGTGACGTTGAAGTGCCAGCCAAGATTAGTCAGCATCACTTCTTCACCCTTAACTGGCCCTGCAACGGCAAGGCATGCACGGCTTATAGTGATTTCTGATAATTGCGCTAGGTATTCATTAATCGCATCTTCAAAGGTGATGAAATCGCTGCTAGGAAAAGTATGGCGATGGCTAATGACAAACTCGTTGTCGTTGGGGAGGTAGTCGGTGATCAGCGCAAAACGCGCATTAGTGCCGCCAATATCAGCGACCAAAATGGGTGCGAATGGCACCTTGCTCTCTGCCTGTGTACTCGCTGGACTCATAATGTATTCTCTTGTTATTTATCCAGCGTCATGGTGTGGGTGTGTAGGCCGCGCTTTTCTTCACCATTGACTTAACTGGTATAAACTTATTAACTTTATGTTAGCTGTACTTTTTTCGCGCTACTGAAAAAAGTGCTGCCCGGGCAGCGGGCAGCCAAACCGTTTTGTGACAACAAAATGATAAAACGCCGACATTATGACACCGGTGTCAGCTATGAATCAATAAAAATTTTCAGTTTGCGGCAAAAATGTAGCAAAATGCCCGTTTTTTGCAGACACTTCGCTTCTCTTTAATGGTACTTGGCTGTATTGTCGTGGACTATTGCGAGCGCTCTATGAGGAAATACATGAAAGGTAAAGCCACCTCTTTCGACATTGCCCATTATGCTGGGGTTTCTCAGTCCACGGTTTCCCGTGCCCTACGAGGGAGCCCATTGGTAAATGAGGAGACACGGCGTAAAGTGGTTGAAGTCGCGCGCAAGCTAAATTACAAGGTGGATAAAAACGCCAGTAATTTACGGGCGCAACAAAGCTCGACTTTGGCGGTACTCTTATTTGAAGACCCTACTTCAGACGAGTCGCAAATTAACCCTTTCTTTTTATCCATGCTGGGATCTATTACCCGCGCTTGCGCCAAAGAAGGCTATGACCTGTTAGTGTCCTTTCAATCCAGTAGTAATGACTGGCACGCCGATTACGCTGAAAGTCATCGTGCCGATGGCATTATTTTGCTTGGCTACGGGGATTACATTGACTACCAAGCCAAATTCGCCCGCTTATTAGATACCAATACTAAGTTCGTTTGCTGGGGCGCTAATGTGGATGGCCGTCCAGAGCTCACCGTAAGCTGTGATAATCAGTATGGGGGGCGCTTAGTAGCAGAGCACTTTATTGAATTGGGTCGCACTGATTGTGCGTTTATTGGAGACGCCTCACACCACAGCCCAGAATTTAGCGCTCGCTTTAAGGGCTTCGAGCAACGCTTACAAGATCACGGCAAACATGTAAGCGAGCGTAAAATGGCCACCGCTATTTCTACCGAAGAATCCGGTTATCAAGCGACCAAATCCTTACTGGCCAACAACATTACCTTTAACGCTCTATTCGGTGCTAGCGACTTAATCGCCATAGGCGCCATTCGTGCTTTGCAAGAGGCGGGACTTCGGGTCCCCCATGATGTGTCAGTCGTTGGTTTCGATGACTTAGCTGTGGCGCGCTTTTGTACGCCCCCGCTGTCTACCGTCCAACAAAATACCACTTTGGCCGGACAGATGTTGGTGGCTAACTTACTCAGCCTGATCGGTGAGCAAGAAGTCGACTTAGCGAATAGCATTTTGCCTCCGCAGCTTATCGTGCGCCAATCCAGCCGTTAGTCCCATTGCGCGCAGCCTGTTGCCGATAATTTGCTCATAAAAAAGCCGCTGCGATAACGCCAGCGGCTTGTATTTCTCAAGGTCGTTTACTGCAACGCTTGCTCAACAATGGGGTAATGGTCCCATACTGTCTTATCAGTCAATGAGCGCAGCAGCTTCACGTATTCGGCGTGGGTCCACGCCAGTGGCGTGGCTGAGTTTGTGCCCTCGCCAAGCTCATAGCCGAACGGGTTGACACCGACACCATCCCACACCTGCTCTGGCAGCATCATGCCCTTATTAGCAAAGGCTTCCATACCGAACACATAGGTGTGCTGAATACGCTGATAGTCTTTCGCTGTGAGCCCACCACGTACGGCATTGGCTGCGGCAATTTCATAGTGACCCCGCTCACCGGTGAAAAAGGGCCATACCCGACCGCGCTGACCATCGGTATTGTTGCCGCCCTCGGCATAGTTGCTGCCCCGTTTTTCATCTTCGCCGTAACCGTCATTACCATAGCGACGCCAACCGGGATAGGCGCGCCCCTGCTCATCGGTAAAGGTATATTTGACTCTCAGATTATCGACGAGACTTTGGTCGTCGTACTCAGGCAGAGACGCCATCACCGACTCGCTGTCTGCACCACGCACGCCATAGCGCACCAGTTCTAAAAAGCCGCCATCTAAAATCTGCTTTTTATCCATACCGGCACGACCATTGTTTGCGGCCAGCCGGGTATCGCCATTGGTATTTTCATCCTGGGCGATACGCACAAAATAGCGGCCATCGCTGGCTTCACCCGTTAATGTGCCTTTACTGGTAAACATCAAGGCTTCAATGTCTTGCTCATACTGCTTCGCCGTTGCCAAATAACGCTGGGCACTGTCGGTATCACCGCTTAGCTTGGCAATTTCCCCGGCACTGATCAATCCAGCCACTACGGCGGCGGTAGTAGAAGGCGAGTAGCCTGCTTGCTCTTCCCAACGCTCCTGCTGCGTATAAGGCGGGGTGATCTGGGTGTCATTCCACAGGATTTTTGCCAGTCCCCCTTCGACCAAGAAGTCTGCAGCCGGCTGCAGCATGGTACGATACCACTGAGTGAGTTCGTTTTTCGACAGCACCCCGCCTTTGTATAGTTTCCAGGCGAGCATGATAGGCATTGCGGTTTGATCCAGTTGCACCCCCACCCACTCTAATTCACCGTCAACATGGGTCTTTTGTAAAAACCAGCCGGTATCGCCTTGGTTGCCTGGGGTATCTTCTCGTACCTGGACCTTAGGTAAATAGTTAAACGCCGCTTTTGCCGTTTGCGTATCCCCCATAGCTAGAAAAGCCATAGCAACTTGATAAAAGTCGCGTACCCATACCGCCTTATAGCCAGTATGGCCTTGCTCTGCGGCCACGGTATCACCCCATGGGTTTGATAAAGAGGCAATCAATGCCCCGGCATGGGTTTTGTCTTCCTGCGCTTTGAGCACTAAGGCACTGGTATTGAGTAATTTGCCGCCATCGGTGCTGGCATCATAAAGACGCTCAAGCTGCAAGCTCTGCAAATAATCCTGCCAGCCAATGGCATCGCCATCCCCATTATAGTGCGCAAGCACCTTGTCATAGCCACGCTTCAGCGTTTTTTGACCCTGAGCAAGCGCGTCTTGTTCACTGTTGCCATAACTTAACACCAGATCAAACTGGCTGTTTTCGCTTATCTCGCCGAGTGTGGCACTCATGGCGACATTCCCCGCTTGCTCGCCAGTGCTTTGATAGCGCGTGAACTCACCGCGCGCTTTAAGCTGCGAGTAGCGATCCGATTGACCAACAAAACCAACGGAGCCGTCATTAAGACCCTTGGCGCTTTGCAAGCTCAGGTAATGGGCACCGGAATAAGCAATAAGGGCATCGTCGGCAACTTTGGCCCGGTCGTCAACGCCATCATTATTCACATAAGGGTTCACCTGCACATGTGCTCGCAACCCTGGCTCATTGGCCTGAAAACGTACGCGCACCATCAGTGACTGCGCATTCGGGTCGGTAAAGATATCTTTAATAATGCGAAAACGCCCTTGGCTATCCTCACTGGTTACCCGGTATGCCAATGATGTCGGTCGCCCTTGGGGGTCGACATCAAGGTATTCCACGCTATTGCTAAGACCATCGCTTTCAGCGACAACGAAGTCCGCACCACTGACAATAAATTGCATATCACGAATTTGCGCTTGGTGAATCAACCCAAACATGGTTTCGGTGATCATCCCTTTTGCCAGGGAAAACCACACTTTTGATACCGTGCCTGTGGCACTGCTATCATCGTAACGGCCTTGTTGATAAGCCTCATAAGAGGTACCAATACCGGTTTTCCCCGAATACGCCCAAAACGGTTTATCGCCAGGAGCCCCCGGCGCGCTGTCGCTGTTCGCTGTGGGGGCAGCACTGTTACATCCCGCCACCGTTGCCAGTACCATGGCACTGGCAATTGCGTTTAATACTTTCACTGTATCACCCTTAGATTAATGATTAAGTTTCACCCGCGTAAGTGCAAGCGCTGCCAACACAAAAGACACGCCACCAATGATGAGCGCGTAAATAGGTTGATTGGCAAAGCCATGCTTTAAAACAAGCCCGAGAATACTGGCTGCAAGCAACTGCGGAATAACGATAAAGAAATTGAAAATACCCATGTACACGCCCATTTTTGAGCTCGGTAGCGCGCTCGAGAGCATGGCATAAGGCAACGAAAGAATAGACGCCCACGCAAAGCCAATTCCCACCATGGGCAGCATCAGCCAGGCTGGGTCACTAATAACCAAAAAGCTGGCCAGCGACAGTGCGCCTAAGAGCAAATTAAGGGCATGAGCGATGCGAATACCGACGCGCTTCACCATCACCGGGATCACCAGTGCGGCCAGCGCAGCAAAGCCGTTATAAGCGGCAAACAGCACGCCAACCCAGTCAGCACCGTCATTATAAGCTTTAGAAGTGACATCGACACTGCCATAGTGGTGGCTGGTCACCGCAGCCGTGGTGTAAATCCACATCGCAAAGAGCGAAAACCAACTGAAAAACTGCACCCAGGCAAGTTGACGCATGGCCTTGGGCATAGTGAAAACATCGTGTACCACCGTGAAGAAGCCGTTACCTGTGTAGCCTTGGCGCTGTTGCCAAGCGGCGATGCCTTGTAACATGGCAAAGGCTAGCAGTAAGCCCCCGAGCAAGTACAATTCTTTCTCTAAGTCCATCACCCCAACGGCTGCGATAATCGCCGCCCCGGATAGGCCGCTGACCACTAAAGTGCGAGCAAAGTTAATGACCTGCGTGGTATCGATAGTGGCATTGGCCTGTGCGTCGTCATTAAACGCCGCGAGCTGCTCTGGGCTGTATTCCTTGGTGGTAAACACTGTCCACATAACACATCCCAACAAAAACGCACCGCCGACGTAAAAGGCATACTGCACTGAAGGAGGAATCACCCCGGCGGCAGCGGTATTACTGACATCAAACCAATTGCTTAAGATCCACGGTAAACTGGAGGCGACCACCGCCCCCACGCCAATGAAAAAGCTTTGTAGTGAGTAGCCGAGCGCACGTTGCTTGTTCGGCAAGTTATCACCGACTAATGCACGAAAGGGTTCCATGGTGACGTTAATTGACGCATCCATAATCCATAACATGCCCGCCGCAACCCACAGTGTTGGTGAGTTAGGCATTACCACTAAGGCCGCCGTGGTGACGATCGCACCGTAAAAGAAATACGGACGGCGACGTCCTAAGCGCCCCCAGGTTTTATCACTCATATAACCAATAATCGGTTGCACGATAAGCCCGGTAAGCGGCGCCGCCACCCATAAAATGGGGATGTCATCGATTTTTGCTCCGAGCGTTTGGAAAATGCGGCTGACATTGGCGTTTTGCAACGCAAAGCCAAACTGGATCCCCATGAATCCGAGGCACATGTTCCATATTTGCCAAAAGCTTAAGCTGGGTCTTTCATTTTGCATTATTGTTTACTTCCTAATTGCACCACACTGACACCCTGATATGGCAATGTTAAGCTGATGCCTTGGGCATCGAATTGTGGCTCTGTGCCTAGTAAGGTTTCCCCCTCGCCACTGGCGATATCAATACGCACAGACTGTGGCTGCTGCGCGAAGTTAGCCACCACGAGAATGCGCTGCTGCGCGAGTTGGCGCACAAAGCTAACCACCTGCTTTGGTTGTGAGTTGGCAACGCTCTGCAGCTCACCGCCGACAATGGCAGGCAACGAATTAAGGGCCATAAGTTGGACATAAAACTGCCGTAATTGGCGCTGCTCTGGGCTCAGCAGTGCACCGTCAAAGGCGCCATTATTCATCCACTGTTGATGAGCAGGCACCCCAATGTAGTCAAAAATACTGGTGCGCGTTGGGTCGCCAAACCCGGGCTCTTCGGAGCCATCCTCGCCCACCGTTTGGCCAAAATAGAGCATGCTTGGCGAGCGTCCGATTAAGGTCGATACCGTCATCGCGGGCTTGCCCCAGTTCATGTCGCCGGCGAAATCGCTGCTGGCGATACGCTGCTCGTCGTGGTTTTCTAAAAAGTGCAACATGTGCTGCTCAATATCCGCCACCTCTTGGTGCTTAGCAAGCAAAGTATCCGCACCTTGCTGGCCCTGAATAATGGCTTTTAAGGTGTCATAAAAACCCACCTTGTCGTACAGGTAATCCATTTTCCCTTGGTGAATATAAGGGCGATATAGGCTTGGGTTATACACTTCGGCAAGTAAGAAGGCATCGGGGTTGGTTATTTTAATAGCGGAGTTTAGGAAGCTCCAAAACTCTACCGGCACCATTTCTGCCATATCATAGCGAAAGCCATCCACGCCTTTGGCCAGCCAGTACTGAGTGATATCACGGAATTTATACCAGCTATCCGGTAGGGATTTATCTTGCCAAAACTGGTAGTGAGCTCGGTAATCTTTGTTCGCATAGTCCTCAGGCAAACGCGGGAAGTCATAGCTGCCATCGGGTTTGACACCATAATTGATCTTTACCGTCTCGTACCAATCGTTGATATCAGGCTGCGCCTTGCGCGCGCCATTGCCGGTCCATTTCGCTGGGGTTTCCGCAAAGTGGCCATCGGCCTTGGGGTGGCTCATCCCCCCGAGCACTTGATAATGCGGCGACTGCGGTACTTTAAATGACTCACCGACCACGTAATAAAAGTTGTTATCGCGGCGATAGCTGACGCTGGTATCGTCATTGGCGCCGAAATCCGCTACTCCCTCGGGCTTAGATACCGAGTGATAATCACGCGCGACATGATTAGGCACAATGTCGATGAGCACTTTCATGCCCTGCTCATGAGTACGGGCAATCAAGGCCTCAAACTCTTGTAAGCGATCGCTTGGTTTCGCCGCTAGATCGGGGTTAACGTTATAATAATCTTTAATGGCATAGGGTGAGCCCGCCCGCCCCTTAACCACATCAGGATCATCACCTGGTAGTCCGAAGTCACTGTAGTCGGTGACCGTAGCGTGGTGTAACACCCCGGTATACCAAATATGGGTCACTCCCAACTCTTTAATCCCCGCGAGGGCTTTGTCATCAAAATCGGCAAATTTGCCTACGCCATTTTCGCTGAGCGTGCCCCATGGTTTATTAGTTTGCTTGGTGTTACCAAATAAGCGCGTAAACACTTGGTAGACCACCGGCTTTTGTACTTGCTCGGCATCTTGTTGCAGCTCTTTTTCAGCGTCTTTGCTGTGCGAGGAACTGGTGTTTTCAGAACAGCCTAGCAGGGCTACAGCCAATGACCCAGCCAGTAGCGTGGTTGTTAACTTGTTGTCTTTCATGGGTACACTTTGTTATTTCTTTTATGACAAAAATACTACGTTCTCCACGGCCCCTTTGATATGCCGTGCATACGTATTCACTCTATTGCAGTGCTAAAATCATGGCTTGTTCAGCGCCGATTGCCAGCGTTTGATTTAACCGTAACATCTCACCACTTAGCAGGTTTTTGGCCTGCTTTGCGCCTTGTAAAATCTCGGTATAAGGCGCCAGCTCTAGGTGCTGTTTACCGCCTTTGTTCAATATCACCACAATGCGCTGCTCATTATCAATACGGGCATACAGGTAGACATTGTCCTTGGGAGCAAAGTGCACCATCCGACCTTGACGCAGCGCGCTATGTTGTTTGCGCAACTGCAATAAGGTGCGCAGATAGCCTTGCATCTGTGTTTGCTCTGCGCTCAAGCCTTGCCCAGTGATGGCATCGGCTTGATGGCCACTGAAACCGCCGGGGAACTCAATACGAATATCCCCATGGGCATCCGAAGGGGTGTTATCAAGTAACACCTCGGTACCATAATAGACTTGGGGAATGCCACGAATAGTAAGCATCAGTGTCATTGCCAACTTGGTTTTGTTAACGCTTTGCCCGAGCTGGGTGTATATGCGGCTCATGTCATGGTTATCGGCAAACACCAGCAGGTCATCGGCGTTGGCATACATAAAATCATTACCGAGACTTTGATACACCCGTACCCAGCCGGTGTGCCAACCGGGCTCTTCATTGAGGGCTTTGACCAGAGCCGCTTGCAACGGAAAGTCCATCATTGAATTGATGCCGGTGCTAAAACCGTCTTGGTTGTGTTTGCCGCGCTGCCAATAAGCAATAATTCCTGGATTGGTGGTCCACTCTTCACCAACAATGCTGAAGTTGGGATACTCGGCCATAATGGCCTGACTCCAACGGGCCATAAAGGCTTTATCGGAATAGGAATTGGTATCGACGCGAATACCGCTAAGCCCGGCCTGCTCAATCCACCATATACTGTGCTGAATCAAATAAGTGCTCAGCTCGTCTACACGCTGATTCAGGTCGGGCATTGCTGGTACAAACCACGCATCGTTAAAGCGAGTGCGATCGTATACGCTGCTGTGAGGGTCCATCACCGTTTGTCGGCGATGATTATTAGCCAAAAACTCACCGCCATTGTTAATCCAATCTCGACTCGGTTTGTCGGCTACCCATGGGTGATTGGCGCCAATGTGATTGGGCACCATATCCATGATCACCCCGATGCCCCGCTCAGCGGCTTGCGCCACCATATCAAAATAGGCCTCATTGCCGCCCATGCGCGGGTCGATGGCATACAGGTTGGTCATCGCATACCCATGGTATGACCCTGTGGCCATATTATTTTCTCGCGCTGGAGTGAGCCATAGTTGCGTAAAGCCCATGCGCTTTAGGTAATCGAGACGCTCGGTTATCCCTTGTAAATCACCGCCACGGCGGCCGTCGCGCGCCTGGCGCTCGACTTTTTCTACCATACTGGGGTGGTTATCGTTATGCACGTTGCCGTTAGCAAAGCGATCGGGGTTAATAAGGTAGATCACATCATCACTGCTAAACCCTTGACGTTGCTTTGAATCGTGCGCCCGCGCCTTGAGCTGATAGTCAAATTGAGTGCCATCGTCGGCGACAAACTGCAGTGTGCCTGGACGCGCCTGGGCACCGATATGCACGCTGAGAAACTGATAGTTGTCGGAGTCAAGATGATGCTGACGCGTTAGTTTAACGCCGTCGTATGGGCGTAACTGCCACTGCCGCTGGGCAGTATTTGGTGCATGCAGCAGTAATTGCACATCGGGGTTTTGCATTCCTACCCACCAATGTTTTGGCGCTACTTCGAGGCCCTGACAGGGTAGTGCCAATAAGGCTAATAACACCATAAATACACGCATTAGCTTAGATTCCTTTGAATAAATTGTTGGTGGCTCGGCATATTTTGCACTGCCTGATTAATCAGTGTGCGCAAACTTTGCAGTAATTCATCAAGTTGCTCATTTGATAATTGCTCAGCCAGCAGGTGGTGCTGTTGGGGCCAACAGTTTTGACCGATCAATACCTGCTGCCAGGCCACTTCGGCAAAGAGTTCATCTTGATAACGATACACTTGCCCGCTTTGTTGGAACTGGGCGATACGCTCGCTGAGAGATGGCGGCAGTTCCATATCGGCGCAGTAACGCCAAAAACGACTATCTTGGCGCTGATTGAGGGCATAATGGAGAATAATAAAGTCGCGAATTTGCGCCATTTCGGTGCTAAATAAGCGGTTAAATGCACGCACCGAGGCGGGGGCAATGCCTTGGTGTGGAAAATGTTTCAATAAGCGGATCACCGCAGTTTGAATCAAATGGATACTGGTGGACTCAAGGGGCTCAAGGAAGCCACTGCTTAAACCGATGGCGACCACATTTTTGTGCCATTGCTGGCGCCTAGCACCAGTGCGAAATGGGATCACCCGGGGCTCATGCAATGCCTCACCGGGAAGGTTTGCTAGTAACTGCGCCTTGGCTTGGTCGTCATCGAGGTAGCGAGAGCAGTAAACTAAGCCATTACCAACGCGATGCTGCAACGGGATTTGCCACTGCCAACCGCTATCATGAGCGATGGAGCGGGTATAAGGTAACGGGTCTTTATCGTCGCCGTGATGCGATTGCACAGCGATGGCGCGGTCGCACGGTAACCAGTGTGACCAATCCTCAAAACCGCCCCCTAAGGTTTGCGCTATCAACAGTGCTCGTTGACCACTGCAATCAATGAATAAGTCCCCTTCTACGCGCTCGCCTGATTGCAACACCAACGCCTGCACATCGCCGTTATCACGTTGCTCAACCTTATCAACCTTAGCGTCTATACGCTGAACGCCAAAGTGTTCGGCGCGCTCGCGCAACAGTTGCGCATACAAGCTGGCGTCAAAATGATACGCATGCTCAGTACCGGCTAACTGGGTATTGGGTAAATGCCGCAGTGGTGCAAAGCGCCCTGCTTTTGCTGCTTGGAAATTAAGTGAGTAATCCCACAACGAATGGCCAAGACCTTGCTCTTTTGCATGGTGAAAAAGGTGATGAAAATCACAAAAGGGCAGCGCTTTACCTAAATGACCAAACGCATGCATGTAGCTGTCGCCCTTGCGGCCCCAGTTTTCAAACTGGATCCCTAATTTGATCGTCGCCCCGGTGCGCTTTATCAGCGTTTTTTCATCAATCCCCAAGGCGTTGTTAAAAGCGACAATCGGCGGTATGGTCGCTTCGCCGACACCGACAGTTCCAATATCACTGGACTCCACTAAGGTGATACTCAGCTGTTTACCCAGCATTTTTGCCAGCAACGCGGCACTTAACCACCCTGCTGTGCCGCCTCCTAAGATCACCACCCGATTAATATTTGCCATCTCTGTGTGCCCCGCTATTAGCTGTTAACTTCAAAAAAGCCCTTGAAAATTCAAGGGCTTTTTAAACAAGTTACGACAGTTAAGAGTTATAGCTCATACTTGAAACCGAGCAAGTAGGTACGACCATAATCTTGGTAATCACGTACTTGCAGGGCATTGTCACCTTGTAGCGAGATAAACGGCTCTTCGGTGATGTTTTGCACTTGGAAAGTAATCTCTAGACTCTCTAGGCCTTGAATACCGGAATCAGCAAAGTCATACCCAAGCTGTGCATCCCAGATGGTTTCACCTTGGATATCGACTTGGTCAGTTGAGAAACCCACACCGTAGATATCGCCTTTAAAGTCACTACGCTTACGCATGCTCGTACGTGCGGTGAAGCCATAGCGCTCATAGTACACGGTTAAGCTTTGAATGCTGTCAGACAAACCCGGTAGTTCATAATCGTTACCATTGGGGTCTTCCATATCCTGCTCAACACCGGTATGGCTGGCCAGTAGGCCAAAACCTTCTAGCTCATCGGCGAATAAGTTAAACGGTAATGCCACAGAGAGCTCGTAACCCCACAGGTCACCGCCACCGCCATTGATTTTACCTGAGCCGGTACCGGTGCTATTTGGTGGAATTTCACCAGTAGCCGGGTCCGCCACGCCGCTCATGTCAATCTCATAGTTACCGTCAAAAATCCATTGGTTCAGGTCTTTATAGAACACCGCTGCCGAGAAGTAACCTTCTTCACTAAAGTAGTTCTCATAGCTTAAGTCGAAGCCCGTCGCTTCTTTGGGTTCAAGCTCCGGGTTGCCGCCGGATACCGACCAATAATTGCCGTTTTCATCTGGCTGCTGGGCATTGTACGAGGCGCTGATTGAGGCATTCATTTCATCTAAGCGCGCACGAGAGATGGTTTTCGCCGCACCAAAACGCAGCGTTTGCTGCTCATTTAGAGCAAAGTTAAGGTTTAGGCTCGGCAGCACATTGCTGTAGTCGTGGCTAATATCGGTGGGTTCGGCCACAACGAGGCCATCAACGACATTAAAGGCATTACCCTGTGACGACTGTTTGGTATACACATAACGCACACCGACATTACCCGTTACTGGAATATCACCTAGCTCTGCATTAATATTGGCTTGTACAAAAGCGGCGGTGACTTCTTCTTGCACTGTCCATGAACGTGTTAAGTGCTTAGAGTCGGTTAAGCTTTCACGCAGCAGATTATAGTAACCGTCATCCACGAGTGCACGGGTATCGTAAGCGACCATTGGGCCCATGCCAATAAAGCTTAAATCGGCGCTGCCAAGACGATACTGCTCAGGCACTTCGAGCATGCCGACGTTCTCTGGGTAAGAGAAATCAGCCAAAGTCATAAAGTAGCCTTCAGAGACCTTGGTTTTCTCACGGTCACGATAAGACACGCCAAATTCCACACCGCTGATGTAGGCGTTATCCATTGCCTTGCTAGCGGCCAATTTCAACGTAGTTAATTCGTCTTCCACTTCTGGGGCATTAATAAAGCCATCTTGCGCGGTATTCTCATATGGCGTGCCGGTTAAGCCATATTGATTATTTAATGCCGCACTGGAGCCCCAAGATAAAGGCCCACCTAATTGAATAAGGTTGAAGTCGCTGTAATCAAGCTGGTGCGAGAATTGGGCGCCGGTGTTGCCATCATCAAAGGCATAACCGATATTATCGGAAATACCGTTATTATCACCACGACCTGTACCTGAGTAGCTTTCGATACTCCATACTTGCCGCTCTACTTCGGAGCGACTGGCGTCAAATTCCAGCTCCCAGTCGTTACTAAGGAGGTATTCTACATTAAAGCCAAACTGACTCAGATCCGCTTTACGCTCTTCAAAGTCGTTACGAACGACAACGCGTTGACCTTCTGTTAAGGCGCTGGTGATAAAGCCGCTGTCTGCATCAACCGTTGCGCTCTCAGGAGAGATTGAGCCTTGACCCCATGCAAACGGGACTTCAATACCACGAAGAATTTTTTCGTCAGTAAAATCAACATAAAGCGCGTCAAAGGTCATGCTCAAGTCGCTGGTAGGCGCGTATTCAAGCACTAACATCGCAGAGTCACGCTCGAGCGTTGATGAGCGCACAAAAGGTTTCGCCCCACCCAAGATTGAATAAGTTTCCCCTGAGTCTGTGGTAAATTCAGGGTAGCCCCATGAGTTCCAACGCTTCTCTTGGTTGGGTGAACTCATCGTTGTATAAGCAAAAGCAACGCCAAAGGTATCTTCAGCGAACTGATCAATGTAAGAAACCGTACCACGGAAGCCTTTGTCATCGCCGTCTGGATTTAGTTTATCGAAACTAGTTTGCTCAAGCTGACCGTTAAACTGAATGACCTGCTCGCCCTTGCTTAGTGGGCGGACTGTTTGCATATCGATAACACCGGCAATGCCTTCAGCATCAAGTGACGCACTCGGTGTTTTATAGACCGTTACACCGCTCATAATTTCTGACGGGTAAAGGTCGAACTCTACGCCACGGTTGTCGCTGATAGAGACTTGTTCACGACCATTAAAGGTGGTGGCGCTCTCGTTTTCGCTAAAACCACGTACGCTGACACGTGATGCGCGACCGTCTAGGCGCTGTGCAGTCAAACCAGGTAAGCGAGCAATAGATTCAGCAATAGACGAATCTGGTAATTTACCAATGTCTTCCGCAGACACTGACTCTACCACTTCTGTTGCAAAACGCTTGGTATTGATTGACTCGACGACACTGCGGCGAAAGCCACGTACTTCAATCACTTCAACATCTTGCTGCTCATCGGCTTGCGCCTGCGCTTCGTTGCCTTGAGCATACGCGACTTGGCTACCTAAACCGGCACTCAACAGTGCAAGCGTTAGCATACTTGGTTTGAACATAGACATAGTGTTTTATCCCGATTAACCATTTTATTAGGACCAATTGGTGGTAGTTAGCGCTGCACCAATTTGGCTCGTGTTGTTGTCGCAAAAAATACTAACGCTCGTCTTAAATTATTAACAAACTTATGCATACGTATTCAATGTAATTGCAGCTGCAATATTTTACATTTTAGTTACATCAAAATTAGCAACAATCCAGTAAATATGCGAGCTTGCTAGCCTTTACAGCACAGTTACAATTTAACCCCCCCATCAATACGCTGCCCTAGCCTACGCCAGCCCCCTGAACCCATAAATAAGCCCACATCCCTTACTAGTAGGGCTATTGAGAACATGATAGTAAGAGCCCATATTGTGATGTGGCAATTGGTCTTACCATTTATTTTCGCACTACTTTAGTGCACTGGTGGGCTGAATCGCCTTAAATAAGTGCAAGACCCGATTACCGGAACCAGCCAACTCAATGGCACCGTTTCCATTGGTAAACAGCCTTTTGGTACCAATTTGGTAGCAAAGCCAAGCAAACACTAAAGCCACCTAATGCGCTTTTGCATACGAATACATCATGCATACGTATGCAGATTTTTTACAAGCGTTCTGAGGTTGCCGTATTCTTTGCCAAGCAAAAAAATTAACCGATGTTCTGGAGCGAAACATGGCGAACCCTCTTTGGTGGAAAGGTGCGGTAATTTATCAGATTTACCCCCGCAGCTTTCAAGATACAAACGGCGATGGAATTGGCGACCTCCGAGGTATTATTAACCGCCTTGATTACATAAAAAGCTTGGGTGTGGATGCGGTGTGGATCTCACCGTTCTTCAAATCGCCAATGAAGGATTTCGGTTATGACATCAGCGACTATCGTGATATTGACCCTATTTTTGGCGATCTTAGCGACTTCGATGAACTGATCGCCGAAGCACATCAGCGCGATATTAAAATCATTATTGATCAGGTATTGAGCCACACCTCTGATCAGCATCCCTGGTTCTTGCAAAGCCGCGAATCAAACAATAATGACTATGCTGATTGGTACGTGTGGGCAGACGCTAAAGAAGATGGCACGCAGCCTAACAATTGGCTATCCATTTTCGGCGGCCCGGCATGGCAATGGGAACCTCGTCGCGAACAGTATTATTTGCATAACTTCCTCACCGAGCAGCCAGACCTTAATTTTCATAACCCGCAAGTGCGCCAAGCGGTGCTGGATAACGTGGAGTTTTGGCTTAAAAAAGGCGTTGATGGCTTCCGCTTAGATGCCATTAACTTTTGCTATCACGACGCTCAATTACGTGATAACCCGGCAAAGCCAAAAGAAAAGCGTCAAGGCCGTGGTTTTAGCGAAGATAACCCGTACGCTTTTCAATACCACTACTACAACAACACGCAACCTGAAAACCTCGACTTTATGCGCGATATTCGTGCCTTACTCGACAAATACCCAGGCACGGTAGCACTTGGGGAGATTTCGTCTGAGGATTCCCTTGCGACCATGGCCGAATACACCAGCGGCGGCGACAAGCTGCATATGGGATATAGTTTCGAGCTACTAACCGATGATTACAGCAGCGCCTATATTCGTAAAACGGTTGAGACCTTAGAGGCGAATATGCTCGAGGGCTGGCCTTGCTGGGCGTTTAGTAATCATGATGTGGAGCGTGTTGCCAGCCGTTGGGCAAAAAACGGCGAAGTTAACCCTGAACAAGTAAAAATGTTGACCGCACTGCTTGGCTCCCTACGTGGCAGTGTATGCATGTATCAAGGCGAAGAACTGGCATTAGGCGAAGCGGATGTTGCATTCGAAGATTTGCAAGACCCCTATGGCATCACTTTTTGGCCCAATTTTAAAGGCCGTGATGGCTGTCGCACGCCGATGCCTTGGCAAGACGGTGAGCACGCCGGGTTTAGCACGGTAAAACCATGGCTGCCGGTAAGTCATGCTCACAGCCTACAACATGTTGCCAAACAACAACAGGATGCTCATTCAACGCTCAATGCCTACAGCGAATTTATGGCTTGGCGGCGTCAGCATCGTGCGTTAGTTGAAGGTGACATTCACTTTATTGATACTCATGAGCCCGTTCTTGCCTTTATCCGCAACCACGGTGATGAGTCCATATGTTGTTATTTTAACCTATCGGAGCAACCCGTGAGTGTCGAAGTAACGCACGCGCCCAGTCATCAATATCAAGATTCGTTGCGCCATCACACTGGGCGATTGCAAGGCCAAACACTGCATTTACCTGCATTTGGCTGTTGGTTTGCTCGTCTTTAACCCCTTCCCTTGTGTCATAAAACGTGACATTTTTTAGCACCCTACGGGGTGCTTTTTTTGTGCTTGTTCAAAAGTCATGTTGCTCACCCAAGGACAACGTCGGTTATCTTGACGATAAAAATAACTCACTTTCTAAAAACCGACGATTAAGCTAAAAATAAAGCACTTTCCAAAGAGGAACTATGCAATGAAATACCTTGTTTTAAGTGCGCTGTTTGCTATTGGCTTACAAAGTGCTTTTGCCAGCGATGACCTACCAGTCGCCCCCGAGGAGATAATCAAGGAGCACACGCAGATGTGCCTAGACTGGGCCACGGAAGATGACATTGATGCGCAAAGCCAGTATCAGTATGTGCTCGACTGTGTCAATGACGAGCTCAGTGACAATGGTTACCAGCACGTACAACAAGTGAATATCAAATAGCCACTTGCCTAATATGGGCCTAGGGGAATAAAAAAGCCGCTCAATCATTGTGAGCGGCTTTTTCTTTTTTCTGCGGGTTACTTTTTCTTTTTCGCTTTCTTTTTCTCTTCTTCAACCCATTTACCATTTTCGTAGGTTGCCTTCCAGCCAGTCGCTTTACCATCGACTTCTGTCATTACATACTGCGACTTAGTCTTTCGGCTAAAACGTACTACCGCTGGGTTACCATCAGAGTCAGTCTCTGGCGCATCGGCTAAATAGTAAAATTTAGGTGATATACGATCGCGAAAACGCTTTAATTCAGAAACCTTAGGTGCCCGAGTCTCCCGTGACTTAGGAAAAGTAGAGGCAGCCAAGAATATACCGGCTGCGCCATCACGCAGCACGAAATAGGCATCCGATTTCTCGCATTCAAGCTCTGGCAAGTGCACCGGGTCCTCTTTAGGTGGTGCCGGCTCGCCATTTTTAAGCAGTTTACGAGTATTTTTACAGTCTTCATTGGTACAGCCAAAATACTTACCGAAGCGACCGTTTTTCAGCTCCATATCGGCGCCACACTTATCGCACTCAATAATCGGACCATCATAGCCCTTGAGCTTAAACTGCCCTTGTTCAATGAGGTAGCCACTGCACGCGGGATTATTACCACAGACATGCAGTTTTCGGGTTTCATCAATTAAATATGAATCCATGGCGGTTTCACATTTAGGGCAACGCTTCATTTGCATCAGTGTTGATGTTTCAACATCTTCAACTTCATCGGCATTGACCGCTTCCTCACCAGGCGTGAGGTTCATGGTGGTGGTGCAGCGTTCCTTAGGTGGCAAGTTATACCCAGTACAACCTAAAAATACACCGGTTGATGCTGTGCGGATCCCCATTTTTCTGCCACAGCTAGGACAATCAATGTCAGTCTCGACCATTTGGTTTTGACGCATTCCGCCTTGCGCCTCATCGCCACTGGCAATGGCTAACTTTTCCGAGAAGTCAGCATAAAAGTTATCCAGCACTTGAGTCCACTGACGCTCGCCCTCGGCAATATCATCCAGGCGCTCTTCCATTTTGGCGGTAAAGTCGTAGTTCAACAGCTCGGTAAAGTTCTCAACAAGGCGATCGGTGACGATTTCACCCATTTTTTCAGCGAAGAAACGACGGTTTTCCACCCGCACATAGCCTCTGTCCTGAATAGTGCCGATGATCGAAGCATAGGTTGAGGGTCGACCGATACCGCGCTTCTCAAGCTCTTTAACCAAGCTTGCTTCACTGTATCGCGCTGGCGGCTTGGTAAAGTGCTGTTGTGGGTCCAGCTTATCTAAGCTTAATTCATCACCGACACTCAATGCTGGCAGCGCTTGCTCTTCATCGCTTTTCTTGCGCACGGCAGGTTGCACTCGGGTCCAACCATCAAAGCGCAATACGCGGCCTTTGGCTTTAAGCTCAAACTCACCCGCTGTAACCGTCACTGTGGTTAAATCGTATTGCGCTGGCACCATTTGGCAGGCAACAAATTGACGCCAAATAAGCTCATACAATTTCTTAGCGTCAGCATCAACACCCTCAACATGCCCTGAAAGAACGTTCACATCTGACGGTCGGATTGCTTCGTGCGCTTCTTGCGCGTTGCCTTTTGCGCTGTAAATATTGGCCTTTTCCGGCAAGTAATTGTCGCCAAAATTATCGGCCACATAACCGCGACACATGGCGATAGCGTCTTGTGACAAGTTAGTCGAGTCAGTACGCATATAGGTAATATAACCGGCTTCGTAAAGACGTTGCGCTAGCATCATGGTCTTTTTAACGCCATAACCTAAGCGCGTACTGGCCGCTTGTTGCATGGTGGAGGTGATAAAAGGCGCACTTGGGCGGCTTTTACTCGGTTTTTCTTCAACGTCGGTAACTTGGTACTGAGCCGATTGCAGCTGCGCCACAGCGGCCTCTGCCTGGTCTTTATTAACCGGTTTAAAGGCTTTACCTTGCTCTTTGGTTACCAGAAGACGTAACGCATCGGCTTTGGCTTGTACATCAGCATGAATATCCCAAAACTCTTGCGGGATAAAGGCCTTGATTTCGCGCTCGCGTTCCACGAGAAGACGAACGGCAACGGACTGCACGCGCCCAGCAGATAACCCGCGCGCCACCTTTTGCCACAACAAAGGCGAGACCATAAAGCCAACAACACGGTCTAGGAAGCGTCGCGCTTGCTGAGCCTGTACCATATCGGTATTCAGCTCGCCCGGGGTAGAAAAGGCCTGTTGAATGGCATTTTTGGTGATTTCGTTAAAAACCACCCGTTTGTACTTCGACTTATCACCGCCGATAATCTCTTCAAGGTGCCATGCAATGGCTTCCCCTTCTCTATCCAAATCCGTTGCGAGATAAATTTCATCTGCCGTTTCGGCGAGTTTTTTTAATTCTTGAACAACTTTTTCTTTACCGGGTAACACCTCATAGTGAGGCTCCCAGCCTTTTTCTGGGTCTATACCCATGCGTGCAACTAGGTTTTGATAGTCACGCTTCTTTTTATAGGCGGCTTTTTCCTCAGGGGCCATTTTGCGCACTTCGGCGGGGGATTTTGCCGCAGGCGCCTTTGCCTTACCTGACCCAGAGGTAGGAAGGTCGCGTACGTGACCTACGCTGGACTTAACAACATAGTCCTTGCCTAGGTATTTATTAATTGTTTTTGCTTTTGCAGGAGACTCTACAATGACTAGCGATTTGCCCATAATAGCCTAAGTTGACCTATCTCTTTTTATAATGATTGCCCTTGTTCGTGGGCACGAATAAATATAGGTATATCTACAAACACCTATTGTTACAAGCTTTGACGCTAAACTTTTATCTAATCAGCGATTTTTTGACCAGCTATTGCTGTGATTTTGTCCGTTATGGTGATTAATCACCGGTGCACAGGCTAACGCCGGGCAATATATAGGAATAGAAACAAAAATGCCAACCGAGTGGTTGGCATTTTGTTTAATAACACGAGCTATTATTGGTTATCAACAACAGTCATTGATGCAGATACTACCGTGGCATCACCACCATCAAATCCTGATGGAATGGTAAAGGTAATTACCAAAGCACCTGTATCTTTTTGGTTGCCTTGTGCTTCTCTAGATACTTTAACAATAGAATGTGAAGGTTTATCACTGTTCGTATTGCCTAGGGTTGCGGTGTGCCTGATAAGGTCCAAGTCACCATTGCTCGAAGTGATTTCTACTTCAGTCCCGGCAGGTAAAGGATTACCAAACTCGTCACTGTAGTAAATATGGATATCTTGAAAAGCGAGTCCGCCTTCGTCTTCCGTACTTACATTGACTTCTCTAATATCACATTTACCATCAACGTTAGTAGACTCCAATTCGCGCTGCGCATCGGTTGTACAGCTGTTCGAATCAATCGCAAAGCGTACAAAAGGCTTATCGCCAGACATCACTAGCTCTACACTGCTACGCACTTCAATCAGCTCACGAGTACATTCACCGGCCGCTTCAGCCTCTTGTGAGCACAATAGACCATTGTATTTGCCGTCCGCTTCATCAAAGATGCCATCGTTATCAAGGTCACGCCAAGTTTCGTTATGACCGCCTCGCGAGAGTAACTCTGAACAAGGGTCAGTCGGTCCAGGTGTTGGATCGCAGTTGGCTTTGTCGAAGGTGCCATTTTCGTTATGGTCGATAAAGGCTTCGCTTAAGTCATACTCTTGATAATACTCACCAATATCGAACAGGCCGTTACGGCGAGTGACACCACCGCTCGACTCTTCATCAACAAAGTTTTCTTGGCCTTTGGCTACCGCCATTACCGTAACACGCCCGCCCATAACAATACCGTTGGGATCGTTTTTAGCGCGTATCATACCGTTGATACAAGGCGCAGCTGCACCAAAATATGGGTCACAGTTTTGTTCGCCAGTTTTTGGATTAATGCCCTCGGTAGTAGATGGATTGCCGTCGATATCGCCTATACGGTTACCCCATTTATAGTCTTCAAATGGTCTATCACCTTGGCTACGCCATTGAATGGTACAGGCTGCATCAGTCGTTTGACATTTAAAGGTTGGGTTAAACTGCGTGCCATCGATCACTCCTGTAGCGCCTGCCTCAGCAAGTACCGTTGCTTCAACGCCATCGCCACTTAGTTGGTTAAATTGGTCACCAAAAAATACCGTAAGATTAGATACCACACCGTTGTAATAAAGCGAGTTGGAGTTAATAACGTCGGCGCTTAAATCAAAGCTGTTCTGATCGGTCACGCCTGAGCTTAAAGTGAGCAAACTCGATACTGAGCTGATTTGCTCACTTAGCGGAATAAGTCGAAGTTCGCCTTCAGGACAAGAGCTTGGGGCATCGGCTGCTTGGCAGGCTTCATATTCATCAACCCAACAGGTTAAATCATCACCTTCAGGCAATGCCGCTACGTCTGCTTTTGGCACATAGCAGGCTTTTACAACTAGGGCACCAGGCACCACACCTGATGTCACTGTAGTTTGTACCACACCGTTGTTATCGGTATTACCTGTTACCTGAGTCAGTGCCGCTTCACCGGTGCCGTCAGTCAAACGAAAGTCGATGCGGTCTTGAGCGACTGGGTTGCCATCTTCATCAAGAAGTTTAAAGCGCACCACAGATTGGGTAGGTACACCGCCTTCACCCGGAGGAAGAGCGATAAACGCCTCACTTACATCCATAAATTGAATAGATTGTACAGGTGACGCTTCAACCGGAATAATAGTTGTCGCGGTGTAGTTTTTACCGCCAGTCTCTACTGTTACAGTGACGTTATCTTCAATGTTACAACCGTTCGCGCGGTACGTTGCTGTAGCAATACCGGCACGCGATTTTACTTTGTCATCCAAAGTAGACTGACCACTGGCCGCACAAGTAGAGCTAAATTCCACATCGGTCGGAGTTTGGAATAGGTTGCCTTCCTCGTCGCGAAGCTGCACTTCGATAACCGTACTGCCACCGGCTTTAAGAGGAATAACATTATTGTTGTTATCCGTTGCCAAGCCGTTATCAACTGTCAGCTCTAAATCTACCACACCCACAGCAAAGTTGGTGGTGTCGGTAACGCCCAATGCTTCGGCGGTAATCGTGCCTGCGCCACCTTGGTTGCCTGGCTGTAAACGCAATAAAGCGCGGCCAAACGAGTCGGTTAATGCAGTACCAGATGATGGTAATACCGTTCCCACTGAGGTCTGGGCATTAACGATTGCCGAGCCTACGCCATCGCCACTTTGAATGCTGGTTACTTCAACGTAAATCTCGCCCACTTCGTTAGAAGAAATGCTATTGACGATATTACAACCGGTATTTGGGTCACGAGGGTCAAGCATCACGTTGTCACGATCATCATCCCAACCAGCGTTACAACCAGTGAGCAGTAACACGTCAACATCGGCGGTTTCCTCGGTCACAACAACGTCATCACCTTGAGTAGTAAAATCCGCTTGCGCTGTTACCTCGTTACCAGCAGCCGGAATGTAAGTTGCGGTTACACGACCCGCGCCTTTCACTTGACCTGGACCAATAGTGACCTGTGCGACACCATCTGCGTTCGTTTGTGCAGAAGCAGGTTTTAGCTCACCTAAGGTATTGCCACTTACTTGCTGCAGGCTAAACTCAATGGCCTTACCAGACACAGAGCCTGAAGTTGCGCTGAGCGTTGCTACTGCTTGCGCCGGGTTATCATTAGAAATAGGATTTTCGGCAGATATTGCATTGCCTTCACTGTCCACCACGGTTACGGTAATGGAATAACTACCGGAAGAACTACCATCTCCCCCCGTGTCACCACCTTCTTCTAAACTGCCGCCGCCACCGCAGGCGACTAGAAGTAAACTCAGTAAAGAGGCACTGAGCAATCGCACAAAACGCATTGACTTCTCCCTAACGTTTTATTGTTTAAATTATTTACTTAATATTAACCCAGGATGAGTGAATTACGCATTCCTTTTTTGAAAAAAGTTGTCGTTTTTCGCTGCATTGAGTGATTTTCGCTGATAGGCTATAGCGAATTACAATAACGAAGATGAATCATACCTATGTCTGAAAAAGGTTCAATGTCTCTCACCACGCGTATTATGATTGGTATGGCGCTAGGTGTTGTTGTCGGCTTTTTGTTCAAGTTGATTTTGGCCGGTGAAGACGAATTATTACTTGATTTAGGCTTGTTTGCCTTTCCTGTTAAAGGCTTTTTTGTTGACGGTTTATTCAATATTGGCGGGCAAATCTTCATTGCCAGCTTAAAAATGTTGGTGGTGCCACTGGTATTTGTGTCCCTCGTTTGTGGTACTTGTAGCCTCAGTGACCCGAAAACCTTAGGTCGTTTAGGTGGTAAGTCCATCGCCATGTATGTGGGTACCACCGCCATTGCCATCACCGTCGCCATTACCTTAGCGCTGTTAGTAAGCCCTGGCGATGGCGTCACCTTGCCAAATGATGCGACCTTTGATGCTAAAGAAGCGCCGACGCTGGCTCAGGTCATCATCAATATGTTCCCCACGAATCCTATTGATGCCATGGCCAGTGGTAACATGTTGCAGGTCATTGTTTTTGCGCTACTATTCGGCATTGCAATGGCTCTCAGTGGCGAAGCGGGCCAGCGCCTAAGCGCCGTTTTTGAGGACCTTAATAACGTCATTCTTAAACTGGTTACCTTACTTATGAACATTGCTCCTTACGGGGTCTTTTGTTTGATGGCAAAACTGTTTACGACCATTGAGCTGGGGCTTATTTGGAGCCTGATGAAGTATTTCGGTGTGGTGGTCGCAGCGCTGCTGATCCATGGGTTAATTAACTACTCTATCCTATTGAAAGTGCTGACTGGCTTAAATCCTGTCACCTTTTTATCGCAAATGAAGCACACTTGTTTGTTTGCGTTTAGCACCTCAAGTTCCAGTGCAACCATGCCTATTACACTTGAGACCGCGACTAAAAAGCTCGGTGCCAGTAACTCCGTTGCCTCATTCACTGTGCCACTGGGAGCCACTATTAATATGGATGGCACCGCCATCATGCAAGGCTGTGCAACCGTGTTTATCGCTCAAGTGTTTGGTGTCGATTTAAGTATTTCAGATTACCTAATGGTTATTCTTACCGCCACATTGGCATCCGTTGGAACCGCTGGAGTGCCAGGAGTAGGCCTGATTATGCTGGCGATGGTACTGAATCAGGTGGGGCTCCCCGTCGAAGGTATCGCGATTATTATCGGCGTCGATAGATTGTTAGATATGACGCGTACAGCGGTAAATGTGACCGGTGATTGTATGGTTACCTGTGTTGTCGCCAAATCTGAAGGGCAGCTTGATGAGACCGTCTTTAACGATCTCGAGTCGGCTAAAGAACTGGAAGAATATAAGCCCAAAGCAAGAAGCTAATCTTACTTGTATAAAAAAACCTCGCCGTTGTGGCGGGGTTTTTTTATATCTAAATTAAGGTCTCAGGCGCTGACCCTTAGACCATATCTTTAAACCTGCTTTTTCCACCGCGAGGCTTAGGCTATGCGCGACTTTATCCGCCAAGCCTTGTTTTTTCTTATAGCTCACTTTGTAAGCTTGTCGCTCTTTACTCAGTGCCAGTAATTCATCATCACTGGTCGTGATTCTATCCACTAACCCTTTTTCTTTGGCATCAATCGCAAACCAGTGTTCCCCGGTAGCGACGGTGCCTAAGTCTAATTCAGGGCGATGCTCGCTGACAAAGTGTTTGAACAATTGGTGCGTTTGCTCAATTTCTTGGCGGAACTTTTCTCGCCCTTCATCAGTGTTTTCACCAAACAAAGTGAGGGTGCGCTTATACTGCCCTGCAGTAATGAGCTCTAGATCAATATCGTTCTTTTTTAGCACCTTATTAAAGTTTGGTATTTGCGCAACCACACCAATAGAGCCGACAATAGCAAAAGGCGCAGCAATGATTTCATCGCCAACACATGCCATCATATATCCACCACTGGCGGCGACTTTATCAATGGCAATGGTCAGTGGTATGTGCGCCGCTTTCAAACGGGCTAGTTGCGACGCTGCTAAGCCATACCCATGAACAACACCTCCGCCGCTTTCCAAGCGCACTAATACCTTATCTTTTTGCTTATCGGCCAATGTTAAAATCGCCGTGACTTCCTCACGCAGGCTCTCGACTTCATGAGCATCCATGGAGCCAACAAAATCAATCACGTATAGGCGCCCTTGCTCTGCGTCACCGCTGTCACTTTTAGCTGCCTTTTTCTGTTCTTTCTTCAGCGCTTTTAAAGCTTTTTTATCTAAGGTGTTTGCTAAAAAATCATCTTTCAACTGTTTTAACTTTGCTGAGAGATCGTCAACCTGAAGTGATCCTTCTTTACTTTTAGGTTTATTTGCCGCTCCTGCAATCATTGCGATGATAATGACGATTGCCACTAAAAAAGTCAGGGTTTTTGCAAAAAATAACCCGTATTCATAAATATACTCCACCTAGAGTCCCTCTTTCATTGTTGATGCACGGCAATGTAGCACAGCCATTAGCCACAAAAAAGCCGCGCAATTGCGCGGCTGATAGTCGAAACCAGTGTGCTTACTGGGCTATCACATCTTCATTAGTGATAGGCAATATCGTACCTTTGGATTTCAGATAGGTCGCTACTTGCTGTTGCATTTCAGCATTCGCTGCAGCGCTATCTGCTGCACTTGCTCCTGCTTGCGGGTTCGCAGCTGGCGTCAAAAGGGTACCATGGTGGCCTTTACTAAAGCGTACAAGGTAGCTTTGTGGGCTATCTGCTAACTGCGTTTGTGCTGCATTGTCAGCGCCCATCATCATTGCAAGTGGAATAGTGCCGGCAATGGGGTTGCTTTCAACCATAGGTGGGATCACCGTATCCGGCTTGTTTTCCATGCCATCACCCACAACCACGCTGGTGTAAACTGGGGTTTGCTGTGCGTTTACACGCATTGCGTAGTTGGTTGGGTCTCCAGCATCAAGCAATGTTTGTGCAGCGTAGGTAAACTGCGTTAACAACCCTTGAATATTAGCCAAGCTGGCAGTGTCACCTTGAGCTGTTAACTGCGCTAAAAACGCTTGGTAACCACAGCCAACATAAGCCTCTTGGTTATCAATAAATTGTGCACAGCTAGAGACTGCGCCCTCTTGTAGGAATGCGCCGAACGCCGCTGACTCATCGGTTCCTGCGCCAGCTAATACTGAACCTTGGATAAATGGCCCAAATGAATCTGAAGCAAGTAAGAAATTGGCGATACCGCCGCCGCCACTGCCAAGTGCCACAGTGTTCACTTTAAACAATGGATCAACCTGAGGGTCAAGCTCCGCATTCGTCATAGATAAGAAAGCCGGGGCCACAACCGCACCTAAGGAGTGACCGACGAAGCCCACATCCATCGTGTTGAGCATGGGGTCGTTGGCAAAATTAAGACCTAGGCGCAAACCCAATAAATCCGCAGCTGATTGGCGTAAGTTATCACGCGCGACCAGCAATGAATTCAAATTCATATACGCAAGCACAGAGCCTGTGGTCGCATTAAAATCGTCAGTGCCATCATTGTCGACATCGATTCCACGCTCACCGTGAGCCGGGTGGTCGATAGCAACGGTGGCAAAACCTTGAATACTTAGCGCCGCAGTCAACGCCAGCATGTCCTCTTTGCGACTGGTAATCCCATGTTGCATGATAACAACTGGCCAACCAGCAGCAGGCATGCTCATGGCATCAAGCCCAAGCTGACTGCGGATAGCGTTTAAGGTCATTAAATCTGCCGGTTTTGTAACCTGTACAGGTATATTGCGATAGCTCTGCACTTTCGGAATGGTGTTGTATTTCGTTAGGTGACGTTTGTCATCCAAGCTTAAATCACGCAATTGACCGCCGCTGAGAGCGGCACATATCGCATCATTTTCACTCACTGGTTGCTCAGGGAATGCTTCGCCAGCCTGCTCTTTGTAACCAAGTACGGTTACAGCGCTGTCGCAGTTAGCTTGCCAGTAGGTGTTGTTTAAATCACTGAGTTCTTTGCCTTGTGGGCTTTTTAAGTAGTAAGGAAGAACAATGCTGCCTTTTTCATAGCTCACTGCGTTAAATGCAGGATTAATGTCTTGCATGCCTTGAGCCGCAAAAACCTGACCTACTGTGAGCGCGGGCTGTTGTGGGATCATCATCTCAGGCTTAGGTAAGCTATCTTGAGTGAGCGACGCAGCAAGCAAGCTTTTAATCGTGCCGAGCACTTCACCTGCACTTTGCATGGTCATCGCCGCTGAGTAAATAATGTCGTCTTTGCTTAGGTCACTGCCGCCAACAATAACGTCTTCGTAACTATTGATCACCGCTTGCAAACTCAGTTGCTGCTCAGTAACAAGTGGGTCTTCACTGCTAACGCTAGCATAGGTCGATGACGGGGCAATGGCGTTGCCGGCTGAGTCGGTCAGGCCGTTGGTCAATACCGTAATGTACGAGCGCCCTTGAGTAAATGGCTTAAGTGGTACAACAGCCACGGAATTACCACTGGCTTGGGTGATAAAGTCAACGCCAAAGTTAAGTTCTTTAACATATTCACAAGCAATGCCTGCCGGTACTTGGGCGCAGGTTTGTGAGCTTTGGTCGGCGCCCATCACAACTTCAAAAATACGCACATTACCCGGTGTTGCAGCCGATGTTGCATCAAGGCTTACACCTGGGGAAAAGTCGAAATCAATGGCATATGGCATTTGCGTCGACCACCCATCTAACGCACCGAGCGCCAGTTGGGGGTTAGTGTAATCATCGCCTTCACCAGGAATATTCAAGGTGCCATCGGTGGTGCCGCTTAAAAGCAGATCATTGGGTACGGAGATTTCCCCGGCACCGGGGTCAAACACCACTGTGGATTGCGGAACAACCGTAGGTGTTTCATTTTTAACGTCTTCGAGCGTTTCTCCGCCACCACAGCCAGCGAGCGCAGACGCTACAGCGAGAGGAAGTAGCAATTTTTTCATGTTGTTGGCTCCAAACCTTTTTTATTGTTATCTGCTTATTATGTGTGTATTAAAGATAGCAAAATGTTAATGACACATTAGACCAGTTTAACTTAACGTAAACCTATGCCTTTCGCCACTTAATTTTGTAATTAAATCGATTACTTGTTATTTGAGTATGGTAAAATTCTTAAAAAGATCATGCTCTAGGTGCAGCTTATGCAAAACTACCAAGCAAGTGCAAATGCATTAGATGAAAAAGTCATATTAATTACTGGGGCTGGCGACGGCATCGGCCGGGTTGCCGCGTTAACCTATGCCAAATACGGTGCTACAGTAATTTTATTAGGTAAAACAACTAAAAAGCTCGAAGCAGTTTACGATGAAATCGTCGCTGCAGGTGGCCCTCAACCAGCGATTGTTCCATTAGATTTAAAAGGCGCCACGCAGCAAAATTACCGTGATCTGGCCGCCACTATTGATCAGCAATTTGGTAAGCTCGATGGCTTATTAAACAATGCTGGTATCCTGGGTGCATTAGGCCCGATGGAACATTTCTGTACATCCACTTTCGAGAACATCATGAAGGTCAATGTCACTGCGCAAGCAATGCTGACCAAAGCGTTGTTTCCTGTATTAAAGAAATCAAACAATGCATCGGTTGTGTTTACGTCGTCGGGCGTTGGCCGCGAAGGCCGCGAATTTTGGGGGGCTTATGCTATTTCTAAATTTGCCACCGAAGGCATGATGCAGACATGGTCGAAAGAAGTCGATAAAACCAATATTCGCATCAATTGTATTAACCCAGGCGCCACCCGCACGAGTATGCGTGCCAGCGCTTACCCAGGGGAAGACAAAGATAAGCTGGCAACGCCTGAAGACTTGATGCCCACTTACCTTTATTTAATGAGTGATGACTCTAGTGACGTTAATGGTCAGTCGTTGGATGCGCAAATTAAAAAGAAATGATTAGCACATCATAGATGTAAAAAACGCCGCGTTGATTGCGGCGTTTTTTGTATCTGAATTAACGGCGTTTCTTTTGTTGTTGCACGCGCTGATTGTGCTTTTTAACAGCCTTTCTAATGCGGTTCACTTTAGCGCGTTTGTCTTTTCGTTTGATAGGGTCAACCGATAACTTAGTTTGTGTTTCAGGCTTTAACTTAACGGTCTTACGCAGGTAATTCACTTTACTGAGTTCAAGTTCTTCCCAGCCACCTTGTGGTAAGCGCTTATTGAGCTCCAGATCGCCATAACGTACGCGGATCAGGCGCGATACTTCCACCCCTTGAGATTGCCACATACGACGTACCTCACGGTTGCGTCCCTCGCTCAATGTAACGTTAAACCATTTATTGATCCCCTCACCGCCCATAGGCTTAACACTATGAAAACGTGCCGGCCCATCATCGAGCTCCACGCCTTTGGTGAGGTTGCGAACTGCTTCTTTGGTTACATCACCAAATACGCGCACCGAATATTCACGCTCAATTTCGTAGCTCGGGTGCATCACCCTATTGGCCAGCTCACCATCGTTGGTAAATAACAGCAACCCTGAGGTGTTAATATCTAAACGACCAATGGCAATCCAGCGGTCGCCTTCAATTCGCGGTAGTCTGTCAAATACCGTACGACGCCCTTCAGGATCTTTACGAGTGCACAGCTCACCTTCAGGTTTGTGGTACATTAATACCCGACACACTCGCTCTTGTGGCTCTTCAACTTTGACAATGTGGCCATCAACACGAATGGTTTGGTTGGGCTCAACGCGATCGCCTAAGCGCGCCACTTTGCCATCAACACTCACGCGGTTAGCTTCGATGTACTTTTCCATCTCGCGACGGGAGCCGACACCGGCTCTGGCTAGGACTTTTTGTAACTTTTCACTCATTCAGATGGTTCTCTCACAGAAGGATCATGTAATAACTTGTCTATCTGGCTTTGTTGCTGCTCAGGGAGCGGCGGCAACTTTTCTAAGCCAGACAACGAAAAATAATCTAGAAATTCATTCGTCGTCGCATATAACGCGGGGCGACCAGGGACTTCCTTATGGCCAATCACCTTCACCCAACCGCGCTCCTGCAATGTTTTCATAATATTGCTAGCAACTGTCACACCGCGCACTTGCTCTATTTCGCCTCGGGTTATAGGTTGACGATAGGCTATCAGTGACAGGGTTTCCATTAACGCCCTTGAATATTTCGGTGCCCGTTCTTGGAATAGCTTGCTGAGCCAAGGGCTTAAGCTGCTGCACGCTTGAAAGCGATAGCCTGAGCCAACGTGCACTAAGCGGATCCCTCGGGTTTGATAATGCGCGCTGATGGCCTCTAAAGCTTCATTAACGCGCTTAGAAGACACATTAATATCACTGAGTACAGTTTCTTTGAGTTGTTTTTTTGTCAGTGGTTTAGGGGCAACAAAAATAGCCGCTTCTATCAGCTCTATGAGTTGCTCATCACTAATGCGTCGCATGCTCATGCTCAGACCTCCGTAGCGGGCGCTATTATGGCAGAGCTACACCAGAAGGCAATGCAAATCACGCTGCAGCATGCTCTTTTAAACGCACATGAATGGCACTTTCGCTATTGGCTTGCTGACAGTGAATAAGCCCCTCTTTGGTCAGCTCCAAAATGGCAATAAAGGTTACCACCACGCCCGCGCGCCCCTCCTGTGGGGTAAATAGCAAGGCAAAATCAATATAACCGGAGTGGTTTTGTAATTGCGCTAAAATAGCGCTCATGCGTGCCCGGGTCGATAGCTGCTCAGGAGTGATATGATGATGCTCAAAGGTTTTGGCTCGGGCCATGACATCACTGAGTGCCAACATTAATTCTTCTAGCGCTACCTCGGGAAATAAAGGTTCAGGCATAGCCGCTTCTTCAACTAACGCATGAGCGGTAAAAATATCGCGCTCCATGCGCGGCAATTCATCGAGCTGCTCCGCCGCTTTTTTAAATTGTTCGTATTCTTGCAACCGTCTGACCAGCTCGGCGCGAGGGTCTTCTTCTTCCTCGCCCAGCTCTTCATGCACAGGTAACAGTAAACGCGATTTTATCTGCGCCAACAGCGCCGCCATCACCAAATACTCACCGGCTAGCTCCAATTGAAACTCACGCATCATTTCCACATAGCGCATATATTGCTCGGTGATGCTAAAAATAGACAGCTCAAGGACATCAAGTTTGTGCTTTTTGATAAGATAAAGCAGCAAGTCCAAAGGCCCTTCAAAAGTCTCGAGTACGACTTCTAGGGCATCCGGTGGGATATATAAATCTTCTGGCTTTTCAACCACGGCTTCGCCGCGAATAAACGCCAACGGCAGCTTTTGCTGCTCTACCAAAGTATCTTGGGTCATTATTTAAAGGGACTGGGATCACCACAACCGACACGCAAAATCTCCACTGCGTCATCGGACAAATCCACCACAGTAGTGGCCTGTTCACTCAAAAAACCACCATGGATGATCACATCGACGTGCTTCTCTAAACGATCGCGAATTTCATCGGGGTCTGACTCGGTAAATTCAGCGCCAGGCAAAATCAATGAACACGACATTAAGGGTGCGCCAAGCTCTTCAAGTAACGCCTTACTAATCGGATGATCGGTGACGCGAATACCAATGGTTTTCTTTTTATCATTTAATACTCGTCGTGGTACTTCCTTAGTGCCTTTGAAAATAAAGGTATAAGGGCCTGGCGTATTATTCTTGATCAACCGAAACATCTGGTTATCAACGCGTGCATAGGTCGCAAGCTCTGATAAATCGCGACACATCAAAGTAAAATTATGGTGCTTTTCTATACCTCGAATTCGGGTGATCCGCTCTTGCGCGGCCTTTTCCCCTAGTTGGCACCCTATGGCATACCCAGAATCAGTGGGATAGACCATTACGCCGCCTTTGCGCACAATATCCACCGCTTGTTGGATCAGCCGTGGCTGCGGGTTTTGCGGGTGAATGTGAAAAAATTGACTCATGTTTATCCTTGCTTTGTGATAACGACTACTGCCAACGCTGCCATACGCCTTCACAGTCTTTAGGTAAGTATAGGTTCTTTCCTAATTCTATGTAAGGTAAAGGAAAATGGAAATCAGAACCTTGCGAGCACAGCAGCCCATGCTCGCGCGCAAGCTGCCCTAAAAACTGCCTTTCACAGGGCGCTTGTTGGGTTTGGGCCACTTCCATTGCATCGCCACCGAGCGTGGCGAATTCGTTTACTAACTTACGCAGCCACTTATTCGACATTTTGTATCGAGCCGGATGCGCGAGCACACTTTGCCCGCCCGCTGCGGCGATGGCCTTAATGGCGGTGTGCATGTCACACCATGTACTTGGCACATACCCGGTGTTGCCGCGACTGAGGTATTTTTTGAAGATGCCTTGAAAGGTCTTCGCTGCGCCTTGCGCCATTAACACCCGGGCAAAATGGGCACGCGTTACTTGCGCCTCAGCGGCCAGCTCACAGGCTTGTTCATAGGTGTTTTCAAACCCTGCCTTTTGCAGACGTTCGCCTATTTTTATCGCTCGTTCACTGCGCTTTTGCTGCTGTTCAGCCAACAACGCTGTCAGTTCCGGAGCCTGGGTGTCAACCTGCAAGCCAACAATATGAATTTCAAAGCTGTGCCAGCGCGTGGATATTTCGACTCCGGCAACCAATTCTAGGTCGAGCGCCTGCGCAGCTATCGCGGCGCGCGCTGGAGCGATACCGGCAATGGTATCGTGATCGGTGAGCGCGAGCACATCAACTCCCTTGTCGGCGGCTCTTGATACCAACTCATCAACACTTAAGGTCCCGTCGGAAAAATTACTGTGGCAATGTAAATCGTACTTAAGCACACAGCCCTCTTAACAGCTATCAAATAATGCCATTAGCTTATCATTTTTCACCCCGCAGCGCGGCAATAACTTTTTATTTATAAAATGGTTGACACTGATGCTCAGCTAGGTTTAACTAACAGCCATCAATTAATTAGGATTATCAAGCTCATGCAGTCACAGGCTAACAACACACATATGACATGGTGGTGGCACTCGTAATCGCGGGTGGAATTAGTCGTGCGCAGTGAGTACTGCCTGATTAACAAAACCCGCAGCAAGCGGGTTTTTTTGTATCTAAACAAAGGTAACTAACATGATTTTAACGCAGTTCGTAACAGTAATTTGGTGGTGGCACTCGAGATAGCGGGTGGGCCTTGTTACGGCTGAGCATTATTGCAACCCGCAGCTTTTCGAAGTATGCGGGTTTTTTGTTTTTAGGCCATCATCATTGCTAGGAGCAATAAAACCGATGGCAATACATTTTGGGAATGAGGACTTTTTATGATTTTTAGCCACATCTCGACCGAGCCCGGTCAGGTGACCAGCATTAGCCAGCGGCGAGACTATATCCCCTCTGCGCTGAGCCTATTCGCCAAGCTCGATACCGATAATAGCCTGTTACTGGAGTCCGCAGAAATAGACTCCAAAGCCAATTTAAAAAGTATCGTATTAGTTGATAGCGCATTGCGCATAGAGTGTAACGGCAGCGAGGTCAGTGTCGTCGCGCTATCAAACAACGGTGCGCAACTGCTGCCTTATTTGCAGCGCCACATTGATGCCGGCACCACCACGCTCGATAACACCACCTTGCAAATCAGCTACCCGCCCGTGGCCGGTGATTTAGACGAGCATGCCAAGCTCAAAGCAGCCAACGCCTTCGATACCCTACGTCAGTGCATTAATCGCATCAGCGACAACTCTGACAATCCGTTTGCCATTTTCTTAGGCGGCGTAATGGGCTACGACATGGTCGCGAATGTTGAGCAACTGCCCGCCGTCGAGGCAAAAGATAACAGCTGCCCAGACTATGTTTTTTACCTTGCTGAAACCTTAGTGGTGGTTGATCACCAAGCACAGAGCACTGAAATTATCGGTAACGTGTTCAATGGCCCGCAAGTGCATGCTAATTGCTTTGAGGTAGGACAAAAAGTCGAACGCTTAAACACCCTCTGTGATGATGTGGAGGTACTACCAGCGCCGCAGGCAACGGCGCAGCCTGTAGAAGCCAGTGTCGATATCAGTGACGAAGACTTCAAGGCGCAGGTTAGCCAACTAAAGCAACATATTATCGACGGTGATATTTTTCAGGTGGTGCCTTCACGAACCTTTACTCTGCCTTGCCAACAGCCATTAGCGGCCTATGCACAGCTGAAAACACAAAACCCCAGCCCCTATATGTTCTATTTGCGCGACCAAGATTTTACGCTGTTCGGCGCTTCTCCTGAATCGGCCTTAAAATACTGCGCCCAGAGCAATCAAGTTGAGGTGTATCCGATAGCGGGCACGCGCCCGCGTGGTAAACATGCCGATGGACGTTTAAATTTAGACCTCGATTCGCGCATCGAGCTCGATTTGCGCAATGATGGCAAAGAGCGCGCCGAGCACATTATGCTCGTCGATTTAGCGCGTAACGACGTCGCTCGTATCAGCCAGGCCGGCACGCGTCACGTTAAAGAGCTACTCAAGGTCGATAGATACTCCCATGTCATGCACCTTGTTTCGCGGGTGGTAGGACAGTTAAAAGAAGACCTTGATGCACTGCACGCTTACTCGGCCTGTATGAATATGGGCACTTTAGTTGGCGCCCCCAAGGTCAGCGCCGCACGCTTAATTCGTGAGGTAGAAAAGAAACGTCGAGGCAGCTATGGCGGTGCCGTCGGCTATCTCACGGGTGATGGAGCCATGGACTCTTGCATTGTTATCCGCAGTGCTTTTGTCAAAGATGGCCTGGCCCATGTGCAAGCCGGCGCTGGGGTGGTTTATGACTCAGACCCGCAAAGTGAAGCCGATGAAACCCGCGCTAAAGCCGGCGCCGTACTGCGCGCTATCGCCACCAGCCAAGGAGCAACAAACGCATGAATTATAAGATTTACTTCTTAGATAACGAAGACTCTTTCAGTTATAACTTGGTGGATGAATTTGCGCAGTTGCGCCAAGAGTTGGTGGTGTATCGCAATACCGTGGCGGCGGAAGTCATATTCGAGCGCATGTGCGCAGAAACCCAGCCGGTGGTGCTCGTGCTCTCCCCCGGGCCTGGCGCGCCCGACAGCGCGGGATGTTTAATGGCGCTCATTGACCTGTGCCGGGGACGCTTCCCGATGCTTGGGATTTGTCTCGGGCAACAAGCCTTAACGCAGGCTTATGGGGGTGAAATCGGTCATGCTCAGCAAACGGTGCATGGTAAATCATCCACCATTAGCCTAATGCCCCACCCCGCTTTTAGCGGCTTTGGCGAGCACCTCGTGGTGGCCCGTTACCATTCCTTAGTGGCAACCAAGGTAAGCGAGCAGTTAGCGATTATCGCGCAGTACCAGGGCATGCCAATGGCTGTGTGTCAGCATCAAGATAAGGTGCTTGGCTATCAGTTTCACCCAGAGTCGATTCTAACTCCTCATGGCGCGCAACTATTGCAGCAAAGCCTTGAATACTTAACAGCACAGGGGTAACTCATGGATGTAATGAATAAGCTGTATCAGCAGCAGGACTTAACCTTTGCAGAGTCACAGCAGCTGTTCGATAGCGTAATGCGCGGCGATATTGATGATATCACCCTCTCGGCCATGCTTACCGCGCTGAAAATTAAGGGTGAATGCGCCGACGAGATTGCTGGGGCCGCCGCCGCTATGCGCGCCAATGCCCTGCCCTTTAACACCTCGGCGCAACACTTGGTCGATGCCTGTGGCACCGGTGGTGATGGTGCCAACACTATTAATATCAGCACCACGGCAGCGCTTGTAGCCGCCGCCTGTGGAATTAATATGGTCAAACATGGTAACCGCAGTGTATCGAGTAACTCAGGGTCGTCTGATTTGTTACAAAGCCTGGGTATCAATATCGATATGAGTCCAGGGCAAGCCGCCGCGATGCTTGAGCAAACCGGCTTTGCGTTTTTGTTCGCTCCGCTTTACCACCAAGGGGTCAAGCACGCGATGGCGGTGCGTACCACCCTTAAAACACGGACTCTGTTTAATATTCTCGGGCCGCTTGCTAACCCGGCAGCACCGGATTATCAATTACTCGGGGTGTACGAGCCTGCCTTATGCTTACCGATGGCAAAGACCCTGCAAACCTTAGGGTGCAAACGGGCGATGGTTGTCCATGGTGCCGGCACCGATGAAATCGCCTTACACGGTGAGACTCAAGTGGTTGAACTCAACCAAGGGCAACTGCATGAGTACACCTTAAACCCCAGTGACTTCGGACTTGCAAACTATTCACTTGCGCAACTCAGTGGTCAAGGGCCAGACTACAACGCCAATGCCACGCGGGCGATTTTAAGCGGCCAAGGAGAGCCAGCGCACACCAGTGCGGTGGTGATCAATGTCGCAGCGTTATTAGTATTGACCGGCAAAGCGGCTAATTTCAAAGAGGCCAGCGCGCAGGTTCAAGACGTTTTACAATCCCAGCAAGCACAACGCACGCTTGATACCATCATTGAGGTCAGTCATGGCTAATGTATTAGAAAAAATTGTTGCCGATAAACGCCATGAGGTAGCGCAGCGTCAACGCACGCAACCGTTAGCGAGTTTTATTGACGACATCACTGCGAGCGACCGTGATTTTTATCGTGCCCTGAAACAGAGCCCAACGAGCTTTATTCTGGAATGCAAAAAGGCATCGCCCTCAAAAGGGCTTATTCGCGATGTCTTTAACCTGGATGAAATCACTGCCGTCTATAAAAAGTACGCCAGCTGTATTAGTGTGCTGACCGACGAAAAGTACTTTCAAGGCCACTTTGACTACTTAACCCAGGTACGACAGAAAGTCAGCCAGCCACTGATTTGCAAAGATTTCTTTATCGACCCTTATCAAGTTTATTTGGCTCGTTTACACGGCGGTGATGCTATTTTGTTGATGCTCTCAGTGCTTGATGACGACACCTACACGGCGCTTAGCAAACTGGCTAAGTCACTGAATATGGATGTATTAACTGAGGTGAGCAATGAGCAGGAAGTAACTCGGGCGCTGGCGTTGAACGCCGAGATCATCGGTATCAATAACCGTGACTTACGCGACTTATCGACCGATTTAGCGACCACTGAACGGCTTCGCCAATTGATCCCCAGTGATAAAGTGGTGATTTCCGAGTCGGGCATATACAGTCATCAAGACGTGCAGCGCTTAAGCCCCTTGTGTGACGGGGTTCTGGTTGGCAGTTCTATTATGGCCCAGGCTGATATTGAAAGCGCTTGTCGCGCCTTAATTTTTGGCGAGCATAAAGTCTGTGGTCTAACGCGCTCACAGGATGCACAAGCGGTATACCAAGCTGGTGCCTATTATGGTGGCCTGATTTTCTACCCAGGCTCACCCCGCTATGTTGACATTGATTGCGCTAAGGCCATTGTTGATAGTGCACCGCTGCATTACGTAGGGGTTTTCGTTGACGCACCGATTGCGCAAGTCAGCGACTATGCCACGCGATTAAAACTGGCCGCCGTGCAACTGCATGGAGTGGAGGATGAGCATTATATTCAGTCGTTACGCCAAGCGCTGCCGTTATCGTGCCAAATTTGGAAAGCACAAGCGGTGGCTACACAGCTGCCTAAAGCGCTCGCGGGCGTCGACCGTATTCTCTATGACACGTATAGCAAACAAGCGAAAGGTGGCACCGGTGAGCAATTTAACTGGCAACTGCTGGCGCAGGCTGAGCCCCCTTTCATGCTGGCAGGCGGCTTGACCCCTGGCAATATTGCTGACGCTTTAGCACACAACGCAACCGGGCTGGATATTAATTCCGGCGTAGAAACCGCACCCGGTAAAAAATGTACACAGAAAATTAATGCTGCCTTTGCGGCAATTCGGAATTATTGAGGTGGTTATGAGTAATTCAGCCTATTTTGGCGATTTTGGCGGCATGTTTGTGCCGGAGCTTTTGGTGCCGGCGCTTAAACAGCTAGAAGTCGAGTTTAATAAATCACAACACGACCCGCTTTTTGAAAAAGAGTTTCACTCTTTGCTCAATGAATATGCCGGCCGTCCGACACCCTTAACGTTAACGCGTAACTTGGTGAAAAACCCCAAGGTCAAACTGTACCTTAAGCGTGAGGATTTACTTCACGGTGGCGCCCATAAAACCAACCAAGTGTTGGGCCAGGCCTTGCTCACCAAACGTATGGGCAAAGAGGAAGTCATCGCCGAGACCGGCGCTGGTCAGCACGGTGTGGCTACGGCTTTAGCCTGTGCGCTGTTGGGTTTAAAGTGCCGCATTTATATGGGCGCTAAAGACGTCGAGCGCCAGCAGCCTAATGTATTTCGTATGCGCTTGATGGGCGCTGAAGTGATACCTGTTACCGCCGGCTCTGGTACCTTGAAAGATGCCGTGAACGAAGCGCTGCGTGACTGGTCAGCGAATTATAAAACGGCGCACTACCTGCTCGGCACCGCTGCCGGACCACACCCTTTCCCAACGGTGGTGCGCGAGTTCCAAAAAATGATTGGTGAAGAAGCCAAACAACAGGTTCTTGAAACCGAAGGGCGTTTACCCGATGCGGTCATTGCTTGTGTCGGCGGCGGCTCTAACGCCATTGGCATGTTTACCGATTTCATTGATGAGCCAAGCGTCAAGCTGATCGGCGTTGAACCCGCAGGTAAGGGCCTTGATAGCGGTGAACATGGCGCGACCTTATGTCGTGGTAGCAAAGGAATTTTGCATGGCGCTTACACCTACATCATGCAAACCGAGCAAGGCCAAATTGAAGAGTCTTACTCGGTATCGGCAGGCTTAGACTACCCCGCAGTGGGGCCTCAGCACGCGCATCTGCATGAAAGCGGCCGCGCCCAATATGTAGGTATCACCGATGATGAGGCGCTCGATGCATTTAAGGCGCTGGCACGCCATGAGGGCATTATACCGGCACTTGAGTCGAGCCACGCACTGGCCTATGCCCTCCAGTATGCGGAGCAACAAAGTGAAGAGTGTATTATTGTTGTAAACCTCAGCGGCCGAGGTGACAAAGACTTGGCCCATGTGCATCAAGTGCTTGCTGCTAAAGGAGATATATCATGAGTCGTTATGCCACCACCTTCGCCAACCTCGCCGAGCACAATGAAGGCGCGTTTGTGCCATTTGTGACCTTGGGCGATCCAGGTAAAGCACAAAGTATTGCCATTATTAAAAGCCTGATTGATGGCGGTGCCGACGCATTAGAGTTGGGCATCCCCTACTCCGACCCAATTGCCGATGGCCCGGTGATTCAGGCCGCCAATATTCGCGCCTTAGAGGCGAACATTAGCACCGATGATTGCTTTGACATCATTCGCGAAATTCGCGCCTATAACGCAGATATTCCAATTGGTTTACTACTGTATTCTAACTTGGTATTAGCCCGTGGACCGCAGCAGTTTTACCAACAAGCGAAAGACGCTGGGGTAGACTCTATCTTGGTCGCTGATGTGCCCTTACATGAGTCGAAAATGTTCCGTCAAGCGGCCACTGAAACCGCCATTGAGCCGATTTTTATCGCCACCCCCAATGCCGATGATGACACCCTTCGACAGTGCGCCTCTTACGGGCGCGGTTACACCTACTTACTCTCCCGAGCAGGCGTCACGGGCACCGAAACCAAAGCGCAAATGCCGGCGGATTCGATGATTGCCAAGCTGAAAGAATATCATGCCGCACCCGCGTTGCTTGGCTTTGGTATCAGCACTCCGGATGATGTGAGCCAAGCCCTGAGCAGTGGTGCTGCGGGAGCTATCAGTGGCTCCGCCGTGGTAAAAATTATTGCCGCCAACCTGGACCACCCTGAGGCCATGTGTGAAGAGCTGAAAGTGTTTACTATCGCCATGAAAGAAGCGACCAAGGGTTAGCCTGGCTGTATGTGGTCTTTTAATGCCTTGGCGCATTTAAAGGCCACTTTATTTTGCCCTGCTATTTCTATTTCCTCCCCTGTTTGCGGGTTACGACCGCGTTTCGCCGGGTGATAGCTAAGCGAAAAGTTACCAAACTTAGGTATAAATACCGCATCCCCTTCGTGTAAAGACCGCGTTATCGCCTCAATGAGCGATGTTAACGCTGCCGCAGATTGTTGCTTAGTTAATCCACTGCGCCCATGCATGGCGTCAATTAGTTGCTTTTTGTTCACGGTGCTACCTACTGAAAACTCAAAGCCGCGCAGCCTAAAAGGCGACAATGAAAATGTCAATGTCGCACTGATGCTTGAGCTTGCTCTCAGATACTGGTAAAACGGCTGCTACCTAATGTAATGGACGTCGTGAATGAGTACTTTAATTGAATACATTCCGCTAATTTTATTTTTCGCTGTTTATAAACTCGTCGATATCTACTGGGCGACGGGCGTATTAATCGGCACCAGTGCCCTGCAGCTTGCTTTTGGCTATTTCAAAGAGGGCCATATTGCTAAGCGTCATTGGGTGTTTTTCGCTATCGCCCTGGTGTTAGGAACCATGACCATTCTGTTTCGAGATGAGCATTTTATCCAATGGAAGGCCACTTTCATTTATGCGCTGTTAGCGGTGGTGTTATTAGCCGCACGGCTGTTTTTCAAAAAGAACCTAGTGCAAAAGGCACTCACTGGGTTGCTCAAGTCGGTAGAAGAGAAACAAGGCGGTGAGCAAGGTCAAGAGATTGCGGTACCAGAGCGGATTTGGGAGCAGTTAAACATTTTCTGGGTTATTTTATTTGCTGTTATTGCAGTGCTCAACATTTATGTTGCCTACAATTTCTCGCTCGACTTTTGGGTAAACTTCAAGGTGTTCGGCCTTATCGGCATCACCTTTGTGGCTATTATTGCCACGATTATGCGTCTTTACCCTTACTTTCCTGAAGAAGAGTCATAAAGCTGTCGTACAGCCCTGCTACACTGAGTACATATTGAGTGTAGCAATGGGCTGAAACATTGAATAACGCGCAGTATCGCTGGCTAGAACTGTTCTGTATCTTTATCCTATTGCCGGTTGCCGGCTTGCTGATGCGCGAGTATTTGCATAACTGGCTGATCCCTGCGTTGATCACCCTGACTGCCGTATGCTGTTTTATTCTGCTTACCGATCCCCACTTTAAACGCTTTCGCATCACATCCATGGGCCAGTTCTCAGCAGTGCGTAAGCGCATTGCCACGTTTTTTCTCACCGGAGCATTATTCTCGGGTGTGCTCTATGGCATTCTCAACCAGGAAAACTGGTTTAGCTACCCGCTGCAATCACCATTGAGCTGGTTGATGCTACTGGTGTTATACCCGCTGCTCTCTGTGTTGCCACAAGAGCTGATTTTTCGCACCTATTTCTTTCACCGCTATAAGCCCATCATTCCTAGCAAAACTTGGCGTATTTGGTTAAGTGCAAGCGTATTTTCTTTGGCACACATGGTTTATGGGAATTGGGTTGCGATAGTATTGTCGTTTTGCGGTGGGCTATTGTTTTCTTATACCTATGCGCACTCACGCTCCACACTTGTGTGTGTACTGGAACATAGTTTGTGGGGGTTGTGGATGTTTACTCTGGGACTTGGCAGTTATTTAGATTCGGGGGCTATTTAGACTAGCCCCCGACCGGCAAATTAAAAGCCGAAAATACTGATGGCGAAAAACTTGGTTGCCACAGTATTGATGAAAATCAACAGCAAAATCGCTGGGATAAAGGTTGATAGTGAGAAATTCACGTACTTTTGCATAAAGCTGCCTTCGTAACTAGCGCAGCCTTGCGAAAGCTCATCATTCAAACGCGCCTTCTTCCAACGATACATAACAAACAAACACACCATCAAGCCGTTAAGTGGTAAAATGGTGTCATAAAACACGTCATAAACCACATCAAAGAAGCTCTTATCAGCATCACCGTAGTGGGTGAACTGAGTCAACCAATCGACCATGCCAAATGATACGGTACAGCCAATGGTGAGTAAGCCGATAGCGCCTGCTAAAACTAACAGTGCTTTTTTGCGACTGTAGCCCTTTTCCTCAATAAGCGTTGCTGTGGGCACCTCGACAATCGACACCAACGACGTAATGGCAGCGAAAAACACCAACAAGAAAAATACAAACGCCACCACAGACGCACCCATATAACCAATATCGGTTTGCAGTGCCAAAAGAATCTTCGGTAAATAAACAAATATCATCGACACCGACGACTCTGAGAGTTGGCTTGGATCAGTATCCGGATTAAAGCTAAAAATGGCTGGCAACACCATTAAGCCAGCGGTAAAAGCCACCAGTGAATCGGTGATGGCGACCATCTTTGCGCCACCAACAATATCATCCTTTTTCGAGATGTAGGACGCGTAGGTCATCAAAATCCCCATCCCTAACGACAGCGAGAAAAACGCTTGTGATAAGGCACCATTGAGTACGCTGGCATTCATTTTTGAGAAATCCGGGACCACATAATAGCGCACACCCGCCATGGCATTATCCAAGGTCAACACATAGGCAACCAAACCGATGAGCAGCACAAAAAGAGCTGGCATTAAAAACTTCGCAGCCTTTTCAATGCCCTCTTTGACGCCACCGACGAGGATTAAGTTAACCACAATGGCGACAACCACCATGTAACCAAAGATACTGTATTCATTAATGAAGCGGCCAAAGTTACCGGGGTCGGCAAGCGCATCGAGATTGCCCATGGCTGTTTGTGCCAGATAACCGAAAATCCACACCGTAATAACCATATAAAACACCGCAATCATAAACGGCGTCAGTACCGCAAGAATCCCTGCACTGCGCCAGCGCGGTGAATTATCCGACAGTGTTTTGTATGCACCATAAGGGTCTTTTTGCGCTTTTCGGCCCATAGCCATTTCCGCCATCATGACCGGCAAACAAATAAACGCCACAAACAGTGCATAAACCAAAAGAAAGGCACCACCGCCATTTTTGGTGGCCGAAACAGGAAACCCAACGAGGTTGCCAATACCTACCGCAGAGCCTGCAGCAGCAAGAATAAAGCCCAAGCGAGAGCTAAAATGTTCACGTTTTTCGCTCATAGAAAAACCTTGTTATTGTTTTAACCCGACTCTACCAGTGTTAAACAAAGCTTTTCAAGCTTTAACGACTGCTGGTGGGCGCGGTCCCATTTAAACAACGATATTAATTTACAACGCCTATCATTGCTGGCTATCATAAATGTAATCGATACCAAGTACTTGGTTATTATTATGTTGTACATGATTTATTCCACCGATGTGGAAAATTCGCTCGAGCAGCGTCTTCAGGCGCGTCCAGCGCATCTTGCACGCTTGCAAGAGTTACAGCACCAAGGGCGCTTACACCTTGCCGGACCACTTCCAGCGACGGACAGTAACGACCCGGGTGGAGCTGGCTTTACGGGCTCATTAGTCGTAGCTGAATTTGCATCCTTAGAAGATGCACGGGAATGGGCCGCTGATGACCCCTACATCGCCGCTGGTGTATATGAAAACTCAGTAGTCAAGCCCTTCAAAAAGGTGCTTCCAGCGTAATTCAGTAAAGGTTAATTGATTTTTTGTATGCTTGCGACATTGCCGCTGCAAGTGCAGTGTATGTTGCGCAACGAAAGATCAATTGGGAGTTCTTTGAACCATGCTTAAATATATAGCCGCTATATTTACTGCTTTTGTTTTAGCCACGTCAGTGGCCCAGGCTGGCTCAACGCCCCCCAAAGACATTGATAAAAAGCAGGCAGTGGCAATTGCCAAAGAAGCCGAAAACGGTAAAGTGTTAAAGATATCTGAACAAAGGGAAAAGTTTATTGTTCGTATATTAAAGCCCAAGGGCCGTGTGGTTGACGTCAGCGTCTCAAAACGCACCGGGCAGGTAGAGAAGGAAAATAATTAATGCGCATACTAGTAATTGAAGACGACTTACATTTGGCAGATAACCTGCGTAGTGCCCTAGAAAAAGAGCGCTACAGCGTTGATTTGTGCAATGATGGAGAAGCGGGCCTTTTCCATATTTGTGAATACCCACTGGATATGGCGGTGGTTGATTTAGGCTTACCAAAAATTGATGGTATTGAGCTTATCAGACAAGCCCGTAAAAATGGCGTCGACATCCCTATCTTAATTTTGACTGCGCGCGATCGCTGGCAAGATAAGGTCGAAGGCCTCGATGCCGGTGCCGACGATTACCTTACCAAGCCATTTCATGTGGAAGAGTTAATCGCTCGTTGTAACGCATTAATTCGTCGCAGTGCGGGTCAGGCTAACCCTGAAATTGAAAACGGCCCAATCCGTATTCATACGCGCTCGCAGCAGGTATGGGTAGAAGAGCGCGAGCTCAATCTGACCGCTTACGAATATAAAGTGTTGGAATATCTGATGGTGAATCCACAAAAAGTGATTTCTAAATCGGAATTGACCGAGCACATTTACGACCAAGACTTTGATCTCGACTCTAACGTGATAGAAGTATTTGTCCTGCGTCTGCGCAAGAAACTGGACCCAGAAGGCACCCTGAACCCCGTTGAGACCCTACGTGGGCGAGGATACAGGCTGCGCACCCAGTGGTAGGAAATCAAGTTTCACTGAAAATAAGACAAGGATTTATCCTTGTCTTTTTGTTGATCGTAGCCATGCCTATTTTATTTGCTTCGATTGGCAACGCGTATCGTGCCTCATTAGTGGAGGCCACTGAAAAAACCCTCGAAGCGCATTTATACTCATTAATATCTGAAGTTGAATACAGTGAACGTGGTGTAGAAATGCCACGCAGTATTCTTGCCCCCGAGCTGAACCGCGTCACATCAGACACCTATGCCATGATTTATAATGGCAACGAGCGAGTCTGGCAAAGCGAGTCCGCCTTAAATATTGATTACAAACCGGACTTAGTGATCACCGAAACCGGTAAAGCGGATTTTCGCCTCGTGACCGTCAATGGTCGCAAATATTGGCAACTGTCACTCACTGGGATCCTCGCGAATCTCGACCAAACCATTGAAGCCCGCTTCATTGTGGTTAAAAGTAACGATGGTTTATTAAGGCTGATGGAAGGGTTTAAGGAGACATCAATAAACTGGATGTTAATTATGGGTGTGGTGATCACCGTGTTGATGATCATCGGCTTTATCTGGAACTCTCGTCCATTACATCGCTTAGATAAAGAGATAAAAGCCATAGAATCGGGCGAAGGCACGCGTATCAAAGGCAACTACCCCGTTGAGCTGCAAAATATAAAAGCCGATTTGAACCTACTGTTGGAATCGCAACAACGGCAAAAAGAGCGTTATCGCGCATCTTTAAGTGACCTTGCCCACGCCCTGAAAACCCCCTTGGCTGTACTTAAGTCAAGCCCTATGGCCAGCGATGACGATGCCCAAGAGCAGTTGGACCGCATTAATGTGATGATCGAACACCAATTAAAGCGCGCAGCCACGGGTGCGTCCGATACATGGAAAAAACAGACGCATATTAAGCCAGTAGCGGATTCTATCTTCAATGCCATGAGTAAAGTGTATCGTGATAAAGACATCGAATTCAGTGTCGATGTGAGCGACAAGCACTTTTTCTTGGGCGATAAAACCGATTTAATGGAACTGCTTGGCAACCTCATTGATAACGCCTGTAAAGCCTGTGTCTCGCAGGTGAGTTTAAAGGTCGAGCAACGTAAGAAGCGTCTTAAACTGATGATTGAAGACGATGGTCCTGGCGTGCCTGAGGAGAAGCGTGAGTTGCTGTTGCAGCGTGGTACGCGCCTTGATAGCTATGAAAGCGGCCATGGTGTGGGTATGGCCATTGTCGCTGATCTCGTAAACGGCTATCATGGTATTTTAAGCATTGACGACAGCCCCTTGGGCGGCGCTCGCTTTATGCTTGAGTTTGATTACCAAGAGATAACCTAACGTCATTATGAAACGTCACTTTTTTGTGTTAACCATTGGCCTCGGCGCCTGTTTGTTCAATACTGTTGATGCCAATGAAATTGCGCAATGCGCGCCGGTAGGCGAAACACCCGATAGTCGTCGTGACTATATCCAGTGTCTTGACCGCCAGTTAGAGCTTTTGCGCCGAGATTTGACTGCGTGGCAGAATAAGCGTCAGCTGCAGCTCGAGAACTTCGCTAAGCAATCGGGGATCACTCAGCCATTGGATATTTATTTACGCTCGCAGCAGAGCTTTGACAGCTATCTTGAAGACAGCTGTCGGTGGCGTTATCTGCGTGTCATGCCCGACGCTGCGGCTGCGGCGATGGCGTATAAGCATTGTGAGTTACGGCTTATTGAGCAGCGCATCGACAGTTATCGCGTACCACTGGATTAACCTTGGTCACTTTGCTTAGCGTCGTCTACGTCGGCGCCAAGTAAGGTGGCAAGCCAGCGCCCTTCTTCGCTCTCTTCTAGGGCTATTTTCACCACCATAGTCAAAGGCACAGACAGCAGCATACCCACTGTGCCCAATAACCAGCCCCAAAAGATTAACGATAAAAACACGACTAAGGTCGACAAGCCTAATCCCCGACCCATGAATTTAGGCTCGACCACGTTGCCCATCACCGCATTGATGACTAAATATCCCATGCCCACAAAAGCCGCAGTCAATGGGTTTTGCGTGATCAAAGCCAACAATACCGGCGGCACAGCGGCGATAATAGAGCCGATATTGGGAATGTAGTTAAACATAAAAGCAACCACGCCCCACAAAATAAAGTAGTCGACGTCCAGCGCCCACAATAACATGGTCGCTAAAAAGCCTGTCGCTAAACTAACTAAGGTTTTAATCGCCAAATACGAGTTAATGGACTCAAGAAAACGGTCAATTTGCGCCATTTTCATATCTGGGTCATCTAACGCTAAGTGAATTTTGCGGCTAATACTGGGGCCTTCAAATAACATAAACACCACGGTAATGATGATTAAAAACAGGTTAGCCATCACCCCGCCTAGCCCAGTTAACATGTTGGTGGCTACATCAATCATTTTCCCAGGGTCAAACATTGAGATCAGTTGCTCTTTATTTAGGAAAATATTGTATTGCGCTAACGTGTTCACCGCCCACACAAACTCTTTCTTTAATTGCTCTTTATACTGCGGCAGGTTTTGCGAGAAATCATTCACCGACTGCCCTACCAAGCCGCCAATACTCAAAAGGACGGCGACCACCAGCAATATAACAATGCTCACCGCCACGCCTTTGGGAATTCGGTAGCGACCTAAAGTATCAATCAAAGGGTTGCAGATAATGGCAATGAATACCGATAGAATAAAAGGCACCACCAAGGCGCTTGCGGTTTTCACCCCTGCCAAAACCACCACCAAGGCGGCCATAACTAGGAGGCTTTTACTCGCTCCAGTGAAGCTGGGCACAGTTCGTTTCCTTAAAGCAGACAAGTGATGCTAGTTTAGGTGAGATACGTTTGAAAATAAACCATTGATTGGCCATAGGAAATGATCTTAAATTCGCCAGTTTCGTAGTATTTGAACTAAACTAGAAACAAAGTGAATTAGCAACACGATGGCACCCATGCATATCTTGATCACCGGAGCCACAGGGCTCATAGGTAGCGAACTATACAAGCATTTACTTAACCACCATAGGGTTACGGTACTCACTCGCTCCCCCTCACGGGCGTACATAAAGTTGGGTCATCGTATTGAAGCCATCCAAAGCTTGGATGAGGTTGATTTTAATAATGTCGATATCGTGATCAATCTCGCCGGTGAGCCCATCGTTAATAAGCGTTGGAGCGAGCAACAAAAAAAGCGTATCTACGACTCCCGACTCAATACCACCGAAGCTATCGTGGCCAAGATAAATGCCGCAGACAACAAACCGAAGGCACTAATATCGGGCAGCGCCATTGGCTATTACGGCCGCCAAGGAGATGTGGAGATCACCGAAGACTTCAGCCACTGCTATGATGAATTTAGCCACCAGCTTTGTCGCGACTGGGAGGCAGCTGCAAGCAAAGCACAAACCCGTGTGTGCTTACTGCGTACCGGTATTGTGCTAAGTGCCCAAGGCGGTGCCTTAGGAAAAATGCTCCCCGCATTTCGCTTTGGCCTCGGTGGCCCCATAGGAGATGGCCAACAATACATGTCCTGGATCCACCTTGATGACATGGTGCAGCTAATTATGTACCTAATAAAATACGATCATATTAGCGGCGCCATCAACGCCACCGCGCCTAAGCCCGTCAATAATGAGGAATTCTCTAAAACGCTCGCTGAAGTACTGCGCCGCCCTGCCATCGTGCGCATGCCCGCTTTTGCATTACGGCTGATGATGGGAGAAATGGCCGATTTATTGCTCTATGGGCAAAATGTTCAACCCCAGCGGCTGATAGACGAGGGCTTTCGCTTTCGCCACCCCGAACTCAAACCTGCTCTGGCTCAACTCCTTAACCGCAATTAAAAAAGCCGCTTGTTAAAGCGGCTTTTTTGTCTACATCAGTTTGCGTAGCAAACCACTGGTGTTCTTGTTGAGTGTTCGCGCTATCATAGTGTATCCCAACAGTGCCACAAACAAAGCACCCGCTACGGGCCCGATGAACCATATATCAGGGTGGAACTTTCCAGGTAGCTCAAATAACTGTCGCTGCACAATGAAAAGCGCCACATCGCTCACTAAGGCGGCAACTACGCCAGCTATCAATCCCAGTAGTAAGAATTCATACAAGGTGGCTCCTCGGATCAACTTTCCGCGTGCTCCCAAGGTGCGTAAAATAACGACCTCTTGCATCCGCTCACCCAAGCTCGCTTGGACCTGCGAAATTAATACCAAGGCACCACAGACCACTACGATTGCCAGCACAAACCCAATGGCTAACGACACCTGCTCGATAGTTGAGCGAATTTGTTCGACAAAGTTGTCGACATCGATAGCCGTAATGGTGGGATACTGCCGCAATAGCTGAGTAAAGGCTTTATTTTCACCATCATCAATACGTGCTGCCGCAATATAGGTTGCCGGAAACTCAGCGAGCAAGTCTGGGCTTAGAATCATAAAGAAGTTTGGTTTTAGGGTGGACCAATTCACCTCGCGAAAGCTGGTAACCTCGGCATCAAAGCTTTGCGAACCGATTAAAAAGGTGATGGTATCGCCCAGTTGAATCTCCAACCTCTCAGCCATTGACTGCTCAATAGAGACTTCCCCTTGGCTTTGCTCTGTAAACCACTGCCCTTTGGTTAGGGTGTTATGGCTTGGCATATCACGAACCCAGGTCAAGTTCAGCTCACGGCCCACACCAGAGCGTGCTTCTTCATCCTTTTTCTCGTTGTCCTCTAATGACACTTCTCGCGCGACTTTCTCGCCATTGACGGCATTGACGCGGCCACGAATGGTCGGATAAAAGCGCGACACCTCAATGCTATTAGCCGCGAGATAATCGGCAACGGGCTGTTTTTCTTGCTCGCTAATATTAACAAGAAACGCATTAGGCGCATCCGCTGGTAATTGCGATTGCCAGTCATTGATCATGTCATTTTTAAGCACAATGAGAAACAGTAGCAGCTTAATCGCCAGCGCAAAGCTGATTAATTGCACGGCATTGGCATTAGCCCGCTTTTGAATTGAAGCCAGCGCTAAAGACCAACTGTTACCCGGACTGAGGCCGAGCTTTCGCCCTGTGCCAAAAATCACTTTTGAGGCGACAAACAGCACCACCACCACAAGGGCCGAAGAGGCGAATAAGATTAGGGTAATTTTGATCTTACCGCTGAATAACCACATTAACCCAAAAACCGTTAATGCCGAGAGCGCGAGGTGGATTTTGCTCACCACCAACCTGTCACCAAGGTTTCGGCGCAATACCCGTAGCGGCGGAATATCAAATAAATCCAGCAGTGGCTTAATGGAGAACATCACCGCGCACACAACCCCGATGAATACCGCACTTAGCCATGGGCGCAGCGACGCGGGCGGCAGGCTAATATCCATACTTTTAGCCATATAGTCGGCGGCCACGTGCTGCAGCGAATATCCCACAGCAAGGCCAATTAGCAGTGAAAAACCACACACCAGTGACAAGTGCAGCAAATAAATGGCGCGTATTTGTGCACGGGCCCCGCCTAAGGTTTTCATCATTGCCACTGGGTCGTATTGGCGCTCGCAATAACGCTTTGCTGATACCGCGATAGCCACTGCCGCGAGAATAATTCCCAACAGACCTGCCAACAGTAAAAAACGCTCTGACCGCTCTAACGAATTAGCTATGGGCGACTGCCTGTCTTTCACCCCATACCAACGTTGGTTTTCGGCCAGCTGAGGTTTTAGCCATTGATAAAACGCTTCGACATCGTCACCGTCGCCAGCATAGAGTTGACGGTAGAACACCCGACTCCCCGGTTGGATCACCTCCGTTTTGGCGATATCAGCTTCATTAAGCAACACCCGGCGACTGCCAGAGAAAATATTGAACGGCGCATCCGGCTCTTCGCTCAAAATATGGCTAACGGTAAAGGTGGCAGCACCTAACTCAACCTCATCGCCCACTTGCAGGTCCAATGAATACATCACCGTTTCATTGAGCCAAACGTTGCCCTCTTTAGGGCCGCCCTCGGCCACTTGCTCTTGGGCATCAAAATCGCTTTTAATGAGTAGCTCACCTTTAAGAGGATAGGCCGATGACGCTGCTTTTATTGCCGCCAGTTGCATACGGTCATTGGCAAAGAGCATGGTATCGAAAAACGTGAGCTGCGCCGTCTTCAAGCCCATTTTCTGTGCTTGCTGGCGGTATTCATCTGGCAACGCATGATTACTGGCCAGTGCTCTATCGGCGGCGATAAAAGCGTTGGATTTTTGCAAAATGGCTTGACCAATACGGTCAGTTACCGAGGACAAGGTCAACACCGTCATCACTGCCAACGCAATGGCTGCACATATCACCGTGAGCTCGCCTCGGCGCAACTCTCTCAAAAACAGTCTAAATGCCAATTTAGCCCACATTTACCTGCTCCTTCGGCTCACTCAACTCGGTTAGACTGCCGCCTTCGATGTGCAAAATACGATCGCATCGCTGTGCCAGTGCTTCATCATGTGTAACCAGCACCAGCGTGGTGCCTTGCTGTTGGTTAAGCTCAAACAACAGCTCTTCAATCATTTTACCGTTTTTACTGTCTAAGTTTGCCGAAGGCTCATCAGCAAACAGAATTTGCGGCGTGCCAATAAAGGCACGAGCGATAGCAACTCGCTGCTGCTCACCACCCGAAAGCTGCGAAGGGTAATGCTCAACGCGATGACTCAAACCGACCTTCTCCAACAGCGCCAGCGCCTGGTCTTTGGCATCACTTTGGTTAGCAAGCTCAGCTGGCAACATCACATTCTCAAGTGCACTGAGGCTTTGCACCAGCATAAAGGATTGGAATACAAACCCGACTTTTTGCGCACGCAAGGCCGCGCGCCCTTCTTCGTCCAGTTGCTCCAGGGCATCACCATCTAAGGTAATGCTTCCCGAGCTTGCCACATCAAGCCCTGCTAACAAGCTCAACAGAGTGGATTTACCCGAGCCCGAGGCGCCAACAATGGCTACCGACTCGCCCGGCTTGACATTAAAGGTAATGTCGCTGAGGATCGTTAAATCGCCGTCAAGCGTATTAACGGACTTAGTTAATTCTTTGACTTGAATAATATTTAATTGAGATAACGCTGACATATGAGTGCTTCAATCCTACGTGTTTTTATCGTCTTACTGCTTGTCACTAAACCATTATTCGCTTGGGCTGACAATCAGATACTTGTCCTAGGTGACAGCTTAAGCGCAGCCTATGGGTTAAAACAACACCAAGGCTGGGTGCAATTGTTACAAGATACGTACGAGCAACAAAATACGCCCACTACCCTGATTAATGCCAGTATAAGCGGTGAAACCACAGGGGGGGCACTGCGCCGCCTTGATGCGATTCTTAAAGAGCACCCCCCTACCCATGTGCTCATTGAGCTTGGCGGCAACGACGGCTTGCGTGGTTTTCCCGTCACCAAAATGAAAGCCAACCTGCATGCACTAATAGATAAAAGCCGAGAGGCCGGTGCTGAGGTGGCGTTAATGCAAATTCGTATTCCACCCAATTATGGCCGTCGTTATACCGAGTTGTTCGAGCAAAGCTTTGTTGAAGTGGCCAAGGAAAAGCAAGTGACCTTAATGCCCTTCTTTGTAGAGCAAGTGGCAACCGACGGTGAATTAATGCAAAACGATAACATTCACCCTAATGCTGAAGCGCAGCCGATCCTACGGGATATTATGAAAACACAAATCAGTAACTGGCTGACCAAGTAGCCTCTGATACACCAAAATAACTCAACAAAAGCGCTGAAAATTAGCGCTTTTTTCTTTTTTGTAATTAAATCGGCGAATATGAATGTTTTATAAGCAAACGCACCAGCCGATGCTTGCATTTACAAAATATTTCCGTACTATTGCAATCCAAGTCGGCATATAGCGCAGCCTGGTAGCGCACTGTCATGGGGTGTCAGGGGTCGCAGGTTCAAATCCTGCTATGCCGACCATTCTTCTCTCACCCTATTCAATGAGTTAACTAAGCTTACGTAAAGCAATGTAGCAACTTAAATTAGCTAAACTTATTTAGATGTAGCATATATGTATGCTTGCTCTACTTCTACATTTAACAGCTACATACTTACTACTTTTATTCCCCCCTAAGTTTATATCCCTTAACCCCTAATACCCTGAGGGGCAGCATACTTAACATCATCAATTATTTGCTTATACTTCGCGACTGTTTGTCTCGTAAGCCCAGTTTCAAGTGCAATGTTCTTTTGAGTAAGTTTGTGGCCTGTGTCGATTAATTTACCAACAGCTTGCTTTATTAACGCTTCAGATGTTTCACGTCTTTTCCTATGGGTATAACGCGCGCCTTCACGTTGAGCGAGTGCTGTGGATTGAATGGGGATTTGATACAACCAAGTGCCTGCTACCCCTCGGTTGTGGTTAGGGAAGTAATTACTCCAAGTCCAAGACGCAACGCTTTGACTAATTGACTGTAGCTCTTTGTATTGCATCGGATATTCTTTTGCTAGTCCAAATCCCGCAAAGTTATTTAAGGTTTCTGCAACCTCAAATAGATGCTTACGCCAATCTTCAAATCGCCAATTTTCTCTGGCGTAGTTAATTCTTTTATAAGCAATGAAGCGCAGCTGATGAAATAAATAACAATTACGGGAATTAGCCACACTACTCCAGTCAAACCCATGGCTATATTCTCTTTTGGGCTTATGTAAGAAGTCATTTAGTTCATTTAAACTGTATTCATGCGAATGCAAGAAGGAAGTTTTCCAATGGGGATGAAGCGGGTTCTTACAGAGTGGTCCTGTATAGCCCTCGTCTGCACCCAGCTTTATTCGCATAGCTTGATCTACATACTTCAGAAACGCGATCGGTTTTCGCCTACCTTTAAGGCTTGTTGTAACGCCCTGAATAGCATAAAGCAGATGCGCTCCCCCTTGCGCCTCTATTTTGCCTAATTTGCTTATAGGTGGACCACTAACAATTATATTTGGGGCTGGAAGTAGGTTGTCTTCCCAAGAAAATGCTGACTCGTCATCGATATCAAAAATCAGCCAATATTGAATAACTTTTGGGTTAACTTGAACATGGAGGTATTCATCCAAAGCTATTTCACCAAAACGGTAACGTCCCTTTGTTATATCTTCATTTGTGCATAATGTTCTTGGTGGTGTAGCACTATAAAGCCTTTGAACGAGCTTTTCTCGCACACTCAAAGGCACAGCAGAAACTAGCTGTTTCGCGGTATTTGTCTTAAGATATCCGTGTTGGAATAAATTCAACACGGCAGGCGGATAGTTTGGTCGCTTACGCCTGCCGTATTCGCAAGTTAAGCAACGTCACCGTACTTTCTTAGCCACGCTTCAAGCGCAGACTCTTCAAAAAGTAATTTCCCGCCAATTTTTATCGCCTCTGGGGCAACCTTTTTAGCAAGATCAGAATCACCTTGCGTAAGCGCAGCTTTGCGTCTATTTCGGATATTGTATAAATGCTGCGGTGAGCAGTTTAAAAACTTTGCAGCTTCTTTTGTGGTAATAAATGTGGACATGAGCCCTCCTAACTAACCAAACCTGTTAAAAACGTATCAACCGTGCTTATGAAAAGCCGTTTGTTTCCTCGTTACGTGTAACAGGCAGCTTGCTAGAAGCGCCTTTTTTGGCACTGGATTTAACCAGCCCATTTAGGCTAAGGTATGATTAGCTAAAAGTAAAGCGCCTATTAATCAGGCAGCTTTAAAATGGGAATAAAGGATTATGATAACAAGATTAGCAGGCATAGATTATCGAGGGCTAGCAGGGATTTCACGACACTGTATTGATGCTGTAGTAGAAATGATTCACTTCGGTAGAGAAATCAATACAGTAAAGATATTAACCTGTGGGAGTGACCATAGCTGTCGTCATGCATTATTATTGAATGTCGATATAGATGTGGATGTTGCTATAAAATCAGGCTTCACATCAGGCTATTCAGGCGAAGGACCTAGATCTCTTTCCTATATTTTGTCAGTACTTAGCAAATATACTGATAAGATCGATGAATATTTAGTGCCCCGGAAATTCATTCAACGAATAGATAATTCTGCACTTACTTTAAAAGATCTAGATTGGCTTTTTGAGCAAACCCCTTTAAGACCTCAGAGGTGGTATGACTACATGTATGAGCGTCACACTTTACCAAATAAATTTACTTGCTACTTCCCGAAAGAAATCCCTATAGCTTTGATAGATGACAGACTACTGGATATAGCAATATCTCTGAAACAAAACCCTGATAACACTTTGATGACTGGATATAGGTTGCTTGAACAGGCAATTAAAGAAAAATCTGGTCTGACGAAAGAAACAGGCGCAAAACTATTTTCAAAAGCTTTCTCGGGCGAGAACAGTCCTTTATATTGGGAAAATTTAGATGGTAGTGAAAGTACGGGGCGCGCCAATATGTTTTCTAGTATATTTATGGCGTTTCGTAATCGTCGGGCTCACCAACAACTTGATTCCAATGCATGCGACGAACTTCGTGAGTTCATGTTATTGAATCAGTTATTTATATTAGAACGCTCAACCAAAGTTCGAGAATTAGAGCAGCAAAACGCCTAAGAAGGCATCTCAATCTAATGCTCATGATCCTCGTCAGTAATAAAAGCTACGCAGCCTAGGGCTGCGTATCCCAGTGCCATTGTAAAAACCCTGTTTAATATTGACGGTAAACTCATCACACAGCAAGGGTTTTGAGGGCTAAATTACACTAACCTTTACTTTAGTAAATCAAGAATATTGTTAGCTCCTGTAAAGGTTTATCACAATGTTGTCATTGTACCGCTCACTATCACTGATAGATGAAATGAGATTTCTTGATTTTAGCCAACCAGCTAGAGAAATATTTTCTGCTGTTTTTTTCAGTTTGGGTTGTTTGTAACCTGTTTTTATATCGCAATACGGCTTCGGTAGCTTAGTTAGTATTTCTCTAACAGTGTAATCATCCAAAAGTGATTGATACCTATTGAAAAGTGAAATTTGTATCGAAACTGGTGAACAGTTAAGTATGAGCGATTGCACGATATCTTCATTTAGTTCTATATCGTTATAACTCTCAGAATTAAGTAATATTGGACCTATTAATAAAGCTCGGTCTGGATCACTTATCACGGTTTCTAGGTTAATCAGTCTGACTATTTCAAGCTTGTATGTTTTGTCAAGCTCAGTGCGAAGGAGAAGTTCTCGGAAGTCATCGTCCAAACTATATATGTCTGGCTCCGACAAATAAGAGGTTATATTTTCTACTACCAACTGAACCTGCAAATCCTCATCTTCATAAAACGCATCAATGCTCTCTTTTGAGAGTCTGATTTTTCGCTCTCTTATCAGCACACTAAGCTTATCTGAACTTAAGCCTTCAGGCGGTTTGGTAAATGACAAAGGCAATGCTTTGGCGTAATCTTTATATGCATCAAATGAAAGAGAGTTCGCGCTTATTATAAAGTTACGTAGGGGCTTTGAAGCTTCGTCAGTTGGCATTGGGTGTATTAAAATTGATTCACGAACAGTGTCTCTATCAAGATAATTAAGTAAACTCTCCTCGTTGAATTCATCACTCTTAATAAATGACAGGCAATTCCCCCATTTAGGTTCAACTTTACCTAAATCAAATAGCATTGAGTGTAATTTTTCAGGTATTGTCTCTAAGTTTGGTAGAAGTGTATTCTGTTTCTCGAGGAATCTTTTTAGGTCGCTTTCATCAATTTCTTCTTGGCACATCACCTTTACGATAGAATCTGGAGTTTCCTGATTATTCTCAGAAAGTTCTAGCAAAATATTATTTAAGTATTTCTTAAAATCTCGCTCTATACGTAACAACAGAGTTTCATTTTTTATTGAAAGTAAAGTCGTTAAGTTTCTCTTTCGCAGCTGTTCAACGTCACTTTCACCCAATATTTCCAGGTAGATAAACTCTAAATTATCAATAGTAAGAGCGAAGAGGCCTTCTTTGAACATAGCTCTCACAATGTCTGCATGATCATTAATTGCAGAAAAGTCTAAAGCCTCTACATTTAAACACGTAATGGTTTCTGGCTCTAATTCAGGACAACGCCCAAGAATTTCAGGTAGATTATCGGAGACGAACTTAGGTAATTCCTCAAAGTTTAGAGTCAGTCTCTTAAGTCTACTTTTAGGTACATGTAAGAGAATTTGCGTTACGTGGGAAATACTATTCTCACTGCTTAAAGCTGTGGCAGTTAAATAATCCCAATGTTCTTCGAGTTGAGAAATAAGTTTATTGGTATTTCTACCGCTTGAATAATAGACTTCAAGAAACTCTTCACAACTATCGAAGGTTGAAGATACGAACTCAATGATCTTGAGAAGTTTACATTTATAACGACCTGGCTCATTGAGGATAGTGTCCACAAGCTTCACATTTAATATGAAACTTTGCCCAAAATCCTCTTTTCTCATAGCTTCGATGACTTCCTTTGGATTATCTATCGGATACTGAGGCTCTGGCGTTTTGAACGCCCTAATTTGAATCAGAAACTTATTGTCATTAGGCGAAAGGCGTCCAGAGTGAAAAAGCGAGGTGTATTGATAATAAGTATCGTCCAAGTAGCCTTCTAAGATGAGGTAACGAGCAAGTTCTCCATTTTCACCGAACTTTTCAAATAAGGCCTCACTTTTCTCTAGATCAAGACGTAATAATGCTTTTAGCTTGGTCGTGCGAAGAGCATTTATCTTTAATTTTAAATCATAAATTTGACTTAATAGCTTATTTTTACCGGCTGCCGACCTATCATCTATTTCTTTTTTACGCTGTTTATAAGATTTATAGTCGTTTACAGAGTTTTGCACACCAGAGATGTTAACCGTGTGTCTGTGCCCATTAAAGTTGATTACTTCAATTTTATTATGCTCGATAACTTGCTCAAAGTTATCGTTATCCGCTATTGTGCAAACCTCAATTGAATTACGCCCATCCAGCACAACGTAACGTACGTTATTTCCCATAAGCTCAAATAGCGCCATGGCGTATATTTGGTTTAATTCTTTAACGTCAATAGCAATCTGTTGCTCAGCAATCTCAAGGCGCTTCTCTAGTACATTGAGTTTTCTCCTTAATCTATCTTCACAATCAGTAATGATTTCACTTTTACAGTTTAGTAATTCGGCTAAGTTCCCTGTTCCTTGATGAAGTTCTTCGAAATCCTTCGGGTAGACATTTTTGTATATTAATATTGCAAGAAGCTTGTTGGCATCTAGTATCTCGTCATCATTATTTTCCAAGCTAGATATATATACTGCATATTCATTAAAGATGTTTTGAATTAACCGCAGATCGTTTAAATATCTTGATACCTCTCTCAAAAACTGCCGTTCAAGACGATTTTCAAGCTCAAGTCTGTGACCCTGTTTTAAAACCATGTCTATCGAATTAGAAGAGTTTATAATTGGGATGACAGGAATTATGAATTCAAAAAACTTAGTTCGCTCTGTGTTAGCAAACATATCGTCTCGTAATGCATAGAGAAACCTAATAGTGCGGGTCACTCCAGCATTCTCATTTACGAGGCTATTTATTTCTCTTAACGTCACAAATATGTCAGGTTTATCAAATCGATCTAAGTCTTCGATGATAACGAGGTCATATTGAGTTGATTGGAAGAAATAGACTATCTCATCTAGGTGGCGGTTTAATATTGACGTTTCGTCATTATTAGAGGGCTTTATTTCCACATCTTTTAGAGATATCCCCTTTAGTGATAGACCGAAGCTAGCGACATAAAAGCGGTGGAAAACCGCCCATAGGAATAGAGCCGAGCACGATATAACCCCAAAATTAAACCAATTACTTAGCGTCAATGGTTTAAAATAGGATCCTGATATAATGTTTTCTCGTTGATTGAAAACATACCAAATCGATAGAGTTCCTAGCACTATAGCTAGAGACTTAATTACTGACCACCCACCCGGTGACTGAATTCTTTTAAATCGCGATAAAGGCAGTCTGTTTGCGTCTGCACCATAGAGCATCTGTTGGAGGATGCTTCTCTCAATTTCTTGGCGCTCAGCCTTATTTGGTTGTTCTGTCTCTGAAACAAAGGCTGCTAAAGAAATTCGCAGTACAGGCTTACTATACTTTTTTAAGAAAGATTGGATGATACTGCTTTTTCCCGAACCATATGGACCGGTCAAGGCAATATTCATGACCTTTTCATTATCTATAGCAAACTGGATCGCTGAGGAATATATACCTTGTTCATCTGCTTCATCTGTGGGAGCTAAATCAACAAACTTAGAGTTAGTATTTTGCGATATTTCTGCATTTTCTAACCAAGAAGCTATGCATTTGAGAATTGAGGCAAACCAAAGCTTGAATTTATCAAAGTACTTTTTCATTGGAAGCAGCAATAACCTTTTAGAAACTAAAGTGCACAAAATACAGGCTAAAACCTGTATGCACTAATTACATTGACTTTGGGTTAATAAGCTTACAGCTGGGAGTGAGTGCCTAACAAACACTACATATAGGCCAAACTAAAGCACGTATTCTTTATTTCACCTTAGTGTGTTATGGACAACAAAGCTTCCACTGCTATTACATAGGATACTGATCAACCTGACTAAATTACCTTAAAGCATCCAGGCTAACTTTAAAACAGTGAAGAGAGTTTTTTTATTCATTTTCGAGGACTGATCTAATCAAATGGTGTTAATTTTGGGGGAAAGGTCAGTGAGTACTCTTAGGCTTCAGAGTTATAGAAAAAGGTCAAATATCTGACATACCACCAAACTTAATACTAAAATTTATAAATACCCTCTAAGTCATCAATAATAAAACTCTCCTCGGTCATGCGCGTCGCGAGCCTCTTGTTCTGTGTATTCATCACCATAAAAGTTTACATTCCCAGCCCCATCACCATACTCTTCGATAAACTTATCTTGGTCTGATTTTTTTCCTACTGTCTTCTTCCAACATCACTTCCAGTGCAATTAGCGCTGTAGCTTTGAGTACTTTTAAAAACATATCCACACCTTCAACAAACTAAGGATTCCTGAGTATCTAAATCACATTAAAGCTAAGAAACTCTTAGTTTTCAAGTTTGCTTTGTATTTATATGAAAACTAACGATGAATCGCCTTTTCCGAAACGACTAAAGGAAGCTCGAAAGGCAAAAAGTCTATCCCAAAAAGAACTCGGAATTCAGGCAGGAATGGAGACATTCTCAGCCTCTGCCAGAATGAACCAGTATGAAAGAGGTGTTCACACACCTGACTTTAAAACTGTTAAAGCACTCGCTAAAGTTTTAGATGTACCAACTGCCTTTTTGTTTTGTGAAGAAGATAAACTTGCAGGAGAAATACTAAAATACAAGAGAAATTAGCCCAGAATGAATATCAGTTTGTCATAACTGTTAATAAAATTTACTGTGAACTGATTACAGAGCAACAACGAACTGGACCTTCCGAGAATTAAAATGAATTTCGAAAGCCTATTCATATCTGAAGACAAGCCTTACAAAGGAAAATCCAAAAGAGACAAATTCTTATCAAGAGTCTTTGGTATATTTAACGAAGAAATTATCAGGATATGGTGTAACAATGAAAAGTCACCATTCATCGATTTGGGAAGACCAACGATTTATGATAATGACGGTCGTCACTACACGCTAGATTTTTTACTAGAGGATGAAAAAGGCCGTAAATTCATAACCGAAATGAAATGCGAAATCGAGTATCAAAAATATAAATTTTTAACTTTGTACGACCGAGACCAGCTAAAGCACCACCAAAACAAAAGAGCCTTCCAACTACTCTTAGAAGTTGCCCAAGAACCGGAGGGGTATGAAGTTAGTTGTAACAAGGAAGCAGTACAAATAGCTGGCAGCTCACTAGTTTGGGGACGAACTACTCTACAAGGAGTAAGGGATGTTAAAGACGCATTCCAACTATCACATGTTCTATCTACAGAAAGCGTAGTAGCGGATTTAGTAAAATGGGGTGATCAAAATTATTTAGAACTTATTGGCCGTTACGAGTCTTGGTCTTCATCACTGTTTCGTGGACTAACGAGGAAAGGCTAAAGTTGCAGCGACTATGCCTGTCTTCAGTCTCCTTTTTTAATCTTTGACGCACTATGAAACAACAAATAAAAAAACAGAACGACTCCCAAAATAAGTAAGTTGCCGACAATCACAGGACCCATACTTACACTCCGACGATAGATACCTATCTAAGCCTAAGTTAGTTTTTATATATCCGCAAATTTGCTAAAAACCAAGTCCTTTTAATGGAGGCATCATGAGCAACTGCCTCCTCTTTTTTAAGGGGCTACGCCCCCCGCTATGTCGAAGCGATAAATCGCTCGCTTCATAGCGGGGGGCTTGGTTTTTCATGACTTATACGCAGGTTTTTATTTGCAGATTGCACAGAGGAAATTTTAGCGCTAAATTAATACTGACATAGCCCAATGGGCATCTACAAAAAACGGCGCTGTTCAGCTGCCGACAATACGTAGTGAGGACCCTCACTCTTTTCAATTTAATAGTCATGTCTCACGCCACATTTAAGGCGTTATATCGGCGCTTTCTGCTGCCGTTTTCACGTAAAGAGGAAATCATATTAAGGCGAGATCGGTCCGAGCCTTTCGCATGTGCGAAGAACAGGGGCGAATAGGCTTCAGTGTCGCTGAGCAACCTAGTTGCCAGTTAATCTTACACTCGAGGAGCAAGCATGACTTTTAACCCAAACGCTGAAGTCGCTTTATTAAAAGCGCAAACAAAACTACGAACCCGTAAACGACATAAACCATCCAAACTAGATAAATACCGCACTCACCTTTGCAAACTTTACGAAGCGGGTGCAAGCAAAGCTGAACTACAACGCTGGCTCGCTATGAGAGGCATAAATGTTCAGTGGACAACTGTTAAAAGGTGGCTAGATAAAAATGCCTAAATTTGCCAAAGCTGAGACTCAAGCAAAGAACGTTATCAAAGGACTAACCAAAGCACAGCGCATAAAGTCTTTAGGCACAGCCAGAAACTATATGCAGTCATTAAAGGTAGTTGCCAGCTGGTCAAAAGATATCGGCATTAACGGCATTCAGGCTATGACGACTCAGCAAGCACGTATGTATCTTGATTACAGAGCTGAGATCGTTGGTCAAAAAGCCCTAGATATGGAACGCCAAGCGATACAAGCTATGATGCAATTAAACAGTAAATTACAACCGAAAGAAACACTCTACCGTGTAAAGTCATGCTTAGATGAAATAAAGCGCTCTCGTGCTTACACTACAGAGCAAGCTAAAGCTATTTCCCATAGACAAACAGAAAGGAATCAACTCGCAACACAAATAGCTCATGCGGCCGGCCTTCGAGCTCATGAGCTGCTAACGCTTGCCAAAGCTAACGAACGAAATCCTGATAAACGCCCTGCCCTAGACTCAAAATGGCAAGGCCGTGAGGGTGAGCATTACACAGTAGTTGGAAAAGGGGGTTTAATTCGTCATGTGCTTATTCCCACTAATCTTGCAGCTCAGCTCGAGCAACAACGATTAACTCAACCAATCACAGTAGTGGACAGAGAAATTAACTATTCTCAGCGTTACAATATAGCTGGCGGTAAAAAATGGTCTGACTCATTCTCTAAAGCGTCTAACCGCGCACTGCTGTTTTCTACTGGCGCACATGGCCTTAGACATAGCTATGCTCAAGAGCGGATGGTTGAACTGAAAAGCTTGGGGTATGAGTATGAAGCGGCTTTAGAGACCGTTTCACAAGAGATGGGGCATTTTAGGCCTGAAATTACTACAGAGTATCTTAGATAAGGTGAAACACTCACTAGACTATATAAATGAAGCGACTAGAAAGTCGCTTCAAAGAGGTTTAGCGTAAAAATCTGAGCTTATAAAAGCAATGACTTTCAACAACTTAGTATGTTTACATACCTTTCGATTCACTTTGTATAATCATAAATAACCTCCATTACTTGTATACCCGATTGTAGCCACTATGACTCCTCAATGCAAGGAGATATTTGAACGGAAACTTTGTCGTTAATAGCCAACATTTCTATGCTTTCTGGTAAATTAAAAGTCTCATTAATACCGACCACAGATTTATCTACCAGAACTGTAGAGTTCGAATTTCCAGTCCCTTTCTGCAGATACACTGAAATGATAAGCTTAGTTACACTTCTATTTTCAATACAAAAGTCAAACTTCTCGGTAAACCTAATAAAAGACATGTTCATCTTTTCATGTAGGTCGCTCATTAAATCATAGACGCAGTGATATTCTCTTGTATCGTTTGCCTCTAGACGTATATTGTAATCTTTTACTTTAAAGGCTTCACCAGTCAAGTTCTGAGGAGGGGATACACTTTCCCCCTCATCATCAACGAAGCATGACAGCTTTCCCCAAATAGGGTGCTTTTCTAGCACTTTTTCATCAGGAATAAGTGAAAAGTTACCAATGTTATGATTTAGAGCATGATTATGATGTAAATTTTTCAGTCTAAACCTAGTTGAAACGATACTAGAGAAAAACTCCTCATCGACATTTGTAACTGTGACAACTCTCTTATATTGCTCTGTAATACAAGATGACTTATTCATCATCGTCACAAGGTATTCCATGTAAGGGTGAGTTTCACTCAGCCTAGGGAAAAAGTGATGTATTTTTGCTCGCAAGCCATCTGACTTTGGGTGCTTCATTGTTGGGACTGAGACAGCAAGGCCTATTATTGCAAAAAACCAATAATCTTGTTCTGCAGAAGCGTAGAAGGAGATGGTATAGCTATCTTCACCTGCTGGAAAACAGTCTACTCCCTTAATCCAAGCTAACAGTTCATGGATAAAATACAAATTAGAATCTGCATTTTGAAAATAAACGCCTGCTACAGTTCCTAGATAAATGAGAAGAAATCCGTAAAAGGTAAATATAAATAAAATAAACCTTCCTAAGTTATCTCTCAAATAGATTAGCATACTCTCGTATAAATCCTGTGCGCGATTTAAAAAATCGGTATTATTCTCGCGGCTCACCACAACCTCTCAATCAGTTTTATTTTTGAGTATTGACCAAAATAGCTTTATTTATTCGAGCACTCCAAGCTTCTAAAGCTAAACGCCTTTTGACCATATACTTTTTTAGATTATACACCTTTTGCATTCCCTGTAATTGATGATTCAATATTTTCTCAATGACTATCGGGTCTGCACCAATATCATCATCACCTAAGCGTGTAGCCATAGTTCTTCGTAAATCATGAGGTACAAATTTAGGCACACCTAGCTCTTTTTGCTTACGGTTTACCGCTCTTGATAGTGAGTGCCTATCAATGGGCTGTTCACCTACTGCAGATGTAGTACAGGTTGTACTTGGGAACACGTACTTTGAGCCTAAATAGCTGAATGAAGCGCGCAGTTCATCAAGCATAATGATCATATTTTGGGTGACTGGCACTTTATGGATTCACTCCCTTACAGTACACCAGCCAGTTATTCTAAATTCCTTGTGGGATACTGAGCTCTTTAATAACTATAAACCGTTTGATACCGGTACGTGTTCACCAGTTTTCACTTAGTCTAAGGGCAATGTTGGTATGTGTGTTGAGCTGGAGATAGCAGGTGTATATCAGGTATATAGCCGAACTCGTAAAATTGACTACACCAATAGTTAAAATTGGGCACATAGCAGCACTGGTGGTAAGTTTAGTCTAGTCAGTTGTGAGCTGAGGTTAGTTCACACAAGCCCGCTTTATACGTGGCTATGTTCATCATTTCTATGATAAAGGCCTTTATGCTGTCACTTCGTCAGTATGTAAAAAGAACAAATGGCGTGCCCATGGGGGCAACGCACTCATTGAGGAATATGCTTTATCGCGCCTTTGGAGCAGGCTCGTTCGCGACCTTTTGGCACTACTGGAACCCCATCTGGGGCTATTACTTGTCGCGTTATATTATGCGCCCTCTTAATATCTACTTACCTAAGGCGTTAGCTGTGTGGATTACGTTTTTGTTCAGTGGTGCGCTGCATGATTTAGCGGTCTCCCTGATCAAATGGCAGCTAATTGTGTTTTTCACTCCATGGTTTGGCTTGATGGGTGCACTGGCATTAGTATCAACCCCCAAGAGGCTCTCCTATACAGCCGCCCCTTGGTTGGTTCGAGCAACGACAAATGCTCTTTTGCTAGGCGTATCGCTCATGGTTACTTTTGCTCTGGAAAACCTACTCGCTCAGCATTGGGCAGTCTAACGTCGAATTACCTTGAGCCTAGGGCCTCTCTAATCACCTTTCGCCGAGTGGCGCTTATCCTGCCAATACTGGTATAGATTGTAGGTAATGCCCAAAAAGCAAATGGCGCTAATGAGCCCTGCAGGGCCAAACACCAGTAGTAAATTTGCTTGATAGCCAACGACCGCCAACACGGCGCAGATGCCGCCAATTATCAACTCGATGATGAGTGTTTCCCAATCGGTACTAAAGGTACGATTGATCGTTTTTGCGGCGTAATGATTTACTTTAAAGCCCATATCATCCCTAATTTATATATTAGTCATATAGTTACATCTCAATACTTCGAGGTAGTTAATTCTTAGCCCGTACAGCTAAACGCAATAAAAATAATAATAATTTCTTATTCTTATAACATAAATACATGGTAAGTTACACGTATTAGGGACAACCAATTTGACAAGGAATTTCTATGTTAAAAACAAAACTAATCGCAGCGGCTATTACCCTAGCTTCAGGTACTGCGTTCGCTCAAACTGCTGTTTTCCCCGGAGCAGCACATTGTTTTGAAGACTCAGCGCTAAAAGCAGAGGCTGTAAACAACCTTATTGCTTCATCAGGTGAATTAAATGCGCTAACCCAAGTGGCCTTGGAAGAGGTCGGTGCTTCTGCCAATGGTTATTTCATCTTTGATCCGAAATTTTCGCGCACAGAGCGCTTCTTCCACTGTAGTGTGCCGCTGAACGAAAACATGGGGAATGTGACCCTTACCGTCCATGGTATTACTCAAGGTCTTAATGTATCAGCCGGAGGCTGTCTAATCTCTCGAATTCGTAAAACGCCTGATGGTGGCAAAGACAAATGGCTTCGTTTTGGTACTGGTAAAGGGTTTGATTGGACAGATATATCAGATGATACTATCTCGTCTAAGCAATTCGTGAATTATGTCACCACAATTGATAATAACTTTGAGCCAGACGCAATCTTGAACTTACAGTGCCGTACTACATGGCAGACAGGTTCAGTCTCTGTAGGTCAAATCGAAATAAACTACTAATCTCTTAACCCCTCCCGTTTTTGTCCCTAATTAGGTGTGAGTTAGCTCACACCACTACTTTTTCTTTGCTCATTAAAAATATCGCTGACATTGACCTTCGCCTGCAACTTAGCTGCAATTAAAAATAGCCCAGCGAGTTTGCGATGAATAAACAGTGCATCCACCGGGGGGCTGTGCCATTGCTGTTCGCGACTGCTCATCGCCAAGCCTTTTTGCTTGATTCTCGCAGCCAAATCACTGCTGGCAAAATCGTACTCACCGTCTGCCGTTAGCGGTTCACAGGCCAAAGCAAAAATATCGAGCACGTTATGCTCGTAGGCCTTATCCACATCATCACTAAAATAACCGATATCACGGGCCGCTTGCGCCATGACACCGCGCTCGCCTGTTATGGCGCCCTGAATAAGCTGCCAATATCCCCGGCTAATGGGCTCACTAATGACGCGGGTCGCACCAAAATCGAGCAGTACAATACGACCGGTGTCGCGCTGATACAGGTAATTAGCAAAGTTGGGATCGGTTTGCATTAAGCGAAAGTCAAAGAGCTCAAGCATAAACAGGGTGAGTAGATGTATCACTAAACGATTGCGCTCTTCTTGCGTACAGCTAAGCGCCTGCTCAATAGCCTCGCCCTCAACGAATTCCATGGCTAAAATCTGCGTAGTGCACAACTCGCTCTGCGCTTTTGGCACCACAAAGTGTGAACTTGGCCCCAGCTTTTCTTGGTACTGGCTCATGTAATGGGCCTCTAAGGTGTAGTCCGCTTCATTAAGCAGCTGAGCTTTCGCCTCGGCAATTAGCTCGTCAATGTCCAACCCATTTGGCAGTAAACCAGTGAGCTTAAGCAGCCTCACGACATTGTCCACATCGCTTTCAATGCTTTTGGCGACCCCAGGGTATTGCACTTTCACGGCTAACTTTGTGCCGCTATCAGTGTATGCACGGTGAACCTGGCCGATGGATGCCGCAGCGAAAGGACGCAGCTCAAAATTAGCCAGACCGTCTAGCCAATGTGCTCCCCATTGCTGCTTTAGGGTTTGGGTCAGCTGCTTATGTGGCATGGGTGTGGCTTTGTTACGTAACCGCGACAATAGCGCACTGAGCTCCGGGCTTAATAGCTCGCCGGCGTCCATCGACAATAACTGACCGAGTTTCATTGCCGCACCACGCAAATGCGCCAATTGCTGCGCCAATTGCTCAATATTTTTGCTGTTTAACACTAACTCTTTAGTGCTTTTATTTTGCCCTGTGACCATGGATTTTAAGCCGCCATAGGCAACATTGCTGGCTACTCGCCCAGCCAATGAACCAAATCGTAAGGCCCGGGAGAACTTGGAAGTGGGCACTGCTTTATCTTTACTCATTTGCGCGTTAATTGTGATCCTAAAACTGTGGCTTAGTACGAAAAAAGCCGAAAAAACGATCGAGCAACCCGTATGTTTACCGCCAAGTTGCATTTGTTTAAATTGCATGCAAGGCTTGTGTAAGCCACTAATGACAGGCGCTGGCGCTTGAGTGTCGTAAAAGTGTCGGGTAGATAACACATCGCTAACGTACAGTAGGAGCGGGTCACTTGCTAATTTAAAGGCTCAGTTAGCAAGGAGACCACAACAATGAAAATGAACGTCAATACTACAGAAATTAAAAACCAACGAGATAAACGTTGCCTATCACAAGAGCAGCTTGCCGAGATAGCCGGATTGAGCTTACGCACGGTGCAAAGAATAGAAGCCAAAGGCGTGGCCTCCGGCGAGTCCATTAAAAGCATTGCTGCCGCTCTTGATTTAGATTGCCAGCAATTACTGGCTGTGCAACCGACAACGCGCAATACCGAGGCACCTGTGCCACCATCACAGCCTACACCCTCTCAACCTTTACCTGCACCACAACACCTGCGAGTAAAATACTTGATTGGGCTACTGGCGGTGATTGTCGCAAACTGTTTTGGTTTTTGGGGGATATACTCCGCTTTTCAAAGTGGCAGCATTGACCAACAGACCATGACCCTACTTAAAGATACCGTTGCCATCACGCTGTTATTGTCTATCGCGGTTATTTGTTATCGCGGTTGGCGTAAACAGGTGTTTAAATTCGACTTATAAGTTCATGCCCTGCACTCCTTGCTAACTGATTCAATTAACAAAAAGGAGAGCACCATGTTCAACGATAAATTAGTAATAAAATCTGTAGTACTGGCTTTTTTAGCTTATCTGCTGGTTACCACAATCGCCAGTGCCGTAGCAATCCAAGTTTGGCTGCCCGAAGGAGTGGATATAGCTCAGGCGCAAAGCTTAGCGAGCCAAGATATGAGCTTAACTGCACTGACCTTAGCCATTGGCGCTAGCGCATGCATATTGACGGGGATGTTGGTGACCTACATGACTAAAAGCCAAGGTTTACGCAATGCCCTGGCCTTGGCAATGCTCATCACACTGTATGGTTTGCTAAGCGTATTCACACACCTTGAGCAGCCGCTGATAGTTCATTTTGCCAAATTAGCGCTGCCCACACTTGCAGTAATAACCGGGGCATATTGGGTTATTCACAGCACCCAAGCCAAGCTGGCAGGCTAGTCCCAAACGCGGGCTGAACATAAGTTTTAGCCCGCGTTATTTTGATTGCCATATTGTCATAAGGTCGCGCTTGATCTATTGTTTTTGACCTCAATGTACATGCTTTGCGTATAGCATTTTTCAACTAACTAAGAAGGATTGCCCAGAGCAACCATGATATTACTTATCGCTTTCGCGGTGCTATCTATCGCCGTGTCGTTTATTTGTTCTGTTCTTGAAGCAGCATTGCTATCCATTACCCCCAGCTTTATCGCCAAGCAAAAGCTTGAACACCCACAGCGTTACACCCAACTCAAGCGCTTAAAAGATCGCATCGACCAACCTTTGGCTGCCATTCTTACCTTAAACACGGTAGCCCACACCGTCGGCGCTGCGGGTGTCGGTGCGCAAGTCACCGTGGTGTTTGGGAATGGTTACTTAGGCATTGCCTCAGCGGTGATGACCATTCTTATTTTATTGCTCTCGGAGATCATCCCGAAAACCCTCGGTGCGCGGTTCTGGCCGCAAATTGCGGTGGCCATGCCTCCACTGCTCAACTTTTTAATATGGGTACTCAAGCCATTTATTTGGATATCAGACAGAATCACTCGACTGCTTGGTGGCAGCGCCACTGAGGAAGATTTGCGCGTCGAGTTAAAAGCCTTGGCATCACTGGGAGCAGAAATAAACAGTATTGATGACAGTGAGCACCGCGCTATCGCCAACATTCTTGACCTTCATACCATCAAGGTGCGCGATATTATGACGCCGCGCATTGTATGTGAAACGCTCAAACCCGATGCCCATCTTAGTGAGGTGCGTGAAAAAGTAATCAAGAGCCAATTTTCTCGCTTCCCACTGCTTGATGACGATGAAGCCCCACATGGGGTGTTATTTAAAAGTGATTTAATTGCCACCGGCGACAAAGAATACGCTATTGAGCTGGCGCGTAAGGCTAAAGTGGTTGCCAATAACATCAGCGTGGAACACTTGTTAAGCCAGTTAATTGAAGAGCAGCAACACATGTGCTTGGTGTATGATGAATACGGCTCATGGCAAGGTTTAATCACCTTAGAAGACATCATAGAAACCATTATTGGCCAAGCTATTTTGGATGAAACCGACCAAATTGCTAACATGCGCCGTTTCGCGCGCCGACGCTGGTTGCAGCGCAAGAAGCATGAGCGTCGCTCACAATCAGGGCGTTAATCGGCAGAAACCCGCGATTGAACGACAAACTGTTATCAAATGCACTGAAATAAGGTAAAAAGGCAGCGATTTAACGTATTAAAGGGAAAGTCTATGTCGTACCTTAAACTCAGTGCATTGTCGTTAGCCATGGTTGCAGCCAGCAGCCATGGGGCCGATATCCAATTCCAGAACGAATTAGCAAGTAATGGCACTTTGGTGTTGCTGCAAGAGCAAGACCAAACGCTCAATACCTCAGTATTATCACCACAAGCACAACAACAATTACAAAAAGCACTTAACACCGCCCAGTTTAACGGCGAGTATAATAAGCATGTACAGCTTCTAGCCCCTGTAGACTCAAACTATGAACGCGTCGTTGTCGTCGGCCTTGGCGCTCAAGACGAGCTTGATGCAGCGCGTACCGCCAAACTCGGTGGCAACGTGCATGGCCTGCTTGAGGGCATGAAGGTGACGACGGCAAACATCGATTTTGCCACTATCAATGGGCAGCTATCTAATACCGAATTAGCGACTCAATTTGCCCATGGCGTTAATCTGCGCGACCACAGCTTCGACACTTATAAACAGAGCGATGCAGCAAAAACGACGCTAAGCTATCACTTTGATGTCGCTGATCAAGCGCGCGCCGAGCAGGCATATCAAGCCTTAAGTCATATCGAGCAAGGTGTATTTTTAGCCCGTGACCTCACCTCCGAGGTGCCGAGCGCCTTAACCCCTGTAGAGTTTGCACAAGCAGCGCAGCAACTACGCGAGCTCGGTGTTAAAGTCGAGGTATTGGGGCCTGAGCAGATCAAAGCCCAAGGAATGGGGGCGTTGGAAGGCGTTGGCCGAGGCAGCAAGGACGGTGCTCGACTGGTGGTTGCACATTACCAAGGCAGCGATGACGCACCCATTGCTTTGGTTGGTAAAGGCATTACCTTTGATTCAGGTGGCTATAGCATTAAAACCGGCGCTTCAATCGCGCGGATGAAATCCGACATGGCCGGTGCTGCGGCGGTGCTAGGTACCGTGAAAGCCATGGCGCTGAGCAAAGCCGATGTTAATGTCGTTGCCGTAATGGGCATGGCCGCCAACATGGTGTCTGAAACCGCCATAGCGCCGGGAGACATCCTGCGCACCGCTGAAGGCTTAAGTGTCGAGGTACTCAATACCGACGCCGAGGGCCGGTTAGTGCTCAGCGATGCCATGTGGTATGCGCGCAGCCAGTTTAAGCCGCAGATTATGGTGGATGTAGCCACACTCACTGGCTCAAAAGTACGCGCCGTAGGCAATCGCTATAGCGCAATTTTCTCTGATGACGAGCAATTAGTCAGCGAATTAACGGCTGCAGGCAAAGCGGTGAACGAGCAAGTATGGCGCTTACCGTTAGGCTATAAAGACAAGTTAAAGTCAGACATTGCTGATATTCAAAACATCGGCTCAGGAGGCCCGGGAGCAACCACGGCGGCTTCATTCTTACAACACTTTGCTGGAGACACCCGCTGGGTTCACCTCGATATTGCCGGTAATGCGTTAGCGAGCAAGGCTGACGGTGAAGTGAATGTAGGCGGCACCGGCTACGGGGTCAGGCTACTAAGCGAATGGTTGCTCAAAACCAAATAAGGTGCACTGATAGCGCATTATGAGTCAGTTATGGGCAGGGATTACCTGCCCTTTCACCAACTAAAATGGGTATATGTGGATTAACCCTAACCTTGGATTGATTCCCGTAATATCCCTGATATTTTTATAGAAACCAATGAAGATTACACAAGAAAATTAACCACTCTTTTAAATAGTGCTCAAATCTATTTAACTAACAAACTTTTGTCGCACCGCGTTAAAAACCCTTAAAAAAGAAAATAAAGCAGGATTGGAAGTTGGTTTTATACCAGACTCTGTTGGTACGTCAGTGAAATTTTGTGAAGCACCCGCCCACAATAGCTTAAGGCTTCTGTATCTTACAACATCAGTAAAATCCTGATTTATAAGGATATTAAAGACTTCTGTGTGCGCGAAAGGACTAACGACAGTAAAAAATTGCCCAGCTTGTATGTTACCTCCGTTTACGATGAGCCGCCCGCCACGACCATGTAAAGCCTCGAAGTATATAACTTTTTGATAGTCATTCAAGTTTAAGTCTTTAGTTAGCTCTCGGAATGTATTCAAAAGCAAGCTTAATGAACTTTTATCGAGCTTTTTATATCTTCGTTTTAAGATAAATTCTACACTTAGAGGGAGTTTATATAAGGATGGTATGAGCAAAAATATTACTCCGATCACTCCCCCTAGCTTTAAATAACTTCCACGTTGAAGAGCATCTCCGAGGTGTCCATCAAAGATAGTAAAATTATCACTACTCGCCTTTTTATCTAAAAGCCCTCGAGCATGGGAGTATATACCGACCTGATTTGCGACATCGCCATCAAACATGTACTGATTAAATTCTACTTCACTTTTATCATTATCAGGAGCTAAGAATTGAAAGTAATCATCACAAGTGAATGAAATTTTTTGTCCTATACGACAATCATCACTATCTCGTTCGCCATAAGTGTAACCATATTTGAACTCTCCACAACTCGCTATCAGCCTAGAGTCAAACCCGCTGCTTAGAGGAATAACCCGCTCGGAATAGGGCCACGCCTGGATACTTTGGCTAAATACCTCTCTCACATCACCGCAACTATGAGCAGAGCAATGACCTAAACCAGAATAGTAACTCAAGCTTCCGTCGCAACTTAATACACTACCAGGAGGAACCCGAAATATATCTTTATATCTAGTGAAGTTACCTATTAAATGCCCTTGCTGTCGTTCAAAACTAACTAAGCTTTCATCTATAATCTTATTTGAAAAAGCCGATGTAGTCGGTGATAATTCTAAGGTACCTTCTTTAAACCTATAATAGTGGCTTGAGATCCCGAAAGGATCATTGATGATTTGAATCGAGTTGTTACTTTTGACGTGGACTACAGCAATAAATGTACCTGCCTGTAACTTTGATAGCTTCCTCTCCTCAAAGAGCGATAAAAAAGATTCAGGTTTAACTGTCGCTCCATCAATGGTAGCCCATCCCCAAAAAGCGAGTTCGTAGTGGTCGTTTGACACATATTGAGCTTTATTAACGCCATCAACCAGCGTGGTTGAATTTCCACCAAAGAAGAAGCTATTCACGCTAATAATTGTCTTGGACAAACGATTTGAAAAATCCGCCCTCTTATGAGGAACGTTTAGAAAAACCCCTTTGATAATCTTATCCTCAGAAGGCTAACTGTTGATAATTTCATAAAAACATAAACAGTTAGCTTAAAATAATTAAAACTAAATATTATAGCAAATACCTAATTAAGGAAAGATATAGGTTAGAGAAATTCAATAAATAAATAGACCAAAGACAATTGCAAAAAACAAAATCATACCGCAAATCTAACGGCAAAAATAAACAACAAAGAAACAAACAAGCAACAAACACTATCGCTAGTAAATTCATTAACGTTTGAAGTAGGGTAGATAAAACTATGTATTAGCATAGGACAGCAAGCTTATATATTCGTTGCGTATAGTTTGCAAGCAAGAAATTCACAATTTAATGGTGGCCAATTAAAACTTGAATGTAACTACACAACTTTGAGGCTCATTATATGGTTATGAGTACGGCTAACGTTGTTCATTAGCCGTATTGAACTAATTAGGTTACTACCACTTTAGCGATGCTTACCCTCATTTCTTATTGTAAGCTAGAAAAACCCTAAGGCATTATCACTATAGCTAACCAGTAGGTTTTTGGTTTGCTGATAATGCTCAAGCATCATCTTATGCGTTTCGCGGCCAACACCCGATTTTTTATAACCGCCAAACGCGGCATGGGCAGGATAATGATGATAACAATTGGTCCACACCCGACCCGCTTCAATGGCTCGGCCAACCCGATAGGCACGATTCATATCCCGCGTCCAAAGCCCTGCGCCCAACCCAAATTCGGTATCGTTGGCAATGGCAATCGCTTCCTGTTCGTCCTTAAAGGTAGTGACACTGACCACAGGACCAAAGATTTCCTCGCGGAACACCCGCATTTGATTGTGCCCTTTGAGTAAGGTCGGCTGAATATAAAAACCATTATTAAGCTCATTGTCGAAGCGTTCGGCGTCACCGCCGATAAGCACTTCGGCACCTTCCTCTTTGCCGATGCTAAAGTAACTCATGATTTTATCGAATTGCTGCTGGGAGGCTTGAGCGCCAACCATAGTGTCGGTATCGAGCGGATTACCGCGTTTAATTTGCTTGGTGCGGGCAATCACCCGGGCGATAAATTCGTCGTACATACTCTCTTGTACTAATAACCGCGATGGACAAGTACACACTTCCCCTTGATTGAAAAAAGCCAGCACGGCGCCTTCAACGCACTTATCGATAAATTCATCACTTTGGTTCAATACATCGGCAAAATAGACATTGGGAGATTTACCGCCTAACTCCACCGTGGAGGGAATGATATTCTCGGCGGCACACTTTAGAATATGCGCTCCCACCGGGGTCGAGCCAGTAAAGGCAATTTTTGCAATGCGCGTGCTGCTGGCCAATGCCTGACCCGCTTCGGCGCCATAGCCATTGACCACATTAAGTACCCCCGCAGGCAAAATATCGCCAATGAGTTCGATAAATTTCAAAATGGATACTGGGGTTTGCTCCGCCGGTTTGAGCACCACACTGTTCCCTGCCGCCAGTGCCGGTGCTAGTTTCCACGCCGCCATCAACAACGGAAAATTCCAGGGAATAATTTGCCCAACCACCCCTAAAGGCTCGTAAAAATGATAGGCCACGATATGCTCATCTAAATCACCAATGCTGCCCTCTTGAGCGCGAATACAGCCGGCGAAATACCGAAAGTGATCGGCCACCAGGGGAATATCGGCATTCAGCGTCTCGCGCACCGCTTTACCGTTATCCCAGGTTTCAGCAACGGCCAGCTGCTCGCTGTGCTCTTGCACCCGCTGAGCAATCGCCAGCAATAAGTTGCTGCGCTCTGTCACCGATGTTTTGCCCCATGATTGCTGTGCTTGGTGCGCCGCATCCAAGGCCAGTTCAATGTCTTTTGCACACGATTGCGGGATTTTACAAATAACCTCCCCAGTCACCGGTGTGGTGTTATCAAAATACCGACCTTGCACCGGGCTTACCCATTGACCACCAATGTAGTTCTCATATTGCGGCTTAAAATCAACCACCGCACCGGGAGTATTAGGATTTGCGTATATCATCGTTGTTGTCCTTGTTGTTGCATCACTGCAAAACTACACAACTTTGCCCGTGAAGCGGTTGTCTTTACATCCAAAGCGCTTGACTAAATGTCCATTTTTTAGCCATGCTAGAGCAAGCACAAAGCAAAGGAATTAAACATGTTATATGGCAACCCTAGCGCTTTCGACAGCGTCCACACTCTTATTGACCATCGCAGTGTCGTGAATGCGCCTGGCATTCAATTGTGCATGTATGAAACCTTTGAGCGCTGTGAACAAGTCCCCTTTCGCACCGATGAGTTGATGTTTTGTGCCATGGTCGAGGGTAAAAAGGTAATGCATCACCAAAGCTTACAGCAGGCGCGGGATTTCACCCCAGGGCAAAGCTTTGTTATCGCCGCCGATGAGCAGGTGCACATCGACTTTCCATTAGCGACCCTAGCGCGTCCAACCCGTTGCCTGACCCTTGAAGTCGACGCCGAGCGCATCGCCAATGTAGCCGAGCAAATGTCATTAAGCGCCCAGTGCAGCTATCAGGATCAGCAACCTGCGACTCTGCAGCTTACCCATAGCACCACCACCGAGGCCATCTACCAGCGCTTGGCCGGGGCATTTACGGAAAATAAAAGCGATAGAGCCTTACTGATTGAGCTGGCAACCACCGAGCTGATTGTGCGGCTACTGCGCGAACAAGATCATCACGCGTTATTGCGCTGCGCTTTACACGACCCGCAGGCAACCGCTCTTCATCAAGTCTTAAGCCACATTGAGCAGCATATTGCCGCCCCACTCGATGTGGATACCCTTGCTCGCCTCGCCTGTATGAGCCGCAGCAAATTCTTTAGTGAGTTTCGCCGCCATTTGGGCATGACTCCCCATGCTTACATTCTTAAGCGCCGTTTAGAACATGCAGGTTTAATGCTAGAGCGCTCTAAAGCCGTCACCGAAACTTGCTTTGCCTGTGGGTTTAATAGTATTAGTCATTTCAGCCGCAGCTTTAAGCAGTACTACGGACAAGCGCCGAGCGCTTATATTGCGCAAAATCACAACAGCGAAAAGTAAAGGTGGGAAAGAGAGCAAAGCCGAGCGGACGCTCGGCTTGTTTGGCGTTAGATAAGCTTGAAAGTGCCTTTCATTAACGCTGAGTGACCCGGGAACGAGCAGAAAAACATATACTCGCCGTCAGCACTCATATCTTTGGTAGAAAATTCCACTGTGGTTTGCTCACCGCCGCCAATGATGTCGGTAGCAGCAATAATGCGCTCATCACCTGCAGGCAGGTAGTTGTTATCTAAGCCCGCGCCCATACCGGCACTGGCTACAGCCTGCATGTCACCTTTAGTGGTTAGCACCCAGTTATGGCCCATAGATTTCTTAGGGATCTTACCTGTGTGCTTGAGCGTGACTTTAACTGTTTCACAGCTTTTAGGGACTTCCATTGATTTTTTGTTGAATTGCATTGCGTCGTTACCTTCGATGGTAAACTCGCAATTGGCAAAGGTCATTGACGAAAAGAACAAAGCCGCAATGGCAGTGAGAGATTTAAACATACCTTTCTCCGTAATGTTAATAGCTATCATTCAGATTATTAAATAAAACCCAAAAAAGCAACAGAATTAGCCTTAATCGCTTGATAGCAAAGCTTTATTGACTGTTTTTCAGTACGGCAGTTACGGTAACAGAGATCAGCTCTGGGTACAAAAAAACCGAGCAACCCTCAAGGTGCTCGGTTTAGTTGAGTGTCACGATTGCGGTTCAGGAACGTAAACCCAGCCTGCCATCAATCGTCGCGCGCTGCGGCTCATGCTGACGCTGTGCACGTCACAATCTTGGGATTGCATCGTCACCTTCGCTCCCACCTGCAAAGTCCCTGAGGGGTGTCCGAAGGTCACGCCGTTGCGCGTTTGCCCACCGGCGGCAATATTCACTAAGGTGCCGGGTATCGCAGCGGCAGTAGCAATGGCTACGGCGGCGGTGCCCATCATCGCATGGTGTAATTTGCCCATTGATAAAGCGCGTACTTGCACATCAATGTCATCGCCCTTGATTGCTTTACCGCTGGAAGCGGTATAATCGCTCGGCGGTGCCACCATGGCAATTTTCGGTGTATGCTGACGCGCTTGCGCTTCGTCGATATTCTTGATGAGCCCCATTTTTAAGGCGCCATAGGCACGGATACGCTCAAAACGAGCCAGCGCCTCAGGGTCGCCATTAATATGCTCTTGCAACTCATTGCCACGATAGCCCAATGCCTCGGCATTAACGAAAATGGTGGGGATCCCGGCATTGATAAAGCTGGCTTTAAGCTCCCCTTCGCCCGGCACCGCTAGGCTATCCACTGCATTACCCGTTGGTAGCACTGCGCCTTCACCCACCGGCGAGATAAAATCAATTTTGACCTCTGCGGCGGGAAAAGTAACGCCATCGAGCTCAAAATCACCCAACTCTTGCACTAATCCGTCTTGCATGGGTACATGGGCAATAATGGTTTTTTCAATATTGGCCTGCCAAATACGCACCTCGGCGATGCCGTTTTCAGGAATTCGGTGGTTATCGACTAGGCCATTATTGATGGCAAACGCGCCCACCGCTGCGGTTAAATTGCCACAGTTACCGCTCCAATCGATGAATGCTTTATCTATGGCCACTTGACCAAACAAATAGTCAACATCGTGCTCGGCTTGCGTGCTTTTTGAGAGGATCACCGTTTTACTGGTGCTGGATGTCGCCCCACCCATGCCATCGGTGTGCTTGCCATAGGGGTCGGGACTGCCAATAACACGGAGCAACAAGGCATCACGATAAGGTCCGGGTTGTTGCGCTGGCTCAGGTAAGTCATTGAGTGCGAAAAACACCCCTTTGCTGGTGCCGCCGCGCATGTATGTGGCCGGTATTTTTATTTGTTGTAACATTTATCTACCTCAGTCAAGGTGGGCCGCAGCCCACCTATTTTTGCTAGGTGGTGGCCTCGAGGAAGTCCTTCGCAAAGCGCTGCAATACCCCGCCGGCGCTGTAAATCGACAGCTCTTCCTGGGTATCGAGACGGCATTTGCTGGTAATTGTGAGCTCGTCGCCATTGGCACGGGTAATACGCACTTCAAGACTGGCTCCTGGTGCTGGCTCACCCACCACACTGTAGGTTTCGCTGCCATCAAGGGCCAAGGTCTTGCGATTTTCACCAGCACTGAACTCCAGCGGCAACACACCCATACCAATCAGGTTGGTGCGGTGAATGCGCTCAAAGCCTTCGGCTAAGATCACTTCCACACCCGCTAAGCGTACACCTTTGGCGGCCCAGTCTCGTGATGAGCCCTGACCATAATCAGCACCAGCGACGATAATCAGCGGCTGTTTGCGCTGCATGTAGGTTTCTATTGCTTCCCACATACGCATGACTTCGCCTTGCGGCTCTAAACGCGTCAGTGAGCCCTCTTGCACTTCCCCGTCAACCACGGCCATTTCGTTGCGTAGTCTTGGGTTAGCAAAGGTGGCCCGTTGAGCGGTTAGGTGGTCACCACGGTGCGTGGCATAAGAGTTAAAGTCTTCCTCCGGCACCCCCATCGACGCTAAGTATTCCCCCGCCGCACTGCTGGCGAGGATGGCGTTTGATGGCGACAGGTGATCGGTGGTGATATTATCCCCCAATACCGCTAAAGGGCGCAGATCCGTGAGCGTACGCTCTGCTGCCAACGCGCCTTCCCAGTAGGGCGGACGACGAATGTAGGTGCTTTTTTCTCGCCACTGATAGAGCGGGTCGTTTTTCTCGCCATAGTCGACACTTAAATCGAACATCGGCTCATAGACCTGACGGAAATGCTCCGGCTTAACGCTCTTGGCAATCACCGCATCGATTTCTTCATCGCTTGGCCATAGGTCTTTTAAGGTAATAGCATTGCCATCGCTATCGTGACCTAGAATATCCTTTTCAATATCAAAACGAATGGTACCGGCAATGGCGTAGGCGACCACCAAAGGCGGGGATGCTAAAAACGCTTGCTTAGCGTAGGGATGGATACGACCATCAAAGTTACGATTCCCTGAGAGCACCGCAGTGGCGTATAGATCTCGCTCCACCACTTCTTTTTGAATTTGCGGGTCGAGTGCGCCACTCATACCGTTACAGGATGTACAGGCAAAACCGACCACACCAAAACCTAACTGCTCCAACTCGGGTAGTAGATTGGCTTCTTCAAGATAGAGTTTTACCGCTTTAGAGCCCGGCGCCAGTGAGGTTTTCACCCAAGGCTTACGCATTAAACCGTGTTTATTGGCGTTACGCGCTAACAAGCCGGCAGCTATCACATTACGTGGGTTTGAGGTATTGGTACAACTAGTGATGGCGGCAATGATCACCGCTCCATCGGGCATTAGCCCAGGCTGTTGCTCAACTTCTTTGGCTATGCCTCGTGCTTGCAAATCGGCGGTCGCAAGGCGAGCATGAGGGTTCGATGGCCCAGCTAAATTGCGACCCACGGCACTTAAATCAAAACGCAATACCCGCTCATACTGAGCTTGGGTCATCGCATCTGCCCACAAACCTGTGTGTTTCGCGTACTGCTCAACTAACTGTACCTGCTCGTCATCGCGACCGGTGAGTTTAAGGTAATCAATGGTTTGCTCATCGATATAGAACATGGCCGCAGTGGCACCATATTCAGGTGTCATATTGGAAATGGTGGCGCGATCGCCCAAAGTAAGGTGGCTTGCGCCCTCGCCGAAAAACTCTAAGTAGCTTGAAACAACACGCTGCTGACGTAAAAACTCGGTTAGCGCCAGAACAATGTCGGTTGCGGTAATGCCCGGTTGGGGCTTACCGGTTAGCTCCACACCAACAATATCAGGCAAGCGCATATAAGAAGCTCGCCCGAGCATCACACTTTCGGCTTCTAGGCCGCCAACGCCCACGGCAATAACGCCTAACGCGTCCACATGCGGGGTATGGCTATCGGTGCCCACTAGAGTATCTGGAAAGGCAACGCCATCACGGGCTTGGATCACCGGCGACATCTTCTCGAGATTAATCTGGTGCATAATGCCGTTGCCCGGAGGGATCACATCGACGTTTTTGAACGCTGTTTTGGTCCAGTTAATAAAGTGGAAGCGATCTTCGTTGCGACGGTCTTCAATGGCGCGGTTTTTCTCAAAGGCATCTTCTTCAAACCCTGCATGTTCCACCGCCAGTGAATGGTCAACGATCAGCTGGGTTGGCACCACAGGGTTAACCTTGGCCGGATCGCCGCCTTTCGCGGCGATAGCGTCACGCAAACCAGCTAAATCCACCAGCGCGGTTTGCCCCAAAATATCGTGACACACCACCCGAGCTGGGTACCAAGGAAAATCCAAATCGCGTTTACGGTAAATAAGTTGCTCTAAGCTTGCGGTTAACTGCGCTGGTTCGCAGCGGCGCACAAGGTTCTCAGCCAGAACTTTAGAGGTGTAAGGGAGCTTGGCATAAGCCCCCGGCTCAATGGCATCCACCGCCTCTTGGGTATCGTAGTAAATCAGATCCGAGTTGGGCAGCGGCTTACGGTATAAAGAATTCATAATTCGCTCTACATTGCAGAAAAAGGCAGCCCAAGGGCTGCCATAAAGAAACGGTGCTTAGCGCTCGCTCATCGCGGGCACGGGACGAGAATCCGGGCCAGTATATTCGGCGCTTGGACGGATAATACGGTTATTGGCACGCTGCTCTTTAACATGAGCAGTCCAGCCAGTAACGCGACTCATCACGAAAATAGGCGTGAATAGCTTCGTGGGGATGCCCATAAAGTGATACGCCGAGGCATGGAAGAAATCGGCATTACAGAACAGCTTTTTCTCGCGCCACATTACTTCTTCACAGCGCACCGACACGGGGTAAAGCACCTCATCGCCCACCTCTTTCGCCAAGCGCTCTGAGTATTTTTTAATGATCACATTACGTGGGTCACTCTCACGATAAATGGCGTGGCCAAAGCCCATGATTTTGTCTTTTCGTGCCAGCATGCCCATTAACTCTTGCTCGGCATGTTCGGCGTCTTTAAAGCCTTCAATCATATCCATCGCCGCTTCATTGGCACCGCCATGCAGTGGACCACGCAATGAGCCTATAGCGCCGGTTACGCATGAATGAATGTCTGACAAGGTTGAAGCACACACACGAGCGGTAAAGGTTGAGGCGTTAAATTCATGCTCAGCATAAAGGATCAACGACACATTCATTACGTCGGCAAACAGTTGTGACGGCGCTTTGTCATGTAACAAGTGTAAGAAGTGCGCCCCCACAGTGTCATCATCGGTTTCTACGTCAATACGCACACCGTCATGGGTAAAGCGATACCAATAACAGATAATGCTTGGGAAAATAGCCACCATGCGGTCGATAGCATCATCGGCATTGGCGAAATCAGTTTCGGTTTCTAGGTTACCAAGCATAGAACAGCCGGTACGCATTACGTCCATCGGGTGTGCATCTTTAGGGATGGTCTCTAATACGCTTTTCAGTGCTTGCGGTAGGCCCCGTAGCGACTTTAGTTTGGCTTTGTATTCAACCAGCTGGCCTTGGTTAGGCAACTCGCCGCGTGATAATAAATACGCCACTTCTTCAAATTGCACCTTATCAGCCAGCTCACTGATATCGTAACCACGATAGGTCAGCCCTGAGCCACTTTTACCTACTGTACACAACGCCGTTTCGCCGGCCACTTGTCCGCGCAAGCCTGCGCCACCTAATGCTTTATCTACCATTTTCTTGCTCCTGAATTTTTTCCTGTTGAAACTGTCAATGCGTTACTTGTTTTTGCCTTCGGCAAACAAGGCGTCGAGCTTTTTCTCGTATTCGTGATAGCCCAAATAACCGTACAGATCCATGCGTGTTTGCATCTCATCTAGTACCGCTTTTTGGTCGCCATTTTCAAGAATTGATTTATACACATTCTCCGCCGCTTTATTCATAGCACGGAACGCCGACAGCGGGTAAAGCACCATATCCACGCCCCACTCGCCTAGCTCTTTGCGATTCCAAAGCTCGGTTTTACCAAACTCGGTAATATTGGCGAGAATCGGCACATCAAGGGCCTCAGCAAAGGCGCGATAGTGCTCCTCGGTTTGCACCGCTTCTGCGAATATGCCATCGGCACCGGCGGCCACGTAGGCTTTTGCCCGTTCAATGGCGGCCTCTAGACCTTCTTGAGCAAACGAGTCGGTGCGCGCCATAATGAAAAAGTCAGGGTCGGTGCGCGCATCAACGGCGGCTTTAATGCGATCAACCATCTCGTCAACTGAGACGATTTCTTTATTCGGGCGGTGACCACAGCGCTTTTGCGCCACCTGATCTTCCATATGCACCGCTGCGGCCCCAGCTTTTTCCATATCGCGAATGGTTTTAGCGATATTGAATGCGCCGCCCCAACCGGTATCGATATCGACCAACAGAGGTAAGTCACAGGCCGAAGTAATACGTTGCACATCGGCAATTACGTCGTTCAATGAGGTCATGCCCAAATCGGGCAACCCATAAGAGGCGTTGGCTACGCCACCACCTGAGAGGTAAATTGCCTGATGACCCAGTTGTTTGGCCATAATGGCGCAGTAAGCATTGATGGTGCCCACTACTTGCAACGGCTTGTTTGCCGCCAATGCTTGTCTAAATTTCTTTCCTGCGGACATGGGGTTCTCCTGTTAGATGCGCGGTTACCCTGAGTGGGCCGCGTTAAACTTATTTTCAATATTATTCATGGAGTAGCTGATATGACGTTTCATCAGCAACTCGGCAAGCTCGCCATCGCGATTGTCAATGGCATTAATAATGGCAAGGTGTTCGTCAAAGGCTTTAGATACCCTTGGCCCTGTCATTCCCATTTGCACCCGATACATGCGGATCAACTGGTATAGGTCGTTGTATAACAAGTTGAATAAATGCTCGTTTTTAGAGCCTTTAATAATGCGATAATGGAAATCCAAGTCACCCGCTTCTTGGTAATAGGATTCGCCTTCTTTAACACGTTGCTCGTTAAGGTGTTTATTCAATAAGCCTTTCAGCGAGGCAATTTCTTCATCAGCCATGTTTTCGGCGGCAAGGCGACAGGCTAGCCCCTCGAGTGCGGCGCGTACCTGATAGACTTCAATTAACCGCTCCGGCGTAAGCGCCACCACGCGACAACCGACGTTGGCTTTGCGCTCGACCAGATTACAGGCCTCTAGGCGATTAAGAGCATCGCGCAGGGTGGCACGTGACACCCCAAAGCGTTTGGCCAGCTCGGGCTCGGATATTTTTGAGCCCTGCTCAATATCGCCCTCGACAATAGCGCGGCGCAGATCAACAAACACTTGATCGGCAGCAGTAGTAATAGGTTGATGTGAATGCAGCTGTTCGCTCACGGCTTTTCTCGAAATTGTCGACAATCTAGGCCTGTACTATGGGATCGATGCCGGTAATTGTCAATAACCTCTACCTTTAATTGTCGACATAAACACAGTTTATAGCGTTATACACACTGTAAACTCGCTTTATTACATAAAAGTGTCGACAGCTTAAAAAGCAAAGCAATGCCAAAGCGGATGCGATAAACTATAGCTCACCGTCACAGCCGCTGTAGTTAAAATCGCGATGGATAAGCATACTTATATTCCCGATGCCTTTTTGGACGACGTTGCGTCCTACCTCCCCGAACACTTGCAATTACAAGACTTCGTTGCTGCCTGCCAGCGCCCGCTGAAACGTGCGGTACGGGTGAATACATTAAAAATGTCGGTGGCAGCATTTCGCGATTATTGCGCCGACAAACAGTGGCACATTACTGCTATTCCATGGTGCCCTGAGGGGTTTTGGCTCACTCGCCCGCAAGAGGAAGAACAGGCATTGCCCATTGGCCGCACCGACATTCACTTAAGTGGCTGTATTTATGTGCAAGAGGCCAGCTCCATGTTGCCGCCGATGGCCCTAGCCGACGCTCTTGAAGGCGCTGAAACGGTGCTCGATATGGCGGCGGCACCAGGCAGTAAAACCTCGCAGCTAGTGGCGCTATTAGATAACCAAGGCTTGCTGGTGGCCAACGAACTGTCATCATCACGGCTAAAAACACTCAGTGCCACACTCAAACGAGTGGGCGCTCGCAATGTTGGCTTATCGCACTTTGATGGTGCCGTTTTTGGCGATTATATGCAGGAAAGCTTTGATGCCATTTTGCTCGATGCACCATGCTCCGGTGAAGGCACCGTGCGCAAAGACCCAGATGCATTAAAGAACTGGTCACTGCAATCCAATATTGATATTAGCGACGTGCAAAAAACGCTGATCAAAAGCGCATTTCATGCTTTAAAACCCGGCGGTACACTAGTTTATTCTACCTGTACACTGACCCCGGTAGAAAATCATGCGGTATGCGCGTATTTGCTCGCCCAATTTCCAGGGCTTATCGAGATTGACCCCTTGCATGGGCTGTTCCCTGATGCCGACAAAGCCTGCACTGAGCATGGCTATTTACATGTGTGGCCACAGCTTTTCGATAGTGAAGGCTTCTTTATCGCCCGCTTTAAAAAGTTGGGTAGCCAAAGTAGCAGTACGCCGAAAACCAAAAAAGGTCGCTTTCCTTTTACGGCAATGGAGAAAAAGGCCCAACAGCAACTGCAGCAACATGTGCAGCAACAGTTTGCCATGGGTAAATTAGCTGGCCGACTGATGCAACGCGATAAGGAAGTATGGTTGTTCCCCGACATCGACGATGAGCAATTATTTACAGCCATTAAATACTCGCGCATTGGTATTCAAATAGGCACCACTCACAGAAATGGGGTGCGGCTAGAGCATGAGTTCGCAACCTGTTTAGGCCAGTATGCAACGCGCAATACCATGGCGCTAAACCCACAGCAAGCTCAGCAGTACTTTCACGGTCAGGATATCCGCTTAGATGAGCCGAGCAAGCACAAAGGTGAGGTGATCCTCAAGCTTAACGGCGCGCCCGTAGGCTTAGGTAAATGGCAAGGGCAGAAAATTAAGAATGCGCTGGCCCGCGATTTAGTGATGGATGGGCAGTTAATAACTTGGGTATAACTTGGTAATAAACGGTTAAGAAACACTGGCCAGTTTTTTACAATTATTTACAGAGTTTAGTTAATAAGTTGTTTTTTATAGTAATTTAATACTAGGTTTTTATTTCCATTTTCGCCCGGCGTTAACTACAATTATAAGAACTTTCGCTTCTCCCGTATGAATGTGTAAAGTTTATTAGTTAGCGCACGGCTCATCATGAGCCATTCCCCTGGGCCCAGGACAATGCGGATTCGTCCTGGGCATTTTTTCGCCTCATGTTTCTTTGAAAGCCGACTCTAATATTTTAAAGCATTGAAAGTTAAAGCAGCTTCCCTCAACCTTCGGTTGATTGGACACGTCTAGCCGCCCATAGCAGTCTACTCCTTACCTGAGCAATAACACAGTGCGCCCGTTCCCCCAAATAAGGCACTACGAACATGAAATTTTTTGCTTTTACCCTTTTTCTCTAGCCGCGCCCACACTCCGTTAATATAGTGGCATAAGGTTCTGATGGGGAGTGAGTTATTATGGTTGTGCGAAAAGTTTTGTTGGTAACTGCTATGCTGAGTGCTGCGCTGGGAATGAGTGACGCAAAAGCAAAGGCCCAAGATCAACAAAGCGGTCTTTATAGCGGGTTTAGCTACCCCAATGGGAAGCCCAATGCCATCAGTCTAAGTTTTGATGATGGTCGCCACTCTCAAGTTGATGTGGGCATGGCCATTTTAGACAAATACCAAGTAAAAGCGACTTTCTATGCCCAACCTGAGCCCATTGCTGAGCGCTTAGCGCAGTGGCAAGCGGCGATTAACAATGGCCATGAATTGGGCAATCACACAAGCCACCATTTGTGCTCAGGTAACTTTGAATGGCTGCGTAAAAAAGGCCTGTCTCTAGAGCAGACCACCCTAGCCTGGTTAGAGAACGACATTAAAGAGGCTAACCACTATTTTAAGAAACATTTAGGTGTGACCCCTCACGCGTTTGCCTACCCCTGTGGTCATACTTTTGTTGGCCGGGGTAAAGGCACACAAAGCTATGTGCCCTTGGTAGCGACCCTGTTTGACACCGGCCGCACTTGGAATGATGAAACTGCCAACAATCCCAACTTTACCGACTTTGCCCAGCTCACTGGTATACGTATTGATGGTCTGCGTTTTGCGCAAATCAAAAAGTTACTGGAGCGCTATCGCGAGAATAACAGCTGGATTATCTTAGCAGGCCACGATATTGGCAAACGGGGCCCTTATACCGTCGACACACAAGCGTTGGAGCAACTGCTCGCGTATATTAACGACCCCGACAATGGCTTTTGGGTAGGCACTGTTAGCGAGGTCGCCGACTATGTACGCAGTAATCGTACGGCTCCATAACTTCGGTTGGACTTCAGGTTAACAAGGCGTCCAACCTGAACTTAGTCAGTTATGACCATATCCTCAGCTAGCTCAGATAGTTATATTGTCTTATCGCTCGCACTAATGCTGCGAGCATGCGTACACCTTAGTCAAGGCGTTGCCAATCACTTAAAGTTAACCGCCACTTTATCTGCTTTTGCAATCAAACCACTCTTTGACGATATGTAAGTTACTTTATCTGCTAACGCCACGGCATTGTTGAGCACAATAGTCACATCTCCCTGCATCACTGTTTCACCATTTTCAAAGCGCATCACTTGTGCTTTAGCCTCTGGTTGATCATCTTTAGCGAATGAAATGCGTACATCACCAATCTATGTTTGCACTTTGCTGGCCTTTTCACCAGCACATTGGGGGGAAGTCGAGCTTTTGCCACTTTATCCAGGTCGCCAACAGGAGCTTTCACACTATTATCAGCGCGAATAGAACACGTTGAACTAAGTTGGCACTGTTTTTGATACTTAACCGTGCAAAGGCGAAAAATGTCGCTATTTAGCGACATTTATTGATAAAAATTTCAATGTCCGCGAAAACTTTACAAACACAGAGGAAAACAGCGATGAAGGATAAAATAATAAACACAGTGTACGCATTTGGTCTATTTGGTCTTATCGGTGTGATCCCTCCAATTTTGGTTGAGCGCAGTATTGATGCACAAATGCACGCGCAAGTGGCGCCCAAATACAGCAAAGACTCAGACAGTTACGCATTTTTACAGCAGCGCAGCTATTCTGCTGCAGCGCCCAAGCTCACTCTTCTAGATACCTGTAATAACAGCGACGAAAACTATCAACCGCTAGCAAACTCTCTTAGCACTTTACCGCAAACCAGCTTAGTTTTGGCGCAAAGCATTATTCAGTGCCTACAGCGTAGCTAAGGGCTAATCTAGCTCATATTCGGTGACACTGCCGTCACTGTGTAACAGTCGATAACGACACAATTTGCCGTGCTCTAGCTCCACAAGACTAATCGCTGCATGACTGACCAAATGCTTTTGTGGTCCCGAGGTGGTGTCGTGTTTATCAACTTTCATTTGCCAGCGTTTAGTGAATAAATTCAGTGGGCTTCGTGGTGAGTACAAAATCGAATCAAGCTTGTCGAGCACGTTAATAAGCTTTCGTGGAAATTCGTTTTTAATGCCGCTGGCGGTTAGTTGCCAAATGCGGTTTTCTCGTTCGGAGAAACGCGCCCGCACCGAAAAACAAAACGAATAATGAACGTCGCCAGAGAGAATGATGGTTTCCTGGGGCGTATCCAAACGGCGGAAAATATTCAGCAGCTTTTTAGCTGATCCCTCATGTGCCATCCAGTTTTCACAATCCACCACCAGCGGCTGATTACACAGAGTAAACACAGCTTGAATAGCTTCAATGGACTTAACCCCAAATACCGGCGCAGGCGATACCAGTAATACTTGCTCCGAGCCCTGAAGACTGTTCTCCAACTCCAGTAGTCGCTGCCAATCCAGTAGCCCTGAAGGCTCGTTAAAATCTTGTTCGTTACGCCAGCGGTGGGTACGCGTGTCAAGTACCACAACCTTAGGGCTAGTTGGCAGTTCATAGTGCCAATAGTCGTAGTTTAATAATGGCTTATACAGTGGCGCTAAATGCCAAAAGCCATCCCCTCGGGCTTTTTTCAATGCCTCAAAGAACGGCCATGGCGTGTCACTGGCGCAGTTCCCCCAACCCTGAAACAACGCATAGCTGAGCATGGCGTTGCCGATAATCGCACGGCTAGCCGGGTGGGTATACACCGCTTGCTCCCAATTTGCGGTAAGGTTCCAATCATCAGTCACATCATGGTCGTCAAAAATCATCAAACTCGACACATGAGCAAATAGCCGCGCCGCATAAGGCTGCGAGGCAGCAAAATCAAGCACGTGGGTGCGCTCTTGTTGGAAGGTTTGGTAATGGGGGTGACTGTCACTGAGTTGGAGTTGCTCGGTGTCGATTAGTTGCCAACACGGTGCTCCCAAACTCAATAGGTAAAGCGCTATGAATTCTTCAAAATGCACTAAGTGGTTGGCACTTTTGACACTACTAAAGTGCGGCTCGTCGCGGCGCAACCAATAGCCTAATTGCCACTTCGAGCGCTTTTGCCATGGCGTATGAGGCAATTTACAAGCACGGTTATACAAGTCATCTTGTACTTGTTGGCTGAGCGCTATCAGCTGCTCACCCTCGCGATAAATGCCGAGACGCTCAATCAGCTGGTGGATAGCCAGCAGCATCGGCCCAGCCACGTCGTCAGCATAAATTTGATCGCCGCTAAGGAGCAACAGCTGGGGTCTTTTCTCGGCATTACTATGACTTTGCTGCATTAGCTTATCGCCCTGCATGAGGGCATCTTCACTGTAGTGATGAGGGTTGCGGCAGGAGCCGTGAAGCACAGAGCGCAGTTGCTCCGGGATCAATAGACTTGGCAGTGTTGCATCAGCGTAGCAATAGTCACCCAAGTCATGGGCTTCGGAGCCAAAATACAGCTTATAGGCTATGGATATCTCGGTACTAAATGCGCCATTCACTGGCGTAAGGGTGCAGTTATGGAGGTATAAATGCTCTCCCAGGCGCAGTGTTTCGGTGTGTTGCTCACTGGGGTGCTGATGAAGCTTAAACACTGGCTCTAACGCCTGGGACGTCGCTAGTTGGATACGTATCTGTTGTTTTTCAGCGCGGCGTACTACAGGGCCTAAAAGCAACACAGGTAACGATGTCATTGCGCCGGCCCTACCCTAATTAACGCCGAGGAATACGGTTGAACAAGCGATAAAAGTTGTCTGTAGTGGCCGTTGCCAGCTCTTTATAACTGATGCCTTTAAGCTCAGCAATAAAGTAAGCTACATCCTGCACATACGCAGGCTGATTGGTTTTTCCACGATGCGGCACCGGTGCCAAATAAGGCGAGTCGGTCTCAATCAGTAACCTGTCGAGCGGAATTTGCTTAACGACATCACGTAACTGCTCAGCATTGCGAAATGTCACAATTCCGGAGATAGAGATATAAAAGCCCAAATCCATGGCTTTTTTTGCCATGTCGTAATCTTCAGTAAAGCAATGCAACACGCCACCACAGCGTTCAGCGTGGTGTTCGCGCATGAGGTTGATGGTATCCTCGCGCGCATCTCGGGTGTGAATAATAAGCGGTTTATCCAACTCGTTGGCGACATCAATGTGGCCGACAAAACTCTCTAGTTGTACTGGCTTGGTTTCAGCACTGTAGTAGTAATCAAGACCGGTTTCACCAACGGCAACGACCTTATCACTGGCAGCCAATTGTCGGAGCTGGTCAATATTGAGCGCGTCTTTTTGGTCCAATGGATGCACCCCACAAGATGCCGATACATCGCTGTAAGGAGCAATCGTCTCAAGCATTTGTGGAAATTTATCCAAGGTCACGTTAACACACAAAAAGTGTTCAACATCACGCTCTCGCGCCTGTTGTAAAACACCGTCTAAGTCAGTGTCTAGCTTATCAAAGTCAAGTTTATCGAGGTGGCAATGCGAATCTACAATCATGGAATACTGCTTGGTTGATGTAAGGCCTTGGGCCTTACATGGTGTACGTTGGATTGCCGGAGTTTAACATAGTGCCGAGCATTTTTTCGATCTTGTCGCGCACATGCGTCTTATCGTCGATAAAACCGATGCCGATACCCGGGGGGTTAGAGCTCTGCGCGCCAATAGGCGTCACCCATACGACTTTCCCGGTGACCACATCGTCTTCGAGCGAGTCTGGCAAGGTAACGCGTAGCGCCAGCGATTGGCCCATTTCGTAATTCATGTTGGTACGCACGAACAAGCCGCCACTTTTTATATAAGGCATATAACAACGATACAACTCATCCAAATCGTCTAATTCTACAAGTAGCTCTTGCACATTGGCTCCTTTATTATTGGAATTCTCGTCTTAGGGTGCGCAGCAACTGCGACACCGCCAAAGTAATATTCAGCCCTGAGGTCTGTGTTAACGTTTCACTAAAGCGTTGTAATTGCTGTTCACAACGTTGCAGCGACGCAAAACTGGCCCCTTTTTGAGACTGTTGCAATAAAAATTGGCTGACAAACAGCCTAAAGATAGCAATATATTGTGAGTTTTGCGTCAAAATATCAACTAACTTGTGCCCATCTGTGCCATTTTGTAGCTGGCTAACTGCCTGATACAAGGTTTGAATTTGCTCTAGCTCATCATTATCTTGCCAGTGCTTTAGTAACAAAGGTTGCGAGATAAAGTGCTTTGCAAAGGCGCTTGCCATTGCCATCGCCGCATGGTGAGTTAGCCACTGCTGCACTGCATGCTCATCATCCACATATACGTGTTGCTTAGCACAGCGGCTTAGTATAGTTGCCGGCAACGTGGCACTGTCTGAACTTAATAGCCACAGGTAACAGTGCGCGTTAGGCTCTTCCAAGGTTTTCAACAAAGCATTACTGGCCGCCACCGTCATGCGTTGAGCCTCAGGGACAATGATACACTTAGCCCCGCCTTGTTGCGCACTGTGATGCACGAAATCACTAATGGCGCGGACACTGTCGACCCCGATAGAGGCCCCCTCATCGCTCAACACTAAGCTATCTGGGTGTGTGCCTGCTTGGTTGAGCTGACAGCTTTTGCATTGTCCACAGGGGTGCATGCCCTCATTATGGTGACATAACAGCGCCTCACTTAAATACTCAGCAAGTGCCCTCTTGCCAACGCCCTGTGGACCATAGAGTAGATGTGCGTGATGCAAACGCCCTTGCGCAAACTGGCGGGCATACTGTTGCCCAATAGCACTTAACCATGGGTACATTATCGTCTCGCTATAAACTCACAGAGCGTTTGCTCAATATCCTGATGCACTTTTTCAATTGCTTGAGAGGCATCAATAACAACAATGCGTTCATCCTGTTCAGCAAGTTCAAGATAGCGCGCGCGTGTTCGTTCAAAAAAACTTAAGTCTTCACGCTCGATGCGATCTAACTCACCTCGGCCTCGAGCACGAGCCAGACCTAAAGCAGGTTCGATGTCTAAATACACAGTAAGATCAGGGCGAGTATCGGCCAGTACATACTGGCTAAGGAAGTTCATCACTTCACAAGAAATTTGTCGACCGCCACCTTGATAAGCCTGTGATGATAAATCGTGACGATCGCCAAGCACCCATTGGCCACTGGCAAGCGCCGGGCGAATCACATTTTCCAATAGCTGCGAGCGTGCAGCGTACATCAATAGTAACTCGGTTTGCGTACTAATGGATTCTTTCTCTGCATGTTTAACAATAGTGCGCAGCTGCTCAGCCACGGGCGTGCCACCGGGCTCGCGGGTAGTAATATAGTCAATGTTGGCGCGCGCCAACGTGTCGGCGCAAATTTTCATTGCCGTCGACTTTCCCGACCCCTCAAGGCCTTCAATTACAATAAACTTAGCTGTCATTTCGACTCTTTAACTGATACTGACGTACGGCTCGGTTATGATCTTCAAGCCGTTTAGAAAACTGATGACTGCCATCGCCCTTGGCGACAAAATAATAATAGTCTGATTGTTGCGGTTGCACCGCAGCCACTAAGGCCGCTTTTGACGGCATGGCAATGGGGGTAGGCGGCAAGCCATCAATACGATAGGTATTATATGGCGTTTTTTCACGTAGATGGGCGCGGGTAATATTGCCATCGAATTCAGGGCCAATACCATAGATAACCGTAGGATCAGTCTGCAAGCGCATGCCTTTGTTAAGACGGTTAACAAACACCGATGCAATTAACGGCCGCTCCCCAGCAACACCGGTTTCTTTCTCTATAATTGAGGCTAAAATTAATGCCTCATCAGCACTATTGAGTGGCGAACTGCTACTACGTTGCTGCCACGCTTGGTCTAATTCAATTTCCATTTTACGATAGGCGCGAGTCAGCAACTGCACGGCATGGTCTCCGCCATGATAATGATACGTATCGGGAAAAAAGCGCCCTTCCAACTGCTCATCCAGTGGCTTTCCAAGAAATTCGTCGCCCCAATGCAACGGCTTTTCTATATAGGGAGCGCGCTGAAGTCGACTTAGCACCTGGCGCAGGTTGTCGCCTTCAATAATGGTGAAGCTAAACTGGTGCTCTTTGCCTTGGCTAATTTGTCTAAATGCGGCAAGTGCAGTGCCTGGATTGAGCTGATAAAGTCCAGCTTTAAGATCAGTTAACGTGGGGTCAAGCTTGGCTAATACTTGGAATCGCCAGCAGCTATCAAGCCATTGCTTTTGCTGCCACTGGCGGCACAGTTGATTGAACCCGGTGCCACTGTGTACCTCCACCAACTGAGATTCAGGTAAATGCAGTGGTGCCACCATAGCTTGTTTAATTTGATAGTAACCCGTTGCCGTCGCAACAATGGCTAACAACAACACCGATATGACCACCCGTAACATTAACCCAATCCCTTATTATTCAGTGCTTTGGTGAGCACGCTTTTACTAATATCTACATTGTAGTCGTGATGCGCCAAGCGCTTTATAGGGATCACTCCCATCAAACTATTGCAACAATACAAGGCATCCACACTGAAGAGTGTGGCCAAGTTTACACGTTGCTCGCACACAGCTAAATGTTGGCTTAAATGCGTTAAATACACCCCTTTTACTCCCGCTTGGTCGAGTTTTGGAGTAAACCACTGGCCTTGTTGATACAGCAACAAATTAGCGCTGGAAGTCTCAATAACATTATCGGTTGTATCAAGTACTAGCATATCATCACTGGGTGCTTTTGCGGCTTCTTGCTTCACCAATACTTGCTCCAAACGATTAAGCGTTTTCAACCCTGCTAACAGCGGTTGCTGTGCTAAACGGGTCTGCGCAATCGACAAGCTCAAGCCGGTCTCTGCCAATGTTTGATACTGAGTGGGGTACGGCATTAATCGCACAATACGCTGGATGTGGGCATCTGTTGGAGGAGCATAACCACGCCCGCCACTGCCGCGTGTGTACACTATTTTAAGAACATAATCATCGCTTGGAGCCATTGCTATTAAAGCATCTACGTCTCCTTCGAGCGCAGCTATGTCTAATTCAGGGAAACCTAAGCGAGTTGCACACTGTTGCAACCGAGCAATATGCAAAGGCCACAGTTCAACCTGACGCTGGCTGACTTTAGCGGTGGTAAAAAAACCATCACCATAATTCAACCCACGATCATTGATACTCAAAGAAGTGGCCACTTGGCCGTTTATTATTGTTTTATCCATATAAAAAAGCTCGGTCATAACCGAGCTTATAGTACCAGTATCGCCCTAGTGCGGTCTACGCCGTAACTAGGGATTCACTTTATACTTTTTTGAATAACAATGAACCGTTAGTACCACCAAAGCCAAACGAGTTACACAGCGCATAATCAAGTTTTGCATCTCGCGCAGTATGGGCAATGTAATCAAGATCACAGCCCTCGTCCGGGTTATCCAAATTAATGGTCGGTGACACCTGCTGGTCGCGCAGCGATAGGATAGTAATGATTGATTCAACAGAACCCGCCGCACCTAGAAGGTGCCCCATCATTGACTTTGAAGAGCCGACCATGACTTTATTGGCGGCATCCCCAAAGACATTTTTCACGGCTTGGGTCTCTGCCTTATCACCTGCAGGAGTCGACGTTCCGTGCGCATTGATATAACCCACTTGTTCTGGGTTCACGGCTGCATCTTTTATAGCATTGGCCATTGATAAACCGGCGCCGGCACCATCCGCTGGCGGCGAAGTCATATGGAAAGCGTCGCCGCTCATACCAAAACCGACGAGCTCAGCATAAATATTAGCGCCTCGCGCTTTAGCATGCTCATACTCTTCAAGCACAATCACACCTGCACCATCAGAGAGTACAAAACCATCGCGGTCTTTATCCCACGGACGTGACGCCGCTTGCGGGTCGTCGTTGCGAGTGGAGAGCGCTCGTGCGGCGCTAAAGCCGCCCATACCCATTGGCGTAGATGCTTTTTCAGCACCACCGGCAAGCATGGCATCGGCATCGCCATAGGCAATCATACGCGCTGCATGACCAATATTGTGCAAACCGGTCGTACAGGCAGTAACAATTGAGATATTCGGTCCACGCAGACCTTTCATAATTGAAAGATGGCCAGAGATCATATTAATAATGGTCGATGGCACATAAAAAGGCGACAGTTTACGTGGGCCTACATTTAGCAGCTTTTCGTGGTTTTCTTCAATCAGAGACAAGCCACCAATACCAGAACCTACAGCTACACCAACGCGATCAGCATTTTGTTCGGTGATTTCTAAGCCAGAATCGTCCAACGCCTGAAGGCCTGCAGCGATACCATATTGGATAAATAAATCCATTTTCTTGGTATCTTTTTTTGCCATGTAATCAGTGGCATCAAAATCTTTAATTAAACCGGCGAACTTGGTGCCAAAATCTGTTGTATCAAAATGGGTGATAGGGCCTATGCCACTTTGTCCATTTAATAAGCCTTGCCAGGTAGACGCTACATCGTTACCCAGCGGCGTTAGCATACCTAAGCCAGTCACTACGACTCGACGTTTAGCCACGGTGTCCTCCAAAAGGGAATATGTGATGGGAGTCTCAGATAGACTAAGGGCAGCTGAATGCTGCCCTTAAATAGAAATGCGTTGATTACTCAGCGTGAGCTGTAACGTAATCGATAGCTGCTTGAACTGTAGTGATCTTCTCAGCTTCTTCGTCTGGGATCTCAGTATCGAATTCTTCTTCTAGCGCCATTACTAGCTCAACAGTATCAAGAGAGTCCGCACCTAGATCGTCAACGAAAGACGCTTCAAGCTTTACTTCTTCTTCTTTAACACCTAGCTGCTCAACGATGATTTTCTTTACGCGTTCTTGGATGTCGCTCATTCTTCTTTCCTTTATTTAAACGCTATTGCGTTATTTTTCAGATTGCGGCGTAGTTTACGCAGCATATTTGTCTGATTCAAGGATTTGCCCAGAGTTTTTTGGCTGGTCAAACCTCTAAGATTCAAAAGTTGCCCTTTTATCGCCCATTTTCACAGCGATTTCAAGTATGTTTAAAGCAAGATCACAAAAACTTCAACGTTTTGAGCCGAGTTTTTGCGACCTTTTTACGGCTGTTTTAGCCTTTACACCATGTACATTGCGCCATTTACATGCAAAGTTTCACCAGAAACGTATGCGCCCGCATCAGAGGCTAAATAACAAACCGCAGCGGCAATCTCAGACGGGTGTCCCAAACGTCCTGCCGGTACATTGGCAAGCGTAGCCGCTTTTTGCTCATCAGTCAGCTCATCAGTCATATCTGTTTGAATAAAACCTGGAGCCACAACGTTTACGGTAATACCGCGCGAAGCCACTTCACGGGCCAAGGATTTTGAAAAACCGATAACACCCGCTTTGGCAGCGGCATAGTTTGCTTGCCCAGCATTACCCATGGTGCCAACAACCGAGCCGATGTTAATAATACGCCCTGACTTTTTCTTCATCATTGGCCGCAACACCGCTTTCGATAAACGATAAATAGCCGACAAGTTGGTGTCGATAATGTCCTGCCACTCATCGTCTTTCATGCGCATTAAGAGGTTATCGCGGGTGATACCGGCATTATTAACAAGCACATCAAGATCGCCGAAATCAGCTTTAATGGCCGCTAACGTGTCAGCAATAGAATCACTGTCCGTAACATTCAGCTTGTAGCCTTTACCGTTTTCACCTAAGTATGCAGAAATTTTCTCTGCACCGTTGTCGCTGGTCGCGGTGCCGGCAACCGTTGCGCCCTGCTCTACTAATAGTTCAGCGACCGCTTTACCGATACCTCGGCTGGCGCCCGTTACTAATACAACTTTGCCCTCTAAGGAAAATAAATTTGCCATCATTGTTCTCTTTTATTTCGCTGCATCAATGCTGGCGATGTCATTCACTGCACTGCATGCAACTGATTTATCAATTCGTTTCACCAGCCCTGTAAGTACTTTACCTGGGCCAAATTCATACGCTTGTGTCACGCCCTGCTTTGCAATAGCTTGCATGGTTTCAGTCCAACGTACAGGCGAATACAGTTGGCGGACCAAGGCATCTTTGATTGCTTCAATGTCTTGCTCGGCACTGACATCAACATTATTAATGACACTGTATTTAGGTGCCTGCAACGCCAACGCATCTAAATCAGCCTTTAATTGCTCTGCCGCTGGCTTCATCAACTCACAATGCGACGGCACACTCACAGCAAGTGGCAATGCACGTTTCGCTCCGGCCTCCTTACAGGCTTCACTGGCGCGCTCTACCGCCTCTTTGTTACCGGCAATCACCACTTGGCCTGGTGAGTTATAATTCACCGGTGCAACCACTTGACCTTGTGCGCTCTGGGCACACGCTTTGGCAATTGCATCATCATCTAAACCAATAATCGCAGCCATTGAGCCGACGCCAGCAGGAACCGCCTGCTGCATATATTGGCCGCGTTTTTCTACGAGTTTCACGCCATCGGCCAGGCTTAATACCCCAGCACACACCAGCGCTGAATACTCGCCTAGACTGTGCCCAGCAAGCACCAACTCGTGCCCTTGATCTGTTTGCTGTTGCCAATGGCGGAAAATAGCCACTGATGCACACAGTAGTGCTGGTTGCGTACGATGGGTTTCGTTTAGCTTGTCTTGTGGACCATTAAGTACCAAGTCAGCCAAATCATAGCCAAGGGCATCAGACGCTTCACGGAAGGTCTCTTGCACAGTGCTCGACTCAGCCAATAGCTCAGTTAACATACCAACGCTCTGGGAGCCTTGACCTGGAAATAAAATTGCGATTTTTTCAGACATATGCTGCTCTTTTCGTTTGTTTTAGCGATGTTCGCGAATATTGGCAGGCAGTTAATGAGGAGGGAGGTTGGCGCAGCGCTTAACTCGCGTCTTGCATGGGTTCATGCTCTGCAAAGGCCGTTTGTATCTTCTCTGGCAACTGTCGTTGCACTTCCCTTACAGCCTCATTAATTGCCGCAAGAAATGCACTCGCTGAGGCATTTCCGTGACTTTTAACCACTATACCGCGCAATCCTACCAAAGATGCACCGTTATACTGGTCGGGGTTCACCTTTTTATATATTTTTTTTATGACAGGCATAAGAATTAGCGCCAAACCGCGATAAAGCAAATGCTTTTTCAATGCACGCGTCATCTTGTGCATAATCAATTTAGCGATGCCCTCACAGGTTTTGAGTGCCACGTTACCGACAAAGCCCTCACACACGATCACATCTGACTTGCCGCTAAAAATATCACTGCCCTCGCTGTAACCAGTGTAATTAAGCGCGGGGTTCTTTTGCATCATCTGCGCCGCTTCTTTAATGCCTTCATGACCTTTAATATCTTCCGAACCGATATTAAGCAAGCTCACACGGGGGTGCTCGATATCTTGTGACTCGCGAGCAACCACCGATCCCATGATGCCAAATTGATACAAAGTATGGGCATCACAGTGAACGTTAGCGCCTAAATCAAGTAAATAAACCGGTTTTTTGGTCTCAGTGGGCACCGATGAGATCAGCGCTGGGCGTTTAATACCAGGCAGCATTTTCAGCACATAATGGGCCATAGCAAATAATGCGCCGGTATTCCCAGAACTAACACAAGCCTGCGCTTTACCTTGCTTGACTAAATCTAGGGCAATACGCATCGATGCGTCTTTTTTGTTACGCAGCGCAGAAGCTGGCTCGTCAGCATTGGTGACAATTTGCGTGCAGTGCTGAATTTTTAATCGTGGATGTTGCAGTGCATCGAGCTGAGAAAGTTGCTCTTGTAATAACTGCTCATTACCGCAGAGGATCAGGGTAAGTGTTGGATGTAGATGAACCGCTTCAACTGCGGCGGGGATAGATGAACGGGGGCCGTAATCGCCCCCCATCATATCTAACGCAATGGTTAGACTGCGTTGCATAAAGCAATCTCTTACTTAGAAACTACTTTAACGCCTTTGTAGTAGCCGTCTGCAGTGACGTGGTGACGACGGTGAGTTTCACCAGTCACTTTATCAACTGTTAGAGCTGGACCACTGATCGCATCGTGTGAACGACGCATACCACGTCTTGCACGAGACTTTTTGCTTTTTTGTACCGCCATTAGCCTTCTCCTAAGAATCTTTCTTAAGTTGTTTCAAAATTTCAAATGGATTTGGTTTTTCATCTTCTGCCTCGATCTCTCCAAAGCTTTTCGCTTCTTCAGAGTATCGACAAGATGCTTCGTCATGCATAGGCACGATAGGAATAGCCAATATCAACTCATCTTCCACTAATTTCCGAAGGTTGACTTCGCCGTTCTCATCTAGCTCCACGACATCATAGTAATCCGGAAGATCACCAGACTCTGCACCTATGCCAACTGGCGTATAAGCAAAGTGTTGATCCAAATCCAACCTAAACTCTTCATTGCAACGCTGACAGGTTAGTGTCACCGTGGTCTTAATCGACCCCGACAGCACCGTTAAACCTTGCTCGTCATGTTTGCAATGAACATGTACCGCTATCTCACCACTTGAGTCCAGCACAACTTGCTCGAATCGAGAAAGTTCTTCAAGCCGAATCACGCCGTCATATTCTAACTTGCGTGTTGCGGCCCTGCCCGGGTCAAGGGTGACGGGAATCTTCACCTTTTGCATAGGGGCTGCATCATATAGATAGTTGCTAGTAGAGTCAAAATAAAATTCGACTTTCCTTTTGTTTTTCGCCCGATTGCGCCGTATTCTAAGGCCGATGTTTAACAAATCGATGATCGGGCCATGAAATTAGCTTTTATCTTAGCCTCTAGTTCGCCATTTCGGCAGCAATTATTAAAAAAAATTATCCCTGAATTCACTCATTTTTCCCCAGATATTGATGAAACACCTGAACACAATGAAGCCCCTGAAGTATTAGTGCGTCGCCTCGCCCTCGCCAAAGCCAATGCCGCGCACCAACACTATAACAAAGGCATCGTAATAGGCTCTGATCAGGTCGCTGTGCATCAAGGTGACATTTTAGGAAAACCGCATACGGTTGCTCGAGCTCAGCAACAACTGGCGCGCTTTAGTGGCGATGAAGTCACCTTTTTAACTTCGCTGGCATTGCTTGATTTAGAAACGGATAAGACCCAGGTGGTTGTCGAACCTTTTACGGTGCAGTTTCGCACCCTAAGCGAGCAGCAAATTGCCAATTACATTGCTAAAGAGCAACCGCTCAATTGCGCAGGCAGCTTTAAAAGCGAAGGCTTAGGAGTTTGTTTATTTGCCCGCATGCAAGGTAATGACGCTAATAGCCTAATAGGGCTGCCGCTGTTGCAACTCAACACCATGCTACTGAATTGGCAAATTGACCCGCTAGCGCTGTAATAACGTACGCAACTCGCTGAAATGATCGACGGTTGCAACGGGGGAAAACTGTTGCAACTGCGCGGCATTATGCACCCCGAAGGTGACTCCCACGGCATCGACCTTGGCATTGGCCGCCAGTTGCATATCAATTTGCGTATCCCCAATCATCAGTGCTTTATCAGCACTGACATCACACATTGTTAAAATTTGCTCGAGCATATCGGGGTGTGGTTTTGAATGAGCCTCACAACTGGTGCGCGTATACTCAAAGTAATCAGTCAACTGAGACTCAGCGAGTAAACGGTCTAACCCCTTGCGGCTTTTACCCGTTGCCACTGCCAGCCGATAACCCTGGCTCTTAAGCGCTGCAAGGGTCGTTTCAACCTCAGCAAAAAGCGGCGTTGGCGTATTATCTTCATACACATAATGATGTTTGTAGCGCGCCACCAGGTCGGTGTGGAGTTGACTGTGCTCGGGAAATAACGTGGCAATCGCGGTTTCTAAGCTCAACCCGATAATATTCTTAGCGGCCTCATCGGTGGGTTCTGGCACGCTAAAATGACGCGCAGCGCCTTGCAGGGTGGCAACAATTTTGCCTACCGAGTCCATCACCGTGCCGTCCCAATCAAAAATAATAAGCTCTTTGCTATTAAGCACGACGTAACTTCTCCAAGCAATGCGTTAATGCCTTGTCTAACGGTGCTTCAAGTGCCAAAGTGGTTTCCGTTTTAGGATGAATAAAACGCAGCTCGCGAGCGTGCAAGAACAAGCGGTTCAGGCCTGATTCGCGCATCGCGGTATCGAATACTTGCTCGCCATATTTATCATCACAGGCAATGGGGTGGCCTTTGCACTGGGTGTGCACGCGGATTTGGTGAGTCCGCCCGGTCACTGGCGATGCCTGTACCAAGGAGCACTGTTCAAAACGCTCGAGCACGCGAAAACGAGTATGGGACGCTTTACCCCGTTCATGGTCAACCCGCACCACTCGCTCACCGGATTGCAGAGTGTTTTTATTGAGCGGCTCAGTCACATTGCGCACCTTAGCATCCCATTGTCCGGCAACCAGCGCCCAATAGTTTTTCTCCATGGTTTTTTCTCGCAGTTGCTCATGCAAGCCTTTTAACACCGCGCGTTTTTTAGCAATCAATAAACACCCGGAAGTGTCACGGTCTAAGCGGTGCACCAATTCCAGGCTCTTCTCCTGCGGTCGCAGCGCTCGTAACGCCTCTATCAAGCCAAAACTTAAGCCACTACCACCATGCACCGCCATACCTGCGGGTTTATTGATGACAATAAGGTACTTATCTTCGAATAAAATAGCGTCTTCAAGCTTGCTCACTTTATCAAGATTAGTAGGTACCTGCTGCTCTGGACGCTCGGCAATTTTTATCGGCGGAATGCGCACCGTATCGCCGCTTTGCAGCTTATACACCGGCTTCACCCGCTTTTTGTTCACCCGCACTTCGCCTTTGCGTAAAATACGGTATACCGCGCTTTTGGGCACCCCTTTTAGTTTGGTAATCAAAAAGTTGTCGATGCGCTGTCCGCTATAGTCTTCATCGACGGTTACAAAGCTTACCTGAGTGCCTATGGAGTCTTTCATTGCCTAATCACTGATTTGAGTCATAATTTAGTTGCTAACGCAGCGGTTTTAATGGGATAATCCAAGCACGTAAAACCACCGTTAAGCGGTAGTTGTTTACGTTGCCATTGGCTTAGGCCAAACTTGCGTGAAACACATTCTGGGAAAGCGATCATACAGATTCGAGCTCGTATTTCCACAGCTTTTATCACCCAGAACCCACGTGACGGCAGTAGCAAGCAATGCGCGTAATAGATTGCTTCGCTGGCTGCGACCGCAAGTGGCAAGCGCCCAAAAGGGCAAGCGGAAACGAACAATAAAACGATGGGTTTTTGCTTTGATTAAGCACATGCTTAGGGCAAATACCACTAATGTAGACAATGAACATAATGCTATCGACCACCGTGAAGGTGTATCGGTAAAAACGACACAGTCATCTTGTTGAAGATAAACTGCACTGCGTAAAGTCCACGCATTGAGCGTGGCAAATAAGGCCCTATTGGCTGCTATTTTTATCGCCAGTTGCAACACAAGGTGAAACTAGAACGTTAAGCTTTTGCGTTAAAAGCCCAGTCGTGAGACTGCACCGAAGACAAAAATAAGAGCGCCGAAAGACCTAAGTGGTCGGGCACTATGCACAGAATTTAAGAGTAACAATATGAAACGTATGCTAATCAATGCGACGCAGCAAGAAGAAATGCGCGTTGCACTGGTTGATGGCCAGCGCCTGTATGATTTAGATATCGAAAGCCCTGGACACGAACAAAAAAAAGCCAATATTTACAAGGGTAAAATTACCCGTATCGAACCTTCACTTGAAGCCGCTTTTGTTGATTATGGCGCCGAACGCCACGGTTTCTTACCTCTAAAAGAAATCGCTCGTACTTACTTCCCTAGCGGTTATACCTTCAACGGTCGCCCAAACATCAAAGACGTGATCAAAGAAGGTCAAGAAGTCATTGTTCAGGTTGATAAGGAAGAACGTGGTCAAAAAGGCGCGGCTCTGACTACCTTTATTAGTGTTGCTGGTAGCTACCTTGTACTGATGCCGAATAACCCTCGCGCCGGCGGTATTTCTCGTCGCATTGAAGGTGAAGAGCGTGCCGAATTAAAAGACGCACTTAGCCGCTTAGATTTGCCTAAAGGCATGGGGTTGATTGTCCGCACCGCTGGTGTTGGTAAATCATTCGAAGAGCTTGACTATGACCTTAAGGCCCTGCTGGTTCACTGGCAAGCAATCAAAGAAGCAGCCGATAGCGATAAAGCCCCTTTCTTGATTCACCAAGAAAGCAACGTGATTTTCCGCGCTATTCGTGATTACTTACGCCGTGATATTGGTGAAATCTTAATTGATAAGCCAAAGGTATTCGAAGAAGCCAAAGCGCATATTGAGCGCTTCCGCCCTGACTTCATGAGCCGTGTAAAGTTGTATCAAAACGATGTGCCTTTGTTCACTCATTACCAAATCGAAAGCCAAATTGAGTCAGCGTTCCAGCGTGAAGTACGCTTACCATCAGGTGGTTCAATCGTTATTGACCCAACTGAAGCCCTGACTTCTATTGATATCAACTCGTCAAAGGCAACCAAAGGCAGTGATATCGAAGAAACGGCCTTAAACACCAACTTAGAAGCGGCCGATGAAATCGCCCGTCAACTGCGCCTGCGTGATCTTGGTGGCCTGATCGTAATCGACTTTATCGATATGACTCCTCCACGTCACCAACGTGAAGTAGAAAACCGCTTAAAAGATGCTGCACGCCAAGACCGTGCCCGCGTGCAAATCGGTAAGATTTCACGTTTTGGTCTGTTGGAAATGTCGCGTCAACGTTTGCGCCCTTCTCTTGGTGAGGCGAGCCAAGGCACCTGCCCACGCTGCAGTGGCCAAGGCACAATCCGCTCAAACGAATCCATTGCGCTTTCAATTTTGCGCTTGATTGAAGAAGAAGCAATCAAAGACAACACCTCGCAAGTGAATGCCCAGGTCCCTGTAGCCGTCGGTGCTTACCTGTTAAATGAAAAACGCCGCAGCGTACAACGAATCGAAAAACGTCATAACTGTGATGTAGTGATCATTCCAAACCAACACATGGAAACACCTCACTATGAAGTAGTGCGTTTACGTAAAGATGAAACCTTAGAAGCGGCTAGCTACGAGCAGATTGCTGAGCCTGAGGCGGAAGCAGTCGAGTACTCACGCGCACCTGTCGCACCGAAGCGCGAAGAGCCTGTGCTTAAGGGTGTGGTTATGCCGAAGGACCCGGCGCCAGTGAGCGCCCCTAAAGCGCAATCCAAAGCCACAGAAGAGCCAGGTTTACTAAGCCGTATCGGGCAATGGTTGAAGAGCTTGTTTAGTGATGAGCAAGAGCAGCCAGAGCAAGATAAACAACGTAAACAACAGAGCAATAACGAGCGTCGTGGCGGTGGTGATCGTCGCCGCAACAACCAGCGTCGTCGTAATAACCAATCGCGCAATAAGCCAAAAGGTCCGCGCACGCAAAACGCCGAGGTTGCTGAGCAAGATAAAGATAAGGCTGAAGAAAGCAATAATCGAAACGAGCGCGGTGGTAATCGCAATAAGCGTCGTCGTGGCGGTCAAAACCGTCGTCGCGATAACCGTAACGACAACACCACCACCAACGAGCAAGAAAATAAAGATGTTGCGAACACTGCCAAGGACGCGCAAAGCGACGAGCAACAGCAAGCGAAGCCAAAGCAGCGTCGCCAACGCCGCAACCTGCGTAAAAAGGTACGGGTAGAAAACACTCAGAACAACACTGCTAGCGAAGAGAAGCCAGTAGCTGCTGTTGAAAACCCTGAGCAGCAAGCAGCTGTGGCTCAGCCAGAAAAGGCACTTGAGAAGGCGGATAAGCCAACCAAGCCAACACAAGGTAAAGAGCAAAAGCAGCAAAATACTGCGGACAAGCACAATGATGTGGCTGCAAAGAAAGCATCGCTTGACGAAGCACCGCAAACCATTGACGAACAAGCGCAGAGCAATGAGCAAGGTGAAGGTGAAAAAGAGGGTCGTACCCGTACTCGCCGCTCACCACGTCACTTACGCGCTGCGGGTCAACGCCGCCGTCGTGATAAGCAAGAAGGTGACAGTGATTCACCGGCATTTGTACCCGTCGCAGATCAAGCCATGGCTGAGCAGTCGCAACAACCAAGCGATGACACACCAGAGCAAGTGAACGACGATACAAAAACGACTGCAGCCACTGACAACGCAGCAGCAGAGACAGCGCCAACTAACGGTACGCAAGAGACCGCTGAGCAGGCCCCGGCTATAGAAGCTGAAGCAGCTCCGGTTGCGGCCGTGCAAGAAGAGACCGCTCCTGCCGCTGAGCAAATCATTGATACTGATGAGCCAGCAGCCGAGGGACAGCCTGAGCAAAGCGTTGCTGAGGTAGAATCTGGAGAACCTGCGCAGCAGCCTGAGACTGAAGTCGCTGAAGCATCCGCATCTAGCGAAGCGAAACAGCCTGAGAGCGAACCGCAAGCGTCATTAGAGCCAGAAGATAAGCCGTCAGTTGAACCTGCACCCGCAGCCGTTGTTAAGCAAGAAACGGCTGAGCCTTCAGCTGAGCCTGCACCTGAGCCACAGCGAGCGGTAACACCCGCTATAAGCAAAGCTTTAGGTCATGCCAGTGCGCCTGCGACACAACCGCAAGCGGTGGCATTGGTGGCTGCTTCTGAAGTGCCGAAAGCCATGCCAAGCGAAGCACGTATGACGCTACAAAGCAGCACATTGAAGCCTGGTTCGGTTGCACCGGTAGGCCATGCTTATGCCGATGCAGCAACGCCGAAGACAGTGTCGACAGACACCAAGGTGGCACATGCTACACACCAAGATGAGCATCAAGCACAGACAGTCAACGACTAAGGCGCTTGTACCATCATAAAAAAAGCCGCTGTTTTCACAGCGGCTTTTTTGTATCTCTATAACGCTCAGTTACCAGTGGACGTTAACCCCACTGTATAGTACTAAGACTCATCACCGAGCTGATCGAGTTGGTCTTTTAAATTTGGCGGCACGCCCTTGATTGTCAAGGTGTCGTTGACTGGATCATAAATCACTCGCTCGCCTAGATGCTTGCGCTCAAACCCCACGCTCACGCCGCCACCCATGCCCGAGAGTTTAACCATGCCGGTTACGGTCTTTTTATCCACCGGGAAAGATTCAGCCAAATCATAGCTTTGCTGCTCGTAAAAGCTGTTAAAGCTTTGCTCATCATCTTTGCTGATAGCGCGTCCTATGTCTTCAATGTTGGCATCTTCACCACTACTGATTCTGTCGCTACAGTAGTCAAACACCTCGCGGCGGCGCTCATCCTTTTCTTCTTTATCTAGCTCTTGCTCGCTTAAGTAATCTTCTACGGCGCTAAGCATAGAGCGACTTTGCTGCTTCGGATCAATGCCCTCTTCGCACCCTAAAAAGTCTAAAAAGAAGTCGGCCACTTTGCGCCCAGCGCGACCTTTAATAAAGGAGATATAGCGATTATCCTCGGGCTGTGTATCCCACGCGGCAAGGTCAATACGCGCTGCCAATTGCATGCGGGTAATATCTAAATGGCGAGACGCCGCCAAATCAAGCTCGGAGGTAATAGTATAATGCTCTTTAATATTAATAAGCGCGATTAAAATATAGTCACTGGCGACATATTGATAATGGCAAAAAACTAAATAACCACTTTCATTGAAAGCGTATTTATCGAGCTCTTCTTTTAGCACACTCGCCGCTTGCTCGGTAACCTGCCAAAATCCCAACTCGTTATTTCGATAACTTTGCATACTGCTGGCAACCACACTGCTTTTCTCAGGGCTGAAGGCGCAAAAGCCTTTTCCAGGTTTGCCGTTATAAGCATGGTGGAGCTGTTCAATAAACACGTTTACACGATCATTAATTGGCATTTCGTCGTTGCGCAAATGAATTTGGGTACTGTCGTCTTCTTTGTCGACGTAGTGCACAACCAGCTTTTTAACCTCAGTGCTCATCTTTGTTTTTCACTCCTGCGGTGTTAAAATACAAGAATATATAATCAGTATGAAATCCACCGATGCCAGCGTTATCTAAATATACTAATGAAGAAGTAGAACAACTTGTCGACCAGCTAGTTGCTGTCCTTGCCGAAAAGAAGGCGCCGGTAGATTTAAGCCTGATGTGTTTGGGCAATACTATCACGCATATTATTAAAGAGCATGTGCCCGAAGCAAAAAGGGCCTCAGTTGCACAAAACTTTGCCAACGCCCTTGCCGACTCGGTAAAGTAAGGAAATGAACTTATCTGCGCAAAATCAATTCGCCTCAAAAGCGAGTCAGCTTCTTGCTTGGGGCCATTGGTTTACCTTGGCGAATATTGGTCTTGCGCTGGTTATTAGCCTTGCCTACCTCTTTGCTGATGCCGCCCCAACAACAGCTATTGGCAGTGTTTATATGGTGGTTACGTGGCTCAGCCACACCGCCTTTATTACCTTTTTAGCCTTTGTGCTGACTATTTTCCCACTGTCACTTATCTTCCCCTATCCCAGACATATTCGCGGTATGGCCTCGGTACTTGCCACGGCAGGTATGACGCTACTGGCGGTCGATGCGTTTGTGTATTACAACCTCGGATATCATCTAAATTACAGTGCACTGGGGGAGATCTTATCGTTATTTTGGCGCAACGTAACCAACACGCCCGCGTTGTCAACCTTGCTGGTGAGCGCCCTAATTTTGATGATACTCGCCTATCAGTTGCTGATAAGTAATTATGCTTGGCATCACCTAGCGCAGTTAAAACGACTTCGTTTTGGCCGATATATCTCCGCTTCGTTGGTGCTGTGTTTTGCGCTAAGCCACAGTATTCATATTTGGGCGGACGCTGCACTCGAGTTTGATATTACTAAACAAGACAATATGTTACCCCTGTCTTATCCGACAACAGCCAAGTCGCTACTGGCAAAAAACGACTTATTAGATCTTGAGCAATATGAGCAAGCACGCCAGGTCAATGTTAATGGTCCAACTGTTAGTTTTGTCATGCCCGCAACCTTACCGAGCTGTGAACTTGACGCCGATGCGCCGCAAGTCGATATTCGGGTGTTCTCGTCCACCCAGCAACTAGCCGAGTTTGTTGCTGCAAACCCTGCGCTACAACCTGCAGCAAAGCTATTACACCCGGTTGCCAAGCAAGATGCATTGTTCAATTTAGTGTATGGGCTGCCTAGCTACTACCGTCAGAGTCTCACTAAAGACAGTATTGACCCTCTGTGGCGTCGCACACCCATCACCTTCGATACCAATATCGATGCCTACCGTTTTATCCACAGCGATCCGTCGCCTCGAGTGCGGATCGATCAGGATAATACCGCACCACTAGATGGCCAGCGTAAGGTGTTTGCCTTTGCTTTGGAGGCTGAGCACCCTTCTCGTATCACCGCTATTTCACAGCTATGGAGCAATGACCCTCAGCTACAACAGAGTACGCTGATTGCCCAGCCACAAGATATTATCGCCACAGTGTTGAGCGAATATTGGGGCTGCGATGAGTTAGCTCGCGCCGCCCTTATCGCTAACAGCCTGACTCACACTGACGCCATGGCGAATATCAATTACTCGCAGGGCGTATTTATTGCCATGCGTAAAGACCGCATTACGCTGCTCAACAGCGACGGTAGTTATAAACACATTTCCGCCACCGAGGGCTTTGGCGTTGATCAACAGCTTGATATTCCCTTCCTTATTCAAGGCTTAAAGCAGCTGAAGAAATTCAACGCTCAGTAGGTACTGCTGAGCGTGACTGATTGAACCTTTTTCATACCTTAGTATTGGTTTAGTGACATTCATTTTTAGTTCATCTATATTAAAAAATGAATGAGGTCTGATCAGAGGTATCAAAGTGACAAAGAAAAGAGTTATTGCCACTGCCTTGGCAATGTGTGCGGCCGTCGCTACACAGGCTACGGCTAATACCGTTTACTATAAATGCGAGACAAAAAATGGCACGACGTTTAGCCAGCTTCCCTGTGATGAGCAGGCACAAGAGCATGAAGTACGTCACTCCAATGTCGAAATTAAGCCGCTTGATAACAACTTTTCAAAGCAACTTACCGAGCTACAGCTAGAACAGCGCCGAGATAATATCGAACTGCAGTTACGTTCAACTAAACACCGGCTGGTTATTTTAAAACGTGAACGTAGCGCTAAAACACTTGCCGAAGAACAGCGTTTAGAGCGCTTAATGTCTGATGATGAGCGCAAAGCCCTGAAAAAAGAAGTTAATGCTAACATCAAAGGGATTGAGCAGCGCTACAACGAACGCATTAAGCAAACGGAAAAGCGTTTGGCGCAATTAGAAAAGTCGTTAAAAAAATATCAATAAGGCTTGCACCATAGCTTGCCCTTGGCATAGTCTAGTTTAGAGCTTCTACTCTAAGAGGGATCCCAGTGCAAGCACAGGCCGTAGCGCAACGCATTCTTGATGGCTTTCACCATCACTATCAGTTGTTTCAATCAATAACAGCTCAAGCTCCTGCGGCTTTTGCTGAGCGCGATTGGAGCCAAATGCGCGCCATCGCCAGTAAGCGTATTAGTTACTACGACAAACGCGTGAATGAGACTGTAGCGCAGCTTCGCGATTGCGTCGGTGACCCGGCTGAGCAGGCCAGTTTATGGACCCAAACCAAAGAATGTTACCGCGCTTTCCTCACTTTTCACCCTCAAGCAGAGCTGGCCGAAACCTTTTATAACTCGGTATTTTGTCGCTTGTTCCATCGCAAGTATTACCATAATAACTTTATCTTTGTGCAAGCCACGCTTGCCGATGCTCCCGCGCTCCCAGTGGAAGCCGAATATCGTAGTTATTTTCCAGTCACCGAGGGGCTTAAGCCGACTATTCGCAAAATCATTACGCAATTTGAGTTTGGCTGTGCGTTTGCCAATCTCGATAGAGACATTCGTCTATTAGTGAAAGCCTTTATCAAACAAGCGCCCGAGACCCATGTGCAAAGTTATCAAATGCGCTTTGATATTTTACAAGCGCCCTTTTATCGCGGCCAGGCCGCCTATATTGTCGGTCGTGTGGTTTCGCAAACAGGCACGCAACCCTTTGTCATCGCCGTGCTTCATGATGGTAACAAGGGCCTGTATATTGATGCCTTGCTGACTCGGTCGTCGCAAATGCGGGTCATTTTTGGCTTTGCCCGTGCTTATTTTATGGTGCAAACTCATGCTCCTTCGGCGCTGGTACACTTTCTCAATCAGTTGATGCCCGGTAAAACCAAAGCCGAGCTCTACAATGCCATTGGCTTTCATAAGCAAGGTAAGACAGAATTCTACCGCGAGTTACTCGAGCATATGGGTCACGCTCATGAGCAGTTTGAATTGGCCGCCGGCACCCCCGGCATGGTGATGATGGTATTTACCCTGCCCTCGTTTCCCTATGTGTTTAAAGTGATCCGTGATCGCTTTGGCTCAAGCAAGCCCTTTGGCCGTAAAACAGTGCTCGAGCGCTACCAGTTGGTTAAGCGCCATGACCGTGTTGGCCGCATGGCGGACACCTTGGAATATTCAGATGTTGCTTTACCTTTGAGCTGCTTTAGCGCGCCACTGCTTGAGGTGTTTAAGGCGAGTATCGCCAACTCTATTCGTATTGAAGGCGATATGCTCATCATCAAGCATTTGTATATTGAGCGCCGTATGACGCCGTTGAACTTATACTTGCAGGAAGTGGATGGTACTAAAGCCGCACAAGCCATTGATGAATACGGCCAAGCACTCAAAGATATGATTGCCGCCAATATCTTTCCCGGTGATATGTTATTAAAAAACTTTGGCGTGACGAAACATCGCCGCGTGGTATTTTATGACTATGACGAAGTGCAGTACCTCACCGATATGCAGTTTCGCGAGCTTGGCCATGACGATGCCTGCGGCGAAGAAAGCACTTTGTCGGTCGCACCTAACGATGTGTTCCCCGAGCAGCTAAGCACCTTTGTATTACCCAACCCGGTGCACAAACAAGCACTACTGGCCACTCACCCTGAGCTTCTCGACCCCGCCTACTGGCGCCAAGCACAAGCTAAAATCACTCAAGGTGAGTATAAACAGGTTTATCCCTACCCACAGTGCCAACGCTTTATACATCATTGGTAGTGTGTTTTCTTAGCCACCTTTAAGCTACACTAGGCATAAATAATAAAAATGGCAGCAAGTAATGAATATAAATAAGATTGATTTAAACCTACTCGTCTATCTTGATACTTTGCTTCGCGAATGCAATGTCACAAAGGCCGCGAATCAGTTGAGTATTACTCAGCCGGCAATGAGTAATGGTTTAAAACGCTTACGAAATTTGCTTAATGATCCGCTGCTGGTGCGCACCAGTGAGGGCATGGTTCCCACTGAGCGCGCACTGGAGCTGCAACCCGTGATCCGTGGCGTGCTCATGACGTTAGAGGAAACGCTTGCACCGAATCGCGACTTTGAGCCGCAAAGCAGTAAGCGTGTGTTTCGCATGATGGCCAGTGACTACGCCGCCAGTACTTTGGCTCCACGATTACTGAGTAAGTTACATGAGGAAGCCCCGGATACCACTTTGGATATTCTTACGCCCAGTGATGTGACTTTTCATGATGTTGAAAATGGCAAGGTTGATATGGCGCTTAACCGTTTTGAAAAACTGCCTCAGTCGTTTCATCATAAACGTATCTGGAAGGACAGTTTCTCGTGTTTGGTCAAATCAGACAACCCGATTTTAAATAACTTTAACCTCGACAGTTATCTTCATGCCCGCCATATTTGGGTCAGCAAAACCGGTTTTGGTGTGGGCGTGGGCATGGACCCAGAGGATGTGCAAAAACTCGGGTGGGTGGACGAAGCCTTAGCACATTTTGGTAAGCATCGAAATATCGCCACCTTTACCCGTAATTACCACGTCGCTATTCATTTGGCCAAGGAGCAAAATCTCATTGCCACCTTGCCCTCCAAAGCCGCAAAAATTTACAAAGACGATCCCGGGCTTACCATTTTAGAGCCGCCTTTCCCCATTGCGCCTTTTGAGTTGGATATGATTTGGTCGCCGCTATTACACCGCGACGTTAGCCACGTATGGTTACGGCAAAAAATAGCTGAAGTCGCTGATGAACTAGCTTAATCGAAGAGACTACGATGCAATACCTTAAATCAGTCGTTGTAGCCACGCTGTGTATCATCTCTAGCGCCTGCGTTGTGATGCCCAGCGATACCCCTTATGTAGAGCGTAAGTGTGAACTCTCGTCAGACAAGAAGACTTTGCGCATTGTTAACGTAGCTGAAGAGACGAACACTTATTATTCCCTCTCTGGGATATTACTCACGCCGATACTTCTGCCCGCCACCGCCATTCTCTCTGGTGGCTATGTCGCCGTTAATAACGTATATCACCTCGGTGAGCAGCAAATAAAGTGTAAGTAGGGAATAGTAACGCAAGCATTTCTGTCGGTTGGGTCTTTAGCCTGACAATCGCAAGGCCAATGCCTTGCCTACAAACAACCCCCTTGTAGGTCGGGCTTTAGCCTGACAACCGCAAGGCAAACGCCTTGCCTACAACACACTCGTGTGGGTCTGGCTTTAGCCTGACAACCGCAAGGCAACAGCTTGTCTACAACACAATCCCCTGTTGGTCTGGCTTTAGCCTGACAATCACAAGGCCAACGCCTTGCCTACAAGCAAGTTTCTGTGGGTCTGGCTTTAGCCTGACAAATGCAAGGCCAACGCCTTGCCTACAACACACTCCTGTAGGTCGGGCTTGAGCCGGACAATCGCAAGGCCAACGCCTTGCCTACAACACACTCCAGTGGGTCGGGCTTTAGCCTGACAATCACAAGGCCAACGCCTTGTCTACAACACACTCCTGTAGGTCGGGCTTTAGCCTGACAAATGCAAGCCTATGCCTTGCCTACAAACAATCCCCTGTTGTGGGTCAGGCTTTAGCCTGACAACCGCAAGGCCATTGCCTTGCCTACAACACACCCCTGTGGGTCGGGCTTCAGCCTGACAACCGCAAGCCAATGCCTTGCCTACAAACAACCCCCTTGTAGGTCGGGCTTTAGCCTGACAACCGCAAGGCCATTGCCTTGCCTACAAACAAGTTTCTGTAGGTCGGGCTTGAACCTTACAACCGCAAGGCCATTGCGTTGCTCACAACACACTCCTGTAGGTCAGGCTTGAGCCTGACAACCGCAAGGCCAATGCCTTGCCTACAAATAACCCCCTTGTAGGTCGGGCTTTAGCCTGACAATAGCAAGGCCAATGCCTTGCCTACAACACACTCCTGTAGGTCGGGCTTGAGCCTGACTAAACTCTGTGTAAGGCTAAAAGCCTTACCTACAAAGTGGAGGTTGATGGATGGGAATAAGCTTGCGACCGGGCATTGAAACAAAAAAGCCCAGCATTATGCTGGGCTTTTTTTTACTAAATTAATGGCGGAGAGGGAGGGATTCGAACCCTCGATACGCTATTAACGTATACACGAGTTCCAGTCGTGCGCCTTCAGCCACTCAGCCACCTCTCCGCACTTTTCGCTGCCTTGGCAGCGCCGCATATACTATGCAATCACTGCCGGGGTTGCAAGGTGTTTTTAACAAAACCAAATCAACTGGTTAGTAAAACACCGTTAGCGTGTCATGGCGGCGGTGAAGTCTAGCATGCGATTAAGCGAGCGCAGTGCGCCTTGGCGCAGCTCCATATCCACAAACACCTCTTTGCCTTGCGGATCGATGAGCGCTTCCTCAATGGCTTTGAGGCCGTTCATGGCCATCCACGGGCAGTGAGCACAGCTTTTACACGTTGCGCCTTCACCTGCAGTCGGTGCTTCAAAAAACTCTTTCTCTGGGCACAGCTGCTGCATTTTATAGAAAATACCGCGATCGGTGGCAACAATAAACTTCTTGTTGTCCATGGTTTGTGCCGCTTTGATAAGCTGACTCGTGGAGCCTACGGCATCAGCAAGTTCAACTATCTCAGCAGGTGACTCAGGGTGCACCAAAACCGCTGCATCAGGGTGCAGCGCTTTCATATCTTTGAGCGCTTTAGTCTTAAACTCATCATGAACAATACATGCACCATTCCACATGATCATATCAGCGCCGGTCTGATTTTGAATGTAGCTACCGAGGTGCTTATCTGGGCCCCAAATGATCTTCTCGCCCTCGCTGTCTAGATGCTCAACGATTTCTAACGCACAAGATGAAGTGACGATCCAGTCAGCGCGCGCTTTCACAGCCGTTGAAGTATTCGCATACACGACTACTTTACGGTCAGGGTGCTGATCGCAAAAGCGGCTAAATTCATCGATTGGGCAACCCACATCTAATGAGCAAGTTGCCTCTAGGGTGGGCATGACCACGGTTTTTTCTGGAGTTAAGATCTTCGCTGTCTCACCCATAAAACGCACACCCGCTACGATGATCATATCAGCGTTCTCTTGACGCGCGCCGAAGCGAGCCATCTCCAACGAGTCTGCCACGCAGCCGCCGGTCTCCTCTGCTAGGGCCTGGATCTCTGGATCGGTATAATAATGCGCCACTAACACTGCATTTTTTTCTTGCAGTAATTGTTTAATGCGCGCCTTGTGCTGCTGTTTCTGCTCATCAGAAAGAGGAGCTGGCTTAGGAGGAAAAATATAATCCTCCGGCATGATATTCTCGCTGATACCCATACTGGTCAAACTACATCTACATTGCAAAAGTATTGCCGTAATTATACGAAACTATGACGCTAAAAAGAAGCAAAGGTCTGCGCTACGACTAGATTCTTGTGCGCTTAATTATAAGAAGTTGGGTAATAATGAGAAAAGGCGATGGTGGGTCATGATGGATTCGAACCATCGACCAATGGATTAAAAGTCCACTGCTCTACCAACTGAGCTAATGACCCATACCGAGTTTTAATGCCATTATTCATCCTGAAGCGGTGTTCCGGCTCGTCGTCCTGACTCGCTTTCACAGACCATCGAAATAATATTTCGATTTTGACTGTTCAACCAACTGAGCTAATGACTCATAACTGGTGTCTTTCAATATTTGAAAGTGCGCTACGTATGTAGCTGATGATGTAAAGTGGTGGGTCATGATGGATTCGAACCATCGACCAATGGATTAAAAGTCCACTGCTCTACCAACTGAGCTAATGACCCATCATTGCGACTAAATCGCTTGATAGTAGGCGTTATATAAAGTGGTGGGTCATGATGGATTCGAACCATCGACCAATGGATTAAAAGTCCACTGCTCTACCAACTGAGCTAATGACCCATCATTGCGACTAAATCGCTTGATAGTAGGCTTTATATAAAATGGTGGGTCATGATGGATTCGAACCATCGACCAATGGATTAAAAGTCCACTGCTCTACCAACTGAGCTAATGACCCAACACCTTGCTTGCTTCTTGAGCAGGCAATGCCTGGATAACGAAAAAATGGTGGGTCATGATGGATTCGAACCATCGACCAATGGATTAAAAGTCCACTGCTCTACCAACTGAGCTAATGACCCATTTCGTCGTTATTTGCGCAGCGTTATCCCCGAGGGGTTATCGTCTGCTGCGGGCGCTTATAATACTTATTTAAAAACCAAGTGCAATACAAATGCTCGGTTTTTTTTAGTTTTTCCGCTTAGTTGCCTAATTTTAGACCGCTTTAAACTGCCTGCGGTCTAAAAGCAAACACTTAGCAAAATCTGCTACAACTTACTAACACGCTCGGTCGCTAATTTAGCGGCTGTGGTGTTAGGGTACTCAGCAATCACTTTATTAAACAATTGCTTCGCTTTGGCGAGTTGACCTTGCTGTTGCTCTAAGGTACCCAACTTAAGCATCGCATCGGCACGCTTATTAGAATCAGTATATTGATTCACCACTGTTTCGAAGTGGCCCTTGGCGCCGCTCGTATCACCTTTAATCGTCAAAAGTTGACCTAACCAATAATGTGCGTTCGGCACATATACTGACTCTGGATAGGTTTGCAGAAATGCTTGAAACTCAGGAATAGCTGCGTCGTAGCGCTTATCCTGCATGATCAGCTTAACCGCTTTGTCATACGCTTCATTTTCCGACAGGTTGCTACTCATCGGCGCGGCACTGTTGGCAGCGCTATCACTGGTGGTCGCGGCACTGGACGTACTGTAACCATCATCATAGCTTGGCTGTTGCTGCTGCGAATAAGCGGCGCTAACACGGTTTTCTATTTCTTGATATAGCTCGCGTTGACGTTGCAGCACCTTTTCTAGCTTGTAGCTGTGCTCTTCGGTGACGCCACGCAACTGACTCAATTCATCTTGCAACAGATCCAGTTGCTGTTGTAGATCGGCTTGAAGCAAATTGCGAGTTTGCATCATTTGCTCTAAGCGGCTTAAACGTTTTTCGACACTTGATTCACTGGCAGAGGCCTCTGAAACAGGAGCGGGAGCAGCCCAAACTTGGGTGCTCCCGCTCATGAGTAAGGCTGCCAAAATAATTTTCGGCTTCATTGTTACTCTTTTAAATTTTAGTATACCAAGACTGCACGGCGGTTTTTGGCGAACGCTTCTTCGTTACGCGCTTTAACCATCGGCTTCTCTTCACCGTAGCTAACAACAGACATTTGGTTAGGGTTAACACCTAGGCTCTGTAGGTATTTTTCTACAGACTGACCACGGCTTTCACCTAGTGCAATGTTGTACTCTGGCGTACCACGCTCATCTGCATGACCTTCGATAAGTACTTTTACAGAAGGGTTCTGCGTTAGGAACTGAGCGTGAGCTTGTAGCAATTCAGCATACTTGCTCTGAATGGTTGCCTTGTCAAAATCGAAGTAAATGATTTGCTGTTGACGAAGCGCTTCATACTTTTCGCGCAGCTTCTCTTCTGCTGTTTTCTCGCGTTTTACTGTTTCCACTTCAACTGTATCAGTTGTTTGGGTTTCAACTTGATTTGTCTCGTTGGCTTGGCCTTCATCTTGGCTAGATGAAGAACTACATGCCGCTAGCGTCATAACTGGCACTGCAATAAGCAGACCTTTAACTATTTTTTTAAGTTGCATTGAGTAGATTCCTATTATCAAAAAGTGAAACCAGCACCTGATTTTCAATTTGTCTTAATATAGTAAGCAATTTACATAAAATTCAAGTTTATGCGTCCAAAGCTGACTATACCCTGAGCGAATTATAAAAACGGTGACCAAGCTGGCGCTTTTACTTGTCCATCAAGTACGGGTAAACGCGCTTTAAAACGACCATCCATTGAAACCAAAGCCAATACATTTTTGTTGTTATGCATCGTGCTGTAAATAATCATGGAGCCGTTGGGCGCCACGCTCGGCGACTCATCCAAACGTGTACGTGTAAGTACTTGGAAGTTGCCTGATTCAAGATCCTTCTTAGCAATGTGATAACGGCCCAGCGTCCGATTTACCATCACTAAGTGCTTGCCATCGGGCGTAACTGAGCCATTTAAATTCATATCACCGTCGAACGTCATGCGTTTCACTCGGCCTGAATCTAAATTTAACTTATAAATCTGGGCATTACCACCCCTTTCCGAGGTAAACAGGAGCTCTTTACCGTTTGGATGCCAAGTTGGCTCGGTATCGATACTACGGTGGCGAGTTAAACGACGCTCTTGCTTTGTTTGTAAGTCGTACAAATAAAGCTCAGTAGCACCGGTGCGGTCTTTTGATAGCACCATAGCTAATTTCGTGCCATCAGGTGAAAATTGCGGGGCACCGTTGATACCTGGGTGGCTGGTGACTAACTGTCGCTGGCCTGTGTAAATATCTTGGATGTAGATCTGACTTTGACGATTTTCAAAGGTGACATAAGCCAGTTTATTGCCATCAGGTGACCATGAGGGTGACATCAGTGGCTCTTTAGAGCGCAGTAGTACCTGCTCGTTATAGCCATCGTAATCCGCCACAACAAGCTGATAAGGCTTATCATCTTGGTCACGTACAATCACGTAGGCGATTTTAGTTAGAAATGCGCCGCGCTCGCCCGTTAACGCCTCGTATACGACATCGCTAATGCGGTGACCGTAACGGCGGAAGTTTTGCGCCGTGATGACTGTTTCCCGAGCGTCAAGTACATGGTCTTGGCTTTTGATTAACTTACCGTTGTTGAGAATGCGTGTCTCGCCACCGGTTATTTGCCCACGGAGCACGTCGATTAGCTCGTAACTGACCAGGTATCGGCCGCCATTTTGTTGCTGTACACGACCAACAACAATGGCTTCCACCCCTTCTTGAACCCAGGCACTGTAGTCCACATCAGCATCAGTACTTGGGCGCTGTGGCATGTTAATGCTGGCGATTGGCTTAAACTTACCACTGCGACGCAAGTCAGCGGCGACCACTTCACTGATGCGCATCGGCATTTCACCGGTGCCTTCGTAGGCAAACGGCACCACAGCGATAGGTCGGGCACTGTCGACCCCTTCAGTAATAACAATTTCCAACGCCGCATTAGCCCATAGACTGACGCTAGCTAGCATGGAAATAAACAGGTATCGGCACATCTTTACCATGGTGTTCCCCTAAAACTCTGGTTTAACCGTTAAGTTAATATCTTTTAATTTTTCAAATACATCACGATCTTTGGAGACCGGTAAGGTATCAGCACGGCGCACTGCACGAACCGCAGCTTCACAGACTTGCTGGTCGCCACCAAGTGAACTGACACTGGTGACCAAGCCGTTGAATGCCAATTTAATGTTTAATCGGCATTCTTTACCACGGTAGCTCTGATCTAATAGCAAGTTTTGCTGAATGCGTTGGGCGATAAGAGCGCGGTATTTGTCCACTTCCGACATCACTTGCTGTCGACGCGCTTTCGAGCGTGCCGCTTGCTCGGCAGCCAATTGCTCTTGCAGCAGTTGCTCAGCCAGCGCTTTTTGTCTTGCTTCTTCAGCTTTGCGGGCAGCTTCTTGCTCTTTGCGTTTACGCTCAGCTTCGGCCTTGCGCGCCGCTTCTTCTTCCTTGCGACGTTTTTCGGCAGCCGCTTTAGCCGCTTGCTCTGCCTTTTCTTTTTCCTGCTGGGCTTTACGTGCTTTTTCGCGCTCTTTACGCTCTTGCTCTCGAGCACGTTTAGCTTCGGCCTCAGCCTGTTTACGTTCACGCTCTTTGGCTTGACGCTGCCGCTCTAACTTTTTGATCTGCTCGGCTTCGGCCTCACGCTGTTTGCGGGCAGCGGCGGCACGATCTTCCAACTCTTTAATACGCTGTTGCTCGGCACGCTTTTTGGCTTCCTCTTTCTGCTTAAGATCAGCGAGACGTTGCTCGACCTGTTTTTGATCAACAGACACGGCGCTAACTGCTTGCTCTGGCGTATCTTCATTACTCGGTGTATTAAGAGTCACTTTCATGATTTCAGGTGCTGAATCACGAAATAAACCCACGCCCACCAAAACACCAATAAGCGCAAGGTGTAAAGCGAGGGAAATGAGAAGTGGCGTTTTATACTGCTGCATGCTAATCCTCAAACGACTCCGTCATTAAGCCTACCTCGGGTACCCCGGCGTTTTTCAAAAAGTCCATTAATAGCAGTACTTCTTGATAACTGACGCGGCCTGATCCTTTAATCATCACCGGAGTATCGGGGTTTTGCTCTAACTTGAGTTTGATGACAGCGGCGACATCCACCGCTTCCATCGGTGCTTCGGGGTCAGTACCAACACTCACATAGTACTTACCATCGGCGTCAATAGAGGCAATAATCGGCGGTGCATCTTTAGTTTCCACCAGCTCGGATTTTTCCATCTTTGGCAAATCAACTTTGACCCCGTGGGTGATAAGTGGTGCTGTGGCCATAAAAATTATCAGCAGCACCAACATCACGTCGATGTAAGGAACAACGTTGATCTCTGCGACCGGACGACGTTTCTTACGCTGATACATTCGACTTTACCTCTTGGGTGATCGCTTGGCGATGAAGAATATTAGAAAACTCTTCCATGAAGTTAGCGTAATGCGACTCTATTTTCTCAACTTTATTGGCAAAGCGGTTGTACGCAATAACCGCAGGGATGGCTGCAAACAAGCCCATTGCAGTAGCAATCAAGGCCTCGGCGATACCCGGAGCGACCATTTGCAGTGTTGCTTGCTTTACTTCACCGAGGGCGATAAAGGCAGTCATGATCCCCCACACGGTACCAAACAAGCCAATGTAGGGGCTGATTGAACCTATGGTTGCAAGAAAGGACAAGCTTGTTTCAAGTTTTTCAATCTCACGAGAAAGTGCCACACGCATCGCACGATGTGCGCCTTCGGTGACCATACCCGCAGAATGAACATTATTCTTTTTGTGTCGTGCAAATTCTTTGAAGCCTGAGGTAAATAACGCTTCTAGTCCTTCACTTTTATTGCCACGCGCCGAAATCTCACTGTAGAGCTTCGACAAATCAACACCTGACCAAAAACGCGATTCGAACTTCTTGGCGCTACTAAGCGCATGGCCCAAGGTTTTACGACGCTGAATGATGATGGCCCACGATATTACCGACAGAGCTACTAAGGTAAGCATCACCAGCTGTACTAAAAAGCTGGCTTTTAAAATAAGATCAATAAAATTTAATCCAGAATCCACGTCTTTTCTCCTGAGGCGCAGTTTACAACTTCCACGTGTCTTTGAGCACGACACAATGGGCACTAGTGTAACCAGTCGTTGTAGCGCTGACAATGGCCTTGCCACGAATTGCTACAAACCCAAGTTAAACACCTAATTAATGATGCGATGTAAAAAAGTACACGCCATTATTGGCGCTTTAAAACCCTAACAAAAGTTCAAATTAATTGCGTTTTATGCACTTTGTGCGCATAAGCTTTCATTTGCCAAAATATCTACACGTTAGAAACTAGTAAATCTAATAGAACAAAAAAAGCACACAAATAATATTTCCCTTTAATATCAATATTAAGAAAACATAACCCCATACTTTACGATGAAAATTACCATCTTAAAAAACTATTCAATATTAGATTTTCTTATCCGGAAAATATAATTTTTCTAGTTTGATTAGGGCCCATTTAGTCCGTAATATTCACCCTGTACTGAGCTAGCGCAACCAATTGAGCTCTTATGCACAGTTCAAGAGGTGGTTTCTGATTCCCCACCTCGGCCATTGATTGATTAACTTTAGCGTTGCTCATTCACTTGGCTTATTTGGATTTACTTCCTTCAACTTGTTGTTTTGCCCGCTTTGTTAGCGGGCTTTTTTTTGCCTGCAATAAGATACCAAGCACAGCTTAATCTGTTGTGAATTACTCTGCTTTTAATAAGCTTTATGAGGCGAGCAGCTTGATAGCGTCGACCTAGACTTGGGTGTATTAGGAAGAGAATGAGGCAGGTTGGGCCGAGCCAAAACGCTCGGCATGGTGTGCCAAGGTTAGTCTGTTGTTTTACTGAGACCAAAATGCGCATAGGCATGATCTGATACAATGCGTCCTCGCGGCGTACGCTGGATAAAGCCTTGCTGTATTAGATAGGGTTCAATCACATCTTCTATGGTTTCTTTTTCCTCGCCGATGGCTGCTGCGAGATTATCCAGCCCCACCGGCCCGCCCATAAACTTTTCTATAATCGCTAACAAGTATTTACGGTCCATATAATCAAAACCGCTTTTGTCTACATCGACCATATCGAGCGCTTGTGCGGCAATATCAATGCATACACGACCATCACCTTTAACTTCAGCAAAATCTCGCACTCGACGCAGTAGTCGGTTAGCTATGCGGGGAGTCCCTCGCGAGCGCTTGGCGACTTCTAGAGCGCCCTGCTCGTCAACTGCTAAACCTAGATGATCGGCGGAGCGTTTGACAATGGCAGCGAGGTCGGCAACAGAATAAAACTCCAAACGTTGCACAATACCGAAACGATCGCGCAGCGGAGAGGTTAATGAGCCTGCACGGGTCGTAGCACCAATTAAAGTAAATGGCGGTAAATCAAGTTTAATCGAGCGCGCTGCGGGGCCTTCACCAATCATGATATCGAGTTGATAGTCTTCCATGGCTGGATAGAGTATTTCCTCAACATGCGGGCTCATGCGATGAATTTCGTCGATAAACAGCACATCATGAGCTTCTAAATTAGTCAGTAAGGCGGCGAGATCGCCGGCTTTTTCCAACACCGGGCCGGAAGTCGTTTTAATACTCACATCGAGTTCATTAGCAACAATATTGGCTAACGTGGTTTTACCTAACCCTGGGGGACCAAATATAAGGAGATGATCTAAGGCCTCGCTACGTGAGCGTGCGGCCTCGATAAAAATATCCATCTGCTGTTTAACATGAGGTTGGCCGTGATAGTCGGCCAATAACTTAGGCCGAATGGCTCTATCGACCACATCCTCATTACCCTGTACCTCTGGCTCAATCAGCCGATCCGCTTCTATCATGATGGTATCTCTGTTATAGCATCGCTTTGAGCGCTTGCTTAATCATTTCTTCGGAGGCCATGCCTGGCTTCGCGACTGCTTTTACCGACTTCACTGCCTGAGCATTTTTATAGCCCAGAGCTTCAAGTGCGGCAACCGCATCGTCTTGGGCATTACTCGCGACCAAAGTATCACCATTGGGCGCATCTATTGGTGCCGCGTCAGTGTGAGGGGTAAATAAGTCAGGACCCCAATCTTTAAGCCTGTCTTTCATTTCTAACACTAACCGCTCTGCGGTTTTTTTGCCAACGCCAGGAAGCTTTACTAAGGTGCTTGCATCGCCATGATGAACGCAATGGATAAATTGCTCTGCCGACATCCCCGATAAAATACCTAGGCCTAGTTTAGGCCCTACCCCATTGGCTTTTAATAATTCTCGAAACAGGGCGCGTTCGTTTTTGGTGTTAAACCCAAATAACAGCTGCGCATCTTCTCGTACCACAAAGTGGGTATACAAGGTGACCTGTTCGCCACACTCGGGAAGTGCATAAAAGCAACTCATGGGGAGGTTGATTTCATAGCCAATGCCCGCTGCTTCCACTAACACTTCAGGGGGCTGCTTCTCAACCAACAATCCTCTAATTCGTCCTATCATTGTTACCTCAAGCGTCCGCGCACGGTTTTACGTGCTTGACCGGACAGTTTTATTAAGTTTTGTTGTGAGTGACCATGGCACATGGCAATAGCCAAGGCGTCGGCGGCATCTGCTTGCGGCGTGGCTGGCAGCTTCAAAATATGCTTCACCATGTGTTGTACCTGTGCTTTTTCCGCAGAGCCTCGCCCAACCACAGCTTGTTTCACTTGCCGCGCGGAGTATTCTGACACGTCAATATCGGCCAAGGTAGCGGCGACAATGGCTGCGCCCCGAGCTTGCCCTAGCTTTAATGCCGAATCTGGATTGTGGGCCATAAACACTTGCTCTATGGCAAACGCGGTAGGGTTAAATTGCTCAATGAGTTGGCTGACGCCTTGGAAAATCATTTTTAAACGCAACGGGAAGGCGTTATCACCTAACTTAATACAGCCACTGCCCAAGTAATGGAACTTATGCCCTTGCTGCTGCACGACACCATAGCCGGTAAAGCGCGAGCCGGGGTCAATTCCCAAAATTATACTCACCCACTGACCTTATTATTATTCTCGCTTATGGAAATGGTAACTGTATGTATGACCAGTGTAAAGCTGAAGCATAAAAAAAGCGGCCTGAGCCGCTTCTTTTATCGCTATCGCTTATTCGCTTTGTTCACTCTCAGAGGCAGTCACTCCGATACCCAGCTCTTGCAGAGCGTCGGGATTTGCCACACTCGGGGCATCGGTCATCAAACAAGATGCTTGCGTCGTTTTCGGGAAGGCAATGACATCACGAATATTGTCTGTGCCACAAAGTAACATTACTAGGCGGTCAAGGCCGAACGCCAAGCCAGCGTGCGGCGGTGTACCATACTTCAATGCATCGAGTAGGAAACCGAACTTATCTTGTTGCTCTTGCTCATTGATCCCCAATACTCGGAACGCCGCTTGTTGCATCGCATTGTTGTGGATACGCACCGAACCACCACCGACTTCGTAACCATTAAGAACCATGTCGTAGGCATCAGAAAGCGTGCCGGCAGGGTTAGCTTCCAGCTCCTCTGGGCTGACATCTTTTGGCGCAGTAAATGGGTGGTGAACAGCGTGTAGATTACCTTCATCGTCTTCTTCAAACATCGGGAAGTCTACGACCCACAATGGTGCCCATTTAGTTAAATCAGTTAGCTCAAGGTCTAAACCAATCTTCAAGCGCAGCGCACCCATGGCTTCATTGACCACATTGCGTGAGTCGGCACCGAATAAAATGATATCGCCAGTTTGCGCATTGGTGCGTTCAAGTAAGGCGGTGATCACCTCTTCGTTCAAGAACTTAGCAATCGGTGATTGCACGCCTTCCACACCTGCGTCGCGGTCATTGACCTTCATCCAGGCTAAACCTTTAGCACCATAGATGCCGATAAACTTCGTGTATTCATCGATTTGCTTGCGTGATAACGACGCACCGCCTGGCACGCTAAGCACAGCTACGCGGCCTTTCTCATCATTGGCAGGGCCAGAGAACACTTTAAACTCAACGTCTTTAACCAGATCAGCAACGTCAATAAGCTCCATCGGGTTACGTAGGTCAGGCTTATCTGAACCAAAGCGACGCATGGCTTCGCTGTAGGCCATCACAGGGAACTCGCCCAAATCAACATTCAGCAACTCTTGCCACATATCACGGATCAGTTTTTCAGTGACACCACGAACTTGGTCTGAGCTCATAAATGAGGTTTCGATATCGATTTGCGTGAACTCTGGCTGGCGGTCGGCACGTAAATCTTCATCACGGAAACATTTAACGATTTGGTAGTAACGGTCAAAGCCAGACATCATCAACAATTGTTTAAACAGCTGCGGCGACTGCGGCAGCGCATAGAAGCTGCCATGATGCACACGGCTTGGCACAAGGTAGTCACGTGCTCCTTCAGGGGTCGCTTTGGTCAGTACCGGCGTTTCAATATCGAGGAAGTCATTGCTATCAAGGAAGCGGCGAACAAAACTTGTGGCTTTGGCACGCAACTTAATGCGGTCGCTCATCTCTAGGCGGCGAAGATCCAAGTAACGGTACTTTAGACGGCGCTCTTCGGAGTTTTGCTGGTTAAAATCCAGTGGTAGAGCGTCGCTGCGGTTAATAATCTCAAGGCCAGTACCCAGAATTTCCACTTCACCTGTGCTCATGTCTTTGTTGACTTGGCTGTCAGGGCGAGCGCGGACCACCCCTTTGACTTGTACACAGAATTCTTGACGAAGTTTATTCGCCACATCCATAAGCCCTTCAACTTCCGGGTCGAACACCACCTGCACCAAACCTTCGCGGTCACGCACATCGACGAAGATCAAACCACCTAAATCGCGGCGTTTGTTGATCCACCCACACAGAGTAACTTCTTGGTCGACATGACTTTTATTTAAGTGTCCGCAATATATAGAGCGCATAATATTCCTGTTTTAATTGTAAGCGCGCATTGGTTTAAGCACGCAGTGGCCAAATTAATTGCGTCAATTATATAAAAACGGCAGTCAATGTCACGAAGCAAACTCCGAGTTGCACACTTATTAAGCACCCAAGGCCATAAAGCTGTGCTAGCATAGCTGCCAATCACTATGAACCGTGCTCTAACCATGCTTTATCTAGGTTGTCCACAGTGGTCTAATACCGCGTGGAAAGGACAATTATTTGCCCAACACTGCCAACAATCACAGATGCTCGCCCGTTACAGCGAAGTATTTAATGCCGTAGAAGGAAACACCACTTTCTATGCCGACCCCAGCCCCGATGTGGTAAAGCGCTGGCTGCACAGCAGTGATGAGCACTTCCGCTTTACCTTTAAATTTCCAAAGCGTTTTAGCCACGACAGTGCCTTGCAAGCTCCAAAGCAAGAACTCACGCACTGGCTTAAACTAATGGCGCCCTTATTCAGCAAAGTAGGCAGCTTGATGTTGCAATTGCCAGCAAGCTTTACACCGACGCACCTACCCCGACTGCAACACTTTATTGCCCAACTACCCAAAGACTTGCACTACAGCGTGGAAGTGCGCCACCGCGATTTTTTTACCAAAGGTGACAGCGAGCGCGCACTGAACCGATTTTTACATCAACATAATATTGATCGTGTTTGTATGGACACCCGGGCGCTGTTTGCCGTCTCTCCCTATAGTGACGCCATTATTGACGCACAGCAGAAGAAACCTCATTTACCGGTGCATGCGGTGGCCTTGGGCGAGCGTCCAGTGGTGCGTTTTGTGATTGCTGCGCTAAGTGATGAGTATCAGCACTATTACCAGCCTTGGTTGGCAAAGATTAAACAGTGGTTAGATGAAGGCAAGTCACCCTATGTGTTTTTACACACCGCTGATAACGACGGAGCGCCTTTACTGGCACGCCAGTTTGCGCAGGATTTGCAGCGCTTTTGTGGCTATTATCACCGTGCCGTTGAGCCATTCCCGGGTGAAAAGCACCAACAGGAACAGCTCTTTTAGCACAGCTGCACTGGCCTATGTGCTGGCATCACACCAGTCACAGAGGGTCGCGAGTATTGTTAGCCTCACGCCGTGTATGGGGCTATTAAAGACCTAGGTTTTCCATAAAATCGTCATCGATATCCTGCTCAGCCTGCTGCTTTTTTGCTTTTTCTTCAGCTTGTTGCTTATCGGCATGGGCACTTTCAATGATGTCATCAGGGTCTACCGCATCGGTGATGTCAAAATCATGAAGCTTGATGAACTCCGTTTTATCCATCGCCAATTCGAGATAAAAAATATTTTGGTTCTGTGTGGTAAACGTCACACGGCGCGCCTGAGGCCTGTCCATAGTGGTATCCACAGAGATTTGCACTTGCTTGTTGATGGCCATCATTTTTGGCTGATTTTGGGTGATCGACGTGTGCAGTTGCTCCCTGACTTTATTAGTAAAGTCACCGACGATTTGGTTCATGAGCTCCCCTAGCACATTGGAAACATCATCAGAAAGGTGGCTCTTCGCTAACTCTTCCTCGGGCATGCCCATGTTACGCAAGTAGTCCGAATAGACTTCCATCGCCGCTTGCGCGGTAAAATTCGTCACCACCAACCCCGTAAAGCCACCATCGAATAACACGAAGCAGCCAATATCCGGGCGCATACAGGTGCGGGTTATTTTTTGCACCATGGCCGAATAGCTAATGTTATTGCCGCTGGCAGAAGACAACACCTCGGTCACCGAATGACATAACGTGGAAAGAATATCCTCGGTACTAATTACTTTGCTTTTTTTCATGCACTGTCTCACATCTTTATTTACTGGCATAAAACCATACTACAGCGGTTAACTTACTGAATAACCGAAAAACTAGCCAGTACTGTTTACATTTTTTGGCACCTTTTGTGACCCAGCGAAAGCGAATGCAGCCTATCGCGGCCGATTTGTGCTGCTAAAGCTCACCACAGCGCCAACAAATTTGATAAAATATTGTCATTGTTTCTATCTAGAGCTTAGCAAAGTGTCAGTGAAAGACAGTATTTATGCTGCTGAACAGCAAGTAAAAGATTTCACCTTCGATGCCAACGTCGTCGAGGTGTTCCCAGATATGATTGAACGCTCGGTACCAGGATATGCCACCATCGTTAGCACCCTTGGTAAATTGGCCGGCAAATACGCACAGCCACATACTCGGCTGTATGATTTAGGCTGCTCGCTAGGCGCCGTAACCCTTAGTATGCGCCGTAACCTCACCCAAAGTGGCTGTGAAATAGTCGCCATTGATAATTCTCAAGCCATGGTTGAACGTTGTCGCATGCATCTACAAGGCTTTCGCTCTGCTGTGCCCGTTGACGTGCTGCTTGGCGATATTCTTGACGCTAAACTTGAAAACGCCTCTGTCGTGGCGATGAACTTCACCATGCAATTTATTCCACCCGAGCAACGCCATGCCCTGCTAACGCGCATTTTTAACGCCCTAAAACCCGGAGGTGTGTTGCTGCTAAGTGAAAAACTCAAGGGTGAAAATGCCGATGTCGATGAGTTATTGGTTGACCTCCATCATGATTTCAAGCGCGCCAATGGCTACTCAGAGTTAGAGATAAGCCAAAAGCGCACCGCCATTGAAAATGTCATGCGCACCGACACCTTGAGCACCCATATTGAACGCTTGCAAGACGTCGGCTTTAGCCAAACCCAAGTGTGGTATCAGTGCTTTAACTTTTGCTCTATGGTCGCAATTAAATAAACGGAACAATTATGAATCAATGGTTTAATCAGTTTTATCAACACATTGCCTGCACCGATTTGAGCCACTGGCTAAATACCTTACCTGGGCAGTTGCAACATTGGCAGGACCAAGCTCGTCATGGCGATATGCCAAAATGGCAAAAAGTGCTGAACAACCTGCCTGAGTTAACGCCATCAAACATTGATGTTCGTACGAAGGTCGCGATAGGCCAAGCCGAAGACATTAGCGACGGCGAACGCAAACAGTTAACGCATTTACTAAAGCGCTTTATGCCGTGGCGTAAAGGCCCGTTTTCACTGTTTGGTATCGATATTGACACCGAATGGCGCAGCGACTGGAAATGGGATCGCGTGTTACCCCATATCAGCGATTTATCACATCGTAAGGTCCTAGATATTGGCTGCGGTTCAGGCTACCACCTGTGGCGTATGCGTGGTGAAGGCGCCGAACTCGTGGTGGGCATCGACCCCAGTGACTTGTTTTTGTGCCAATTCCAAGCCATTAAACAGTATCATCCAGATCCTGCCGTGCATTTACTACCTCTGGGCGTTGAACAACTGCCAGCATTAAAAGCCTTCGATACAGTATTTTCCATGGGGGTGCTTTATCATCGGCGCTCCCCTATCGATTTCTTAGCACAGCTGCGAGCGCAACTGCGCCCGGGAGGTGAACTGGTGTTAGAGACCTTAGTCGTGGAAGGCGATATTCACACGGTACTGATGCCGGAAGACCGCTACGCAAAGATGCGCAACGTGTGGTACATCCCAAGCACCGACGCATTGCAGCTGTGGTTGCGACGCGTCGGCTTTAAAGATATTCGCGTTGTTGACACCGATCAGACGTCATTGGCAGAGCAACGGCGTACGTCGTGGATGGAAAATGAGTCGCTGGCCGACTTCCTTGACCCGAATGATGTAAACAAAACCATCGAAGGGTATCCAGCGCCACTTCGCGCCGTGCTGGTTGCCACAGCCTAACAAGGACATTCGTCCTCCTTTTTCTAGCCTCCAAGGGGCATTTGCTGTAAAATGCCCGGCGTTTCTAAGCAACCCCTAAATTTATTTGAGGAAAACCTGTGAGCGAACAAAAACAGTCTCTTAGCTACAAAGACGCTGGCGTCGATATTGACGCTGGTAACGCCCTCGTTGAGCGCATTAAAGGCGTTGTTAAAAAGACTAAACGCCCTGAAGTGATGGGCGGAATTGGTGGCTTTGGCGCGCTCTGCCAGCTCCCCACTGGCTACAAAGAGCCTGTTCTTGTTGCTGGTACTGATGGCGTTGGCACTAAGCTGCGCCTCGCTATCGACCTAAAAAAGCACGATACGGTAGGGATTGACCTTGTGGCAATGTGTGTCAACGACTTGATTGTCCAAGGTGCGGAGCCATTATTTTTCCTAGATTACTACGCCACTGGAAAGTTAGATGTTGATACCGCCGCCGATGTGGTCACCGGTATTGGCGCAGGCTGTGAGCTTTCAGGTTGTGCCCTTATAGGTGGTGAAACTGCAGAAATGCCAGGGATGTACGAAGGTGATGACTACGACATGGCTGGCTTTTGCGTTGGTGTGGTGGAAAAACAAGGCATTATCGATGGCACCAAAGTCGCAGCTGGCGATCAACTCATTGCGTTAGCCTCAAGTGGTCCTCATTCCAATGGCTATTCACTGATCCGCAAGGTACTTGAAGTGTCGGGCGCAGATACCAGCAGCGAATTTGCGGGCAAACCTCTTGCCGAGCATCTACTGGAACCTACCCGCATCTATGTTAAGCCGGTACTGGAGCTACTTAAACAAGTTGATGTGCATGCGCTTTCACACATCACTGGTGGCGGCTTCTGGGAAAATATCCCCCGTGTATTACCACAATCAGCTAAAGCCGTGATTAAAGGCGATAGCTGGCAGTGGCCTGCGGTATTTAACTGGCTACAAGAAAACGGCAATATCGAAACACACGAAATGTACCGCACCTTTAACTGTGGTGTCGGTATGGTTATTGCCGTGCCAGCCGATAAATTAGAGCAAAGCTTAAGCATCCTGAAAGACGCAGGTGAAGACGCATGGCACATCGGTGAAATTCAAGATGCCGGCGCCGATGAAGAGCAAGTAGAAATTCTAGGTGGAAGTAAGTAATGGCCCATGCCCGACTCGTAGTATTGATTTCGGGCAGCGGCTCAAACTTGCAAGCGATTATTGACGCCTGTGCAGCGGGAAATGTTCCCGCTGAAGTATGCGCGGTGATCAGCAACAAAGCCGACGCCTATGGCCTAGAACGCGCTCGCAATAGCGGGATCCGCGCCGAAGTACTAGACCATAAAGCTTTTGCCTCTCGCGATGAATACGATGTGGCTCTGGGTGAGCTTATTGATAGTTTTTCACCAGACTGTGTTGTATTAGCTGGATTTATGCGTATTCTAACCCCTAGCTTAGTGCAAAAATTTAAAGGAAAAATGTTGAACATTCATCCTTCATTGTTGCCTAAGTATCAAGGGCTGAACACCCACCAGCGCGCACTAGATGCAAACGATAAAGTGCATGGCGTTAGCGTTCACTTTGTTACCGAGGAGCTCGATGGCGGACCTGTGATTGTCCAAGCCCAAGTGCCCATTGAAAATGGTGACACAGCACAAACGCTGGCACAAAAAGTCCATGCACAAGAACATATAATCTATCCGTTGGTAGTAAAGTGGTTCAGCGAACAACGACTGACGATGGAAGATAACTATGCAGTGCTCGATAACAACCCCCTTCCTAGCCAAGGTGCCGACCTTAACGCGTACTTGGACAGCTAATATTTTATTGGTCGCAGCGTTAGGCTGCGGCTCTTTCGCCGCTGATGCACAGCCGCAATCTCAAGCCAGCGATGCAACCTCTGCCCTTACTGAATACAGCGCGGAGTACCATGTCACTCGCCAAGGTGAACGCCACGGTAAAGCCAGGCGCGCCCTCACGCGTATTGACGATAGCCACTACCAACTGAGTTACCGCAGCGATATAGAGTGGATGATTTTTTCCGACGAACGTGAAGAAACCAGTCGCTTTCAGTTTACCGATGGCGAAGTAACGCCTATTTACTACACCATGGAGCGCACCGGTACAGGCCCTGATAAAGAGTACAAGATCAGCTTCGATCACAGCAATCAACAAGTATTCAGTAACGAGTCTAAATACGCGCTCGATTGCCCTTGGAAAGCAGATTATCAAGATGTACTGTCTTACCAAATAGCCCTGCGCAAAGCATTAGCCGAAGGACAAGAGCGATTTGCCTACCCCATAGTGGATAAAAAAGGTAATAGTCGCGAATATGCTTTTGAGGTTGTCGGCACTGAAACCATCACCTTGCCTATTGGCAATGTCGAAACAGTTAAGGTAAAGCGCCTTTACGATAACGATAAGCGCCAAGCAATCGCTTGGTTTGCACCAAAAATGAATTACATGATGGTGCGTATGTACAAGGGCAAAGATGGTGTCGAACAATTCCAGGTTGAATTGGCCAAATATGTTCCCTACACCCCGCTATAAAAATGTCGGCAAGTAGCATCGCTGCTTGCCACGCTCGCTACCCACATGATTGACTCGGTGCGCCACGCACGGCAACGAGTTGGCCTTGAGTATTAAACTCTAACTGCATAAGCATATCCTTTTCAGGCACCCTCGCCGGCGTTTTTAAACGCGCCAATAATGGGGCACTCAACGCAAGCAGTACTTGCTCTTGGCAATCAGCAAGTAGCCAATCATCATCAAGGTGCACAACACGCGCTATACGCTGGTACTCACCCTCAATTGCCGCACCATAAGCAAGTTGTTGGCGCTGTAACTGCGCGCTTAATTGACGCTCAGCATCTTCAATGTTGCGAATTTCCCTTGGCACCACCGCACTCACACGCACGCGCTGCTCACTGCCTTGCAAGTCATAGATTTCAATACGCTGATAAGACGCCAAGGTGTAAGTACTCGGTGCCGGCCCATGATACTGCTGCCAGCTTATCGCTACGAGCACAAACACAGCGGCACAAGCCATGAGCCACTGTGTTCGCATCCACCATGCTTGTTTGATGTGCCTTGATTTAAACAAGGTGTGGTGCAACTGCTTCTTTTCAGTATCAGTTAATCGCTGCTCTCGCTTTTGCCGCTGATGCGCTTGGTGTAAACGCTCGTCACTTAACTTAGTCATTCTTTGCTCCTGCTTGCAGTACTATCGCCAGCTTTTCTCTGGCATAGCGTAAACGGGTTTTGACACTCTCTTTGGCGGTGTGAGTAATGGTCGCGATTTCACCCAAGCTGAACCCCTCGAGTTGGAGCATCAGCGCCTCTTTTTGATGAAAGGGCAGCTGCTGCATGGCCGCTGATAACTGGGCTAGTTCGGCATCAGCAATAAGTCTATCAACCTGCTGATGGTCTATATTCAAGGTGATAGCTATTTCATCAGTGTCGACATCTAACGTCACTTTGACCCGACGGGCATAATCAATTACGCGATTTCGAGCAACACGAAACAGCCACGCTTTAAAACTGCCGTGACCTTGATCTTGATAGCGCTGCGGATGCGAGAGCCACATTAGCCATATTTCCTGCAGCATATCTAATGCCAGTTGCCGACGGGTGTGCGTATCGTCAATCACACTGCCTAGTTGCGCTTGCACGAAGTAAACTAAATCGTCGCTCAAGCGCGATATTAACGCGTGTTTCGCCGCTTTGCTCTGAGCATCCCCCTTGAGTGCTTGATGCACTAACTGCTCATCGCTCAACGGCTCATTTTGTTGTAACTTTGGCTTTAAAAACCAAGCCGCTGCGGCTTTTATCATAACGACTCCTTGGTGCGGCAACCGCAGTTGCCGCTCTCCCTTTATTGCTGCAAATTAAAGTCTAACCTTACTTGTTGATTGCGCTGTACTTGCGCACCACCGTTATCAAGCATGGGGTTAAACTTCCACTTGCGCAGTGCTTTTAAGGCATGGCGGTCGAAAATACGTTTGGGTTCGCTGTCGATAACCTCGGCGTTCATTACCGCCCCCGTTGCGGAGATATCATATCTTAATACCACAAACCCTTCGATACCCTCGCGCGCTGCCTGCGGTGGATATTGAGGTGGTACTCTTACCAAAGGTCTTGCCGCGCCTTGTGCCGCACTTGGAAAAGCATCAAGTTGAGTCGAGGGTGCGGGTACATCAGGAGTAACCGCTATTGTCCCCGGGCCCTCAAAGACAGGCTCAGCCGCTACTTGTGGACGCTGCTGCGGTCGCGGTGGTACTTTGGGCGGCACCGGTTTCGCTTTCTCAATGACCTTGGTTGGCTCTTTGGGCTGGAGGATCTCGACGATGGGATACTCCTTCGGTGCATCAGGCACTCTGGCAGGGCCATCGAGTAAAGACACCATAAATAAGAAAATAGCGAAGGTCACCGCACTACCAAGAAATACACACGCCAATATTTTTGCGCTGGGAGCGAAGAGCTGGTTATGAAAAGTTTGCGTTTGTTGCATAGTAATCCCCTTTTGAAAACACACCCATTTAAACGGGCTTAGCAACAAAACGCCGGGGGAAACAAAAAGGGGTGAATTTATTTTTCTTTTTCTGCGTTAAACCAAAACTCAATCTCATCGGTCTGCACTTCGAAGTGCGCCTCATGCTCAACATGAGCCGGTACGCAATACCACTGCCCTGCACCAACGCGCTGCGTTTTACCCTTCATCGTCAGTATTAATTCTCCTTTTATGATCACCCCATGGTTGTCTGTGTCATGGGTGTGCGCTGCAATGGTGGTACCTGCGGGGTATGAAGCAAATAACACGTCGCAGCCCTGCGCTTTTAATTGGTAGGCATCAAAACGGCCATCATAGAGCGCCAGTTCACGTATTTTATCTGGGTAACTTCCGGGCATTCGTGCTCCTTAATGGTGTGAAAAATATTGCCACTGATGAAAAATATAGATGATTTGAAACTCTTTGGGTTTAGACCTCGTAAAAGTGTGGACAATAAGAAGGAGTCAGCCGATGTTCTCATGGTTTAAATCGAATCCCAGCAAAAAACTTGAACACCAACACGCGCAGAAACTCGAACAAGCCATGCATGCCCAGCGCAACGGCAACATTCGCGGTTATTCACAATTAACCCACGAGGCCGATGAAATCTATAAAAAGATTAAAGAGCTAGGGTCTGTTGATCTTTGCTGTTCTATTTTTGTTCTGTTTGAGCGTGCTTTTATCGCGGCGCTCGATGTGTGGCCTAGTAATCTAAGCGAATATCGAGCAACAATGAGAAAAGTGCGCTCAAAAGAACCGTTCGCCAGCGCTTGATTGGCTTTTCTACTGTGTTATCGGCTGGCTCACATAGAATAACTATGCCACGCAGCCTCTGCCTTGTATAAAACCCAATCAAACTGCTGCAAAAACGAACTTGAAAGGTCAACAGACCCTAGAAACAGCGCAAAACAGCTAAAAAAGAGATACCAGCACCGAACTATATGCAGGCTGGCCATTGCGGCCTTCAATTTATAGCAGGTGCATTTGCCGCTGCATGGGCTCAAGCCACTTAACAGCAATATCTAGTCAGACACTTCTAAATGATGCTCAATATCTGCAATAAGCTCAGGTAGGCTATTATCGATTTCCTGCACTTGGGCCTGCACTTCTAGATTTCCTTTGCCAGCGTGCTGTTCAACTTCATCTAGCAGCTGGTGTAGCCTTGTTGCACTAATTTCGCCACATAAGCCTTTCAACGAGTGCGCCACTTGACGCACCTGTTCATGATTTTCATCGCTAAGGTTTTGGTGCAGTTGAACCAGTTTTTGCGGCGCGGTTTTGATAAACAATCGGCATATTTTGTTCAGCAACACCTCTTTATTTAATAGCCGAGAAAGCGCCGCGTTTCTATCCCAGAGAGGCTGTTCGGAGTCTTGCGTATGACTCAGTTGCTCACCTGCCTGGGGCTGAGAATAATTGTCATAATTTGATAACCCCCAGTGCAGGACTTTTTCCAATGCCTCATCAGGGTTGATAGGCTTACTAATATAATCGCTCATGCCCGCTGTTAAGCACTTCTCTCGCTCACCCATCATGGCATTTGCCGTCATCGCAATGATGGGAATATCGGTAAACTCAGAACCGGCGACACCCGCACGAATTTGCTCGCTAGTTTGGTAACCGTCGAGAACAGGCATCTGACAATCCATCAACACACAGTTAATGGCTTTGCCCTCGCGAGCACTGTTTTGCAACATATCAATGGCTTGTTTGCCGTTATACGCTTTTTCAAGCTCTACTGGCAAAGTATTTAATACGCCGCACGCCACTTCAACATTAATTTCATTATCATCAACTATCAACACTCGACAACCACTAATGCGCTGCATTAACTCCTCAGAGATATCTTCAGCGCGCTCATTAGCGTCATTGTGCCCCGATATTAACGGTACGACCTCTTTTGCGCCTATGAGCCTTAACAAGTCACTGTGAGTCAAAGGCTTACTGATTGTAACAACATCAACACTGAGGCTTTTTGGCGATCCCGTACCCGGCTGCTGTAGCAATACAAGTTGAGCTTGCGGGCAGTCTTGCTGCCATTTGGTGACCAACTTACTTAGCTCCTCAGCACTGTAAGCCACACCATCAATAAAGATAAAGTCGTACTCTGCACCACCTGGTGCTTGTTCTATATCATTGTCAACAAGCCCTCCTTCACCTTCAATCAAGTGACATATATGCGTTTGCGTGTATTTATTCGGGCTTATCACAGCGCTGCGTTTTTGGTCGAAATGAGTTATTTTCTGAGTCATCCTCACACTTTCCAGGAGCAAGGAGATATAAAAGCTAAACGTGCTGCCTTCACCTTCTTGGCTGCTTACACTTATATCACCAGCCATTAATTGGCATAATTGCTTGCAAATAGATAACCCAAGGCCCGTTCCCCCATAGCGTGCGGCAATATTGCCATCGGCTTGGCTGAATGCCTTGAATAACTGCGATTGTGCCTGCTCATTAATCCCTATACCACTATCTTCCACACTAACCTGTAAACGATATGATTGGCCATCAATGACATCACCTGTAGCAATGACACGAATATACCCTTGTTCCGTGAATTTAATGGCGTTACTGATAAGGTTATTCACTATTTGCGTAAAGCGAAGAGGATCGGCCACTACCTGCGTGCAGCACAGCTGCTGGGTATCAATAAACACTTCCAACCCCTTGTCATAGGCACGAGCAGCACAGGACTCAACCAAGCTTTCCAGTAGCGACACGGGGTCAAAAGGTTTGGCATTTAAATCGAGCTTTCCGGCTTCTATTTTTGATAAATCTAAAATATCGTTTATCAGCAGCCTTAAGTTAGACGCGCTTAGCTCCATCATATCGGTTAATTTCTTAGCCTTCTCGGGCAGTGGCTCGCGCTTTAAAATGTTGAGCGTGCCAATCACACCGTTAAGAGGGGTACGTAGTTCGTGACTGATATTAGAAATAAATGCGCTTTTGATATCACTATTCTTTAGGGCTTCATCTTTAGCTTGCGCGAGAGCTTGGGTACGCTGTCGGACCTTGGCCTCTAATTCAGAATTTAGGCGTTTGACTTTCAGCTCTGCCGCTTTTTCTTTACTGATATCGCGAATAATGAGCGCGATACCTATTAAATCTTGAGATTCAGATACGACGGGGCTAACAGAAACGGCCAAACATAAAGCACGCTCGTCAATAGTCACTTCACACTGATCTTTTATCTGTGTTTCCGATGTTTGCAAATCAGTAATGTACTTTTTCACTGGTAGTGTTTGTAACAGCGATAGCTGCTCGTAATGTTTACCAACTCCAGCTTGGCTAGTAACAAACAACAACTGCTCAGCAGCATGATTTATACTCGTTATTTGCCCCTTTAAATCAATACCGACTATGGCATCAATCGAGCCCTCCACAATCGCTGAGGACTCACGACGCGCATCCGCAAGCAGTTGACTGCGAATGGCACTGCGATGAAAAGTAACAATTAAAACTGAAGAGAGCAGCACAACCACGGTTAAAAATGAATAAGTTAAAAGCCGCTTCTCATTTATAATCCCGTTAATATAGGTTTCAGGAGTGAGTACATTAAAGTTAACAAACCCATACTTATTGTTAGGCCGAGTTTGTACTTTTTCAGAATAGATATACACGCCCTGTTGCTCTGAAAAGCGTTGCTCTGCAAAGTATGTATTTTCATACTCAATAGGCCTGCTATATAGCGACGACCAGGTTATATCTGGAGCTAAATCACGTGTGAATTGATACTGCTCAATGGGGTGGTAAATAACATCCCCCTCAGAGCTGGTGATCACTAGATGTGAATAATCAAACGTGGTTTCTACTAGTTGTGAGATAAGCTGGTTGGCATTGACATTCATAATCAAAAACGCGAACCGCTTGCCTTGCTCACTGTAAATAGGTATTGCAAAACGCAACATAGGTTTATAAGGGAAGGATATATCACCAAATTCACGATTTAACGATAACGGCGACATGTAAATTTGGTTTAACCCCAGCTGGGAGCTGGGTAAGAAATATCCTTCACCCGCTTTATTCTGTAAAGAATAGTCCGGCACGGCTTCCACTGCAGCGCCACGACGCTGCACACGCACCAACTCATTGCCTTCGGCATTTATTGCGATGACCCGCAGCTGCTCTACAGCAAGGTTGTTCTCCATAAAACCGATAAAAATGGTTTCGAGACGTTCTTTCCATTGCGTGTACGTGGTGCCATCATAAGCATCAACGCCGTTGTTAAAATGTGCTCGAGGCAACCCGGCTATTGGCGGCGTAGAATGTAAAAAACGCAGGTCGGCCTTATAGTTAGCAACGGATTTGGTTACCACTTCTTTGAGTCGCTCCGCAGTTTCCTCCAGGTCTACACGTATCTGCTTTAATGTATTTTGTTTTACATTCCCTTCAAATATGAACACTGTGGCAGTGGTAATTAGTACAAATAATAAGGTCGCTGCCCATATGAAGGCACCGGACTTTAGTTTTCTTGAACTGCTGTGCTTCGCTTTGCTCATGTTTACTTCCCTGCTAATTATTTATATCACAGAGCGGTTCACTGTCAGTGCACCACTTGCGCAAGACCGCAGCCAATTGTTCATACTCAATAGGTTTAGTAAGAAAATCATCCATCCCCGCATCAAAGCAACGTTGTCGGTCTGCCGATAGCACATTGGCCGTTAGCGCAACCACTGGGACCGAACCGTAATTGGGCAACGCTTTAATTACTCGCGTCGCCTGCGGGCCATCAAGTACTGGCATTTGCATGTCCATAAAGATAATGTCATAAGATCCAGCCTCACACATGGCAATCGCCTGCTCCCCATCGCTTGCCATACTGATAGCCGATATCCCGAATTCATTAAGTAGCGCCTCTGTCACCACTTGATTAATTTCATTATCCTCGGCAACCAGCACGCTCAGTGTTGAGAGGTCTTGCTCGTGGATATTCTGTTCTTGCAAGCTTACCTCGGTCTGTTGCTTGTGCGCACTCACTTGAGTGCTGAGCTCAAAGTAAAAATGCGTACCTTGGCCAAGCTCACTTTCCACCTTTAAAGCGCTTCCCATTAGCGCCAATAGTTTGCTGGTAATGGTGAGTCCCAGGCCCGTACCGCCAAAGCGCCGAGTAATGGATGTATCAGCTTGAGAAAAGGCTTCAAAAAGCGAAGAGATATGCTCTGGTGCTATGCCAATACCTGTATCTGAGATACTAAATAGCAATGTTAGATCATCGCCTTTTTGCTGGCTTATGGTCACGTTCAAAGCCACACTGCCTTTTTCGGTGAATTTCACGGCATTGCCCAACAAATTCATGAGTACTTGCTTTAATCGGGTCTCGTCTGCGTCAAAAATAAGCTCATTGTCGCTCTGTGTTGCGCTAATAAATAACTGAACACCTTTGGCCTCAGTTTGCTCAGCAAAAAGGTGACGGAGTTCCTCAAGAAGGGAAGTAAGCTCGACAGGCTGATATTCTGATTCAATTTTCCCAGCCTCAATTTTACTTAAATCGAGGATATCGTTAATAATTACCAGCAAACTAGTGCCAGAAGAACGAATCATACCCAACATGCGTTTTTGTTCTGGGCTTAATGCCGTGTTACTAAGCTGCCTTGCCATACCGAGAATACCATTCATAGGCGTGCGAATTTCATGGCTCATATTGGCTAAAAACTCTGACTTCACCTTGCTCGTACGCTCAGCGGCCTGCTTAGCAACAATTAAGTCTTTACTGAGTTCGCGAAAACGGTTAGCAGCGCCAGCTAAGACGCCAATTTCATCTTTGCGTTCAGTGTCAGTAATCGGTGCAGATAAATCTCCTTGTAAAAAACAACGAAAACTATTGGTCAGTCTGCGCACCGCTTTGGCAATATGAAAGTGGAAAAACAGCGCCAGAACGACAATATAAAGTGCAGCCGACATCCCCAAGAAATTAAGGATCTGAGTCGTATTCGAAACACTGGACTCTGCCGTATGCTTGATTTGCTGCAGTCTTTCAAGTGATTGCTCTCTTAATGTATCCGCTAGGGCGCTAAATTCAATGGCATCTCCTGCCATCACTACATTAACTAAGGTGAAATAATTACGGTTGGCCTGCACACTTTTATTAAATGCGCTCTGATACGCTTTTACCAATGGCACGATTGAGCCTACTAACTCTGGATACTTGTCCACTAACTGCGCACTGAGGCTTGGCTCGAAAGCTAAAATCGTCTTAATAATTTGTCTGACTTCTTGGCGCTTAGCATAATCTTTTTTTGTTAAAAATAGTCGAGCGTTATAGTGCAAACGGTGCCAAGAGTTAATTGTCTCGGTGAGCGCTAGACGCTCGTCGGTATTAGTGGCTAATTCTTTAAGGCCCTCTAGACGGTCAATGGCACCTTGATAAATTTTTGGTAAATCCTCATCAATCAGTGAACTGCGGATGGTGTAGCGTTTAGTCAACACCTTGAGGTTGTTACCATAGCGCTCGACCAAATCGTTCATTGCATCAATATAGGTTTGCTCGCTAGGCGCCACACTGGTGTCATTGAGGGTATCAAGGCGCTGCTGAATACTGCGGTAGTTTTGCTCTATTTTTTCAAATACGGTGATACTCCCAGAGGCCCCATATACCGAAATATCGCGCTGCATTTCAACAATGTCTTTATTAATACGCAAAATACCGATAGCGTGATTGCTAATTTCGGTAATATCATCAACAGAGCGTTCTATACTCTGCAGCCTGCGGTCCATTACAAGGTAACTGGCAACCAATGTAACCACCACCAGCGTCAATGCTAAAGTAATTTTTGCGGCAACGGAGCGAGATATGAATTCAATCACCACCTATCCTTACGCATTGAGTAATTCATACCATTTATCAAGACTATAGTCGTAATTTGGCATCACCGTATTCCACACCGCAACATTAGAAAAACGTTTTGTGTAACTGCCACCGTTACGTATTTGCCCAGCCCGGACCGATACCTTGCCATCAGTGCCACGCAAATCCATACTGGCTTCATGACCCTCATACCAATATTGCCACTCTGCTTTGGACATCAATGGCTGACTACGCTGGGGGTTAGAAATATAGTAGCCTTGGCGTGCAATAAAGGCCCCTGGGTAACCTGATAACCACCAATTCATATATTCATACGCTGCGTCTTTGACAGCTCCAGTGGTGTGTGCTGATAAACACATGACCCCATGCCATGCCCGGTAGCCTTCCTTAGGCGCTGCATAGACCACAGGGATCCCCTGCCCTCGGCAGGCGCTCACTCCCGGTGAAAACATGCTTTGTATATGCACACGGTTCGTTTTCATAAAATCGACCGACTGGGGTACGGAGGTCCAAAAGCCAGAGAAATGACCTTGGCGCTTTTTAGCAAGCAAAATACTGAACAGCTTATCAATTTCAGCAATGGACATATTACCCATGTCTTTAAATGTCATGAGCCCCTGACCCTGTACTGCCAAAGCAGCATCGAAAATACCAATGGTTGGTGCATTCACAAGCGCCACTTTACCTTTGTTTTGCTCATCCAAGAGCCATGACCAAGACTCTGTTTCATAAGCCCGGCCTTTAGCAATGTGCTGAGTGTTATAGCCAAAGGAGTCAACATTGTGCACGTAAGGCATAAAGCTAACTTTGTCTGTGGCCTGCGGCCCTAATTGGCCATCATCCTGCACATACAAGATTTTATTGGGCGCATCCCCCGCCCCCACTCGCGCGTTTTTGGTCAGTTGCCCCGTTTTTGTTAGGTTATTAATTTCATCCCAGTAAGTTAACCTATCAACGTCAATGGGCTGTATCGCGCCTGCTTGCCATAAAATATTAATAGAGTCCGACCACTGCTCGTATACATCAAATGAGCTTGGGTCTGCCGCTGCTTTTTGTAACAGTGCCGCACTGCCCATAGGGGCAAACACTAAGTGAATACCCAACTCGCGCATCGCCCGTTGGCGTAGCTCTTCTTGTAAGGTCACATGTGTGCCCATGACCCTGAGGGTGACTTTTTTCTTTGCGAAGACATAGGGCGCTTTGAGAGCAAGCGTTGATACCGCTGCTCCCTGACCTAGGGTACGTAAAAATCGCCGACGTGTGGGAGAGTAGCTCATTAACCGGACTCCTGTCGTTAAGTTTGCTACAAAGTGTAGACTAAGCCCTTAAATTAGAAAAAATTTTCTTCTTGCTTGGCAGTACTTAATCTAGACACTGATACCGATTTCGACCCGCTCGTTTAGCCTCGTAAAGGGCTTGATCTGCATCTGCTATCAGTGTTTCAAGGGCTACTTCAGCGCTCTGATTACTGGTTGTAGCACCAATACTAACGGTCACCTGCGCAAACGGCGAATAGTCATGTTTAAGATTAGCTGCGCTTAAATTATTCATTATTTGCTTGCAAATAAATTCGCAACCACTTGCATCCGTATAGGGCATGATCACTAGGAACTCCTCACCGCCAAAGCGTACCGCCACATCATGGGGTCTGCGCAGGCTCTGATGCAACACCTGCGCAACTTGCTTAAGGCATTCATCGCCTTGAGGGTGACCATAGTGGTCGTTGTATTGCTTAAAGTGGTCAATATCGACCATCAGTACACTAAAAGGTTTACACTCACGTATAGATTGACGCAATGAGTTCACGACTTCCTCATCTAAGTAGTGGCGATTGTAAAGTCCTGTCAAAGAGTCTTTATAAGTGAGCTTAATGAGAGCTTCCAGTCTCAGTTTATTTTCAAGGTGATTTTGCGTTCGGTGAATTAGCGTTGAGGCCGCAACGGGTTTTCCGATAAAATCACTGGCTCCCGCCTCCCAGCATGCATTTTGCGATTGGGTGTCATAGGTGCCAGTCACAAAGACCACGGGCACTTGTTCAAGCAAAGCGCTTTGTTTTAGTTCTTTACAAACCTCTAAGCCACTAATATGGGGCATATTGACGTCGAGTAGAATTAAATCGGGTACCTCAGCAGCGCAGTGCGCTAAAACTTGGGAGCTATCACTCAATGTGGTGACATCAAAGTACTCTTCTAACATTGCCTCTAAGGTTAGCCGTGCAATATCATCATCGTCGACCACCAGCACTTTACACTGGGAAAGCGGTTTCATATCTAGGTGCATAGCGTTCCTGCTGCTTGTTGCTCTAATAATTGTGACAATGACACAGATACCATAGGTTTAGCCAGTAAATACCCTTGGCCAATGCCGCACCCCAAAGAACGGAGCTTTTTGGCTTGCGGTTCGGTTTCAATGCCCTCTGCGACAATTTCCAAGCCTAGCGAATTTGCTAGGTCTATGATAGCCGTCACAATATCTAACGCTTGGGGCTCTGCCAGCATATCTCGCACAAAAGATTGGTCTATTTTCAATACATTCAGGGGGAAAAGCCTGAGATAAGAGAGGCTTGAGTAGCCGGTACCAAAGTCATCAAGAGCAATGCTCACACCCATATCGGCAATAGATTGTAGTTGAGTGACCGTTTGCTCGTAACTGTCTATAAGGGCAGATTCAGTAACCTCGAGCTCTAAATATCGACTCGGCAGCTGAGTTTTCTCAAGTATAGCGGCAACGGTATCGACCAGCGCAGAGTCAGAAAACTGCTTTGCCGATATATTAACCGCTACCTTCTGTGCATGCCCAGCATCGAGCCATGCTTTGGCGTCACGGCAGCATTGCTCTAGAACCTGTTCACCAAGACGATAAATCAAGCCTGAATCTTCAGCATATTCAATAAACTGAGCTGGTGATATTAACTTGCCATCTGCGCCTCTTAATCGCACTAACCCCTCTGCTCCAATGATGTCATTGGTATTTAGGTCAAATTTAGGCTGATAGTGAACTTCTAACGCGTTTTGCTCCAGTGCTTCGCGAAGCGTATAGCCGACAGCTAAACGTTGATTCATTTCGTGTTGTAAATCATCGCTGAAATAACAATAACTATTCGCCCCTGCTTGTTTCGCCTTATACATAGCTGAGTCGGCATGACGAAGCATTTCTTCAACACTGGAAGCATCGTCTGGATAGACGCTGATACCCACACTGGCACTCAAGTTGTGTTGCTCGCCCCCCAGCCGAAAAGGCTTAGCGATGACATCTAGCAACTGGCTAATTAACGCCTCCAACCCGAACGAGTTTTGCTCTTGCGGCACCACCAATGCAAACTCATCGCCGCCGACACGGGCAACAGTAATATCACTACAGGCAAAGCGGTCAAGACTGTGGCCAACATGCGCGATAATTTCATCGCCAATGTGATGGCCCATGGCGTCGTTTATATACTTAAAGTTATCTAAATCTAGCAGCATTAAACTTACTTTACGGTTGCCAGCTGAGGCTCTGGCAATGCCTTGTGTAAGCCGGTCATGCAACAGTACTCGATTAGGCAGTGCGGTGAGCTGATCATGATGAGCGAGGTAGGTCATTTGCACTGACATAGCGAGGGTTTCACTCACGTCTTGAAACACCATCACGGCACCACGCTTCTGGCGTTGCTCGTCAAGGATTGGCGCAGCACTGTCCTCCACGCGATACTCCAGCCCTTGTTTACTGACCAGTTGAGTATTTATTGCCATGGCCACAGGCCTATTTTCTTTTAATGCCACGGTCAAAGGATTAATAGACGCTTCTTTCGTTGAGGCATCCCTTAGCTTCATCACCTCTTCAATATGTCGTCCCTTAGCAGCGGTTTGCGACCAACCGGTCAAACGTTGTGCGACCGGGTTCAGGTAAGTGATAAAGGCATGCTCATCGGTCGAAATTACGCCATCCGCGATAGAGTCTAGGGTAATGCGCAGATGCTCTTTTTCTGCCGCAAGTAACCTTTGTGTCTTTTCCAATGCTCGCTCTTGTGCACGCACTTTGGCATGGTTCTCTACTCGCATACGGCATAACGTAAGATTCAAAGGCTTGGAGATAAAGTCGATGGCACCCAGCGCGAGTGCGCGCTCTTCGATTTCCGGGTCGTTGTGCGCAGTGATAACTATAATGCGCAGCGCACAAAGTGAGGGCTGGCATTGAATTTGGCCCAGTAAGTCAAAACCACTAATTGTGGGCATTTCTAAATCGAGCAACAAAATATCTGGCTTAAAATCGGCAATAAGCGCCATCGCTCCACTGCTCTCGTTACATGATTGAACTTCACCTACCCCTGCCAATGCATGCTCCAACTGAAGGGTATTAATAGGCTCATCATCAATCACGAGAACTTTACTTAAATCGGTCATTTACACTCTCACAACAAACAAGACGCTCAATAAAGATAGCGTTAAACATTTTGAAAAGCGATACCACAAAACGAGTTTAGTCATGGGCGCAACGTCTACTTTATTGCTTAATTATGCTGTCACACTAAGCTAATCTCTTCGAAACAGCGCTTTCTTTAATGAGCATTTAAGTAGTGACAGATCTTTAGCAGGGAACCCCGAAGTCAATCATCGCCTTTTTCTAAACACGACTTTCTCAACGTGTATTTGCAAACGCTTAGCCAGACGAATTAAGTTGGCGCGATCAACACCTAAATGCTTGGCTGTTCGGCTCCAGTTGCCTTGATGAGCCTGTAAGGCATGTTTGACTATCCGGCGTTGGTAATCATCCACAGCCTGGCGCAAATTAATCGGTTCCTCTGTCGTCATGGTATCAGGCGTTATATCTGATAGAAGTGGCGTTTGCGTGTTTTCCTCGGTGTTTAGCGAGTCTGATTTTCTTTGCGTTGTCTCATGCAGTTCATCACAGTCGCCGAGCGTCACAGTCACTAGGCTATCATGGCGGCTGTGTATCGGTACTTTGGCACAGGCCTTTAATGCTGCGCGGTTCAATAAGTGCTCAAACTCGCGAACATTGCCCGGCCAAGTATACTGGGCGAGTCTGCCTAAAAGCGCTGGGGAAATTTTCAGCTGGCTTACACCGAGTTTTCGCCTTGCACGCTCGATAAAGAAACCAGCCAATAGTGGGATGTCTGCCATACGCTCACGTAGAGGCGGCACTTTTAGTGGGTATACGTTGAGGCGGTGATACAAGTCGCTACGAAAGCGCCCGCTTTCTACTTCGGTTTTTAAATCACGATTGGTGGCGGCAATAACACGCACATCCACCTTTACCACTTCATCTTGGCCAACAGGTTGAACTTCATTACTTTGTAACGCCCGTAACAGCTTACTTTGCGCAGCTAAGGGTAACTCCCCCACCTCATCTAAAAACAAAGTGCCACCGCTAGCAATGACAAACTTACCCGCTCGCTTGCGCTCAGCCCCGGTAAACGCACCTTTAACATGACCAAATAATTCGCTCTCTACCAAGTTCTCTGGCAGCGCCGCGCAATTGACATAAATAAGCGCTTGGTCACCCCGGCTTGATTGCTGATGCACACTGTGCGCCACCAGCTCTTTACCTGTGCCGCTTTCGCCTTCAATAAGTACCGAGTAATTGGATGGGGCCACCAAGGAAATTTCATTTTTAAGTTTATCAATGCACGGGCTTTGGCCAATGATTTCCGCCGGACAGCCTGAAGCACTGGGTACGCTCAGAGCACGCAATACTTCTTGTGAATGGCTGACATTGGCCTCGAGCAAATCAACAGTCAGTGCCGTATGTAAGCTCACCGAGGCCATGGATGCAATTAACGCCAATGAGCGTTCTGAAAGTGAATCAAACACCCCTGGAGATAGACTATCCAACGTTAATACACCAAGTAGCTGATTTTGGAAATACAGCGGGATCCCCATACATGCATGCACAGGTAAGTCGCCCTCCATGGCCGTGAGTAAGCCATCATATGGGTCAGCCAGTTCACACTCTGCGGGGAAACGCGTGGCTGTTAATGACTGACAAATCGCAACAAACCGAGGGTGCTCAGCAATAACAAAGCGACGCCCAAGTATTTCATGGCTCAGCCCTTGATGAGCCAGAGGCTGTAAATAGTCGCCTTTATGAGCCAGTAACATGATGGCATCGCAGGTGATCACTTTACGAATGGCACTGAGCAATTCATCAAAGCGCTGTTGGCTGGCGACGCTCTGCGCGAGGGTGATGGATAATTCCAAAAGTTGGTTGTCGGTAAGGCGGTTCATATACGCGGCCCGAAATCATTTTAACTCTATTGTAGTCATTAAGACACGCATAACAAGTATGTCTTAATGACACAAAAACAATCCAATTCATTAGATACCTTATATTTATCAACAAGTTAAAAAGATGGCACTAGTTTTGATATAGCTCCAATAGATTCATTTGTAGGAGCGCCTATGTACTCGCAGTTTGTTCTTCCCGCTAATCATGCACTCGAGGGGGCACAGTTAAGCTTTCAAAAATGCATTATTGCTGCTAACTGGAGCATGGTGTTGTCACTTGGCCTCGTTATTTGCAGCCTATTAATGAGCTTTTATTTCGACTCGTATTTACCTATCTCCATGCAGATAACTGCCCATATCGGCACCATAGTGTTCGCGGCAATCTTTAAGTTGGCATATGTGGTGCGTTGTGCCGGCGTTTATGGCTTGGGCTACAGGGTGTTTTAAATGCAAATACAAGAACCCCACACACCCGACAATAAACAAAATGGCTTTCACCATCCGTTTTGGCAATTAGCGTTTCGCTCATTTTTCTTAACTGGCGCGCTATTTGCGGCGACAGCTATTGCCTTATGGGCAGCGATGCTGGCCGGGCTCATCACTTTACCGCAACCAATATTGCCAGCCGTGCTGTGGCACAGTCATGAAATGATCTTTGGTTTTGCAGCGCTCATCGCCGTTGGTTTTATAATGACGGCGGTGCAAACATGGACAGGATTGCCCAGTATAACGGGCCTCCCCGTGGCAGCTTTACTGTTACTTTGGGTGTGTATTCGTATACTGGTATTTACTAACACGCACACCACTATTATCGCCGCGTTAATTATGTCGTTTTTATGGTGGGCCGCCATAGTGTTCACCTTTACGCGTCTCGTTTTCAGCGCGCGCAATGTACGCAACTACCTTTTCGTGCCCATGCTCATGGTACTGGCGACACTAAACGCAGCCACCTTGGTGCTCGCGCTCATGGGTGAGCATTTAATCGCGTTGCACCTTATCCGCTCAGCTGTATTGCTGTTTACGCTTCTCATTGGGGTCGTTGGCGGCCGGGTGATCCCTTTTTTTACGGCTCGCGGTGCAAATATTGATGCCCAAACACCGATGATATGGGCAGAGAAAATACAGCTGCCACTCACGGTCACTTGCCTGGTTGTGTTTATCACCAGTCACTTCGAATTATTGCCCTTTTCTCCAGCCATATTGTTGATAGGCACAGGGTGCGTGCACCTTATTCGTATGAAACCGTGGTCTAGCTTAAGTACCTTCACCATTCCTTTGCTGTGGTCGCTGCATAGCGCATACGCCTTTATGGGGCTCGGGCTTATTGCGCTGGGTCTGAGTTACTACATCGACACATTACTCTTTAGCAACGCCCTGCACCTAATCACCCTCGAAGCCATTGGTTTGATGATCCTGGCGATGATAAGTCGCGTCTCGTTAGGGCACACAGGGCGCAAACTCAACGTTAAACCCCAGATCACAGCCGCTTTTATATGCTTGGTTGGGGCTACATTGCTGCGCTTTACTCTGACGTTGACTGGCCATGCATTTGTAGGCTGGGCCTTGAGCGCCGCGCTTTGGGTTGCTTCATTCACGATTTTCTTTTTCACCTACTGGCCGGTGCTCAGTGCACCGCGCCAATAACCTTGCGGAGTATGCATGTTATCTTCACACCACATCAATACGGTTAAATCAACGCTGCCCTTAATAAGTGCAGCAGGGACGACAGTGACCGATCATTTTTATCAACGGATGTTTGCCCATAACCCTGAATTAAAAGACGTATTTAACTTAAGTAATCAACATTCAGGGCGCCAGAAAGTGGCACTATTTGAAGCTATAATGGCCTATGCTAACAACCTTGATAATATCGCTGTACTCAAGCATGCCGTTGAGCGTATTGCTAACAAGCATGTGAGCTTTAACATACAGCCTGATGATTACCACATCGTTGGCCATCACTTAATTGAAACCATGCGCGAGCTGCTAGGTGACCGCTTTAGTTGGGAGGTTGAGCAGGCTTGGCGCGCTGCCTATACGGTGTTGGCACAACTGTTTACTCAGCGTGAGCAGACACTTTATACAGCTCGCGAGCAAGCTAGCGGTGGCTGGCGCGGCAAGCGCGCCTTTAGCTTGACTCACAAGGTAAAAGAATCACAGCTGGTCACCAGCTTTACGTTCGAGCCCGTTGATCAGCAAAAAGTGATGGACTTCAAACCCGGGCAATACATTGCTATCGAGCTTAAGCCCTCTACTTCGGCCCACACCGAAATCCGCCAATACTCGCTATCGAGCACAGCAAATGGCAAAAGTTACCGCATTTCGGTCAAGCGTGAGGTGGGGGAACATACAGGAGTCATGTCGAACTTCCTACATGATCATCTTAAACTTGGCGACATCGTTGACTTACATGCGCCAACGGGAGATTTTTTCTGGCAAGACCGACAAGCCCCTGTGGTTTTAATTTCTGCAGGCGTAGGCGTAACGCCCATGCAAGCCATGTTAGAAACCCTAGCCGCACGTAATTACCCCTTCCCTGTAACCTATCTCCATGCCTGCGAAACCCGTGCTCAACACTCGTTCGCTCAGCGCACCGCAACGCTATGCGCTGATCACCACTGGCAACATGCGACCTGGTATAACCACGAGCCAGGCGACATGGTAAATACATTTAACGGCTTCATGAACTTCTGTGCTATCACACTGCCCATCGACGATGGTGATTTTTACGTATGTGGCCCGCTGGCCTTTATGAAGTTTGTAAAAACCCACTTAATCGCCCTGGGGGTGAGCGCTCATCGTATACACTACGAAGTGTTTGGCCCCCACGCTGAGCTTTAACTGATTTGGTCACATAATGGGCTATTGATATTGAAACAGCTGGCTAGAGGACAGAGCCGGCTGTACTTTTTCAGTGAGCTTGTTTGAAGTATAAGTTGACATAAATTTGAAGTAAAAGCTGACAAAAAGTCCTTTATTTTCTTGATATTGACCCTCGCATGTCCATTTTGTGCATTTTCAGTCGTTCGGCTAGTGCATCATACAACCAATTAAATAATCAGACATTCAAACCAACTCATTTTTGGACAGAGACGCGTTAGAGTATTCATTCGGTAACGCCGCATTAAGGGGTGAACAACGCAAACCACCCGACCTAAACCATTGTGCCATAAACATTGAAGCTGAACTTTGAACCAAGACCGGCAAGCGTTGAGAATCCCTCTTAAATGCTTTGTTATGTGATTTTCTCAAAGGTTTCTCATACTAACCATTTGAAAGACTTTTGTAAGAATTTGTCTGCATTTTCAGTGACGATTTCACCGTGAGCCATGACCAATATTTGCGGGTTCCAAGACAACAACCTATTGACGTGTTTCCGCGCGTCCGCTTTACCAAACATGAAGCTTAAACGCCAATCCAAAGGCATTTTCCCTTTAGGGGCAAGTATACCAACACCTTTGGCCACAACCCGTTGCCAGTAGTTAAAGTCTTTACCTGAAAAGTTCTCAACCAAGTCAGTAACTATTAACGTACTTGAACTGCTATGGTAAAAAACACACTCTTCCATTAACGGAGAACCAGAAAATAGTTCTTGTTCAATGTCAGGCTCCCAAGCATAACTTTGCGAGTTATTAAGAGATGCATGAAAAGAGATATCGCTACGCTTTTTAATCACCTCGCTTGTCCCAAGGACTTCTGCGTTTGGATACGCCGCAATCCATTCAGATAAGAACAAGTGGTGTAAATGATTGGGGGCAATTAAATATTTAACAGAACCGAGACTGTCAATTTGCTCCGTAATTGACTCAGACAATTTAATTGGACTATGAACCCATAGATCTCCACTAGAAAGTCTAACAACCGTCATTCGAGTGGAAAAAGGTAACCCTAAGAACTGAACAGGTTCACCATCAAATATCCATATTTCATGCGCTAATTTTTCCATGTTACTCCAATCACATAACGCCGCCATATGGGGCGCATAAATGCTTGGCTAAACTTAGCGAAGAATGAGCGCAAGCCAAGCGTTTTGCGTCCAATTGCCATAATGGCCTTGTTATATTTACTTTATTTGCACACTCGTTGGTTCTTCATTTCTTAGTTCTGACAAATTTTTATCGAAGTCTTTTGATACTTTAGAATACCAATACTCGAGTAATTTAGAATTACAGTTGCTATCAAGAAGCGGTTGAATTGATTCTTCAGCCATTTCTAGTGTGAGTTCGGGATCGCCAATAATTGAGTTGAATTTTTTATACGATACCCGTGTTTTTTCTAAAGTTAATTTATTAATTTCTTCAACTTGCTTTTTCGTCAATGAATAGGATGTACTGCATTTGGAGTCTACCAACGCAAAAGTAACGTCATACATGTTTAGGTTGCCAATATATTTGGCTAAACGAAGAGCTTGCTGATCTGCATGAGCACTCGATGCGATCATAAAAGAAAGTATAAATTGACTAAACTTCAACGGGTGAACTCCATGTAAATATAACGCCGCCTTAAGCGGTGAGTAATTGTTGGCTAAGTTGTGAAGCGAAGCGGAACCGAGCCAACTATTGCGAATCCGGCTTTAAGGCTTTGTTATGTGTTTTCTACTCTAATAGATGATTATATTGCTCTGGTAAGGTAGCGAACTCTCCCCAACCCAAATTTCTAATACATAAGCCGATACCACTTCCTTCAACTGTGCCGTACATCAATACAAACTTACCGTCTGAATTATCGTTAATACCGTGGTCACTCGACTGCTGGTCTGTTACTTTGAGACAAAAGTCAACGTACTCAGAGTTGCGATTATAATCAAACATGGTTTGCCTGATATTTTGAGGTGTAGGGCCACAGTTATATGAGTTTGAGATTCGTCCGTAATATAGCCTTGGTGAATCATTTGTCTCAGTGACTGTTGATACATCGACGAGTAAATCTCTTAATTGAACGGCATTATTCCTTCCAGGAAACGTATAGTACTTATAGAAATTACGATCGAAATTTCTACAAATACCTCTAACTGTTGTTATCCTACTTGGAAGATTAAAAGATTCACCATTATGCCTCCCAATAGCTACTTCTGTTGTTTGGCCATTGCTATCTTCAATATGATCTCCATCATAAACTCTTTGTTCTCCATTCCCTGAAGCAGGTCTGTCCCTTAGAAAAGAGCTTATGACAACTAGTTCTTCATCCTCTATAGCTTGCCTTGCTGATTCTTCATTAAGAAAAGTCCTGCCTTCTGCTCTTCTAACCCGTAAGCTGCATTCTGGCGAGAATGCTCTGGAGTGAGCAAAAAACGCTGCGACTCCTCTAGAATTAAATGGTCTATCATGTGGAGACCTAAATAATGGCGCACAACATTCTGGACAAAAAATATTACCTTGCATTTGCTCAGTGTATTCTGTCGGCATGACTCGAACAGCAGTTCGTCTTAAATTACGCTTGTTCCCTGTTTCATAGTCCCAATCAGCAAGGTACAACGCAAGTCTCACATCTGTATTATTTGGCATATTGGAACCTCATACTTTAAAAAACACATAACGCCTCAAGAAGAGGCGCGCGCTGTTTCCGCGTCCATTTTGCTTGACTTGTTAACTGCTTCTAGAAGGTGGGCATTTAATATTTCAGGCTTGATACCCTCGAGAGTTCTTTCTATGCACAATTTATGCAGTCGTGTATTGCACTCAGCTAGAATACCCAAATTGCAGTGCCGAAAATTATTTTGGTACTGGAACGCCAGCCCTTGAAACCTACTGTGATCTATATTGCCAGTGAAATATATTGTTCGGGACTCGCCGGGCTTTAAGTATTCTCGTTTAAAATGCTGTGGATTAGCCAGCTCTGTACCATATGTAAAGCTGAGCAATATCCGATCAATCTCTACATTGAAGTGGGTATTATTTCTAATGTCTAAATAGATGCTTACCCTCGGGTTATCAGGCTGACAAATTTCTACAGAAGTATGCCTCGGGCGAATATCAATATAGATGTTTTTCATCATCCATTCGGCCGAGAATATTCTTCTCAGAATGAATGGTGGCAACCATTTGAAAAAACGCCAGATAACACTTCCGAGTATTGATTCCATTTATTTCTCTATTATTTCAGATTGGTGTACAGCTAACGCCGCCATATGAGGCGCACAAATGCTTGGCTAAACTTAGCGACGAAGGAGCGCAAGCCAAGCGTTTTGCGTCCAATTTGCCATAATGGCCTTGTTAGGTGACGTTTAAATATCATCTATACAAGGAATCCCCAATTTTTCACTTACCAGATCATCAAGAACTAAGTAATTGCTTAACCCCCACGTTCCAACCAACCCTACAGGGTTTGGAATTTCATCACCATCTGGATCTATGTACTTTTTAAAAGGCACATCAAAATAGCAATACTTTGTAGTGAGTTTCATTAAGGGCTTGTTAGCCAGAATTGGCATATACCCGCGCGAGAAGCCTAGGCGATTAATGAATAAAGGTGCAAACATCAACTCATTAAATTCATCTTCGTTTACTTTTTCAGGGTCACTAGTTACGAAGTCGAATACGTTAACTTTTATGCAGTTTTCAAAGCCACCCGTATTTGCGGTTAAGGAAACAACCTGACCAAATATATACCTACAACCAGAATACTTTAGCCTAAAGATATCGCCAACTTTTGGCTTTTTTCTATAAGGCTTTTGCACTTCCATATTAGTCTGAGGTAATGCCATTTAGTCACCTAACGCCCGCATAATGGGCGGATTAAGCTTGGCTAAAATCAGCGAGGAACGAGCGTCAGCCAAGCTTAAGACGTCCATTCATTAATGCGTTTGTTATACGTTTTTGCCACTGATTATTTGATTACAAGCACGAACAACATCAGTACGGTAGAACTCTATTGTTTCAGCTATTTCTTTGTCAGCTTTAGCTAGAAATTCAGCTGAACACATGGGCCTAACATGCTTTAGTGGTAAGTGATCAGTATCCGACTCGATGACTCCAAACACATGAAACTCCGTGTTCCAACAATGCTCATATCTTTCGTTTCCGATACGCCAAAGTGCCACAACGTTATCAAGGTAATCTTCATCGCTTTCGAGCAATTTATTTGCGTATGTCTTTGCTTCTTCGTACATTGACTTCGTACCTGACTATCGAAACGTATAACGCCCTGTTAATGGGCTAATTTATGTTGGCTAAAATGTGAAGCGGAGCGAAACCAAGCCAACGTAATTTTGTCCACTTTAAACAGTTTGTTATACGTTCACTCGTAAAGCTTTTCCGTTGCTTTTTTTAGATCTGCTTTCGGTAAGAACTGATCAGATATGGTTAAAATAGAATGAATATTATTCCGTAACTTATCGAGTTCAAGATTTCCAGGGTTTATTGCTGTTTGCAACAAATGAATGGCCATATCAGCTAATAGAACACGCTGCTTTTCAAGCCATTCCTTATCGTCTTTAGTTGCGGGATTAGCCAAATAATTAGCTTCTACCAGACTATGCAATTCCCAGCTTGTTTTAATCAAATCTTCGCGTTCAAAATTATTCAATGTTGATTCGTCCATAACATATAACGCCTTAATAAGCGGCGAAAAATAGCAGGCTAAACTAAGCGAAGAATGAGCGCAAGCCTGCTGTTTTGCGTCCATTGTTTGATTAATTTGTTATATTCCCCAAACACAGACTTCAAATTGAGGGCTTTGGTTTTCGTTGAACTCAAAGATAACTCCAAAATCCAGTGACTCTCCGACCCAGGACAAATCTCTAAAACCACCATTTTCGCCAGCTAGTAATTGCATGATACCAAATAAGTTTGATTTAAAACCTTTGGCACTCATTTGATAATGCATTCCTTGAAAATCAAAACTTAGCCAACCTGTATAATGGTCAGGAATTTTCAATTTTTTGATATCTATTATCGTAGATGGGAAATCGAGATATTCAGTTCGACTCCAGCTAACTACACTCTCACGACTAGGCTTAAATTCACCGTTATTCCAACTAGAAAGAGTTAAATTTCTAACTGCCTCTTTCCTATCTGTTCTTGGGACAGACTCAAAAAATGCGCGCATCAAAGGGTCTAAACTAGAGACGAGTTTCTCATGCTCTTTCCTACAGCTAAATTCATGTATCTTCTGTTCGAGTTTGCTCATATCTATAAGGGAATATAACGCCGCAATAAAGGGCGGCCAATACGTAGGCTGCTTTGTGTTATTTTGGAGCGCAGCGACAACACAAAGCAACCGGAGTGTTGGGCGTCCAGCCGGTGTATTTTTACCGGCGATCTTTCATTGCCTTGTTAAGTTTCATTTTTTGAATGTCTTTTTTAGCATTTTCTCGATCTCTTTCTGCGCATAATCGGCTGCAAGCTCTTTACCTTCTTCCGCAGCAACATCAATTAGCGCATCATAATCATTAAGCTCATGGCAATTTTGGCATTCGAGCATATCTCCCGAAACATACTCTTTCTCAGTATCCCCTTCTAACGAGCAATCACAAAACAAACACTTCAATTCAACTGTAAAGCTTTTATCCTTCATATATCACCCTCCAAAAATCTTTAGTGAGAGAGTTGTTAAAGCTAATAAGAAGCCCAAAACAACAAATAGCCCTTTGCGGTCTTCGACATAATCAGACGCTTTTTTAAGAGGACTTCTAGAAGCCTTTTGCTCCTCAGATTTTCTTTTAGACCTTGCTGCACCAACACCCTTAGGAGTAATCCTTAAACTACCGTATTTCCCACCACCAAGTGTTGCATGCTCAAGCCATTCATGTGCCAAGCACTTATCAGTGGCTTTCTCTAGCTCAGCAAGCGAATATGAAGTTTTGTTTTCCTCATTTATCTGATCTACAAGTTCTTGGTCAACAGAAAGAGTAACGAGCTTATAAGTTGAGCCTGTAGATTCCATATAGTCGATGACGTGATTGAGTATTTTGAACTCCGGCACAGCCTCTCCTTGAAACTTAACGCTTGCCTAACCGGCGCAAAATAGCAGGCTAAAATTAGCGACGAAGGAGCGCAAGCCTGCTGTTTTGCGTCCTTTGGTTTAGGCACTTGTTATGTTTTCTTATAAACACAGAACCTAAATATTAGTGCTTGGGACAATGCAGTCAGAGCAAATAATATAGAATCCTGACTTTGAACAAAATACAAAGTTAAGCTCACTAGGATACTAACTGCCAAATAAATCTTGAAGGAAGCATTTGCATATTTACAAATTAACCAATGAACAGGAAAGCCAACACATAGCCACCCGACCAAAGATACAATTAAATAGACACCCAGAAAAAGTAAACTTGATACAAATAAGCCAGCTATATCACTAGCAGTTGTAGGTAGTGAACCCATAACCAGAGTTATTACTATTATTCCTAAGGCTACCCATGACAAGCTTTTGATAATTGCGCTATCCCAGCTTCCTAAGTTCACCACTCCTCCATGAAAACATAACGCTCCAATAAGGGGCTGGTAATGCTTGGCTAAACTGTGTAGCGAAGCGAAACTGAGCCAAGCTTTAGCAGTCCCGCCCTTAATTGGCTTGTTATATTCAAAATTCATTGGGTTGAATAAATACAACACCTTCTTTTGTTATTTTCGTTTTTCCGTTCATGTCCTTATCGTGCCATGAACCATTACCCATTTTTAAAGATGTAATTGCTTCAGAATGAACTGTCATTGTACTCATAGCGTACCCAGCTTGTTTTCTCATCGTTGCGTCAACGGCATCTATTGGCAAAACGGTCGGATATTTAAGTTGTTCAATTTCGATATTTTGTTCATTCGTTTTAACCTGCCAAAACTCTGATTCTGTAATCCAAAGTTGATAAGTACTAGGGAACTTATTTCCAGCGGGAGTATTTATTGAAGCTATAGATAAAATTCCGCCACCTTCTGGTACTTCCATCTTTGCGCTAGAGTTTTTATATAGTTTGAAATCATTATTGGTTGTCATTTTGGGAGTAGATGATGGCTCTTGCTCTATGACCTCGGCTGCTTTCGAATCATTAAATTCAGGAGTTTTGTTAGAGCTATTTATTACAGCAGGAAGGAGTACTTGTAGACCTAAATAGGTAATAAAAACAAAGGCTATCGCAAAACCGCTACCAAACACTAACCCACTCAAAAACTTATTGAACACGCCGATCCTTCCTTTGAATATAACAATTTAATATCGAGCGATTGGGTCGTTTTCTTGACTATAGGAGAAACACAATAATACTGTACATATATACAGATACTTGTTGGAGCTAGCTCAATGAGAACTCGTTCACCATTTTTAAATCACATCGCCGAGTTGATGTTGACTAAGCAATATTCACTTAGAACCGTTGATACATATCTTAAGTGGATTTCTTCCTATATTCATTATCATGATAAACGTCACCCAGCTTCAATGGGCAATAACGAGGTTGTCGAATATCTCGACTACCTTGTACTTAAACGGAATGTGTCGCCTAAAACACAAGCGACAGCGTTAAATGCGTTATCTTTTTTGTATAAGCAAATAATTAAACAGGAATTGTGTCCGAATCTAACGTTTGTTAGAAGCAAGCGCCAATCTAAGTTACCAATTGTTATGACCCCCGAGGAGGTTAAACTCCTCATGTCGTTTTTAAGTAAACGATATTATTTAATTTCAGGTTTAATGTATGGTAGCGGCTTACGTGTAATGGAAGCTGTTCAACTACGAGTTCAGGATATTGACTTTGACTACAAGTGCATTCGGATCTGGAATGGTAAAGGGAATAAACATCGGGTGGTTACACTCGCCACAGAACTTATACCTTTGCTAAGAAATCAAATAGCTCAGGCTGATGAATACTTAAAATTAGATTCCCAGAATGAACAATACGCTGGTGTATGGATGCCAAAGGCACTAGCAAGAAAATATCCTAGCGCCAATAAGTCAATTGCTTGGCAGTATCTATTTCCCTCATATAAGTTAAGTGCTGATCCTGAAACTGGCGAGATTCGCCGACATCATTTTCATCAAACAGGTGTGCGTAAAGCGGTTAAAGAGGCCGCCAAAAAAGCACAAATAATAAAACCTATAACGCCCCACACTTTTAGACATTCATTTGCTACTCATTTACTACAAAGTGGTGCAGATATTAGAACCGTGCAAGCTCAACTGGGTCATTCCGATGTGAAGACAACGCAAATATATACGCATGTTTTACAGCAAGGCGCAAACCGTGTTGTTAGTCCTTTGAGCAAAATTTTCTAGCTTGTTTTGGGGCAGGTAACGGCTGTTAGTGATAACATTGCCAATCCAAATATTCGAACACTATTAATAAGAAAGTTCCTAACCTGACTCCATACGAGTAGATATACCTCAGATTACCTTTTGAACAAAAGAAGTTCCCCCGTATTTTCAGGGGTTTATGATGTCTAGCCCTGCCTTTTCAGCAGTTAAAAGTAACATATTGTGATTGATTGCTTCCTGGCCTAATTTCAGCTGCCTACTCGGCAGTTCACATAGTCTTATTTAAAGCCTAGAGGCTGAGCCTCGAATGCGACAATCACTGGGGAATATTCGAAGTGGAAACAAGCATCGAACTCTAATGCCGACTCTACGAGACAGGTCGCCTTGATCTTTTGACTGGCGAATTTAAAAAGGGTTTTAACTCTAGAGTACTTGGTTTTGCGTCGGTAATAGCTGCTTTCTAGCGCACTGACTAAAAATTGGCTATGACAACTTATTGTTCAAATTTATGTCAACTTTAACTTCAAATTCGTCAACTTATACTTCAAACAACAAGGGGGGAAATTTGGGTGGCAGCCTTACCAGCCACATCTCGGCACACACGTCACACGCTGTGGCTGCTCCCTTCCGGGCCTGACCAGATTCACCTGCTAGTGTTGCGAGAGGACCAATAAGGCTACCATTGAGGGCCTTCGTTGGGCGCAGGAGGGATTATCGCGACTTTACTACTGGGATTCAAGGAAAATCCTACTATTTACTACCAACTGCCTAGTAACTGACCATTTCGCAGTAATACGCATGATTTTGGCCCTGCTCCACTTTTATAACTCGCTAAACCAAGATGAAGCAATAACCTTTCACTTACACATTTTGGAAACAAAAGTGTACACATTTTAACCATGATTACGTTTTTACACATTAAATTACTCGTCAAGGCATTGAGCAACCTGGATAAATTTAATATTTATTTAATTTTAAATTAATAATTTTTACTTTTATTTTACATTAGTACCCATTTTTACTAGATTAGAATCGCTCGCTTTGGAGAAGTTTGCAGGATCAAACGAGTATTAGCGGTGCTCAGCACCACCCATTCGGGAAAACTAATCGGGAGCAAACAATGAATAAACCTCAAGGATTTATGCTATCAACCTTATCAATAGCCGTGTCACTGGCAGCAATTTTGCCCGCAACGAGTATTGCGGCGCAAAAAACCTACCTAAGTGAACAAAATCAAATTAAAGATATTATGATGGCAAAGTCGACTGCCGTTTCAGCCTCCCCTGCTGCAACGGTACTCGGCCTTGATACTCAGGATGGTATCAGTGTTGTTAAGCAGTACAACAGTCAAAACGGCGATAAAACGTTTCGCTATCAGCAAATGCACAAAGGCATTCCTGTTATCGGCGATCATGCCATTCTAACTTACAACAAAGATGATCAGCTTATTCGTGCCCATGGCGCCGTGGTCAATAACATCGCTGCCGACGTCCCCTCGGTAAACGCCAAGGTAAGTAAGAAGCAAGTGGGCAAACTAGTGCGCGCCATGCATCGTAAAATGCATCAAGGCAAAGCAGCGCCTGCCATCGAGAATGAGCAATCTCGCTTAGTCATTTGGTTAGACGATGCGAACAAAGCGCACCTTGCTTATGAGGTGACCTACAACAGTTATGGTGATACCCCGTCGCGTCCCTACATGATTATCGACGCCAAAAGCGGTAATGTATTGCATCAATTCGACAATTTACAACATGCTGATGCCACCGGCCCAGGCGGCAACCAGAAAACCGGACAATACAATTACGGAACCGACTACGGCTATTTGGATGTGAGCCAATCTGGCAGCACTTGTACCATGGAAAACGCCAATGTGCGCACCATTAACCTCAACAATGGCACAAGCGGGTCAACAGCGTACAGCTTTACCTGCCCAGAAAATACCTACCAGCAAGTGAATGGCGCCTATTCACCTCTAAATGATGCCCATTACTTTGGCAACGTAGTGTTTAACATGTACAACGATTGGGTCGGTACTGCGCCATTGTCATTCCAATTGCGTATGCGCGTGCACTATGGCAATAACTATGAAAATGCGTTTTGGGATGGCCAAGCGATGACCTTCGGTGATGGCGCCACAACCTTTTACCCATTAGTTAGCCTCGATGTGTCTGCACACGAAGTCAGCCACGGCTTTACCGAGCAAAACTCCGGATTGGTTTATTCTGGTAAATCAGGCGGCTTAAATGAAGCGTTCTCCGATATGGCCGGTGAAGCTGCGGAAGCTTACATGCTGGGTAGTAATGATTGGCTCGTCGGTGAGCAAATCTTCAAAGGTAATGGTGCGTTACGTTACATGGCTAATCCTCCACAAGACGGCCGCTCCATTGGTAATCAATCAGATTACTACTCAGGCATGGATGTGCATTACAGTTCAGGGGTGTACAACAAGGCCTTCTATTTGTTGGCAACCACCAGCGGCTGGGATACACAAAAGGCCTTTAAGACCATGGCACGTGCTAACCAGCTTTATTGGACAGCGAGCACTAACTGGGACTTAGCAGGTAACGGTGTGATGGATGCCGCGTGCGATCTTGGTTATGAGCCAAATGATGTTAAAGCAGCCCTCGCGGCCGTAGGGGTAACATCAAGCCTAAGCGCGGGTAGTGACTGTGGTTCAACTCCGCCAACACCTGACGAAGAAATCACCAACGGCGTGCCTCGCACAGGTATTTCCGGTGCGGCGAAAGAGCAAATGTTCTTCGTTATGAATGTGCCCGCAGGTGCTACGAACCTTACCTTTAACACCTCAGGTGGTTCAGGTGATGCTGATTTATACGTGAAATACGGTTCACGTCCAACGCTTAACGATTACGATTGTAACAGCACGTCATCAACCAGTACTGAGTCATGTGCAATTAGTCCTATTCAAGGCGGTGAGTACTATGTCATGGTCGAAGCGTGGAACCAAATCAGTAATGTGACCTTAGAAGGTAACTATGACGATGGTAGCACGGGGCCAACGCCGATTGATCGCACCGAGAGCAACATCAGTGTTAACCAAGGCGGCTGGGCTCGTTTTAGCCAAGACATTGGCAGTGGCTACAGTAACCTCACGGTAACCATTAGCGGTGGTAGCGGCGATGCCGATCTGTATGTCAACTTTGGTTCGCAATCAACCACCAGCGACTGGGATTGTCGTCCATATCGCAATGGCAACTCAGAGACCTGTACCTTTAGCAATCCGCAAGCAGGTACATGGCATATGGATTTACGTGGCTACAGCGCAGCAAGTGGTGTCACCCTAACCATCCAAGCAGACTAAATCATTCTCCCTGAGTAGGGGCCAGCTACTGGCCCCTTTTTCATTTAAGGACCCAGCTTATGAAATATTCTTACCTCGCCATCGGTGCGGCGCTTGCTTGCGCTACGAACAGCGCCTTAGCGGCACCGGAAAAGGCATGGATCACGGTCGAGGCCCATGCCATGGCGCACTATCAAAAACAGCAAAAAACACAGTGGCAAAGCGCTGCAACGCAATCAATCGCTGGCACAGCAGTTGATGTTATCGCTATAGATCCTAAGCATATACATCGGCTAAGCGATTTTATGCACCATGAGTATAAACGCTGTGGCGGCTTTATTTATCATGAATCTGAGCAAGCGGCGAAAGCCTACTTGCAACAGGCTCAAGTCAATAACACGCAAACAGTTGCCACTGTTAATTACAGCATCGATAACCCCGCTGCAGCCCAGGCGCTGCTGGCTGAGCTGAGCACCACTCGTCTAGATAACACCGTAAGTACCCTAGCAGCATTTCATAACCGTTATTATTCACAACAAAGCGGTGTTGATGCAGCAGATTGGTTACGCACCCACTGGCAACAAATCGCCAGTAGTCGCAGCGACATCACCGTGCAAAGTTACAACCATAGCTGGGCTCAAGACTCAGTGGTGGTGACAATCGCCGGACAAGAGTTAAGTGATGAAGTGGTGATCATTGGTGGTCACTTAGACTCGATTAACCAATCATCACCCAGCCAAGGTCGTGCACCAGGAGCTGATGATAATGCCAGCGGCATTGCTGTATTAACCGAAACGCTGCGAGCGGTCGTCGACAGTGACTTTAAGCCTAAACGTACCATCAAAATTATGGGTTTTGCGGCCGAAGAAGTGGGACTCAGAGGCTCCGGCGCTATAGCTAGCGAATACAAAAGCCAAGGCATCAATGTGGTGGGTATGGCGCAGTTTGATATGACCGGTAATAACGGCTCAGCTGAAGATATTGTATTGATGACCGACTATACCAATAGCGGCCAGAATCAATTTATGGCAAACCTTGCCAGCACTTATCTTAGTGACCTGGTTATTGGCTATGATCAATGTGGTTACGGATGCTCGGATCATGCCTCTTGGCATAACCAAGGCTTTGCCGCCTCGATGCCGTTTGAATCAAAAATGAGTGATATCAACTACCGAATTCACACCAGTAGTGATGACCAGTTTGATGCCAGTCATGCCATCAATTTTGCACGCTTGGCCAGTGTTTATCTCGCTGAGCTTGCGAAAAGCGCTGGCTCTGCGCCGCCACCACCGAGTGATAACGAGCTCACTAATGGTGTGGTTGAGTCTGGCCTTAGCGCTGGCGCTAAGGAACAGCTACTTTACACCATGGATGTACCCAGCGATGCCACTGATCTTAACTTTAATACCTATGGTGGCAGCGGTGATGCTGATTTATACGTGCAATTTGGCACGCCACCGACACTCAATAGCTATGATTGTAAAAGCACCACGGCATCAAGCACCGAAAGCTGTAGCTTTAGCGCACCACAAACAGGAACTTACTACGTGATGGTTGAGGCCTGGAATGCCATTTCCGGTGTCAATCTGGTCGGTGAGTATCAAACAGGTTCAACCGGTCCAACTCCCATTAATCGTAGCGAAGGGCCGATTTCTGTCGCGTCTTCTCAATGGCAACGCTTTGAGCAGCCTCTTACTAGCGGCTATTCGCAATTACAGGTGAGTATATCCGGCGGTAGCGGCGATGCCGATCTGTATTTAAACCTTGGCTCACCGTCGAGTCAGTCGCAATGGCAATGCCGTCCATACAAAAATGGTAACAATGAAACCTGTACCATTAGTAACCCGCAAAGTGGAACTTGGTACATTGATTTGTACGGCTATAATAGCGCCACGGGTGTAAATTTATCGATCACCGCCAATTAGTAATAATAAAGGGGCCCGATGGCCCCTTTTTTTCACGAAAGTTGAATTAATCCAATTCTGCGCGCAGCTTCTTCAACACCGCTTTTACCTTCTCAACATTCTCTGGCCCCATGCGTAATAGCTGCTTCTGAGCGGGAGGTAAATTCTCCCATTCGGAATAAGCATACTTGTAGGTGACTGAATCTCGTAACAAGGGGACCTGAGTAGTCATTTCGGGTGTCTCTAAAAGCAAGTCAATCGACTGCTTTAAGCGTGCCTCAAAACTACTGTTAGGGTCGCCAACTTCACCATAGGCCTGTTCAATCAGTGGTTCATATTGTTCATACAGTGCCACTAACTGATCGGTATTCATCGAGGTCAAAATACCAACATACGGGTCATAGCGCTCAAAGCTCTGCGGATCCATCGTCAGCACATCGCCCTCTTCCACGGTGAAAGGCTGCTCGAGTTTTTCCACTGGCGAGTGGTTTGTGGCCACACGCCCCTCGGCGAGATTATTGACAAACACCACTGTGCGGCGGATCAAATCATCATTTACCAGCAAATTAGCGCTGGATTGAGCCAGTGATTGTTGCAAGCTGGCGCTGACCATCTCATCGCTATCGTCCAAGGCCGGCAACTCGGGTTGCGGCTCGGGCTGCTCGTCTTCACGAGACTGTGGACGCTGTTGCTGCTCATCGGGGTTGCTCACGTCTGTGGTTGCCGGCGCGGCTTGGGGTTTACTTTCAGGCTCGGGCTCTGCAACAGGCTGGGGTTTGTCTTCCACTGGCAACTGCGCAGGCTCCGGGGTAGCCTCAAGTGGTAAGGGCTGTTGAGATTGTTTGCTGACGACAAAAATTACCACCACAGCCAGCACCACTAATACCACCAATGCTAGGATGATGTTGTTACGGCTGGGTCCGCGTTTACTCTCATGTTCGGTAGGTTGTTCACTCATAAAGGCTCCGTTATGAAAAAGTCAAAATCGCCAATCTTCAAAAAGTAATCTGCCCTAATTGCTGCGAGCATACTCGCCGTTGAGCATATCTTTTTATTTTAGAATCTTTTACATTAACACTATGTGTCCATTTAAGTGCAAATACAATGCGAAAGCAAACTAATTGCGGTCGCGCTGGAACAGCGTTGCTACTGAGCGGCGGCGGCGCGCGAGCCGCTTATCAAGTAGGTGTCCTCAAAGCGCTAACACAAAGCCTTCCAAGAACGGCGCCACTGCCATTTAAAGTGATCACAGGCACCTCTGCCGGAGCAATTAACTCTGTGGCGCTTGGATGTTGGGCTTCGTGTGCTCATTTAGCGAGCCGCAAGCTTGAGCAAGTCTGGGGGCAGTTTCACACCAGCGATGTTTATCGCAGTGACTTTGCGCATGTATTTGGCCACCTTATAAAAAATATTTTATCGAGCTTTCGCTCTGGGCACGCCAACCATGCCCCAGCGAGCTTATTCAACAATGCCCCTCTGCGGCAGTTATTAGCCGAAGTGCTGCCTATGGAGCGTATCGACCGTAACATTCACCGTGGTGTGCTCGATGCGTTAGCAGTCACTGCGTCTAACTACAGTACCGGTGACTCCGTTACCTTCTATCAAAGCAATGAGGCCAAACCCTGGCGGCGGGCCAAACGTCAGGGTGTCAAAGCTCGCATCCATTTAGAACACCTGATGGCCTCCAGTGCTATTCCCGTGGTCTTTCCCAGCGTAAAGATTCGACACCAATACTATGGTGATGGTTCCATTCACCAGATGTCTCCCCTGTCCAGCGCCATTCATCTTGGTGCCGAGCGCATCTTTGTTATCGGTGTTGAACAGCCCAAAGAGGAACATCGTAAATATGCGCCGCACTACCCGGGCATTTCGCATATCGCGGGGCATCTGTTGGACAGCGTGTTTGCTGACACACTGCATGGTGATTTAGAGCGCCTTGAGCGCATTAACCGTACGGTGGGGTTGTTGAGCGCGAAAGATAAACATCGTGAGCTCAAGCATATCGATACGATGGTGATCAACCCATCACATAACTTTAATGCCATTAGTAGCGAGTATTACGATGACATGCCGCTGGCCATTCGCACCCTACTACGTGGTATCGGCGTAAAACGCTACAGTGAGTCGAGCTTGCCGAGCTACTTGTTGTTTGAACGCCGTTATACCCAACACTTGATGGAGCTAGGTTATCAGGACGGGCTGGCGCAATTGGGGCAACTGCGCGCGTTTTTGTGTCTCGATTAACTGCCGCCATTGAGTAAAAAGCGCTCGCAACGCTCTACTCGCCGTGGTTTGCCCTTTAATACCAGCACGTCATGCCCCTGTAGACTGGTTTCAATACTGGGCGCTTCTATCTCACGTCCTTGACGGCGCAGTGCGGCAATACTCACACGCCGTGCTTGCAGGTTGAGCTCGGCGATGGTTTTACCCACAGCATAGGCGTTATCTGCCAAAGCAAACACGTGCAAGTACTCTAAACGCTCGGTGTTTTCATCGCGATGTGGCGCCTCATCACTAATATAATAACTGTGCAATAAGGAGTACCGGTTTTCTCGCTCTTGGCTAACCCGGCGAATAATGCGTTTCATCGGCACCCCGCTCATAAATAGTACATGAGACGACAACATCAGGCTGGCTTCTAACGACTCAGGCACGACCTCTGACACGCCACTTTCTTTTAACTCATCAAGATGAGCATCATCGGGCATGCGCGCGAGGATATTCACCTGCGGCGCGACTTGTTTCACTACCTCGGCGACCATTTGTACCTTGCTAAGATCAGTGAAGGTAATTACCACCAAACGCGCCTGTGCCGTTCCTGCGCGCTCAAGAATGCTTTTTTGCGTGACATCGCCAAACATGGCATGGTAACCGGAATTTCTTCCTTGTTGCACCAGGTAAGGGTCCAGTTCAATGGCAACAAAAGGCAACGCCTCACTGGAAAGAAAACGCCCGATATTTTGTCCAACTCGCCCGTAGCCACAGATTATCACATGCTCACTGAGGCTTTCATCAACACACTCAATGCGTTCGGGGGCTTCAGTACTGGCGCGAAAAAGATGATGTACCCACTTAGGCGAGTGCTCTATTAAATAAGGAGTAATGGCCATGGAAAACACCCCTAAGGCGATGAGAAACGACGCCAACTCACCGGCAAAAATTCCCTGGTTCCCAGCTAAAGCCACCAATACAAAGCCAAATTCCCCCATTTGACAGAGCATCAGGCCTGCACTTAAAGCATCGCTTTTGCGCTCTCCCATCAGTTGCGCAATACCAGCCAGTAACACCAGTTTACTGAGCATCAAGACCGCTAACGCGGCGAGAATAATATGGGCATGCGTTAATACATAGGCCAGGTCTAACTGCATCCCCACGGTGACAAAAAAGAGCCCCATAAGGATGTCCCGGAACGGCCGAATATCACTTTCAAGTTGGTGCCGGTACTGGCTTTCACCCAACATCATTCCCGCTAAAAAAGCCCCTAAAGCCATGGATAACCCGAACCAGTATGTCAGCCCACCGGCAAATAACGTCACCAATAAAGTGGTTAATACAAACAGCTCTTCATTACGCATTCGCGCCACTTCATTGAAGATCCGTGGCAAACACCATTTGCCGATGGCCCACAGCAAGGTGCACACAACGGCCCCTTTAGCCAAAGCCATTGCCAAACTATAGGTTAATGATTGCTCAGTATCACTGGCCAGTAACGGGATGGTAATAAGCAGCGGTACCACGGCTAAATCTTGGAACAGCAACACCCCAACAGCGAGTTGACCGCGCCGTTTCTGCAGCTGCCCGGTGTCCTTCAAGCATTTAACCACTACCGCCGTAGAGGACAACGCCATTAGCGTTGCGATGGCAAACGCGCTCAACGCGTCAAACGCAAAACCCCACAACAACAAGAAAAACACCGCAGAAGTGAGCACCACTTGCAGTAAGCCAACACCAAACACGATATTACGCATGGCAATCAAGCGTGGCAGGGAGAATTCGAGACCCAAACTGAATAGTAAAAAGACAATGCCAAGCTCAGCGATACCATGCATTTCATGGCCATTGGCAAGCCAGGCAAATCCATGCGGTCCGGCCAACAACCCTGTGGCTAAGTACGCTAAAATAGGCGGCAATCCAAGGCGTTTAAACATCCACACTAAGATCACCGCACTGAGTAATAGACCCATCAATTCAATAAACAGCTGTTGCATGGCACTCCTTTGGCGTCAAAGACCTGACTCTGGGCTAATACTTTACCATTAACTATAGCAAGGGCTTGTTTTATATCCAGTTTAAAAATTTGGCATGTTTTTCGCTTATAAACACTACGAATTTAGTCTGGGAGTGCAATAGATGGATAATGTCCACATTTTGACTTATGCCAATACACAATCAAGCCATGATCAGCAGCAAGCGGCATCGTTTTGCCGCCCGCAATCTGCGGTCAATGTCGTGGCGTTAACCCAGCAACTTCAGCGTAGTCTGGAGGTGGTGGTATTGCTTGATACGTTCGCGCAATTTGTGGCGCCTTATGCCAGTTTTGATGGCCTGCAATTACACAGTAGTTTGGGCGTCAGTGAAATGAGCAACAGCCGCAACACCAGTGTCGCCAACCGCTTCGATATTGACGTTGAACAAGAGCATCTCGGGCAACTGGTGTACTACAGCCACAGCCCGTTTAGCGATCAGCTTTGTACGCAGCTAAAACAATGGCACCAAATACTCAGCTATCCACTGCGCAATGCCCTCACTTACAATCGGGTGTTACGCCTAGCCACGCGCGACCCATTAACAGGGCTGAATAATCGCAGCGACTTCAATATTGGCATGGAAAAGAAGCTCGAGGTTTGCCGCCGTCAGAACCGTCCTTTCAGCTTGATGTTATTGGATTTAGATAACTTTAAGCAGGTTAACGACCAACAGGGCCACCAAGTAGGCGATGAAACTCTACAAGAGTTTGCCATGATCTTAAAAAGTTCAGTACGCGGTACCGACTCGGTCTTTCGTTTTGGCGGCGATGAGTTCGCAGTGCTGATTGACGACGACGATTTTGATACCAACCAAGTTGTCGCCGAGCGAGTGCAAAAGGCGGTGCATGCCAATGCGTTGATGGCTCGTCATGGTGTGACAAGCAGTATTGGTTATGCCTTGGCTGAGGCCAAAGACTCTAGTATGAGTTTATTTGCCCGCGCCGACAAAGCCTTATATCAAGCGAAGAACTTAGGCCGCGATACCCATTATGGTGAGGCTAACAGTCACGCTTTAGAGCGCACTAACTTAAATACACACAATAGCAGCCAAAACCCAGAGAAGAATGCCAAAATCAGCTGAAACAAGGATGTAAAGCTGGGTATATCAATGGCAATAACACTCACCAGCGGTGCCAGTATCCCGAGCACGAAAAACATGCCGCCCTTGCCTAGCCAGTAAGCGAGTAACAAAGCACCGCATAATACGCCACTAAACCCTGCATAGGCCAATACATTGACATGTAATGTGCTCAGCAGCAGCGCCACCACTAATAACGTGAAAGTAACGGCTAGTGCCGCAGGGGCTTTGTTGACTAAAGATAAACCTACTTGGGGCGTTCGCTGCACTGCCATTGCACTCCGTTTTTGCTGAAATAATCATAATTATAGAAATAGCCGACCACGGCCACCAAGACATCATCGTAGTAAATAAGCGGCACGCGTTGACGCTGCCACGGAGGCACTTGCAGGGCTTTAAACCACTGTGACAACTTCTTAGAGTGCGCTTTATTATGAGGACGAATTACGCTACTTAGCTGTCCAAAGCGCACGCTCAACTGCTCTACTCCTTCTAGAGGGCGCACTCCTTCGCCTGCTTGAGCACTCAGTACGGTGCCATCACTCAACGTCACACTCGTACAATCAGTGCTTAAACGCTGCGCTTCCAAGCTCGGTTGCTCCGTGCACAAATAAGCATGGTCTTGATATCGGCGTAATACACATGACAAGCCGTGCAAACGCTTCAATGGCACTTGCATCTGACTGTCAGCGCGAGCGCAAGATAACTGCTGAGCTAAGTCCTGTAGTTGCTTTTCACTGGGCATCACCACATCATGGCTGTGTAACCAATAACGTAACGCATTGTGGTAGCGCGCGTCGCTGAGCTTACGTAGTGATATTAGATTAAGTGAGCTCTGGGCGTGGGCATTGGCAATATCATCGTGCGCAATTTCATCCAACAACCGCTGCTGGCGTTGTATGATTGCCATACTCTGCGCGACTTTTTTATAAAAACCGTTAAAACGCGCACTGAGCAGCGGTAATGCTTGATTGCGTAAAAAATTACGATCAAAGCCGTTATCGTCGTTTGATTCATCATGAATATGAAGCAGGCCCTGACGCTCTGCATAATCGTTAAGCTCGGCGCGAGAAAAACCCAACAGGGGCCGTAATAGCGGCCGTTGATGCCAATAGCTCAACGCCTGCATGCCACCAAGCCCTTTCAACCCTGCACCACGTTTAAGGCGTAAAAAGAAGGTTTCCACTTGGTCGTCGCGGTGTTGACCAAGTAGCAACACATAACCCGCTGGCGCACAGCTATCAAGTGCTTGATATCGCTCTTGCCGAGCTTTATCTTCAATACCACGACGTGTTTGTGTGCCAATGTGGACATGCTCGCTGAAAAACGCGATTTCACGCTGCTCACACTGCTGTGCACAGAAGTCTAACCACTGATCGGCATCAGCACTCAAGTTATGATGAACGTGAATAGCACACAGCGCTAGGTTTTCACGCTGAGCATAGCGCCAAGCCAACTCTAAAAGCACCATAGAATCGAGGCCACCGCTTAGGGCCACCGCCAATCCTTTTGTGTCTGGCGCACATTTTAGTAAAGCATCAAGCTCTGAGGAAAAGGTATCTTGCATAGGTAGGCAATAAAAAGGCCGACAGATATCGGCCTTACTAGCGATGGCTTAACAGTAACCAAAGCTCATTAAGCGCTGATAGCGAGCATCAAGCATCTCGTCAACGCTATGTTCACGCAGCTCGGCTAAATCGCGCTTAAGCTGTGCTTTAAGGCTTTTCGCCATGGCATCGTAGTTACGATGAGCGCCGCCTAAAGGCTCTTCAATTACGGTATTGATGAGATCAAGCTCTTTCACTCGCTGCGCGGTCACACCCATAGCCTCGGCTGCCAAGGGCGCTTTTTCTGCACTTTTCCATAGAATCGATGCGCAGCCTTCAGGGGAGATCACTGAGTAAGTGCTGTATTGCAACATGTTCACCCGGTCGCCAACACCAATGGCTAATGCACCACCCGAGCCACCTTCACCTATCACGGTACATACCGTTGGCACTTTTAATGCCGCCATGACCTTCAAATTACGAGCAATTGCTTCACTTTGGCCGCGCTCCTCGGCACCCACACCAGGATAGGCTCCAGGGGTGTCGATAAAGGTGAATATAGGCATTTTGAAACGTTCGGCCATTTCCATTAGGCGCAGCGCTTTGCGATACCCTTCCGGTTTAGGCATGCCAAAATTGCGTTTGATCTTCTCTGCCGTATCACGGCCCTTCTGCTGACCGATCACCATCACTGGTTCGCCGTCTAAGCGGGCTACACCACCGAGAATAGCAGGATCGTTAGCGAAGGCACGATCGCCCGCTAGTTCATCAAATTCGGTAAAAATACGTTCAATGTAGTCGCGCGTATAAGGACGCAAAGGGTGACGCGCTAACTGCGAAACTTGCCATGCGCCTAACTCAGAGAAAATCTTTTCAGTTAGTTCGACATTTTTCTCTTTTAAACGGCTGACTTCTTCTTCCAGCCCTAAATCTAGTTCGCCAGCACGACTCACTGTGCGTAACTCTTCAATCTTCGCTTCCAATTCGGCAATTGGCAGTTCGAAATCCAAATAATTGAGACTCATGCTCTAATTAACCCACTTAATTAAATTCTAATTCGATATCTTGCGCCGTCAGTAAGGATAACTTATGAATCAAATCATCCGCTGGCGTCACACACCATTGTGTTCCTAGTTCTAGCTCGGCTAAGGCGTCCGGCCGGCGATAAACGACTTTTATCGGACACGTACCGAACTTATATGGTTCCAGCACTTTCTCTAACTTTTCGAAGAAGTTAGCATCAATTTGCGCCATATCTACCGTCATTTTCATCGCTTTAATGCGCTTTTCACGGGCCTCAGCGAGTGTACAGACGTCTCTGGCGGTCATTGTAATGCCGCCAGAGAAGTTATCAAAGCTGACCTGTCCGGTTATAACCAAGATATTGTTGATTTGTAGCAATTCTTGGAAAGTTTCGAACTGTTCTGGGAATAAGCGTACATCAATTCGCGCACTCTTGTCATCTAAGGTCAGCAATCCCCAACGTTTATTCTTTTTATTAACCAAAGTGCGTGCATTTATCACCAGCCCGGCCGCTGTGGTTTGTACATCACGCTCTGTGGGCACTAAATCCACCAACTTGCCGCTGGTGTAATGTTTAAGCTCACCGCGATATTGGTTAATGGGATGGCCAGTTAAAAACAGCCCGAGCGTTTCGCGCTCGCCATCCAACCATTGGTTATCGGTAAAATATGGCACCCGCTTAAAGGCTTGTTTGACTTCCTCAGGTTCGGTAGCCAACAGCCCAAACATATCGCCTTGGCCTAATTGCTCGGCCTTGTTGTGCTGCTCAGCGGATTTAATCGCTTCGGGCAGTGAGGCCATTAAAATAGCACGTCCACCTTGTACTTGGTCTGGGCCAAGTTTATCCATGGCTCCCGACATAATGAGCTTTTCAATCACCCGTTTATTCAGGCGTTTTAAATCCACCCGTGCACAAAAATCAAAGAGATCTTTAAACGGACCATCCTGCTCGCGAGCACTGAGGATGGCTTCAACCGGTCCTTCACCCACGCCTTTGATGGCGCCGATGCCGTAAACAATCTCACCTTGGCGATTCACCGTAAACTTGTAGAGACCGGTATTAACATCCGGTGGCAACAAGGCGAGCTTCATATTCTCGCACTCATCAACCAAGGTCACGATTTTATCGGTGTTATCCATATCTGCTGACATCACCGCCGCCATAAATTCAGCGGGGTAATGGGTTTTCATCCACAGGGTTTGGTAAGACACCAAGGCGTAGGCAGCAGAGTGCGATTTGTTAAATCCGTACCCAGCGAATTTTTCCACCAAGTCAAAAATTTTCATCGCCAGTTCGCTGTCAATTCCCTGACTTTGCGCCCCTTCGGCAAAGGTTGAACGCTGCTTTGCCATCTCTTCTGGCTTTTTCTTACCCATGGCTCGACGTAGCAAATCTGCGCCACCGAGTGAGTAGCCGGCGAGTACCTGAGCAATCTGCATAACCTGCTCCTGATAAAGGATAACCCCATAAGTGGGCTCCAAAATCGGTTTCAAGCTGTCATGCTGATACTGCGAATCTGGGTAGGAGATTTCTTCGCGTCCGTGCTTACGGTCGATAAAGTTATCAACCATGCCCGATTGCAATGGACCGGGTCGGAATAAGGCCACCAGGGCTATCATATCCTCAAAGCAGTCCGGCTTCAGGCGGCGGATAAGGTCCTTCATCCCGCGCGATTCGAGCTGGAAGACCGCTGTGGTTTCGGCCCGTAACAGCAGGTCGATACTGGCGCGGTCATTAAGGGGAATGGCATTGATGTCCACCGACTCCTTGCCTTCACGGGCTAGGCGCTCGTTGGTCATATCCAGTGCCCACTGCAAGATAGTCAAGGTACGCAGACCGAGGAAGTCAAACTTCACTAAGCCGGCGGTTTCCACGTCATTTTTATCGAATTGCGTGACCGGGAACTTGCCTTCCTCATCACAATACAGCGCCGCAAAATCAGTGATGGTGGTCGGCGATATCACCACCCCCCCAGCGTGTTTACCGGCGTTTCGCGTACAGCCTTCAAGAATACGGCACATATCAATGAGATCGCGCACTTCCTCATCGCCGTTGTAGGCCTCTGGCAGTCGCGGCTCCACCTCAAAGGCTTTTTCCAAGGTCATACCCGGGTCGCCGGGCACCAATTTGGAAATACGGTCAACAAACCCGTAGGGATGGCCCAATACCCGCCCCACATCGCGGATCACCGCCTTTGCGGCCATAGTACCAAAGGTAATGATCTGTGATACTGCATCACGACCATATAATTTGGAAACGTGATCAATCACCTCATCCCGTCGGTCCATACAAAAGTCGACATCGAAATCCGGCATTGAGACCCGCTCGGGGTTCAAAAAGCGCTCGAATAGCAAATCGAATTGCAGTGGGTCTAAGTCGGTAATTTTCAGGGCATACGCCACCAGTGAACCGGCACCAGAGCCACGTCCTGGGCCCACCGGGATATTGTTATCCTTGGACCACTGGATGAATTCCATAACGATTAAGAAGTAACCGGGGAAACCCATTTGGTTAATAACATCGAGCTCTATTTGCAGACGCTCATCATATTCGCCGCGACGCTCAGCACGTACCTGCTCATCGGGAAACAGGAATTGCAACCGCTCTTCTAAACCTTCACGAGAGACTTTAACCAAGAAGTCGTCTATTTTCAGCGAACCGGTGGGATAATCTGGCAAAAAGTAAGTGCCTAGCTGCACGGTCACGTTACAACGCTTGGCGATTTCAACGGTATTGGCGAGCGCCTCAGGAATATCACTGAATAGCTCGGCCATTTGCGCCGGGGTTTTTAAATACTGTTCGCTGGAGAAGCGCTTCGGTCGGCGCTTATCCTCTAAGGTGTAGCCGTCATGGATGGCGACACGAATTTCATGGGGCTCGAAATCTTGCTGCTCAAGAAACACCACTTCATTGGTTGCTACCACAGGCAGTTGATGGGCTGTCGCGTGCTCAACGGCCAAATGTAAGTAGCTTTCTTCATCAGCGCGCCCGGTGCGCATTAATTCAAGGTAGAAATTGCCGGCAAAATGTTGGCGGTAAAATTGGCTGATCTCTTCAATCACTCCAGCATTGCCCTTAAGCAGCGCCTTGCCCAAGTCACCGTCTTTGCCGCCACTGAGTAAAATTAGCCCCTCACTGTGCTCCGCCAACCACTGCCGGTCAACCATAGCGCGGTGCATCACATGACCACGCAAATAGGCTTTAGAAATCAGTAAGGTGAGGTTGTTATAGCCTTCGTTATTCTTAGCCAATACCACCAAACGACAAGGCTCATCGGGAAACTCCGGGCTATTGAGCCAAATATCGGCGCCGACAATGGGTTTTATCCCAGCGCCATGGGCGGCACCATAAAAACGCACCAGACCGCACAAGTTCATTTGATCGGTAATGGCTAAGGCGCTGAGCTGCTGTGCTTGCGCCGCACTGACAATAGGTTTGGTCTTAGCCAAGCCATCAACCATGGAAAAGTCGCTGTGAACGCGCAGATGGACAAATTCAGGTGCGGCCATTATTGCCCCCGCTCGGCGAGTACACGCTGCACCGGTTTAAAGCTCTTGCGGTGAAACTCGGTGGCTCCATGTTCGGCCAATGCCGCAAAATGAGCTTTAGTTGGGTAGCCTTTATGGCCCGCAAAGCCATATTCGGGGAATTGCGCATCCAAGGCTATCATTTCCTCATCCCGCGCCACCTTAGCTAAAATCGAAGCGGCGCTGATTTCAGCCACCAGCGCGTCGCCTTTGACCACGGCTTGTGCAGCCACATCGAGTTGCGGTAGGCGATTACCATCAACAAAGACAAAGTCAGGAGTAATATCGAGCCCCGCCACAGCTCGCGACATGGCCAGCATGGTGGCGTGCAAGATATTGAGCTCATCTATCTCGCTGACACTGGCACGGGCGATACAGTAACTCAATGCCTTTTCTTTTATCTCAGCACTTAAGGCGGTGCGCTTTTTATCGCTCAGCTTTTTTGAATCACTCAGTCCGGCTATCGGTTTATTGGGGTCAAGGATCACCGCTGCGGTCACCACATCTCCCACCAACGGGCCACGCCCCACTTCATCTACACCGGCAATATACTGAACATCGGGACGATTAATTTGCATCAATAAGCTCCAATACGGCTTTGGCTGCTTGAGCACTGGCATCGCAGCGAATGTCTTTATGGATTTGCGTAAAACGCGCAATCAAGGCTTGATTATCCCCGTATAACTTAGGCTCAAGCGCGGCGCATAAGTTATCGACATTACACTGGTGCTGTAAAAACTCGGGAACCAGCTCCTCGTCAGCCAACAAATTAGGCAACGAGAAGTATTTGATGGTGAAGGTAAACACATGCTGCACCATCCAATAGGTCATGGCTTTGAGCTTGTAACCCACCACCATAGGTTTCTTATATAACATTCCCTCTAGTGAGGCGGTTCCCGACGCCAGTAAAATGGCGTCACTGGCTTGCATCGCTAAGCTCGATTGACCATCAAGTAATAGCGCGTTTAACTTCGGTGCATGTTGTTGTTGCAACGCTAAGAACTGCGCTTTGCGCGCTTCGTTCACCAAGGGCACCACAACTTTTAAGTCTGGATTGGCTTGCTGCAGACGCTCGGCCGTTTGCGCATAGGTGGGTGTCAGTAGCCCCACTTCCGAGCCACGACTCCCCGGTAACAGCGCCAACACTTTATCGTCGCTACTGAGCCCCAGTTGCGCCCGCGCATGCTGGTTGCTTTGCTCTACAGCGATATCATCGGCCAAGGTATGGCCGACAAAGGTGCATGGCACTTGGTGCTTGTCATAAAAGGCCTTCTCAAAAGGCAGCAGCGACAGCACTAAATTGGTGGCTTTGGCGATGTTATGAATACGCTTTTGTCGCCACGCCCACACCGAAGGACTGACATAATGCACAGTGGTGATCCCCGCTTGCTTCAACGGCAGCTCAACGCGCAAATTAAAATCGGGCGCATCAATACCAATAAATACATCAGGGGGATTGTCGATAAAGTGCTGCACCAATCCTTTGCGAATCTTTAACAGCCTAGGCAAGCGCGAGAGCACCTCAACGAGTCCCATTACCGAGAGCTCTTCCATATCAAACAAGCTTTCACACCCGAGGGCGTTCATACGGGGACCGCCAATACCGACGAACTGGGCATCAGGGTGGCGTTGTTTAATGGCTTTTATTAGGCCTTCACCAAGAATGTCACCGGACATTTCACCGGCAACGATGCCGATGCGAAGAGGTTGAGTGGCGCTCATATTGGGGACAGATTCCACTTTGGGCTGTTGTTATTAACCGCCTAGTCTACCCTGTTTGCGATGCGCTTAAAACCTCGTTGCTATTAAATGCACAATCCTTCTACGGCCTAGCTTGATGAGCTGGTTGATATTTTTCCAGTGTGCCTTTCTTTTAAATTAGATGTTGCTAATATTGTGTTGACTTCGTAAGCAGTAGTCTGGATACTAACGAAAGTTTCAGTAATTACTGAAACTTTAAACAAGCTTACATTAAGGGGTGTTCCATGATAGATGAATCCTTTGTAGACATCTCCCGTCTACAATTTGCAATCACTGCCTTCTATCACTTTTTGTTCGTGCCGCTCACGCTAGGGATGACATGGATTTTGGTGATAATGGAGTCTGTCTATGTAATGACAGGACGCGAAATTTACCGTGATATGACGAAATTCTGGGGGAAGTTATTTGGTATCAACTTCGCCTTAGGGGTGGCCACCGGACTGACTATGGAGTTCGAGTTTGGTACCAACTGGTCTTATTATTCTCATTACGTTGGTGATATCTTCGGTGCGCCCCTTGCCATTGAAGGGCTAATGGCATTTTTCTTAGAGTCCACCTTGGTCGGCATGTTCTTTCTAGGCTGGGATCGGCTCAGTAAAGTGCAGCACTTGGGGGTGACCTTCTTTATGGCGGTGGGCACCAACCTCTCCGCACTATGGATTTTAGTCGCCAATGGCTGGATGCAAAACCCTGTGGGTTCAGAGTTTAACTACCTGACCATGCGTATGGAAATGCAAAGCTTTGCCGAATTGGTGTTTAACCCGGTGGCACAGGTTAAGTTTATTCATACCGTCTCTGCCGGCTATGTTGCCGCCTCTATGTTTGTGCTTGGGATCAGTGCCTTTTATATTCTTCGCGGCCGTGATGTTGCTTTTGCTAAACGCTCGTTTTCGGTTGCCTGTAGTTTTGGCTTAGCCTCGGTATTGTGCGTTATTCTGCTCGGTGATGAGTCCGGCTACGAGGTCGGCGAGGTGCAAAAAGTGAAACTCGCGGCGATTGAAGCGGAGTGGGAAACCGAGCCTGCCCCAGCCGCTTTCACGTTATTTGGTTTTCCAGACTCTGAAACACAACAAACCCATGCGGCGGTGAAAATCCCCTATGTTATGGGCATTATTGCTACCCGCTCGCTGGATGAGGAAGTCACCGGCATTAAAGAGTTGCAACAAAACCATGAACAACGTATCCGCAGTGGTATGGTGGCTTATCGCTACTTGGAAAAGCTGCGTAATGGCGAGGAAACACCAGAAAATATTCGTCAATTCAATCAGTACAAAGACGATTTAGGCTACGGCTTACTATTAAAGCGTTATTTGGATGACGTGTATAACGCCGATGAAGCGCAAATCCAAAAAGCGGTGCAAGACTCTATCCCACAAGTTGGGCCACTGTTTTGGGCATTTCGTATTATGGTTGCCTGTGGCATGGTGATGCTGCTGATCTTTGCCGCCGCGTTTTATTACAATGCTAAACGCCAAATCGAGCAAAAACGTTGGCTACTCAAAGCGGCGTTATTTGCGATACCACTGCCCTGGATTGCCATTGAAACAGGGTGGTTTGTGGCTGAGTATGGCCGCCAGCCTTGGGCTATTTCCGAGGTATTACCGACCTTTATGGCCACCTCAAGTCTGACCTTTAATGATGTGCTTATCTCCTTAATTGGCTTTATTACCTTTTACACCATATTGGCCATTATCGAAATCTGGTTAATGTTGCACTTTATTAAGCAGGGGCCAAGCTCACTGCATACAGGTAAGTATTACTTCGAGCGTCAACAGCAACTACAGGAGAGCAAATCATGATATTTGATTATGAAACGCTAAAACTTATCTGGTGGGTGCTTATTGGCGCATTGCTCATTGGCTTTGCCATTACTGACGGCATGGATATGGGCGCTGCTACCTTGTTACCTTTCGTTGCCAAACAGGATGTCGAGCGCCGAGTAGTGATTAACACCGTAGGTGCACACTGGGACGGTAATCAAGTCTGGCTTATTACCGCAGGCGGTGCACTCTTTGCCGCTTGGCCAATGGTGTATGCCGCTGCCTTTTCAGGCTTCTACTTTGCCATGATGCTGGTGTTGTTTGCGCTGTTTTTCCGCCCCTTGGCCTTTGACTATCGCTCTAAACTGGATAACCCCACATGGCGTAACCGCTGGGATTGGGCGCTTTTCTGCGGCAGTTTCATTCCAGCACTGATTTTCGGGGTGGCCTTTGGTAACTTGTTGCAAGGGGTACCTATTCATATCGATAATCTCATGCGTGTGAGCTATCACGGCTCCTTCTTTGGGCTGTTGAATCCTTTTGCACTGCTATGCGGTGTGATCAGTGTAGCGATGCTGGTTGGCCACGGTGGCGTATGGTTACAAATGCGCACCGCTGAGCCCGTAGCTTCACGTAGCGCCCGTTTCGGTCGCATCGCGCTGGTTGTCGCCCTCGCTGGCTTTGCCTTGGCCGGTGCGTGGCTGACGCAAATCGACGGCATGCAGATTGTCACTATGGCCGATACCAATGCCCATGCCGACCCATTAGCAAAAACAGTGACCACTGCGACCGGTCTATGGTTGAACAATTACAGCGAACGTAGTTGGACCTTGGCGTTCCCAATCTTGGCGTTTGCCGGAGGTCTGTTGGCCTTGTTGTGCTCACTTAAGAGTAGACCTGGTTTTGGCTTCATCTGTTCGAGCATCATGTTGTTAGGCATTATTATGACCTTTGGCGCATCACTGTTCCCGTTCATTATGCCTTCCAGCCATGACGCCAATATGAGCTTAACCATTTGGGACGCCGTTTCCAGCCACATGACTTTGAATATCATGTTTATTGTGGTCGCTATACTGCTCCCCATAGTACTGTCTTACACCACTTGGTGTTATGTGAAGATGTGGCGCCGAGTAAGCAGTGAAGAGATTGAAAACAACACCCATGGCAGCTATTAAGGAGGCATTATGTGGTATTTTACGTGGATTTTAGGAGTATTATTCGCTGTTGCCTTCGGCGTGATCAACGTCATGTGGTATGAAATGGGCCAGCACAATGATTGTGTGGCCGACGATCACAAGGAGCATGATTAATACATGACCCCCCGCCCCAACCGCGCGCAGCAAAACCAGCTGCGCGTTTTTTTAAAAAACTTTTCACGTTCACAAAATGGCGCGATGCTGATAAGCATTTCCTTAGGTATCGTCAATGCCTTACTGATGATAGTGAGCTGTTATTTATTAGCACACATTTGCCATGCAGTGATGTTTGCAGATGAGCACTTAGCGCAACAGCACACCCAGTTAGCCATACTGGCTGGCATAGTGGTACTGCGAGCGCTGTGCAGTGGCGTTAGTCGCTATGTCAGTGAGCGCTGCGCCATTGCTCTAAAACAGCAAATGCGCCATACACTTTGGCAAGCCATGGTCGCAAAACAGCGCCAAGGTCAGCTTGAACACAGCCCAGCGCAGTTGGTCAATATCCTTAACCAAGGCGTGGAATCACTGCACGATTACTTCGCCAAATACATTCCTGCTGTCGCTTACGCGGGCTTTATTCCTCTCGCTATTATCGCCGTAGTCTTTCCTATCGACTGGCAATCTGGGTTAATCTTTCTTGTTACGGCGCCACTCATTCCTTTTTTCATGATTTTAATCGGTTATAAGGCCGAGGCGCTCAATGAGCAAAACTGGCAGCAGCTCCAGCGTCTTGGTCATTATTTTATGGACCGCCTACAAGGCTTAGTGCAGCTGAAGCTATTCAATAACGAGCGCCAGCAAATTGAAAATGTCGCGCTGATGGCCGATAAATTTCGCATCACCACCCTCTCGGTACTGCGTATTGCCTTTATATCCACCTTAGCACTGGAATTTTTGGCGACCATCAGTATCGCCTTAGTGGCTGTGATTATTGGCTTTCGCCTTTACTTTGGCTCGTTAGATTTTGCCACCGGTTTTGTGGTGCTGTTGTTGGCGCCGGAGTTTTATCTGCCGCTGCGCCAGTTAGGTCAGCACTACCATGCCAAGCTCAAAGGCTTAGCCAGTGCCAGCTCAATGCTGTCGCTGCTACAAAAAGCAGACACCGACACTATTAAAGGTGAGCAGTTAGCGGACCATACCCCTATCCATACAGTAAGCACCGAGAACCTGTGCTGGCGCTTTGACGACGCCCAGCACGACACCTTACAGCAGCTATCGCTTAAGTTCTGCGGCCCCGGCATGCATGCCATTGTCGGCGCAAGCGGCAGCGGCAAGTCCACATTACTGGATTGCTTGATGGGCCTAAAACCCAGTGTCGCCGGAGCCATTAAAATAAACGACCACGCCTTAAGCACTTTAAACATCCAGCAATATCAACAGCGCATCGCTTGGGTTGCCCAATCGCCGACACTCTTTAGTGGCAGCATCGCCGAAAATGTCGCCTTGGCGCAACCAGACGCACCACTGGGTGTCATTCGCGCGGTCTGTAAAGACGTTGCCCTGGATGATTACATTATGACCCTCGCGCAAGGCTACGACACGCCCATAGGCGAGCTCGGTAAAGGGTTATCCGGAGGGCAAATACAGCGCCTAGCTTTGGCCCGTGCACTGTTAGGCAAACCCGAAGTGCTGTTTTTAGATGAGCCCACAGCGGCCCTTGATAAGCACAGTGAGGCGCATGTGCAGCGGTGTTTAGAGCAGCTCAGCAAACACTGCTTAATTATCGTTATTGCCCATCGTTTGCATACCATCAGCGATGCACAACAGGTGGTGGTCATGGAGCATGGCCGTATCGCTGAGCAAGGTAATTACTCACAGTTGATACAGCAACCCCACTCAGCACTCAACCACTTACTCCAAGGAGCGGCGGTCGAACATGGCTAATTGGCAGTTTTTGTTATCGTTATTACGCCCCCACCTAAAGTGGGCAGTCATTGGCTTGGCACTGGCGCTGTGCGCCTTAATAGCGAATGTTACTTTGCTGGCGATCTCCGGTTGGTTTCTTGCAGCTATGGCCAGTGCCGGGCTGCAAGGGATCACCATGAACTATTTTACCCCAGCGGGCATTATTCGTTTTTTGGCGGTGGTGCGCACCGCCAGTGGTTACGGTCAACGCTTGGTCAATCACAACACCACATTTTTGGTGCTCAAAACCTTGCGAGTGAGCGTGTTTGCAGCACTCACCAAAGTGCCCTTGCAACAATTCACCAGTATTGGCCAACAGCTATCGCAATTGCAAGACGATGTTGAGCGCCTTGATGAGTTTTACATTGGTGTGCTGCTACCGATTTTACTTGCCCTTGTTGCGCTACCTTTGTTCGCTTGGGTATTAAGCCTGTATAGCATAATGTTGATGGTGGTCAGCGTCAGTGCACTGCTGCTGTGCGGCGTACTGTTACCCTGGTGGCTGAGCCTCAACTTAAAGAGCATTGGCACCGACACCCAAGCGGCTCACACACAACTTAATGAGCGCTTGGTGGAAGCGACCCGGGGGTTAAAAGAGCTACAACTGGCTGGCGCCTGTGAGCGCTACTGGGAGCACATCGATCATGCCCAACACGCTTTAGCTAAAGAGCAACAACGCTCACAAAATTGGTATGCGCGTCATCAGGGGTTGTCATTATTTGTTAGTCAACTGACCATTATTTTCGTGCTTATCATCATGATCCCCATGGTCACCAGTGGCGCTATGGTTAACGTCAATCTGGCGATGTTGATGTTACTGGTACTCGGGGGCTTTGAAATTGTGCTAACACTCCCTGATGCCATGCTTAAACTCGAACTGACATTGGCAAGCAGCGAGCGCCTGCGCCAATTGGTGGCGCAGCCCAAGCACAATGAAGCTAAGGAGATAGGCGAGCTCACTAGCCAAGAGGTGTACTCCCTGGACGCACTGAATTACACCTACCCCGATAGCAGTAACGGCATAACGGATATCAGCTTCACCATTAAGCAAGGCGAAAAAGTGGCTATTGTTGGTGCTAGCGGTGCTGGCAAGTCTACCCTGCTGGCATTACTCAGTGCCCAGCTGCAGCCGAGCTCCGGCAGCCTAGAGTGTTTTTCTCGCCCGCTTTCGAGTCTTAACACGCATTGGCTTTACCAGCACTTGGGTATGTTGTCGCAACAATGCCATGTGTTCAGTAGTAGTATTAAGAACAATTTGCTGTTGGCGAAAGACGATGCCAACGAGCAGCAACTTTGGCAGGCGCTTGCTCAAGCCCAGCTGAAGGATTTTGTCGCGACAACGGAGCATCAGCTCGATACACTCGTGGGCACTGGCGGGCGGACTCTATCTGGAGGCGAAGCACGACGTTTGCACATTGCCCAGCAATTATTACGCGACCCACGCGTGCTGTTACTCGACGAGCCCACACGCGGACTGGATAACCGCAACCAAGAGCTGGTTATTGACGCCTTAATGGCACTGTTTAACACTCGTACCGTGATCACCGTGACCCATGAAAGCACGCTGTTAAACCGTATGGACCAGGTGGTTTGGCTCGAGCAGGGCCGTGTTAGGGCCACGGGCACACATCAGCAACTGCAAAAGCACCGTGATTATGTCCGCCTAACCAGTGTGATTAACTAAGCCACAAAAAAAGCGCCCTCAAGGCGCTTTTTATTATTCACTCAAAATATCGAGTCTAGCGAATGATACCGCGTTCAGACTGTTGAACGAGGTCAATCATTGGCTGAATGGCTGGAAATTGCTGCGCATCTTCAGTTAATTGGGCCACGGCTTCATCGGCTTTTAAACCTTTACGGAACAAGGTTTTGTACGCGCGGCGAAGGGCCATAATCTCATCAGACTCAAAACCACGACGCTTGAGTCCTTCAGTATTAATTGCCACAGGGCGTGCCGGCGTGCCAATGGTGGTAACATACGGCGGCACATCTTGGTTCACCCCAGAGTACATACCGATGAAGGCATGATCGCCTACTTTGCAAAACTGATGTACACCCGAGTTGCCAGCCAAAATAACCCAATTGCCGATGTGTACATGCCCCGCCACACTGGCATTGTTGGCAAAAATAACGTTATCACCAATCACGGCATCGTGAGCAACATGGGTATAAGCCATAAATAAGTTGTTGCTACCGATTTTGGTAATCCCCTGGTCCTGAATGGTACCACGGTGGATGGTGGCACATTCGCGGATCACATTGTTGTCACCAATAATCAGCTGCGTTGGTTCATCCTTGTACTTTTTATCTTGGCAGGCCTCGCCAACCGATGCGAATTGATAGATGTGGTTGTTTTGGCCTAAAGTAGATGGCCCTTTAACTACCACATGCGACTCAATAATTGTCCCTGCACCGATTTCTACATCATTGCCGATGTAGCTGTATGGACCTACTTGCACATCGTCGGCAAGCTTTGCGCCCGGTTCGATAATTGCGGTCGGATGAATCACGATTAAAACTCTCTTCTAGCACACATCAATTCGGCGCTGCACACGACTTTATCGTCGACGCGTGCTTCGCCATAAAACTTCCATAAATTGCGACGCTCTTTTAAAAACTCAACATGCAAATGCATGGTATCGCCAGGCCCTACTGGGTGCTTAAAGCGTGCATTATCAATAGCTGCAAACAAGTATAGCTCATTGTCACCGCGATTTTCCGTGGTTTTAAAGCCGAGTAAACCAGTTGCTTGGGCTAGGGCCTCGAGAATCATCACCCCGGGGAATATGGGCTGATCGGGAAAGTGGCCGGTAAAAATCGGTTCATTCACGGTCACATTCTTAATCGCATGCAAACGCTCACCGGGCGTGTAATCAATAACACGATCAACGAGCAGCATAGGGTAACGATGGGGTAGCAGGCTTAATATTTCTTGAATATCAAAGCTATTTAACTGATTAGCCAACTTATTTTCCTTAAAACTAATTTACTCTTGCGACTTCAGCTGCGCTTCAATGGACTTGATACGCTTGTGCATGTCACCAATATTTCGTAAGTGCGCGATGGTGCGGCGCCACTCTTTGTTTTTGCTGTGCGGAACACCAGATGAATAAATACCAGGCTCATTGATGCCACTGGTAACCATATTCATGCCGGTTAGTACCACTTTGTCGCAAATTTCCACGTGACCGGTAATGGCGCTTAGGCCACCAATTTGGCAATAACGGCCAATTTTAGTACTGCCTGCAACCACGGTACAACCAGCGATAGCGGTCCCTTCACAAATCTCAACGTTATGTGCTATCTGGCATTGGTTGTCGATAATCACATTGTCGTGGATAAGGGTGTCGTCAATGGCGCCTCGGTCGATGGTAGTGCTGGCACCAATCTCAACACGGTCGCCGATTATAACAGATCCAAGCTGCGGGATCTTAACCCATTGCCCTTGTTCGTTGGCATAACCAAAACCATCGGCACCCACCACGGTATTTGCTTGAATCAAGCACTGCGCGCCTATATTCACTTCGTGGTAAACAGTGACGTTATTCCATAACTTAGTACCTGCGCCAATACGCGCATTAGCACCTATAAAGCAATGACTGCCTATTTGAGCATGTTCGCCAATGTGAGCACCGGCTTCAACAACCACGAAAGGGCCAATGTTGGCGCTCTCACTGACTGTTGCTTCACTGCTTATCACCGCACTGGGGTGCACACCCTGTGCTGCTGCCGGCGTAGTGTCTAATAGCTGTGCTAACTTGGCATAGGCGACATAAGGATCGGCACAGATAACCTTGTTGCCATCATAATGCTCGGCATCATCCGCACTGAGGATCACCGCACCAGCTTGGGTGGTGCCCAGCGCACTACGGTACTTTTTATTGGCGAGGAAACTGATATGTTTAGGGCCTGCTTTTTCCAGTGTTTGAATACCGTCAATATGCAGGCCCTGGTCACCAACTAGCTCAGCACCTAAGTGCTGAGCAATGTTCGCTAGTGTTGTTGTCATTATTACTTCTTACTAACAGCGTCGATAACGTCTTCAGATAGGTCGGTCACTTCACTTGGGTTGAAGTAGATAGTGCCATCTTTCACTTTAACTTCGTCAAAGTCGCCTTCTTTGGCTACTTCTTGAATCGCTGCTACGATAGTTTGCTGCAATTTGCCTAGCTCTTGGTTTTGGCGACGCTTGATCTCTTGCTCAAGCGGGCGACCTTTCTCCATTAGTTGCTTTTGCATACCTTGGATCTTCGCACGCAGCTCTTGCTTCTGCTCATCGCTCATCACCGTACCTTCACGCTGGAACTTCTCAGTTTCAAAGCGGATGTCGCCTTGTAGCTTTTCTAGTTCCTGACGACGCTCAGCAAATTCGCTTTGCAAGGTCTTCTCAATGGCTGCGGTTTGCGGTACTTGCGCATAGATTGTTTGCATATCAACAATGCCCACTTTGTGCGCCAAAGCGCTCATTGAAGTACCCATTGTTAGTGCAGCGAGTACCGCCATAGCCGTACTTTTAAATAATTTTTTCACAAAAAACTCCTTAAGAATTAGAAAGTATTACTGATGTTAAAGCTAATGGTCTTGGTATCATCATCTTCTTGTTCTTTCAACGGATACGCAAAACTAATCAACATCGGCCCCATAGGTGAAATCCACTGAATGGATAAACCTGTCGACACCCTAAAGCGTGACGGATCTGAATAGTCATCTAAGCGAGCACGTTCATCAGGTTGTAAATTTTGATAACGATCTACGTTAAACTCAGTATCCCATACGTTAGCTGCGTCAACAAAGAAGCTGGTACGTACGGAACTGGTATTTTCCTCGTCCAAGAATGGCGTTGGCACAATCATTTCCATACCAGCCACGGCCTTGGCGTTACCACCAATACGCCCAGCAAGGCGCAAGGTGTCAAACTCTTCTGCCCCACCGATACTGCCAGCTGGCGTGCCATCTGGCAAGGTGGTGCCAGGAATGTTCTGAGGTGCTCTTACCACTGCGCGCGGTAAGATGGTGTTTCTATCGAATCCACGAAGCTCTTGTTCCGTGATTCGGAAGAATTCTTGCACTGGTAATACTTGGTCAAAGCCGTTGGTAGAGCCATAACCATTACCATAGCCTAACGCTGCACGGGTTGAGAATACCCAGCGATGGTCATTACTGATAGGCCAATAAAAACGCGAGTTATAGTTCACTTTGTAGTAGTTAAGGTCAGAATTCGGCGTGGTTGCCGTCAAGTTAAGTGACTGACGTGAACCCGCTGTTGGGAATAACCCTCGGTTCACGGTCACCCGTGACCAACCGGTTGAGAGCTCAAATTTAGTGAACTCAAAACCCGCATCCGGATTTTCAGGATCTAAGAAGGTCTCACGCAACACTCGAGTTTGCTCGTATTCGGCTAAGTCTGAGAGCTCTTCTTCAATCCAACGAATACCGAAATTAACTCGGTTATTGGCATTAATTGGGAAGCCAATGTTGGTACCAAGGCCATAACTCTTTGACTTATAGTCGATCAAGCTGAACTCACTGGCATCGTAGTTACGATAGAAAATGCTTGAACCCTGAGATACCCCATCTGGTGTGAAATATGGGTCGGTGTAGGACAAGCTCACACTTTCAGAGCCGCGCGAGGTGTTGATATTAAACGACACCTGGTTACCTGAGCCTAGGAAGTTTGACTCACTGACACCAATGTTAAATTGCAGACCGTAATAAGAACCATAAGCCAGACCGGCGGTGAAGCTACCTGCTGACTGCTCTTTTACGGTGAAATCAACATCGACTTCATCATCAATACCAGGCACCGGGGTAACATCAAATTCAACACTTTCCATGTAAGGAAGACGCTGAATTTGTAGCTTTGAGCGCTCTAGGTTTTGGTTTGATAACCACGCACCTTCAAGCTGCGTCATTTCGCGGCGCAATACTTCATCAGCGGTGTTTTGGTTACCAGAAATATCGATACGGCGCACATAAACACGTTTGCCAGGGTCAACTGACAAGGTTAATTGCACCTCTTTATTTTCATCGTCGATTTCAGGGATGGTACGCACTTCAGCATTGGCATATCCAAAACGGGCTAAAAAGCTCTTAATGAATTCTTCTGAAGACGTCACCACCGAGCCATTATACAGCTCACCTGTTTTGAGCGGGATAACGCTTTTAATTAACTCTTCACGGCCTAACAAGTCGCCGATGAAATCAAAGCCTTTAACCATGTACTGCTCACCCTCGGTGACGTTCGCAGTGACATAGACTGATTCACGCTCGGGGCTCACTGATACTTGGGTTGAGTCAATATTAAAGCGCAGGTAACCACGGTCGAGGTAATAACTGCGGATTTTCTCCAAGTCCCCTTCAATGGTTTGCTTTTGGTAGCGATCCGACGACATGAACATGTACCAAGGCAAATCTTGCTTAGACTCTGCGAGGTTCAGTAGTTCTTCATCAGGGAATAACTCGTTACCGACGATATTAATCTGGCGAATTGAAGCGGCATCACCTTCATCGAAGTTTAACTTTAAGCGAACCCGGTTACGCGGTAGGCGAGTGATTTCAAGGTCGATTTTGGCGTTGTACTTACCAATACTGTGGAAGAAGTCGATTAGCCCCTTCTCAACACTATCAAGCACGGTTCTGTCGAGTGGCTCGCCTTGGCGGATATTTTGTTGATTCAAGCTCTCACTAAGCTGCTCGTCTTTAATATCTTTGTTGCCATCGAATTCGATAGAGCTGATCGTGGGTCGCTCGGTCACTTTGAACACGATGCGTTCACCATCACGATACGCTTCGATATCATCGAAGTGACCAGACTTGTAAAGCGACTTGATGGTTTTTGACACAGTGTAGGTGTCTACCTGATCGCCAACGTTAATTGGAATATGTGTCAGCGCTGCACCGAGTGCAACACGCTGCAACCCTTCTACTTTTAAATCTTCTACGATAAAGGATTCTTGGCCTAGGGCTGCAAAGCTTGCCCCTAATAAACTCGTAACTGCCAAATGTTTTTTTATAGCCATTTTATTATCTTTGTCCTTTACTACAGTGTCTTCACCCAGCTCACCCTCATTCCCGTTTTGCGCACGGCTGGCTGGGTGAGTAGGCCGTTGGCTGCATCATTGGCTGCCATCTTATCATTGCTGTTTGGCTTACACAGCTGTTTCTTTATACATCACGCTCAAAAAACACGCAGTTGACGCGTTAAGCGGATGGTGTACCTATTTACAATCTTGCTATGTCGTTCAGTAATGCAAACGCGGTAAGCGCTAACAACAACATGGCACCGATGCGAAAGCCAATTTCTTGTGTCTTTTCAGAGACTGGCTTTTTACGAATTAGTTCAATTACGTAATACATTAAATGCCCGCCGTCTAACACCGGCAAGGGGAGCAAATTAAACACCCCTAGGCTGACGCTGATTAACGCTAAAAAGCTCAAAAAGGCAACGAAGCCGTAGCTTACGCTAGTTCCAGCCCCGACTGCAATGCCCACCGGGCCACTGATATTTTTGATTGACACTTGCCCGGTGACTAAATTAGCTATCATCTCAAAGCTCAGGCTAATCATTTGCCATGTTTTTGCCACGCCTAGGCCAGCTGCATCAATCACGTTGTAGCTGCGTGTTGAAATGGCCTCTTCTGGCCAAGGCTCAACTACCGGCACCACTCCCAAGTAACCTCGAGAGAAGCCATCTTCAGTAGGCTTGTTAGCTGGGGTAATGATCACATCAAGGCCTTGGGCACCGCGCATAACATAAAAGTTCAATGCTTGCCCTGCTGAGCGCTCAATACGATTGACGAGGGCCTGCCAACTTTTGATAAGCTCACCCTCAACACTGACCAACACATCGCCCTCTTTGAGTCCTGCACTGTGTGCGGGCGAGTCCGGAGCAACCATCGCAAGCGTAAGCGTTGCATCGGGTCGGTAAGGCTTGATACCTATCGACGTCAGTGGCGACTCATCGCGCTGCTGCAGCGTCCAGCCTTGTAAATTTAAGGTGCGCACTGCCTGAGAACCAGACTCAGCTTGCACTTTGACATTCACCTCGTCATCCCCTAGGTGCTGCATCAATGCCAATGTGACTTCTTGCCAATCTTGAGTTTGTTTACCATCAATAGTCAGCAATTGTTCGCCCGCCTGCAGACCCGCCGCTTCAGCGCGGCTTTGCTCTGTCACATCACCGACGATGGGCTTGACTGACTGCACGCCGATGACATACATCAATGACAACGCAAAGATTGCAAATAGGAAGTTGGCCAATGGGCCGGCACTGACAATAGCAATACGCCAATACACTGATTTGCTGTTGAAGGATAAATGCTTTTGTTCTTGCGGTACGTCATCCACTCGTTCATCGAGCATTTTCACGTAACCGCCCAGGGGGATCATTGCCAGCACATATTCGGTGCCATATTTATCATGCCAGCGTACCAGTGGCTTGCCAAAGCCAATAGAAAAGCGGAGCACTTTAACGCCCGCTTTGCGCGCCACCCAAAAGTGGCCATATTCATGAACGGTAACCAAAATGCCCAGAGCGAGAATAAACGAGCCTAGGTGCCACACAAATTCAAACATCAACCGCCCTCTTTATAATTAATTGCTGCGCCGTTGTTCGTGCATCCGCATCACAAGCCAACACGCCCTCGAGACTGGCATCATACGTAAGCGTCAGCGCTGATAAAGTGTCAGCATTAATACTGTAGATATCAGGAAAACGGATCTGACCGCGTAAAAACGCCGCCACGGCCTCTTCATTGGCAGCATTAATGGTGGTGGTGGCATTTTGCCCCACACGACATGCATCCATCGCCAGTTTTAAGTTGGGGTAGCGGGTAAAGTCAGGAGCGTGAAAGCTAAAGTCTTTCATTTGGCTAAAGTTTAGCGGTGCTACGCCGGCATCAATGCGCTCGGGATAAGCCATGGCATGAGCGATAGGTGTACGCATATCGGGTTGTCCCATTTGCGCAAGCACTGAGCCATCGACATACTGCACCATGGAGTGAATCATACTTTGCGGGTGGATAACCACCTCAATATCGTCGACCTCTGCGTTGAAGAGCCATTTTGCCTCAATAAATTCAAGCCCTTTATTCATCATGGTGGCAGAATCTACAGAAATCTTTTGCCCCATAGACCAATTTGGGTGGGCAACGGCTTCGGCAACAGTAATATCGTCAAAGGTCGATAATGGCCGTTCACGAAAAGGGCCACCCGAGCCGGTTAATAAAATTTTGCTCACCCCATGGTGGTGCAAGCATTGATCGCTGTGCCCTTGAATCCCAGAGGGCATGCTTTGGAAAATAGCATTGTGCTCGCTATCAATCGGCAATAGCGTCGCCCCATGCGCTTTTACTTTGTCGATAAACAGCTGCCCCGACATCACCAAGGACTCTTTATTCGCTAACAACACAATTTTGCCAGCTTCCACAGCATACAGTGTTGGTAATAGCCCAGCGGCTCCGACAATAGCGGACATCACCATATCGACCTCGCTGTCTTGGCAGGCCATAGCGAGGTCTGTTCGGTAATCAATTACCTTGGTGGGCAGTTTCAAGCGATTGAGCTCTACTGTGAGCGCCTGATTGGCGACATCGTCACTAAGGCAAGCAAACTTTGGATTAACGCGCTGGCAATCCGCAACCATTTGCGTCACATTGCTGCCAGCGACAAGGGCGAAGACGCCATAACGCTCGCTGTTACGGCTAACAACATCCAGTGTACTTTGCCCAATTGAGCCGGTGGAGCCTAATACAGTGACCCACTTTTTGCTCATAGTGTCATGGTCCATGCGTAGAACACCACAAAAATAGGCGCGGCTGCCGTTAGGCTGTCTATACGGTCAAGAATGCCGCCATGGCCAGGGAGACATTTACCGCTGTCTTTCATACCTGCTTCGCGTTTAAACATACTCTCAAGTAAGTCGCCAATGGCTGAAAACGCCGCCACAATCACCGCCATAGCGCCGTAGATAAGCCATAAGCTGGGGTCGATGCCATTGAAATAGCAAAATCCCACGACAAAAAGAGCAGCACTTGCGAGACCACCGACGAAGCCTTCAATTGTTTTGTTTGGGCTCACTTTAGGCATCAGCTTGTGTTTACCAAAGTTTTTACCGCAAAAATAGGCGCCGATGTCGGCGCTCCATACGATGCCGAGTACGGCAAGAATAAGAAATGAGCCAAATTGGCTGGAGTCGGTGTAATTGGCACTGCGCAATACGTTTAATGCCAGCCACAATGGAGCCAAAGTCAACAGCCCGGCCACACCGCGCATTACCAGACCTTGTGACCAAGCATCGCTGAATCTAGGATAACGAATGACCAAGATGGTGGCCACTAACCACCAGGCGAAGGATAAGGTGAACACATAATTGGCATCTGCCAGCAATTGGCCTTGCTGCCATAAACTATCGACTGGCCAATGCCACTGCATCAATGCGACTACTACGCCGACCAAGGCAACATAGCCTAGGCGCTGTACACGCTTACAAATACCCATTAGTGCAGACCATTCATAGGCGCCTAGTAAGACGATTGCGCCTGCACAATAACTAAACCAGTCTAACGGTGTTAAAAATACCAGCACCAAGGCCAGTGGCGCTAACACCAAAGACGTTAAAATTCGTTGTTTTAGCAAATGTTATACCTTCAACTTAGGGCTGAGCTGTACAGAGTAGTTGTTTTATTTGTTCACCAGTACATCCAAACCGGCGCTCTCGCGATACGTAGCAAGCGATCGCGTCAGCAAAAGCCGACTCGTTAAAGTCTGGCCACAACGTCGGCGTAAAATAAAGCTCAGCATAGGCCGCCTGCCAAAGTAAAAAATTGCTGATGCGTAAATCACCACCAGTGCGGATCAATAAATCCAGCTCACTTTGTTCATTAAGACTAATATGCTTTGCCAACGAATGCTCGTCAATGTCATCCGCTGATAATTCGCCTGCTTGTACTTGCTTCGCTAACTGTTGTGCGGCGTACCCTATATCCCATCGGCCCCCATAATTGGCGGCGATATTTAAGCGTAACCCGGTGTTTTCAGCAGTTAGTGACTCAGCTGCAGCTATTTTTTCTTGTAACTTGTTAGAAAAGCGACTCATGTCGCCAATTATGGATAATTTAACGTTATTTTTATGGAGTTTTTTAACTTCGCGGCCCAGTACCATCATGAATAGTTCCATGAGCGTGCTGACCTCTTCCTCAGGACGACGCCAGTTCTCGCTGCTAAAGGCAAACAGAGTCAACGACTCAATACCTAGCTTAGAGCAAAATTTCACTGCATCTTTAACCGCATCAACACCCTTCTTATGTCCGTACACACGAGGACGCCCTTGCGCCTGTGCCCAGCGGCCATTGCCATCCATGATAATCGCGACATGTTTAGGTAGCGATTGTTGTGCTATTTGCTGTGCGTCTAAAGCCATAAAACTCACATTATCCACAAAAAAACGCCGCCTAGTATACCCTAGACGGCGTTACAAGCCTAATGGCAATTTATGAGCAATATGCCCATAAATTGGGCGTTAGATTTCCATCAATTCTTCTTCTTTAGCGCTTAGTTGCGCGTCCATTTCTTTGATGTACTTATCTGTTAGCTTCTGAATTTCATCTTCGCTTTGGTGCGCTTCATCTTCAGAAATATCTTTGTCTTTTAGCAAGGCTTTAATTTCACTGTTCGCGTCACGACGGATGTTACGCACAGCTACGCGGCCGCTCTCTACTTCACCACGCACGACCTTGATAAGGTCTTTACGACGCTCTTCCGTAAGCGGAGGAAGTGGTACCCGAATAACCGTGCCAGCTGCAGCTGGGTTAAGGCCCAAATCAGAAGTCATGATCGCCTTTTCTACTGCCTGCGCTAACGATTTGTCAAATACGCTGATAGCCAATGTACGTGAATCTTCAACTGTTACGTTAGCCACTTGGTTAAGCGGAGTATCGGCGCCGTAATAAGAGACAGTAATGCCGTCAAGTAATGCTGGGTGAGCACGACCGGTACGGATTTTAGATAGTTGGCTGCCTAGAGCAGCGACACTTTTTTGCATGCGCTCTTGCGCACTTTTTTTAATATCGTTTATCACGCTAGTATCCTACTTATTTTGTCTCGCTTGAGGCTTCTGAGGAAATTAAAGTTCCCTCTTCTTCACCCATGATCACGCGCTTAAGCGCGCCAGGTTTATTCATATTAAAGACGCTGATAGGCATTTTGTGGTCGCGGGCCAAAGTAAATGCCGCTAAGTCCATCACCTTCAACTCTTTTTCAATAATTTCATTATAGGCAAGATGGCGATAAAGCGTGGCATCTGGTTTTTTCACTGGATCATCACTGAATACCCCGTCCACTTTAGTGGCTTTAATCACGGTATCTGCTTCAATTTCAATGCCACGTAAACAGGCTGCTGAGTCTGTGGTAAAGAAAGGATTACCTGTGCCCGCCGAGAAGATAACGACACGGCCAGACTTCAACAGGCTGATAGCTTCTGCCCAGTTATACGCGTCACATACACCGTTTAAAGGAATCGCCGACATGAGGCGAGCATTTACAAATGCACGGTGAAGTGCATCACGCATCGCTAAGCCATTCATCACTGTGGCCAGCATCCCCATGTGGTCACCAACAACACGGTTCATACCCGCCTCTGCTAACGAGCCACCGCGTAAAAAGTTACCACCACCGATCACCAAACCCACTTCTACGTCGAGTTCTACCAGCTCTTTAATTTCTTGAGCCATACGATCTAAGACTTTCGGGTCTATACCAAAGCCTTCATCTCCCATCAGTGCTTCACCACTGAGCTTGAGAAGAACACGTCTAAAAATAGGTTTGCGATTAATATTCATATTTTCCTGGCCAATAACGAATTGAGATAAAAAATAACCGCGCCTATGTGAGTACATAAGAGCGCGGTTATTCTAATTAATTTTGCTGTCTGACGCAAAAGCAAATCATCGCTTCAACCCCGTAAATAGAGGGATAAACCCGCTACCCGCGAAGCCTTGAACAAGTTGCTTATATTGCCAACACAACATGGTTAAATTCCAACCTAAGCGATTACTCGCCTTTTGCAGCAGCTACTTGAGCCGCAACTTCTGCAGCGAAGTCTTCTTCTTTCTTCTCGATACCTTCACCCACTTCTAGGCGCTTGAAGGTTGCAACAGAACCGCCACGCTCTTTAAGCATTTCACCAACAGTTTGCTTTGGTTCCATGATGAAAGCTTGACCAGTTAGTGAGATCTCACCGGTGAATTTCTTCATACGGCCAGTAACCATTTTTTCAGCGATTTCAGCAGGCTTGCCTTCGTTCATCGCGATCTCAACTTGTACTGCTTTTTCTTTTTCAACTACGTCTGCTGGTACGTCTTCAGGGTTAACGTAGTCAGGCTTAGAAGCAGCAACGTGCATAGCAACGTGCTTAAGCGTTTCTGCGTCTGCATCACCGGCAACAACAACACCGATGCGCTCGCCGTGACGGTAAGAAGCCAGGTTTGCACCTTCGATGTACTCAACACGACGGATGTTCATGTTTTCACCGATTTTAGCAACTAGCGCTACGCGGTCTTCTTCAAACTTAGCTTGAAGCTCTTCAATGCTTAGTTTTTCAGCAATTGCAGCGTCCGCTACTGTGTTAGCGAAACCTAGGAAGCTGTCGTCTTTAGCAACGAAGTCTGTTTGACAGTTAACTTCAACAAGCGCAGCAACACCATCAGCTTCTTTGATGATGATAGTACCTTCGGCAGCGATATTACCTGCTTTTTTAGCAGCTTTCGCTTGACCGTTTTTACGCATGTTTTCGATTGCTGCATCGATGTCACCGTTGGTTTCAGTCAATGCTTTTTTACAATCCATCATGCCAGCGCCAGTGCGCTCGCGTAATTCTTTTACTAGGGCAGCAGTTACAGCCATGGGAATTTCCTCAAATCAATGTGTTAGAGCAAGTGACCAAGGTCACTTTGAAATAAGAATATCAAGTCTTCATCGCACTAGGATGAAGACTTGATGACAAGCGAGTTGCAATTACTCAGCGGCAACGAAATCGTCTTTTTCAGCTTGCACTGCGATGTTGCTTTCACGACCTTCAACAACTGCATCAGCAACTGCATTAGTGTAAAGCTGGATCGCACGGATTGCATCGTCGTTACCAGGAACAACGTAGTCAACACCGTCTGGGTTAGAGTTAGTATCAACGATAGATACTACTGGGATGCCCAGGTTGTTTGCTTCTTTAATCGCGATGTGTTCGTGGTCTGCATCAATAATGAAAAGCGCATCAGGAAGACCGCCCATATTTTTGATACCGCCAAGGCCTTTTTCAAGCTTAGCCATTTCACGAGTAAGCATTAACGCTTCTTTCTTAGTTAGCTTCTCAAACGTGCCGTCTTGGCTTTGAGTCTCAAGATCTTTAAGACGCTTGATTGACTGGCGAACAGTTTTCCAGTTAGTCAACATACCACCTAACCAACGGTGATTTACGTAGAACTGGTCACATTTAACTGCCGCTTCTTTTACTGCTTCGCTTGCAGCGCGCTTAGTACCAACGAAAAGGATTTTGCCTTTGTTAGACGCTACGTTTGACAGGTAAGTCAACGCGTCGTTAAACATAGGTACAGTTTGCTCAAGGTTGATGATATGAACTTTGTTGCGAGCACCGAAGATGAACGGCTTCATCTTTGGATTCCAGTAACGAGCTTGGTGACCGAAGTGTACACCCGCCTTAAGCATATCGCGCATTGAAACGTTTGCCATGGTATTTTTTCCTCTAATGTTTAGGGTTAGGCCTCCACATATCCCATAGCACCAACACCTTGGAAGTTATTCCGCGATGCACCCAAGTGTATGTGTCGATATGTGTGTGTGTTAATATTAAATGGTTATGTGTCTTCGTTACAGATAAAGCACTTCACTGTTATAGGCGAACACCAACAACAAGCAAGTGATTTTAATTTGTAAAAAGACGGCGCGCTTTATACCATATTGGCCGTGAAGACTCAATCTTTTGTGCACTATTTGTGCGCACTTAACTTATTTAAAGAACACAATTGGAGCATCAATGACTGCAGTGATCAAAACCCCGGAAGAAATCGAAAAAATGCGCGTAGCCGGCCGGTTGGCCGCAGACGTATTGGAAATGATAGGCCCACATGTCAAGCCTGGGGTGACCACTGATGAGCTCAACACCCTATGCCATAACTACATTGTTGACGAGCAAGGGGCTATTCCGGCGCCGTTAAATTATCATGGTTTCCCAAAATCAATTTGTACTTCGGTTAACCATGTTATTTGTCATGGCATCCCCAATGACAAACCATTAAAAGAAGGCGATATCATTAATATCGATGTCACCGTGATTAAAGATGGTTACCACGGCGATACCTCAAAAATGTTTCATGTAGGCCAGCCAACTATTCAAGGTAAGCGCCTGTGTGAGATTACCCAACAGAGCTTGTATCTGGCCATAAAAATGGTGAAGCCTGGCGTGCGTTTAGGCGATATCGGTGCCGCCATTCAAAAATACGCAGAAGGCTTTAGCTACTCGATTGTGCGCGAATACTGTGGCCACGGTATAGGTAAAGAGTTTCACGAAGAGCCGCAAGTCATGCACTATGGTCGCCCAGGCACCGGTGAGACTCTCAAAGCCGGTATGTGCTTAACCATTGAGCCCATGGTCAATGCTGGCAAACGCCAATGTAAGCTGCTCAAAGACGAGTGGACGGTGATCACTAAAGACCGTAGCCTATCAGCACAATGGGAGCACACTTTGTTGGTGACCGACAATGGCGTAGAAGTACTAACCCTACGCAGCGATGAAGAGCTTCCTCGCGTGATTGAACACAGCTAATTAAAAAGGGGCAAACCTGTGGCCTTACCGAATAAATTAAAAGACCTGCTTGAGCAGGCTGACGAGTTGGAAGAATATAAGGCCTGTAGCCAATACTTTTATAAGTGGCTGGGCAACCAATTTGATAAACAACCGGTAGGGTCACTCATCCGTGCGCGCGCGGAGTATATCGACCGCTTATTGATCAAGCTGTTTCACTGCTGCAACCTTGCCCATGAGCCTGAGCTGGCTTTGGTTGCCGTAGGCGGCTACGGCCGAGGAGAACTACACCCCTACTCCGATATCGACTTTCTGTTGCTGGTTAGCGAAGAGCCCAACGCCGAGTTGCGTGAAAAAATAGGCCAGTTTGTGACTCTGCTGTGGGATCTGAATTTGGAAATTGGTCACAGTGTACGCACCATAGAGCAAGTGATTGAGCAAAAGCGTGAAGATGTCAGTTTTTCCACAAGCTTACTGGAAAGCCGCCTTATTTTTGGTAACCACATCGAGTTTGAAAAGCTCAAACAGCATATTTTACAAACCCCGGTGTGGCGCTCTGACGAGTTTTTTATAGCAAAGCGTCAAGAGCAAGACCTACGACACCGAAAATGCCATGGCACCGCCTATAATCTCGAGCCGAACATCAAAGAGAACCCAGGTGGTCTGCGTGATTTACAAACCATCATTTGGGTGGCGAAAAAACACTTTCATGCCGAAACCTTAGAAGAGCTCATCAACCATGGTTACCTCACCCACGAGGAGTACCAAGAGCTGCTCGAGTGCTTAGAAAACTTGTGGAATATTCGTTTTGCTCTGCATTTGGCCGCCGAGCGCAGCGAGAACCGCCTGTTGTTCGACTACCAGCCCCATGCCGCAGAAATACTTGGCTTTGGTAGTGATGGTAAAGCCTCGGTCGAGCGTATGATGAAGCGCCTATTTCGGATTATGAGTCGGGTCCGTGAACTCAACCAAATGCTGCTGTCTTATTTTGAGCAATCCATTTTACCGGATCATCGGGATTTACCGGTGGTTGAATTGGACCGCAGCTTTGAGTGTATCGGTCATCAAATTCGCGTTAAAAACCCTTCTGTGTTTTTCCGCCGCGATCAGCTGTTAGTGCTGTTCGAGCACATCGCCAGTAATCCGCAAATCACTCATATTTACCCCAGCACCATTCGCACTATGCGCCAAGTCCGTCGGCGTCTACTTGGTGACTTGCAAGATTATGCCGCCTGTCGCGATGCATTTTTACGCCTAATAAAACACCCCAACGGCATGGGCCGCGCGTTCACCTTAATGCACAAACACGGCATCATTGCTGCGTATCTACCCCAGTGGCGTAATATTTTCGGACAAATGCAGTTCGACTTATTTCACGCTTACACCGTCGATGAGCATACTCATAAACTGATTAACAACATCTATCAGTACAGTGATAAATCCAAGGTCAGCGACTTCCCCTTGTGCAGTGAGATTGTCACCCGCATGGATAAGCCGGAACTGTTATATCTTGCGGCTATTTTTCACGATATAGCCAAAGGTCGCGGCGGCGATCACTCCGAACTCGGAGCAGTCGATGCGCTTGCATTCGCCAAGCTGCACCGCCTACCTACATCCGACGGTAAATTGATTGCTTGGTTGGTGGAAAATCACTTATTAATGTCGGTCACGGCGCAGCGCAAGGATATTAACGACCCAGATGTGATCAATGAGTTCGCTTCTAAAGTGAAAAATGAGCGCCAGCTGGACTACCTTTATTGCCTAACTGTGGCCGATATTCGTGCCACCAACGATAACCTGTGGAATGATTGGAAAAACACCCTGCTGCGCGAGCTGTATTTGCATACTCAGCGGGCATTGCGCTTAGGGCTAGAAAACCCCATGGATATGCGCGACCAAATTCGTGATAAGAAGCAGCAAGCTAAGCAGCGGTTAATCAATCTAGGGTATGATGAGAGTCACATCGACTTGCTTTGGAGCCGCTTTAAAGCCAATTATTTCACCGCCTTTAGTGAACAGCAAATCTCTTGGCACTGTGAACACTTACTCAATGCACAGGACTTATCCGCACCAAGTGTCACCGTTTCCGATTGTGCAATGCATGGCGGCACGCAGGTTTTTGCCTATAGCCCTTATACCGGCGGCTTATTTGCACGTTTAGTTAGCGTCATTGGCTCTAAAAAAGCACAGATTCAGCACGCTCAAGTGATGACCACCAAAGATGGCTATGTCATTTTCAGTTTTGTTGTTCTTGAAGTGAATGGCGAGCCGTTGAGTAAAAGTCGCGGCAACGGCATGCGCCGTGCCCTTGAGCAAATAATGCAGGATCCGAAGAAGAAGATCCGGATCAAGAAAAATCGTTCGCAGCGTTTTAAAGACTTTAATATTAAACCAAAAATTGTATTGCGGCCGCACGCGCGCAAAGACCGTAGTTTAATTGAAATACAAGCGGTGGATATTCCTGGCCTGTTAACAAAAATAGCGCAGGTTTTTCAGCGCCATCGCTTACACATACACGCCGCCCGCATTACCACTGTGGGTGAGCGCGCAGAAGACTTTTTTGTCGTCTCAAATAATGATTACCAAGCTCTGACGGATGAAGAACAAGTTAAAATCCATCAGGCACTTCGGAAAAAACTAAATGCCGATAATGAAGCGACCACCGCTTAATCGGCTCACTAATGAGGACACCATGGCAGATTTAAAAACCCTTATTGAAAACGCGTGGGAAAACCGTGACGCGATTAGCCCAAGTACGGTTGATGCTGATGTAAAAAACGCGATAGATACGGTATTGGAGCGTTTGGATAAAGGTGATGCTCGGGTGGCTGAAAAGCTCTCGGGTGAGTGGGTGGTGCACCAATGGCTTAAAAAAGCGGTGCTGTTGTCTTTTCGGATCCGTGACAACCAGCCTATTAGCGATGGCGTTAATCAGTTCTACGATAAAGTGCCGCTTAAATTTAGCGACTATAGCAGCGAGCAATTTCAACGTGAAGGCATGCGTGTAGTGCCCAACGCAGTTGCACGCAAAGGCAGCTATATTGGTAAGAACGTCGTTCTGATGCCTTCTTACACTAATATTGGTGCTTATGTCGATGACGGTACCATGGTCGATACATGGGCCACAGTGGGCTCATGCGCGCAAATTGGTAAAAACGTACACCTTTCGGGGGGCGTCGGTATCGGCGGCGTGCTGGAACCACTGCAGGCTAACCCGACTATCATTGAAGATGACTGCTTTATCGGTGCGCGCTCTGAAATTGTTGAGGGCGTTATTGTCGAGCAAGGCGCGGTCATTTCTATGGGTGTGTACATCTCGCAAAGCACGCGTATCTTTGACCGTGAAACCGGGCAAATTCATTACGGTCGCGTTCCAGCCGGAGCCGTTGTTGTGCCAGGGTCCATTCCTAGCAAAGATGGCAGCCATAGCCTGTATGCCGCCGTTATTGTCAAGAAAGTGGACCAACAGACACGCGAGAAAGTTGGCGTCAACGCCCTACTTCGTGGTGTAGAGTAACTGTAAAGCAGCCTTCAGATCACTTTGAGGGCTGCCTTAAAACTATTTTATTCCTGCCAACTTTTTTATTTGAAATAATTGCTTCATTACGTTACCTATAGGGTAAACGATGAGGCAATACCATGAATAAACGTCACTTCCTGAAAAGCTGTACTCTGCTCGGTGCCGGTGCGCTACTCGCTCCTGCGGCCCAAGCGATTGGTGTGCCACAGCAAAGCACCTTAGCGACACTGAAACCTAAAGCCTTGCCTACTGATGCAACCATAGGTATAGCTAGCCCCTCAGCAGCCACAGCTGAACATAAAGACATCATATTAGCGCAGCAGTTAATCAAAGCACTGGGTTATCGCGTCAAGCTCAGCCCCCATATCATGGCGCGGCGTGGGCATTTAGCGGGTCTAGATCAACAGCGCGCTGACGACCTTAACGGCTTTTTTGCCGACCCCAATGTTGATGCCATCGTATGCTTGCGCGGCGGCTCTGGCGCTGCACGCATTTTGCCACTGCTCGACTACCAGATTATCAAGGCTAACCCTAAGCCCTTACTGGGCTACTCTGATATCACTGCACTGCATAACGCCCTGCTTGCTAAAACTGGGTTGATCAGCTTCCACGGTCCCAACGCCACAAGCCAGTGGAATCCCTTTAATGTACACCAATTTAAACAATTATTTGTTCACCGCGAGCGAGTGCTCTACCAAAATTTAGACAAAGCTGATGATGAGCTTGTTAATCGTCACTACCTCACCCAAACCATTACCTCAGGACAATCGCAAGGACACCTTATCGGCGGTAATTTATCCGTACTGTCGGCGCTTGCGGGCAGTGACTATTTACCCAATTTTGAGGGCGCGATTTTATTTTTAGAGGATATTGATGAAGCGCCTTATCGCATTGACCGAATGATGAGTACACTCAAGCTCATGGGCGCATTGGATAAGATTAACGGCTTCGTGTTTGGTGATTGCAACCAATGCCAGCCTGGCAGTGGGTATGGGTCGTTAACACTTGAGCAAGTCTTGGCTGATTACATTGCCCCGCTGAACATTCCAGCCTATCACGGAGCCATGATAGGCCATATTGAGAGACAATTTATTTTACCTGTAGGTGCCCAAGTTAAGCTTGACGCGGACCAAGGCAGTATCCGTGTTTTAGAAGAGGTGTTTAGTTAAACTAAAAAGCCCCGAATAACACGGGGCTTCAATTTCTTTGTATGTACTGTGATTAGGCGGCCAAAGATGTGGCCCAACCTAGAATGGCATTTAAGCAACCAATGCCAGCAAATACAGCGATAAACGCGACGAAATATTTAAAGTTGAAAGGGTCTTTAAAATCACCTTTTTGCGCCATCTTCATTACCTCTTTAAGCACGATAAAACGGCGCATATAATAATCGAATCGAGGTTAACAATCCAGCGTTTGCAGTACTTGACGCTGCGCCAATTGCTCTGCAATTTGTAGGGCTCCCTGATAAAGCTGCTGATAATTAAATTGCGGCGCCTGGCGCTGTAACGCTTCACATACTTGCGTTAAGGTCATGCCTGGTTGCTGTGAAAGCGTATCCAGCAATAACGCGGTCATCATGTTTAAGGCGAGAAACTGCACCTCATCTTGTTGGTCGCGATAAACACAAATATAGCTGGGCTGTTCATCCGCTTGCTGCGGCTGATTATCCACCGAGATGGTTTGTACAGGGAAGTGATAACACACTACTTGCGCGGTTTCACTCATATACAAAGGTTGCTCTTGCACATTAAAAAGCGGCTTTAACTGGCCACTGTCTTGTGCACTAGACACTGCCAACTCCACCCACTCGTAATGGGCTAACTCTTGTAAAAAAGGCGGATCGCTGTGTTGTAACTCATACTGCTGTGCCAAAAACAGTACAAATTCTTTAGAAATATCCAAAAAATAGGGAGATGTGGCGTGATGGCTAGCAAAAAATCGACGTACTAACTGCTGCCACCGCTGATCATCGTACAAGCTTCGCAGCACAGGAAAGCCACTTTCTAAAAAGCCATTGACGTTATTGAAAAACAACTCACGATAAATTTTCATTCGCCGGTCTTCAACATCTGCGGGGCGCGGATTAGCTTCGGGGTCGCGAATATGGGCGCTAAATTGCTTCTGTAGTTGTTGAAACTGCATGATCAGGCTCTTTGCTGTTGGGCTAAAAAAGGCTGTTGGATATCAGCAATGGTATCGATTTCTTTAAGTAGTTGGCTAAGTGGTGGAATATTAAAGTCCCGCTCTAATAACGTTGGCTGTACACCGTGCAACTCATAAGCTCGCCTGAGCAGTTGCCAGACGGGGTCGATCACATCAGCGCCATGGGTGTCGACAATTAAATCTTCAGCCTCGTTGTAGTGCCCAGCCACATGCATGTAGGCGATCCGCTCGCTGGGGAGACCGGCCAAGAACTGCTCGGCATCATAGCCATGATTCACTGAGTTCACATAAATATTATTAACATCAAGCAGCAACTGGCAATCGGCCTCTGCCAATATACGCTGAGTAAATTCAAGTTCTGTAATCTGCTGCCCTGGCGCGCCATAGTAAGACACATTTTCAATGACTAAAGGACGCTCTAACACATCTTGCACCTGGCGGATCCGCGCAGCGACATAGCTTATCGACTCCTCTGTGAAAGGAATGGGCATCAAATCATACATATGACCATCGGCGGAGCAATAACTGAGGTGCTCGCTGTAAAGGCGAATATCGTGCACATCAAAAAACTGCTTCAGATCTTTTAAAAACGCCACATCCAAAGGATCGGGCGAGCCCAATGATAAGGATAAACCATGGCAAATGAACGGATGACGTTCTGTGAGCGCACGAAACTGCTTGCCAAGCTTACCACCTAGACGCAACCAGTTCTCAGGGGCGACCTCCATAAAGCCAATTTGCTTAGGAATATGATTAAGCATATCGCTCAGCATTTCACGACGTAGACCCAGGCCCACATTAGCTAATGGCGCTGACTGCTGCAACATATTGCACTCCTTAAAGTGTACAAGCCGCTCTACGGCGGCTTGTTAGGTACTACGGGTAATTAACGATAGTTCAAGGCTGATTAGCTGTGACCACCGCATTTGCCTTCACCACACTTACCTTCTTTACCTTTGGCTTCACCGCCACATTTACCTTCGCCGCACTTGCCCTCTTTGCCTTTGGCTTCACCGCCGCATTTACCTTCGCCGCACTTGCCTTCTTTGCCTTTGGCATGACCGTGACCGCCACATTTGCCTTCACCGCACTTGCCTTCTTTGCCTTTGGCTTCACCGCCGCATTTACCTTCGCCGCACTTGCCTTCTTTACCTTTGGCATGACCGTGACCGCCACATTTGCCTTCACCGCACTTGCCTTCTTTGCCTTTGGCTTCACCGCCGCATTTACCTTCGCCGCACTTGCCTTCTTTGCCTTTGGCTTCGCCGCCGCACTTACCTTCACCACATTTACCCTCTGCTGCGTCAAGCTGGTATCCTGCAACCATCTCTTGCATTTCAAATGGGTTGGCCTGCGCATCAGTTGCAGTCACAGCCGCACCCGATGCAACAACAGCACCTAAGGTTAAGGCGATGGAGTTCTTTTTTAAATTATTCATGCTTTAGCTCTCTCTCGGTTGGTAGCATTCAACAGATCAGACCCGAATGCATCCTGGATCCTTTCAAATTATTTTTAAATTTTTATGTGGTATATCGATTACCAGAATAACTATGGCGCGATATAGGTATTTTATCAATAGCGACGAACGGGTTAGAATACGCGCCCAGCTAGCAGTAAAGGTCATATATGAAACTAATTTTAGCCCCCATGGAAGGCGTTGTTGATTTTAAAATGCGCCAACTACTTACCGATATTGGCGGCTTTGACCTCTGTGTGACCGAGTTTGTGCGGGTAGTCAATCAGCGATTACCGCGCCGTGTTTTCTTACGCTATTGCCCTGAGCTACTCAACGGCGGTTATACGCGTGCAGGAACGCCCGTGAGGATTCAACTACTTGGACAGCATCCACAGTGTCTGGCAGAAAATGCGATTAAGGCTATAGAGCTCGGCTCTCATGGCATTGACCTTAACTTTGGCTGCCCAGCAAAAACGGTCAATAAAAGTAAAGGCGGCGCCGTACTACTCAAAGAGCCCGAGCAGCTTTATCAAATCGTTAAAACTGTACGTGAAGCAGTAGCACAGGAACACAAGGTAACCGCTAAGGTACGCTTGGGCTTTGACGATACCTCACGTAGTAGTGAAATTTTTGATGCTGTTGTGCAAGCAGGCGCAGACAGTATTGCTATCCATGCCCGCACTAAACGCGACGGCTATCGCCCTCCCGCTTATTGGCACTTGCTGGCACCGCTGGTGCAGCGTAACGCTGATATTGAAATTGTTGCAAACGGAGAGATTTGGAGCCTCGACGATGCTCATAGTGCGAGGAATCAAAGCTTATGCCAACATCTGATGCTCGGTCGCGGCGCGCTTGCAATGCCAGACTTAGCGGCTTGGATCAAAGCCGCAGACCAAAACAAAACACATGAGAAAATGACTTGGCACGATGTGCTTTACCATATTATTCACTCATCTATGCACGATGACGACACCAAAGCGAAGCGTTATTTTGCCAACAGAACTAAACAGTGGTTAGGGTATCTACGACGAACTTACCATCAAGCAGATCAGCTATTTGATGATATTCGCCGACTACATGATAAGGACGAAGTACTCGCACAATTACAGCACCACGCTCAACGATGATAAAAAATATCTGCTAAATTCGCCAAGGTTGATCCTTGTCATGTTCCCAAGTTTGAATATTGGCCACAATAAAAGTCAATTCAAGGCAAACACGGGGCGATTTATGAGTATCCTCACCCATGACTTCGAGCAACAGGTTGCTCAGGCGCTTGCGGATGCGCGCAGACAACTCTTGGCAAAGCTACAACAAGCTTCACAAGTCCATGAAAGAAGACTGCATGCTAAGCTTACCAACGAGCCGGAAAGCGACTGGGTGGCATTACTGAGCGAACATTTAGGCCCAGAATACAAAGACCTCATTATCCGGCTAGAGCGCTTAGAAGCGACTCAGTGCCAGTTTGATTTGGGACTATTTGGCTTTTGCTCTGACTGTGAAGAGCCCATAGAGCCACACCGTTTAGAACAAGATGTGACGACGCAGCGCTGCGCGCGCTGCGACAGTATCAGTCGCGCGCAATTAAATGGCCATAAATAAAGCTCATCGCTGGATAAGCGACCACCTCATACACCATTTGCTTTGCTCGTCGCTCGCTGATCCCCTGTTTGGCTAGCGACGTTAGCGCCATTTGCTCAGTCCAAAGTTGGCTGTGAATACCTATATCAAGCTCCATATACAAAAGCGCTAACCGCGTTTGTTCCACACTCAAACTCTGTTGCTGAGCCCACAGGCGCTTATTCACATAGCCTTGTCGCCAATCTAGCCCTACATCGCGCTGGTCATTGTCTGGTTGGCGCAAAGGCGCGATGCCATATTCAGAGAGTGTGGCCAGCTTACTTTGAATTTGCATAAGCCATTTAATCGGCGCCTGCACCCGGCCAGTGTAGTAATTTAGTTTTGCTTGATACCACTGAGTGCCATTTGGCAGCTGACTTAGCCCCAGCTGGTTGCGAGGGCGATAGTTAGCTAAATACTGTTGTAGTTGGGCCGCTGCACTTTTGAGTTTACTGTTATCAGCGAGCTCGATTAACCGCTCTACTTCACCTTGCATCATTGCTAATTCATAGCGATTAACAAAAATTTGGCTTTGTTCACCTTGTTGCAAGCGGCTTTTCACTAACTCAAGCCACTGCGCTGCTTGTTCTTGCGTTTGACTATCTTGCAATGCCTGCTCAGAGCGGAAAATAGCGCTGCTCAGGGGCCAAGGCTGATAGCGACGTACATACCTTTGCTCGGTAATTAAATAGTCCAATGTTGCGCGCTGTGCGTTGCTGAGCGCCGCTCTATCAAACTGCTGATATAGGTCATGGCGCTGCTTGAGATACGCATCAGAATAAGGCCAAGGCGTTAAGGGGCTCGTTAAATCGCCTGTAAGTTTGGCGTTCAATTGTACTAAGGCCTGCTGCGAAGTAGTTGCTGAAATAGATTGAGGCTCAGAGCACCCTGTTGTTAATAAAGCAAACAAGATTAAGCTGTGTATGCGCACCGCGTATGGCTCCTTAAATAAGCATTGCGTGGAAATAAAAAAGGCCCCAATGAGGGGCCTTTTATTATTGCATAAGGAGCTTAAAGACTCACACCATTACGTTGTGCTTTATCTTTAATGAAGGTTTTCCAACTACGCGCGAATTTACGCGTGCTTGGATCTTCTGCTGCTTTAGTAATCGCAGCGTAGGCTTGCTTATACTTTTCTTGCTGTAGGTAAGCTTCTGCTAAGTCAGAGTAAATAGTCCCTTTCTTATCAGAGCCTTCATCAAGAGCACGCTTCAATAAAACCACTGCTTTATCGAATTGTTCCTCTTGTAAGCGCAAGGCACCGGCTTTACGGAACAGCTCTGCATCGTTATCAAACTCTGCGGCTTCCTCGTAATACTTCGCTGCTGTCTTAATGTTTTTAGCATTATGAAAGTAGCTAGCCATTGCCGTGACATTTTGCTTAATGCGCTTAACCTTACCATCAGTGATGGCCTTCTCCATGTGGAAACCGGCTTTGTAAGGAACGCCTACAAATGAGTAGAGCTGTGCTAACACTTTATAGTCAGTTTCTGATTCAAAGAAACCACTGTCATAAGCAATATCCATCGTAGTGAGACCTTTTTCATAGTCTTCTACTTGCATATAGAACTTACCAAGGTTAACCCAGGCTTTGCCGTCTGTTGGCCAGGTTTTCACCATGCGCTCAAGAATTTTAACTGCTTTATCAAATTCTTTTGCTTCATAGTGAGCTGCCATCAATAACTGAAACGGTGCTTTCTTTGGCTCTTTTTTAGCATTGAGCTCAATAGCACGCTCAGCAGGCTCTACCACATCTTTAAACTGACCAAGCTCATAACTCGCTTGAGCGATACGCGTGTATACAGTGGGATCTTCTTCACCAGTGAAGTCCATCCAGTCGATATACGCTTGCTTTGCTTCTTTGTACTTCTTGATGTTAGCCAACAAGTCACCAAGCAGCTTCATCGCCTGCTCTTGGTCGTTAAAGTTAAGCTCATCTGGCTTGATTGCGTCTTGTGTATACTTAATAGCCAACTGATAGTTGTCTACTTGGGCATACAGCTGACCTAAGTAGCGATCAATAGTCGCACGGTCGAACTCATCAGACGGGTCGAGTTCTTTAAGAACTGCGATTGCGCCGTTGAAGTCTTCTGCATCAACAAACTCAAACGCTTTCATGACCTTCTTACCAGTGCGCTCACTCATGACCTTGGTCTTAGCGTTTTTGCGCTTTTCTATCTCTTCGTAGTTAGGCGCAGCGAATACCGAAGTACTCACTACACTACCAGACAACGAGATAAGCAGAGCGAGTGCAGTCACTTTAGATAGATTTTTCATACTACACTCTCCTTACTGGTCTTGGTTAAGTTTGAAGTCAAGCTGAACAGTGATGCCAGGCTGTTTAACCGGCTTGCCATCAACTACTTTTGGCTTGTACTTCCACTTACGCAAGGCACGCTTAGCTTCACGGTCGAAGATACGACGAGGTTCTGCATCGATTACCTCTACATCTTCTACACCGCCCACTTCGTTAATGGTGAATGAAAGCTGTACCCAGCCTTCTTTACCATCACGCGCGGCTTGCACCGGGTATTTAGGTTCAATTCGAACAAGAGGTGTTGCATCACCATCTCGACCAAATGCACCTGGGCCACTTAGACCACCCGCTGAGCTACCTACATTAACACTTGGCATATTGAAACCGAGTGAACCTGGATTAGGGTTACTATTCTCAGGCTGTGGCGGCTGCGGTTTAGGCGGCTGCTTAGGCGGTGGTGGAGGCGGCGGCGGTACACGCTTACGCTCCTGCACCTTGGATTCAGGTGGATTCGTCATAATTTCGACAACGATCTTCTCTTTCTCGTTGGCTGCCCTGTTATCTCCACCGGAGATTAGGTAAGCCATGAAAAAGAATAAGCCGAAAGTAACTGCCCCACCTGCAATCAGTGAAAACAGAAAACGAATCATTACTTATCTCCAGCGATTGATATCTTATCGATACCTGCAGCTTTAATCTGGTCCATGACCTTCACAACCACACCGTGCTTCGCATCTTTATCCGCTTGGATAATTACGATTTCGGTAGGCTGCTCAGCCAGTAGACGTTCAATGTTTGCAGCAACACGCTCGACATCGACCTGACGCTTGTCCATCCAAATTTCACCGTTAGAGCGAATAGCGATGAAGATATTTGCATTCTTCTTCTTAGTCGCTTGCGCTGCTTCCGGTTTATTTACATCAATACCCGCTTCTTTAACGAACGAAGTAGTTACGATAAAGAAGATAAGCATGATGAATACGATGTCCAGCATCGGCGTCATATCGACGGCTGCTTCTTCTTCTTCACGAAAACGTTGTTTACGTGCCATATTCAAATCTCTCTCTAGTGATGAGGCAAGCTATCGACGAGCTTCTCTTTAGCCATTTTTGCACGTGCTTCAAGACGTGTACTAAAGAATACACCCGATAGTGCCGCAACCATTCCAGCCATTGTTGGGATTGTTGCCATTGAAATACCTGATGCCATTAGTCGAGGGTTACCTGTGCCCTGAGTTGCCATGGTTTCGAAAACCGCGATCATCCCAGTTACAGTACCTAGCAGACCAATAAGTGGACATACAGCTACCAATGTCTTAATCAACAACATGCGCTCATCTAATTTTTCAGACGCTTCAGAAATCCATGCATCGCGGATTCTGTGTGCGTACCAAGACGTAGTGTCCTGGCGGGCGTCCCACTTCGCTACAATCCCCTTTTTCATTTTCGGGAACTCAGAGAGTAGGAACCAATAGCGCTCAATCATTAAAACCCACATGAGGAAGAGTGCTATCGCGACCACGTATAATACCTGGCCGCCTGTGCCAACAAAATCCCTGATAGATTCCCAAATCTCCATCAGGACTAGCATTAGGCTTTCTCCTTCTCCGCGTGAGCAGCGATAATACCGGCGCTTTGCTCATCAAGAACGTGGATGATTGATTTACTGCGACCAGCAACAATAGCGTGAACTAGGATTAGCGGTAGTGCCGCAATTAGACCTAGAGCTGTGGTTACTAGAGCCATTGAGATTGAACCAGCCATGATCTTCGGATCACCTGTACCGAACAAGGTAATTTGTTGGAAGGTGTTGATCATACCAACAACGGTACCAAGTAGACCTAGTAGCGGCGCGATAGCGGCTAAGATCTTGATGATGTTGATACCCGCTTCGATACGTGGCGTTTCACGTAGAATCGCTTCGTCTAGTTTAAGCTCAAGGTTTTCAACGTCTTGGTTTTTGTTGTCGTGGTAAACTTTAAGAATACGGCCCAGCGGGTTACCTTCTGAAGGTGAGCTGGTGTTCTTAAGCTGACTCTTGATTTTACCTGAAACGATGGTTAGGTCGATTAGGCGCACAACAGCGATAAGTAGACCAATCACTAGTAGTACAGCGATGATGTAACCTACTTCTTCACCTTGGTGGAAGCGCTCTTCAGGTGTAGCTTTTTGCGTGTTCAGACGCAGGATTGAGCCACGAGTTGGGTCAATGTAAAAGCCTGTGTACTGGTCTGCTGAAGTACCGATTAGGTCTTTTGCTGAATCAAGTACGAAACCGTCTGGCTGACGACCTAGCGGTTGAATCGCTTGGTTTTCAGCAGAATAAACTAAATAGCCGTCATCAGTAATAAGGTTAAAGTTACCGATACGAGTTACTTGCTTGGTTGATGTTGAACCGTCTAGCTCTGAAACTTCAGCTTCGAAAGAAGAAACTTTCGCAGACTCAGTCATTTCAGTTTGTAGGGCAATCCAAAGCTCTTCTAGTTCACGTGTAGTGGGTAGCTCTTTCGCTGCCGCTAGTGAACGAAGAATTTCAGCACGGCCAGGCTTTTCAGCACTAACTAGTGACGCTTCGATTGAACCAATGGTTTCTTGCGCTGCACGACGTACAACACCGAACATCTCACCTAGTGTACCTTTTGCGTTTTCAAGCGCTTGCTCTTTTTCCGCTAGGGTTACTTCGTTTTGAGCATACTCTTTTTGTAGACGCTCGCCACGTGCTTTTTCTGCTGCAAGTTCACGTTTTGCTTGGTTAAGCAACGCTTGCTTGTCAGCGCGTGCAGACAAGAACTCTTGTTCACGCTGTTTGTTTAGTTTGCCTTCAGAGATACGCTCTTTTTTAACTTGATCAAGGATCTGGTCAAGTACTTCTGTGTTTGCATGAGCGTTAAGCGCAGCACCGGCAGAAACTGATAGTACTGCTGCAACAGCAAAACCTTTAAATAGTTTCTTCATTCTCTATTACTCCGCGCCGAAGATTGGAAGTTTAACAAGATCCGGTGCAGCCTGTTTACGGGCCATACGGATTGTCTCTTTAACAGGCTTTAGGAATTCTTCACCCAAAGCTTCCCACTGCTTAGTGCTGTTGTTCCACACCCAAGCATTCTTCTGGTCGAATGATTGCGCAACATAAGCAATACGACCTAGACGTGCGAAGTCTACAGAGATGTCACGACCGTCGATATTCAGGCTACCTTGGTCTGCAACCATTGTCGTGCTGTAGTCTTTCTCAACCATGTATGCTTCAAGTACCTGACGGAACTTCTCTGAAGTCGTTACAGAAGCACTGCTCATGATTTCACGTAGTTTTTCAACGCGAGCTAGGCGATCTTCGGTATTAAACGGAACGTCCGCTTTGATGAATTGCTCAAGCGTATCGATCATGCGATACATCAAAGGCACAACGTTTTGTTTAGTTTTGTCGATACCTGCAATCTGACGCTCTAGTGATTCAATTTGTGAATTTTGATCATCAACTAGACGCTGAACGTGGTCGTTATAGACCTTCATGATTTCAGTTTCATCAACAGTCGCGCGGTAATCAGCGATTAGCTCTTGCGTTTGACCATAGATGTTATCGATTTTAGTTTGAGACTTTTTAGCAGCCGTTTGGATAGTTGCACCCGCTTTGTGGATGTCATTCAACGGATCTGCCATCACATTGTTGCTTGCAAGTGCAGCTGCGCCAACCAACGCAGAAGCTACAAGACTCTTTCTGATTTTAACAGACATAGTTCCCAACCAATTAAGTAATGTTACTTTTTGAATTTTAATTAGCTTGCCTTGTGACAAACCAACCTAGGTATCTTTCTACTGATACCAACTTGCCAATAATGCTAAAAGGTTCCAGTGCTGTCAACTTGATGTTTATCGCAATTTTCCTTGATTTCGTCTTACTTTTTTGGTTTAAACATATTTTTAACAAATCAATTCTACTTATAAGCCGCTATACTGGGCATTGACATAATTTGGAAATGAAAAGTTAAATTTCTTTTTTTTTACAGTAAGTGAGGTATTAGCGGTAAGTTGCTTACTAAGTCAGTCTATATCGGCCATTTGTACCTTTTATAAGTAGTCTCACACCTACTTGGTAGGTATAAGTTGGTTACTCTGTGTTGCTCACAATCAACGTAAGGCAACTATATAACAATAAATAACAAGGACCTTTTATGTTTAGATTCACCACTGTGCTCACCACCGTGCTTATATTTGTATGCAGTGCTCCAAGCTTGGCACAGCAAAATCAGGAGCAAAAATTGGCGCAGGCCTTCGGTGGTTTCAAATGGAATTCCCAATTTGAAGTCGCATACGATGATATTGACCAACTGTTAGCGATGACCGTTGTCAACACGGGAATGTCGGATCGCTCGCGCTTGAAAAGCGAGCAAACTATCGGCACGCGCATGACATCGGGTCGTAATAAAGCAACAGCGCTTGAAGCTAATCGCTTTTATTTCGAAGGAGTCAAAAAGTCTGATCTAAAGCTCGCACTCACTAAAATAAGAGAAAGCCTGGAAAACTTACCGCAAGAAATGCCCCTAAGTGAGCTTAATAAGAAAGAGCAGCTCGCCTATTGGCTCAATCTTTATAACATGACTCTGTTAGAGCAGCTGGTTAAGCGTTATCCGCTGCACTCATTAGATGATGAAATTGAAGATGAAGGGCTCCTTGACGCTAAACTCATTACCGTTGCGGGCCACCCACTTTCACTCAATGACATCCAGCAACGTATTGTGTATCCCAACTTTGCAGAAAAGCCGAATGTCATCTATGGCTTCTATCAAGGTTACATTGGCAGCCCCAGCCTTCATCCCGCAGCGTTTAAAGGGGCCACTGTATATAAGCAACTAGAAAAACGCGCAGAAGAGTTCATTAATTCAAATCGCGGCGCTCAAGTTGATGATGAAATACTTGAAGTGTCGCAGTATTACCGACAAGCCACATTTTATTTCCCTCAGCTTCAAGATGACTTGAAACGCCATATTGCTATTTATGCTAAAGGCCAATTCGAATATGACCTACGTAACGTTGAAAAAGTTGAGATTGAAATTGAAGATTACACACTCGCCGACTTAACCGGTTCGGGCCGCCAAATTGGCGGCGGCGTCGCGAGCAATCAAGCTGGTATGCTCGATGCTGTTGTCAATGGTTCTGGTGGACAAGCTGCGGGTATGGCGGGCGCGGATGGTGGTTTAGGTGCGCAAAACGTAGGCGTGGTGTCACAAACTATGCAAACGCGCACAGCAGACTTTGGTCGCTTTACTCCTGAGCAGGCAGAAATTCTGCGTAAGATAAGAGAAAAGCAGGAAATAGCAGCCGGCTCTGTGGAAATCAAAGACATTGATAAAGAGAAAAAGGAAAAGTCGGAAAACTAACATTCAAATGCAGCATTGAAATGTTACTATAAAGTAAAGTTAACTTTTCAATGCTGTAATGAAACATTATCCAATCGCGTTCGCGCTTTATCAAAAAGGTCAGTTTTCTCAATCACTCAATGCCTTAGAGAAGGCCGCTGAACTTAGCTCACAGGATTTATTGCTCAAAGCGGCTAATTTGATTTGCTTGAATCAATGTGCTGATGCTGAACGCGTCCTCCAAGAACTTTTGCGTATTGAACCTGCAAATTTAGGGGCCCAATTTGAGCTCGCTAAGTTGCAATTTAAACGACAAAGCTTTTGTGAATGTATTGCCACATTGGCTAATTCAAAACGCAATGAAGCCGCGAACTTACTCTATATCGACGCGCTGATACGGACCTTACGGCTACGCGAAGCCAAATCCTTACTACTACAGAGTAAACGCTCTGCGGAGCAGGCGATACATTGGCACTTGCTGGATGTGGACTATGAGCTTGCCTCTGGGCATTACCTGGAGGCCAGTGAGTTGCTTCATCAGCTACTAAACCAACACCACAATAACTTTCATTTGCAATATAAATTAGCTTGCCTATACCGTGATGTAGGTGAAACTGAAAAAGCCAAAGCGCTGTTTATCGACTTACAAAAACAGCAGCCAAAATTGCCCGAGTTGAGCTATGTGGTTGGATGTTGCGCTTACGAACTCGGTGATTATCGTAGCGCGCAGCAAGCATTACTTCACACCCTCAGCTTGGCTCCGAATTATATTCCCGCACACGAAAGTTTAAATAAGCTTTACTGGCACACCGAGCAAGAACAACACTATATGAGCAGTTATAAACAGACACTGCATCATTATGACTGGCACCCAGATTTAGTGTTGTCCGCCATCGAACAACTAATACGCATAGGCCATATAGATGAAGCTCAGCAGCTATGTGCCCAAGGCCTCGAAAAATTCAATGGCGACCCTCGGTTTGTGCATGCAAAAGCTCTGATTTTAGATAAACAAGGTAATGGTGAGCAGGCCTACTCCTTGTTCCGAGAAGCGGCCAATTTATGCCCCAGTGTCACACGTTACCAAATTGACTTGGCGAACTGCGAACTTGAGTTGAGTCATTATCACGCTGCCGAAACACTGATAAAACAAGCGCTAGATTACGCCCCAGACAATCAAGAGCTATGGGCTTATTTAAGCACAATATGGCGCTTGAAGGGCGATGAGCGATGGCAGTGGCTGTGCGACTACGAGCACACGGTTAAGGTTAAATCATTACCTACGCCTGCTCGCTTTTCTCAATTGTCGGACTTCTTATCTGAACTCTCAGCGCTGTTAACAGCCAAGCACCGTAAAGTGACCAAGCAACCATTAGATCAAAGCGTTGAATTAGGCACACAAACTTCAGGTAACTTGCTGTTTTCTAATCATGTGCTCATAAAAGAATACAAATGGGCATTGCACCTAGCCATTACCGAATATTTAGCATCTCTACCAACCGATCGTTCACACCCCCTTTATAGACGTAACTATGGCCAGTTTAAAGTCAATGGCAGTTGGTCGGTACAGCTTGGAAAAGGCGGTTATCATCGCAACCATATCCATCCCTCTGGATGGATTTCAGCCCCGGCTTATATTCAAGTACCGAAGTCAATGCATAAGGATGATCCCACACGAAGTGGGTGGCTGCGACTTGGAGAAACCTGTTTGAATTTAGGTGAGCGAGAGCAGATAGATAAACTCATTTGCCCTCAGCCGGGGCAGATTATTATTTTCCCAAGCTACCTGTGGCATGGCACCTACCCTATCACCAGTGAACAACCGCGTATCACCTTGCCCACGGACATTATGCCAACCGCTTGAACCAGCTCACAGCAGTTCACTGAAATAAGGGAATGCGCGCTGCGCTAAAATCGCCTCTTTATAGTGCTTAAAACGGCCGACGGATGAGCTATACAAAGGCTTTCTAACTTGCCATACGCTTGCAGTTCTGACATGTGAGCGCTGATTATGAAAGCGCTCTGCCTCACCGTCATACTGGATACCTAGCTGAGAAAACAATGTCGTGAGCACTTGCTCCGGCTGCGCTACTAGTTGTTCATACTCGACAGTCATAATGTCATTGCCGTACTGCTGATGCCAGTGCGCTTTGAGGCGCTGTTGATGTTCATACATATGGCGAATGTTATCAAGGTCAGTTGCATAGTTAAGGCTCGGCCCCAAGCGCTGAAAATAAGCCGAAAGCGCGTTATCTCTTATATCACGTTGCGTCCATATCACTTTTAAGCCGGGGTAGAGCTGCTTTAATATGTCTATATAGAGGTAATTTTCGGGCCGCTTATCAGTAACCCAATCGTGCCCTTTCGCCACACTCACTAACAAGTCATCATACGCATGAGCGAAACCCGGCGTCCCTGCTTTATTTAGCAATTGAATTGGTTTGTTGGTGAGCTCAAAAAGCTGGCGATGTACAAACTCCAACTCACCACCAGCCTGAATATAGCTGCTAGCGCCTAATATTTGTTCTAATAAGGTCGAACCCGAGCGGAACATACCACAAATGATGATTGGCTGTACTGATGGCGAGTCTTGCGCGGCTAGCTGAGATATATGTTCGGCGCGGGCGAAAATACTTTGTTCAATGCGCTCAAGTGAAGCAACATTGAATGATGCAAGAGATTGCTTATTGAGAGAGTTAGCTTGAGAGTAATGCATCCACGCCTGTTTATATAGCCTCGCATCATCGAGCGCTTTGCCACAACTATAATGTAAATCACACCTTAGTTGCGCGGGCATTTTAGTCATCACATCTTGGCATCGAGTCACATAATTGTGCGCCGACTCAGTATTGAACTGATCAAGGTCAGCAAGGCGCGACAGTGCCAATGAGTGCTGCGCGTCAATGGTCAGTACCTGCTCAAATAATTGCTTTGCAGCGCATTTGTCTCCGGCAAATTCTTTAATCGCAGCGAGGTTAAAGAGAGCATCAACATAATCTGGTTTTAGCTCCAGAGCTTTACCTAGCCACTGTTGCGCGGTTTCTGGGTCGAGTAACAGCTCAGAGTACACCAATGCCAAATTGAGGTGCACCTCATGAGGGTCTTCAATGCCGAGCTCTAAGGCGCGCTCAAAGTGCGTTATCGCTATTTCTGGGCGCGTTGCTTTGCGGGCATAGTACCCGCAATTGAAATGTGCTGTGTCGTCGGTGTCATGACACTGCAAATAACGCTCATATCCAGCGCAAATAAAAGTAAAGTCTCCTAAATGCTCACCGATATCAGTAATAACTTGACGATACTCGCGACTACTCGGGTTTAATTGCTGTAAACACACAACATAGTTTTTCGCTTCCTTCCAGCGCTGCTCTGCTAAGGCTAAGCGCAGTAATTGGCGAAGCGCAGGCTCTTTTGTGTCGGTTTTCTTAGCTAACTCTTGGAACAGAGTAATGGCTTGCTCTTTATTGTCTTCTTTTAATAGCGCTGCGGCATGTTGCAAGCTAGTCAAGCGGCCTCCAAAAACCATAAGATAGGATATTAATATTAAAATTTAGTAACAAAAAAAGCGAGCCGAGGCTCGCTTTTTCAGGGATTAAACAAGTTTAGAACTTGAATGTTACGTTTGCGTGGAAATAACGACCTAATGTGTCGTAGAAACCAGCAATCGCGTTACCGTTGGTAGAAAGCGAACCGCCTACCAATGGTGGCTCTTTATCCATGATGTTGTTAACACCCACTAATACGCTAGTGTAATCATTGATAGTGAAGCTACCTTTAAGATCTAAGTAACTTTGTGAGCTGATGCCATCTTGAACAAGCGTATCATCACCACTGTAGTCACTAACTTCGCCGTAGTAACGCCATTTCAACGTAGCACGCCAGAAGCTGCCAGTGTCATAGTTCATAGTGAACACGTGACGCCACTCAGGCTGTGCAAAACACCCATTATCAAGTGTACCTACACAGTCATACGCCTCAGTAATACCTGGGAGGTTATCGTACTCTTTGGTGATGAAATATGAACCAATTAAGTTAGTTGAAAGCGTACCGCCTGCAACCTCAAAGTCATAGTTTGCAGAAAGGTCGATACCTTCCCAATGCAATTGACCCAAGTTGATATCTGTCGCTACCACTTGACCGCTACCTACCCATAGGCTGCCGCTTCCTGGCGTACGTTGAACGTTATCACATACTGCTGGGTCTCCAGTAATACCACACTGACGAACAATGACTTCAGGGTCGATATTGCCAATCGCGTCTTCAAGTTCAATATCCCAGTAATCGAGTGAGAAGTTAAGCCCTTCAATTGGCTCAGCCACTAGACCTAGGGTAATGGTATCCGCGATTTCAGGTGTCAAGTCAGGGTTACCACCGAAGAAACCATTATACTGATCCGCAGGGCTCTTACCTACGCTACCGTATTGGGAAGCAGATACACCTGTGTTCGCACATTGTGTGGCTGTAAGTTCTGGCTCATCGCCTGCACATGGATCTACACCTGGCCATAAACCAGAGCTTTGCTGTGCGAAGAGCTCACCGTTGTTTGCAGCACGTACTGCACGGTTATAGCTTGCACGGATTTTCCAATCAGACGTTACATCCCAGTTAATGGCTGCTTTATAAGTAGGCTCTGAACCTGAGGTGCTGTAATCTGACCAACGGTAGGCTAAATCAAGGGTGAAGTTTTCGAAGCCTGTTTTACCCTCTACAATCGGTAGGCTTACCTCTGTGTAGAATTCAGTTACATCGTAACTACCTTCCAAGCTCTTAGTTGTGCCACCTTGACCTAAAAGAAGGCCTTGCGCGTATACTTCATCGGCTGTACGTTCAAAGTTTTCTTCACGATACTCTGCACCAAATACCGCTGCGATTGGGTAATCTGAGCTCGGTAGCGTGTAATCGAATTCACCTGAGACGAAACCACCTAGGATGATTTGCTCTGTAACACCGTTCAAGATAGCTGTACCTGTAAGCGCTCCTGCCGCTTCTGGAGTTACACCCTCGTAGGTGAATACTTCGTATGGAATACAACCATCGCTGTCTGCACAGCTTTCACCATTCGCTGAAAGCGCTGTGGTGATACGTGGACCAAAGAAGTCGTTAATATATGCTGACGACGACGACGTTGAGCCGTATTGAGCAGTCACATCATACGTCCAAAGGTCGCTCAGCTCACCGCGCGTACCCAATACCATACGGAATGAGTTGTGCTCAAGCTTATCTGAACGAGGACCGCCTTCTACGTTACGCTTACCAATGTAGGTTGCGAACTGATCACCAGAGCCAATGCCGAAACGATCTGCTAGCGCTTCACGTTGTGCATCAGAGATAAGTGGGCTATCGAAATCCATTACATAACTGGTATCGAAGAAGGTGCCTGATTCCGCGATTTGCGCTGTAGTGCGGTCACGCATGAACATAGTTTCAACATAAGGGTTGAAGTGTTCATTAATTTCATAATTAGCAAATAAACCAAATGTATGACGCTCATCTGGGCGCATAAAGTGGTTAATTGGTGCATAGTTATACACATTGCCTACTGAATCGGTGAAGCCACTGTCTGGAGTAAGTGTCCAGTACTCATACATATCTTCGCCGAAGTCTACACCACCGGTTTCGGTTGGAAGTGATACGTAGAAGTTAGGAATAACCGCGTTACCAGAACCACCACATGCAGTACCTGCAGCGTTCAATGCACATGATGAGTAGTCACGCGCACCTTGACGTAACTCGTTTTGCTTGGTGTAGGTTACGTAACCAACTGCATGACCTTTACCACCATCAAAGGTGCCGCCAAGTGTTGCACTGAAATCAAACGCTGCGCCATCAAAACCGTCGCTACCGCTTGGATATTCGAAGTCACGCTCATCCATCAAGCCTTGGATGTACTCATTGTCATTATCGTGTTGGTACGCAGAGCCACCAATATCAACTTGGAAGCCTTCGAAGTCATCATTCATTACGAAGTTAACAACACCCGCTACCGCATCGGCACCATAAGTTGTTGAACCACCACCGGTCATTACTTCAACGCGTTTAATTAGCGCAGCTGGAATTTGGTTAATATCAGCCGATTGCGTGTAAATACCACCAGCTTGTGCACGACGACCGTTGATAAGTACTAGCGTACGCTGAGCACCCATACCGCGAAGGTCAAGCGTTGCCGTACCGGTTGCACCATTTGATTGGAATGCAGTTTGTGATGCCTCGATTTGCGGTAGGTTATTCATGATATCTTCGACGCGGGTAAAGCCCGACATAGCGATATCTTCTGCAGAGGTTACTTGTACTGGAGTAGCTGTTTCAAGATCAGTACGCTTGATACGCGAACCGGTTACTTCGATACGCTCAACATCATCAGCACCCTCTTCAGCAGCGATGGCATTTGCCGAAATGCCTGCTGTTGAAGCAGCACCAAAAGCAAGTGCTAAACGCACTGATTTTGCGATTTTGCTATTTAACATTAGATTCTCCCTGGATCACTTGTAGACGTGATTGTTTTTATCGCGGCTGTTAACCGCTTGTAATTAAATGCACTAATTAATGCACTTTGATTGTGATAATAAACAATTATGGAATTACTGGTCAACACCAAATTAACAAAACAGCTATATCCATAACAATTGATCACTAAACAAACTTAAAAGCTCAGCGCCCAGGTAAAAAAGAAGGACAATAGAGACTCTTTTGTAAATAAAGGGGTTTTTAGATTAAATTAATGTGAATTGACTATCTAGGGGGCAGTGAAGCGATACATCGCACACATCAGCAATGTCATCGATAATGGGTTTTAGCTGTTTCTCAAGGTAATGTGCTAAGTCCAGTGGCCTACTGCTAGGGGTGCAGCGAGGACCATCAACTGTTATAACGTACTCAACCCAATCACCTTTAGCGTAACTTTGAGTACTACTTCGTGCAGCTTTCACATGAGGGGGAGTTGCTTTGGTGTATTCATCAGGGTTTTTGCCTAAGCGTTTGGCATAAGTTAAGAGCTGAGCGTTATCCCCTTTCTGTAAAGTGTTAACATAATTATCAATGATATGTTGCAGATTTGCACCAGTGAATAATCCTTGAAACAGTTCACCTTGAAACTTTCTCGCCAGTGGCGTCCAATCGCTACGCACCGACTCCATGCCTTTAAAAACGAGTTCTCGGTGCTTCTGGACCAATAAACCAGTGTAACGTTTCTTCGTTCCCACGTCTTTATGCCTTGCCTTGGGCATAAAAAAAGGTCGATATAGGCTTTCGTATTCAAGCTCCAAATAACTAGGTATTCCATAGCTTTGTTCAAGTGTTTGTCGCCAACGGTCGTTAATTTTTGTCACTAACTCTTTGGCTAACGTGTGACTTTGTTCGTCACTAAGCTCTTCGGGTAGTGCGATAAAGGTAGAGTCGGTATCGCCGTAGATCACATCAACACCATATTCAATCAGCCACTGTCGCGTTGTTTGCATAATATCGTGCCCGCGCAGGGTAATCGAACTGGCTAGTCTAGGGTCGTAAAAGCGACAACCTTTTGAGCCAAGCACACCGTATAGGCTGTTCATGATAATCTTGATGGCCTGCTGAAGATGAGGGTCGCGGTGCTTTTTGGCCTCTTGGCGGGCCTGTGCGAGGCTGGCAACCAAATCAGGAAGATGATGTTTGCTGCGAGAAAAAAATGCCTCATGATACCCAACAATTGCGTCATCAGGAGCATTGAGCCCCTCTATTAAGCCCATGGGATCGATACAAAAGGTACGAATAATACTCGGGTAAAGGCTTTTAAAGTCAAGAACTGCAACATTTTGATAAAGGCCGGGCACCGAGTCCATCACATAACCGCCTGGGCTGTCGAAGGTCAATCCATGATCGCCTAAATTAGGAGCCACATAACCACTGCGATGTAACAATGGCAAATAAAGGTTGGTGAACGCCGCCACCGACCCTCCTAGCCGTTCTAATGGCAGCCCTGTAAGCTGGGTCCGCACAATAGCAAAGTCGACCAATTCAAGACGAGCAAAGATGGCTAATACAAGCTCACAGTCTTTTAAGTTATATTCAGCAAGTTGCAGTTTATCTTCGTTGAAAAGCCGGGAAATCTCGGAAACTTTGTCTTTGTTTTCGATAAGCTTTCGCTCGCCAAGGATTTCGTGGGCAACATTATCAAGGGCAAAGCTGGGGTAGTAATATGTGGCGTTTTTAAGCATATCAATGCCATCAAGTACAGCGCGCCCGGGAACTATAAGCTTAGCGACTTTTCCTCCGCGCCACACAACCGCCTCGTTATTGCGTCCTAAATTAAGACGAATACCCAATTGTTGAGCGCGATAGCACAGCAGCTGAAAGTCAAAGTCGACCACATTCCAACCAACGATCACATCAGGGTCTATATGGTGTATGTGCTCTTGTAACCGCACGAGCAAAGCGGCCTCATCCTCAACATACTCAAGCCACGAGCGCTCTTCGGTGCTACGCCCAACCATCAGCACCTTTTTAAACCGTTCACTTACCAAGCCAACACTGTAAAGCACACCATCGCCACTGCATTCAATATCCAGCGATAAAACCCGCAAAGTGGGCCGGTAGTGGGGATGGCTTTTAAACCGCGCTTGGACTAAGGAGCCATTAGCACTGGAGGTGCCGTCTACCCAAACGCCGCCGCGAATAAATCGCTCCATTAAGAAGCGCTCGTGCGCGCGGATATCATCCTCGTATAACGTAATTCCTTGCTCTTTAAGCTGTTCTCGCGCCGCATAAAACTGATTCAAGTGCGTGAAATAACACCCTGCCATGGGTTTACCGGCAAAAGAGTGCAGCGTTACTGTGCGGATATCACAAGGTAAGTTAGCGGCTTGGAGTAATTTTATCACTCGCTGCTGCTGCGATTGGGCAACGAAAAATACCGCAGACTCAGCGACAGATTGTGCTTTAACTGGGCCGTTGTCTGTGGCCAGCCAAAAGACATGACTGATACCATCGCTCAGTTGCCGTGTTTGCGCGGAAAGGATAAACCCTGCTATTGGAGCCAACCGAATACCTATAGAAGTGAGTAAATACAGCGCGTTGTTTTCTATGTCTTGCCCAAGCATCACAACATAAGTGAATTGTCACTTGAGTCATATGCAGCCACACTCTAAAATGGTCGCACTGTAAATATATACATAAGTTGATACACCATGCTATCCGATCCGCTGAAAAAAACAATCCGAAACGCTCATCAGCGGATAGCTTCAAGCATGGACGATTATCGCCCTCGTGCTAGCCAAAACTACTTGGTCGCAGAAATAGCAAAAACACTCGCTGGTGAATACGACAAAAAGCAGCGCATTTGCGTGGTCGAAGCCGGAACCGGAACCGGCAAATCTTTGGCATATTGCTTAGGTGCCTTACCACTGGCACTCAAACGTAATAAAAAGCTGGTGATTGCAACCGCTACAGTGGCCTTGCAAGAGCAGCTGCTCTATAAAGAGTTACCCTTTTTTGCCCAGCACAGCGGTCTTACTTTTAGTTATGATTTGGTCAAAGGCCGGGGGCGCTATATCTGCGCCCATAAGCTCCATAACGCCGTCAATGGCGAACAAGAGCAACTCGCGTTGACGCCCACTTTAAGCTCTCCTTTGAGTGACATGGAGCAAAAATGTCTGCATCAGCTGCATGATGCTTACCAAAACAAACAGTGGCAAGGTGACCGAGACTCATGGGCCGACGTGATCCCAGATCGCGTATGGCACCTTATTGCCTGTGATAAGCATGCCTGCCAACGGCAGATGAAAGCACACCAAACCTGCCCTTTCCATCTTGCGCGGCAAAAAATAGCGCAAATGGATGTGTTAGTGGCCAACCACAGTCTATTGTTGGCCGACTTGGAGCTCGGCGGTGGCGTGATTTTGCCGGAGCCAGAGAACTGTATTTATGTGATTGATGAAGCGCACCACTTACCGCATATCACTCGCGACTTTTCATCTGCAGCAGCCACCTTAAAAGGGACTCAGGATTGGCTCGAGAAACTACTCAAATTCAGCGGCAAAATGGCGCAAACCATTTTTAGCGCCAGCGCATCAGGTAGCCAGTTTAAACTCAATGATGCCCTTGATGATGTGGCCAGAGGCATGAAAGCCGTGCTGAGTATGCTTGATAGTGCAGACTTTCAATACACCGAAGACGACACCTATCGTTTCTCACACGGAGTGCTGCCGCAACAGCTCACAGTGCAAGCCAAAGATATCAGTGAAGCCAGTAAAACGGCGCTACGCACCCTCAACAAGATGCACGAAGCGCTCAGTAGTGACGTAAATGATGGCGATGTGAAGCCGTTTATTGCTGACCCTATTTTAGCTGAAAGTGGACAATATATAGCCCGTTTAGAAACGCTACAAAAGCTGTGGCAAAGTTATGCTAAAGAAAGCGAAAGCGTTCCTCATGCCAGATGGATAAAGCGCATGGAGTATAAAAACCACCATGACTACCTCCTGAGTGACTGCCCTATTGAAGTGGGGTTTTACCTCAAAGATAAATTATGGCGCGAGTGTGCAGGAGCGGTATTGTGCTCGGCCACGCTCAGCGCCTTGGGCTCCTTTGAACATTTTGCCCATGAAAGCGGGCTACGCTCAGAGCAAGGAGTTAAGTTTATCAAGGTGCCCTCACCGTTTGATTACCCCAATCAAGCGCAGCTGCATATTCCCAAAACCGAGTGTGAACCAACCGACAAAGCGTTTAGCGATTACCTTGCCAAAGCACTGCCCAATACCCTAGATAAATCCAAAGCCAATCTGGTGTTGTTTGCTTCCTATTGGCAAATGCACCATGTCGCCGAGCGTTTGCGTAAACAAGGGTGGGACATTTTAATGCAAGGCGAGCTCTCTCGGGATACACTGATCCGACGCCATAAGCGCCGTATTGATGATGCCCAAGGCAGTGTGCTGTTTGGCACCCAAAGTTTGTCTGAAGGCCTCGATTTGCCAGGCGATTACCTGACTAATCTAGTGATCACAAAAATCCCGTTTGCGGTGCCCACCTCACCGATTGAAGAAGCGCAAGCAGAGTTTGTAGAGCAAAAAGGAGGCAACCCGTTTTTATCCATTACCGTACCGGACGCCGCCAAGAAATTAGTACAAAGCTGTGGTAGACTGCTGCGCAAAGAAAGAGACAGTGGTGTGATTACCATTTTCGACCGCCGCTTAATCACCAAGCGTTATGGTAAAGCCATGCTCGATACCTTGCCGCCCTTTAAACGAAAAATAGATTATTAGATGTTTGAACTAGCTCTCGACCCATCGACTTGGGCCATTTTATGCGCCGTAGCCCTTGCTGCAGGCTTTATAGATGCTATCGCCGGCGGCGGCGGTATGTTAACCGTACCGGCCCTACTTACTGCCGGATTACCCCCGCATTTAACTCTAGGGACGAACAAGTTAGCGGCCAGTTTTGGCTCACTGACAGCCAGTGTCACCTATTACCGTAAACGTTTGTTCGACCCTAAGTTCTGGGCTGCGTCGATTCTCGCCACCGCTATCGGCGCTACCCTAGGCACCTTATTGGTCGATAGTATGAGCACCGAGTTTCTCAACAAACTCATTCCTGTGGTGATCATCGCCGTCGCTATCTACTCCTTATTTGGCAAGCTCAGTCCACAGCAGAGTAACGATTTACCGCTGCTCTCTGGCGCTATGCGCATAAAACAGTGGCTCCAAGGCTTGGCCTTAGGCTTTTTCGATGGCATGGCTGGCCCGGGCACAGGCACATTCTGGACCGCGTCAAATAGCCTCCTTTATAAAATGAGCCTGTTGATCAATTGCGGTTTAGCCCGCTCGATGAATTTTGTCAGTAACTTTATTTCGCTGATCACCTTTGTAGCCCTTGGTCATGTTAACTTCTTACTCGGCGCTACCATGGGGTTATTCTTGATGTTAGGGGCCTGGCTGGGGGCTCATTCAGCTATTCGCTTCGGCTCAAAAATGATCCGCCCGGTATTTAACACCGTTGTTATTGTGTTAGCACTGAAACTCGTCTATGAGGCTTATTTGTAATGAGCTCTGGCCATGCATTAGCGCGATTACAGCAACAACTGGAGCGTCTGCGCAGCGATGCTGAACAATTTGATAAAGCCAATTGGTTTGCTAAAAATCGTTTTATGCAATCCAAACATGCATTGTTCGATCGCAGTGTGTTTAATAGCAAAAGTATGCTGCTCGTTGATTACGTTGATGAAGTGCAAACGCAACTTGAAAGACTAACGAGAAGTCTTGAGCATCAAGGTCGTCATCAATATGGTTTTGCTCTCACGCATATTACCGAGCAAATAGAAGCCATCGTCAAAGTGCTTAAAGCAACCTCTGTGTGGGCGAAAGAAAATACACCTACGGCGAGGGCAAAAAAGTACCAAAAAGCGGTGAAAAAAATTATTCAGCCAACCAATGAGCTTTATCAAGAGCTGGCTAAAAATCACGAATTTGAACGTCGCTTGGGGCAAATGATTGACGACCGCAAACAACAGATGCATGGCGCTGATGCCACCACCGTTGCTAAGTTAAATCAGGAAGTCTTAGCGCTGCATGCACGCTTAGGACGCTGCCGTAAGGCCATTAGCGCCTGTGAAGAAAAAATACAATTAGCAGAGAAGCAAGCGATACGATGAAATTATTTTATCACCCTATCTACTCTCAGCTCGACCTACCTGCTCACCATCGTTTTCCAATCAGTAAATATCAACAACTCTTCGACATGCTGTGCGCACACCCAGAACTCAAATCAGGTTTTACTATTAGTTGCGCCGAACCTATCTCGGTGAGCACGTTAGAGCTTGCTCATGATGCTGACTATGTCCATCAGTTCATCACTGGCACGTTGGCGGATAAAGCGCAAAAACGCATCGGCTTTTGCCACAGCGACGCATTGGTAGAGCGCACCCTACAGTCAGTTGGCAACACTTTGGGCGCAGCCCAAGCGGCACTTAAAGACGGGGCCGCGATGAACTTAGCGGGCGGTTACCACCATGCCTTTGGCAACTATGGCAGTGGCTTTTGTATTTTTAATGATGCTATCACCGCAGCCCGATATTTGTATCAAGCGGGGCTCATTGATAACGCCCTCATTATTGATTTAGATGTTCACCAAGGTGATGGCAGCGCCGCCATCGCTGAAAGTGACGACGCCATTACAACCTTGTCATTGCATGGTGAGCGTAACTTTCCACGCATCAAGCAAAGCTCAGACTACGACTTTGCTCTGCCTTTGCATTGCGACGACCGTGTTTACTTGGAGACACTCACACAAGCGCTAAAGTTAACGCAGCGTCTGCATCGCCCGGATATTATTTTCTATAATGCCGGGGCCGATGTACACAGCGATGACGAGTTAGGAACCCTGAGCCTAAGCTTGGCCGGTGTCGGCGCCCGTGATGCTCAGGTGCTTACTCATGCAAAACACCATGAAATCCCAATTTGCACTATGCTTGGCGGCGGATATCAACGCAATGTAGCGCAGCTTGTCAAAGTGCATTGGCAACTTGTAGAGCAATTTCATCAGTGCTTTATATTGGACAGTTAGTTAACCTGAGCTATGCTAATTAAGATGGTATAGTTACGGGAAAACAGTGAGTTATGAAACTACATGACGACGTCCACAATTATTACGAAAAGTTGGTATTAGAGGAAATCGATCGCCAACAATTGCAGCATATGTATGACAGCGATACACTAGCGGACCTATGTTGTACGGTGCTCAATCAACTTCCACCCCGCTATATTCGCTTTGATGTTGATATGGCATTTTACCTATCCACAGCTGAGGCTGAGCAAATGCAGGAGAAGGTTGAGGCCGCCGTAAAAGTAGCCTTAAGCCTAATCGCAAAGCGAGGAAGTCATGCCCAAACCCGAGAACAATCTCGATAACGCACCAGAAGAAGTAAAATTAGCCGTAGACCTAATCATGCTGTTGGAACAAAACGACATTGAACCAAGTACCGCGCTCGCGGCACTGGATATTGTGCGCCAAGATATGCAAAGGCGATTACAATCAGACTGAGTCGTCCAATCTAAACCGCGTCACCTGTCCTCGCATGCTTTACCTTGAAAAAGCGACCCATTAACATAAGTTCGGGTCGCGCTTAAGGGCATCGTGCTCAAGCTTAGCCAGCTCTGCGATGAGGCCATCAATTAACCCCATAGCCTGTTCCGGGTGTTCACCTTTTAATATCTTATCCGCTTGCTCCGCTAACGCTTGAAGCTGCTCGAAACCAAACATTGCAGCGCTTCCTTTAAGGGCATGAACAGACTTACCCAGCCCGATCAGGTCCCCATATCTGGATTGGTTTTCTAGCTGCACCCGCTGCTCAGCCAACCCTGATACATAGTCATCGCGAAGAGCCTGCATATCCGACTCAGGCAAATCAATATCAACAAATTGCTCCGGCAGTGCGAGATAGTGGGCAATCTTTTTAGCAAACTGCTCTCTGTCGATGGGTTTGCCAAGGTGATCCGCAAATCCAAGCTTTAAATATCGCTCAATTTCATGGCTCATGGTATTCGCCGTGAGTGCTATCACCGGCGTAGTACATCCCGTCGCTTGCAAAAACGACAGTGCTTGCTCGCCATCCATAATGGGCATTTGGATATCCATCAACACTAGGTCGAAGTCTCTTTCCAACGCCTGAGTGACAGCTAACTGCCCGTTTTCGACCCAAGTCACCTGCAATCCCATGCGCTCCAATATACGCTGCAGCAATTTGGCATTATCACGGTTATCCTCTGCCAACAGTACATGGCCATGCAGCTCACTTTGAGCGATACAGTCCTCACTATGCTCATCCGCATTGAGCGCTTTGCTGTAGCTCTCTAACCATTGCGTTTGCTCGGTTGTTTTAAGCGCCAAATCGACAGTAAAAGCGGTGCCCTGCCCCTGAATACTCTGCACGTCAATGTCGCCACCGAGTTTGCGCGCCAAGCTCTTTGATATATTTAGGCCCAACCCAGTGCCACCGTATTTACGTGAAGTGGAAGAGTCCGCCTGATAGAAGGCTTCAAATAGCTGAAACTGTTCTTGCTCGCTCATGCCAATACCGGTGTCTTTTACGGTGATAATAAGGCGCTCATCCTTTGCTGCAACATCAATATTAATGCTGCCAACACTGGTAAATTTTAAGGCATTGGCGGTTAAATTTAACAGTATTTGTCGCAACCGAGTAGCGTCAGTGTAGATATAGTCCGGCAATGGGAAGTGGTAATGCAACGAAAATCCCAAACCTTTATCGCGAATTTGCTTACCAAGAATAGACTCCACTTGGCCTATGGCGCTAAATAAGTGCGTTTTCGCGCTTTCGACCTCAAGACGGTTGGCTTCTATTTTCGACATGTCGAGAATATCATTGAGTAACCCAAGCACATGGCGGGCGTTTTGTGCAATCACATGGGTCGCTTGGCTTTGCTCATTCGCTTTTACATCCCCTAATAACAGCCCTTCAGCGTAACCAATGATAGATGTCATAGGAGTGCGGATCTCATGGCTCATGTTCGCCAAAAAGCGAGTTTTTGCTTCGCTGGCATCCCGTAGCTCAACCGTTAACGCCTGCAACTCACCCGTACGCTCTTGCACTTTTGCTTCAAGATTTTTAGTTAATTCAACATTGGCATCATTAATCAGTCTAAACTTGTCGGCCACGGCAAAAGCGAGTAACAACGCATCCAACGCTGTACCGATTAAACCAAGGTGATACAAATTAATATTGACCGAAGGCAATAGCCCAAGATTAGTTAAGTTACCCACCATATTTGGTAGCGCCATACACATGTAAGCCAACACAAAATAACGGGCTGGTTTGTAGCCTTGCATTATTCGTCTAATACCAATGTAAAGCCCTAAACACAGCGCTATCGCGGTCGCGAATGTGGCCCAAATAAACCCAGCTCCGGGGGAGATTACACTTATTGGCAAACCAATTAACGACACCCATGAGAAGATTAACGCTCCTCGGGCAAATCGTGGGTGGGTCTCATTAAGCTTGAGCAGGTGGATGTAAAATAGGGTGTTAGCCAAAGGTGTTAGAATAAAGCCAAACCAGTGCAGAGCAGTCAAGTCGATGGCAAAAAGCTGGCTCGGAATATGAAAGAAGTGACTCCATGCAAACACCCAGGCAGCAGTAAAAAATGCATAGTAAAGATGAGTTTTGTCTTTCGAGCCTAGGTAAATCAATAAGTTGTAGAGCCCCAGCACAATACCCACACTGAAACACAGCATCATGATGAGGTTTTCCCAAATCGCTTGCTGCTGATAGTCACCCGGCGTAGATAGCTTTATCTTTGGCGGGGTATAAAATGCCGCGCTATGAAACTCGGTCACGATAATTACCGACTCATCTAACGGCAGGGTGAGTGTTTTCCCATAGTGAAAAGCAAACTCATACTGACCGCGCTCACCGCTTTGATAAAGCGTGCTTCCTGATTGCGTAAATACCTGCGTATTAATGACAGATACCACGCTATTGTAAGGGGCATACACCCATTGCTGCTGCGAAGACTGATTCGTGACCTTGTAGACGCTAACGTAACGCCCACCAAATAACTGCGGACGCTCTACTTTAGGCTGCTGTTCCAGCCAGCTAAGTAACTGTTTTTTTGATGTCGGTAATTGAGCTGTTTCGCTGATGCGGTAGTAATGGGGTGGCGCGTCAAAATCCATGGAATTCTGTGTTACCACCACGTGCTGCAAACTCGCCGAATGTGTCTGGGCACTTATCAGCAACAGTAACCCCATCAATACCTGTATTAAGTGCCTCGTCACAACAACCTCAAGGATCTATCTTAAAAATGGAAGGTTACGTCCAAACCTACACGCCGGCCTTCGCCCTTGAAGTCTTCATACATTCCTAAAAACTCGCTGAGATCGAACTTTAAATGGCTGTAGTGTGTATCAAACACATTTTTTGCCCATAACCTTGCTTGCCATTGCTGGTAATCGGCCACAATATGCGCATCCCACAGTATATAATCGCCTTGAGACGCAATAGGGTTTTCGTTTTGATCAAAATAATAATCTGATTGGAAATCAAATGACACCCCCGCCCTCATATCGACGTTGGTCCATGCCCACGAGTAAGCCAGTGCGCCATTGATATTCCACTTAGAGGTAAATGGCAACCTATGGTCCGTCAAGGTGTTGCCTAAGGGATCTGTATATTGCTCAAACTCTGCATTAGGGATATAACCAAGTGCTAAGTGTGCACGCCAGGGCCCTTTAGGGCGATAATACATTGTCAGCTCCGCTCCGCTAATACGCGAACTAGCGACATTTTCCAACAATTGCAAAGGCGGTTGCTGTGGGTTAGCTGAAGCTTGATTCATGAAGACTTGTTGGTCGTCGTACTGATAATAAAAAATAGCCCCATCAAAACCAAAGCCTGAGCGCATTAATGGCGTTTTAAACCCTATCTCATGGGCACTAAGCTGCTCTGGTCCGTAGTTAGCCTGTTGCGCCTGCTCTGGCGTAGATAAGAAACCGCCATTGTAGCCACCGCTCTTATGGCCGTCTGAATAACGATAATAATAAAGGTTATCACGGCTATCAGTGTAGTGCAGCGCCAGCTCCGTAGAAACGCCGTCATCATCTTGCTGTCCACTGACTTGGTAGTAATCAATGGTGATACCGCCTTGAGGGTCTGCGGCAATCGGCACATTGAGTGTGGAGACCGAATCATACTCGACAGTTTCATCGCTGTAGCGTACCCCAGTTACCAATGCCCAACGCGGCGATAACTGCCATTGGGCATGAGCAAACAGTGCCCAAGAGCGAGTGTCTATCTCGTTATCGTATAAAAAATTAGCCGTCAGGCTCGGATCTAAGATGCCGCGAAAGTCACGCAGCAAATCATTGTTATTTAACTGCTCTATTTGCTCGGATAACTGATATGCACCCAAGGTAATATGATGCTGCTGATAGTGCCCTTGCAGTCTTAGTTCGTTGCTCAAGCTGCGTGTCTGCAACCCGAGGTTTCCTTCGCACAACCGCGCGAGCGAGCCATCGCAATTAAAACCATGGTCGCGCTCAAGGTCGCTCACTCCCAGTAACCAGAGCACTTGCCAGTGAGTGTTCACTTGCCAACCTAACTCATTAGTGAGTCCCCAACGGGTGGTTTCATGAGCATTGTTGTTGTTTACCTTCACCGCCCAGAAGTCATCGCTGCCATCATTAAAACCAAATGCGTCAACACATTCACCTTGGTTAATTTGAGCCAATGTACAAGGTGAGCCATCGCTGGGAGATATGATTCCGATGTTTCCGACAGGCTGTGTCAGTCCCTGCCAGCGACTGTACTCAACTTTAGTGAACCAATTGAGCTGTTGCCACTGCCCTAAATAACTAACCCGGGCGTCATTTTGCTCAAGGCCGGCTTCGGGGTAAGCTTGGGCTAGGTTATAACTGGTGTAATCATATTTCTGATGATTTAACGCTACTCGCAAAGCTTGCTGTTCGGACAGCTGCATATTCCCCACCAGCTGCGCTTGACGCCAATCATCACTGCCGATAGCGCCTTTGACGTAGCCGTAGTTATCGAACTCAGGGCGTGCAGTGCGTACTAAAATTGCCCCCCCGGTGGTGTTACGGCCAAAAAGCGTACCTTGTGGCCCTTTAAGAACCTCCACTTGCTGTATATCGTATAGATTAGCAATTTGATGGCTGGCAGAGCCGCTGTTAACCCCATCAACATACAAACCGACCGGGGAAGTATTAGCGGTATTGTAATCAATCAGCCCGACACCACGAATATTAATGGCCGGCGGTGTACCTTCGGCGGCATTTTGCGATATTTTCACATTTGCCGAGAACCGTCCTAACTCGGTGGTATCTTTGATAGCCGCATCCGTGAGCTGTTGCTCGCCGATATAGGTAATCGATACACCGACTTCACTGGCTTGCTGAGCCCGTTTTTGCGCGTACACTTCGATCACTTCCATCTGCTCATCAGCTGAAGTTTGTTGAGCCTGTGCGACCGTCGTACAAGCAAAAGGTATACACAGCAGAGTCCGCTTAAGTTGCCAAGTCATTTTTTTATAACGCATTAATTTAATTATTGATCTTAGTATAGAAGAAACCTCGTCATAACAGTAGCGTGTTACCAAGGTAAAAAGCCGCGCTCACCACTAATATGGGTTGGCACGCCGGATAGCGCCCGCGCTGTTTGCATGCCAGCCATCACCGCCGCCTCTACACAACCGGCATTAACGCCGGTGCTAATCCAATCTCCAGTAATGAAGAGGTTGCTAAAGTCGGTTTCTTGCGTATGCAAACGGTACTGACTCGTGCCAGTTAATGACAACACATAGCGCTCGCTGGGGTCGAGGTTTACGCGCCAATACTGATAATCAAAACGTTGCTCACCCTGTGCGCTCGCAGGAGCATACAAAGTATGCCATTGAAAGCCTTCACTATCGCCAGCTTCTGGCCACAAATAATGCATGCTGTGCTTGAGTTTGTTGAGGCAATTGTTTTTCACGTTTTGCAATTGCTGCTGCACAAAGCCCGTGTCGCTCGCGGGAGGGAAATCAGCGCACGTATACGCGCTGCAAAAATACGCGACATTAACTGGTTGATTATCCTCTGGCCACTGTTCCCAAGGTAATAGGTGTGCCATCGCGGCCCAGGTGTCGAAGGGCTTGGAAAACGCGCTGAGGATAGGCGGCTTTGTCGATGCTTGCCAACCTAGCTGCCGGTCGTCTTTATTTAGCCACAACTGCATTGCTTGGGTCGCCACGGTGCCAAGCTCCTTAACACTCGTCGCTAACCGAGTGTCTGTTGCTAAAAGCGCTGGCGCTATATGCTCCATGCTTGCCACTGATACACCACATATCACATGATCAAAGTCCACTGCGCGCTCAAGGGTAATGCGCTCAAGCGGTGCAGAAAAATGACGCTCATACACCGCCTCCCAATCACTCCAATGTGACTCTAGGTTTATGTTGTGGGTCTTTAATAGTTGCGCTTGGTCTGCGTTAATTTGTGTATACAACGGCTCACTTGGCCAGCAAGGTAAGCCGTGGATATCCACTAAAGGATGATAATCTGGGTGCTTAAGATCAACTTGCTTGCACAGCTCAATCTTTTGCACAAAGCGCCCGCTACTGTCGGGATACAATTGCTGCACCTGATGAAAAAAGGCAAATTTTACGCCGCGCTGCTTTAATAGCTCGTAGATGGGCGCAAAAATAACATCGCCCATTCCCGCTTGCATCTTCCACATTACGCCGCCACGGTAACACAGCAGAATTCGTAGGATAGCCAAGGCTGCAACCCCCGCCTCCACATTCGGTTTGCTAAAATCGCCATCTTGGTAGCCAAACACTAAGTCGTAAAACCCTCTTACTGGAGCACTATCAACGCTAAAGTGTGGGTCTGCACCATTATCGCTAAGCCACTCGCGTAAATCACGGTCATTAATACTGGCAAAGCCACGCTCATGAATTTTGTCGCGTATTAAACCAACCAACATGGCAATCGCTAAATCGGCGCAAATATAGGCTTGACGCAGCTTCGCATTGTCATCGAGTAATTCACGAACTTCTTCACGAAGCCAGCGCTTAAGCTTACGGACAATATACCAAGTTCCCAAACGATCCGGCTTGTGACTAAAGCTTTCGTCGTTAACACGCAAATTGAGTAGAGCACTGAGCTGCTCTAATAATAACCTAGGGTTAGAAACAACCTGCTGCGCATCTTGGCGTAGCTCGGTGTAAAACTGACTTACCTCCAGAGTGATACTGCTGAAGGTACTTTGCACTTGCTCCATAATGCTGGCTAAAAGATGCTGATCACGCCGCTTCCGAGTGGTGAGTACAGGTTTATGTGCCAGCTCATGCTCTATATCGCCGACAAACTTCTCTAGCCAGGCGACCAAAAGCCGAGCAATTTGCCAAAAGTGTAAATCCAAAGTGCCCGCACTAGGGTTCCCCTCGATTCGTGGAAATTCAATGGCCCAAGGCTGCCATTGGCCGTTAATATGCTCTTGTAAGGCGATAACGTCGTGGGGTTTAAATGCCTGTTGCCACGTTGCCATAGGGTGAGTCGCAGGTCTATCCAGTGCTTGATAAACTCGCTCTATGGTGCGGAACGAATTTACATAGGCGCCAAACCAAACATGTAAGCCATGCTCTTCAATACGTTGGCCCATATTTGCGTTGCGACCACTGGCGCCTTTACCACCCAAACGCCAGCCTTGCTGATACACGGTTATATCAAACTGTTGTTGCCAATTGGCTTTTTCCGTTAAATACACAGCAGCGGTCATAGCACTGACGCCACCACCAAGAATCGCGATTTTTTGCTGCTCAGACATAGCCTTGCTCCACAATTACCCTTGCTCCAGCCTGCTCAAAGTCCATATTGACGTAATAAGGCAGCCGCGCCCATTGCTTACCTGTAGCGATACCAAAGAGTTGCTGCAGTGGAAACGCATCAAGATGGCGAATATCAACCTCATACTCCCCTTCTAATAACCCCACCTCATGAATCGCATTGATGGTTGAGGGCGAGTGCAGCACGGCGCTGTAAAGACTGTTTTGGGCCATTCCATCCGGGCATTGTTTAAACAAAATTTGATCTAAATAAGGGTGTGTAACTCCGCCTAACAACTGTTTGATGAGCTCTTTGCTCAGGTGCGCCCCTTGCGCTCCTTGCGACAATAACTCGGCTATCTCTTTTGTCGTCTCATACGCTTCGCTTAGCCAATTGTCATTATCATCCACTCTACGAACCCGTAATAGCTCATGCCAGGCCATTTGCGTGTTTGGGTGGTAAGGTTGAAAGGTTTCTAGTTGCAGCGAAAAGTCACTGTTTGCCCGCTTATTCTCGGGCATGCTGTAGCGACATAAATATTTGTTATAACCCCAAATCTCGCGGCCATTAATTAAAGCATTAATGTTATTTACACAGATAAAGGCAGGAAACCAATATAGATGCAAAGCGCGGTCGTCACCCTTTGCTTGTTTGACGACAGGCAACCAGATGATGATATCAGTCTCTTGCATCCAGCCATACTCACTAAAGGGCGCCTGCAACGAAGCGATGCGGGTGATATCAGTAAAGCTTAGTAATGGCGATGAGCCCAGTACTTTAAAAAAGTAAGGTGAGGAGTCGATTGAATTCAACGTGGTATCAACAAAGTGCTGCATTTTTTGCTCACAGCCTGCTAAGAAAAAGCCGAACATGCGCGCATCTTTCATGCCACACGGCGGTTTGGCGATGGGGTTTGAAGGGTAATGAATATAAGGTAAAGCCATCCTACTCTACTCGCTGGTTTTAATCTTTTAGGCCCAAAAGTTAGGGCAACGCGTGCACCGAGTATAGATGGCTTTTTATTTGTTCACATTATTTAAACAAGTACGTCGCTAAATTTTCTCGCCCAACTTAAACAAGACGAACTCGCCAGGTTGCATTTTTTGCCAACGCTCATCATTGGTTAATGGCCGCGTTGCGATGACCGTCACTATGTCATCAGGTGTGGTTTCCTGTTGAAAGTTAACCACCATATCAGCATCGATTAGCGTGGCTTTACCAAAAGGTGCACGGCGAGTGATCCAGTGCAAATTGTTAGTACAATACGCCAGTACAAACACACCATCGGTTAGCAGCATATTAAATACGCCTTTTTCTCTTAGTTGGTGCGCCAGTTTGGCTGCGTAACGAAAAACACTCGCCATATTGCTGGGTTTTGTGGGGTACTTTTCACGAATTTTGTCGAGCAACCAGCAAAACGCCAGCTCACTGTCGGTATTACCAACAGGACGATAGTAAGAGGGCTTTAAATCACTGTAGTCTGAGAGCTGACCATTGTGCGCGTAGGTTATCTCCTTACCCCACAACTCGCGAGTAAACGGATGGGTGTTTTCCAAGCAAGTTCGTCCACGATTCGCTTGACGAATATGACTGATCACCGACTTACTTTTTATGGGATACGCACGCACCAGTTTGGCTATTTCCGACTCGCTACTCGGCAATGGGTCTTTAAATGAGCGACACCCTTTACCCTCATAAAACGTGATCCCCCATCCATCTTTGTGCGGGCCCGTATTTCCGCCACGCTCTAACAAGCCGGTAAAACTAAAACAAATATCTGTTGGTACGTTGGCAGACATGCCAAGCAACTCACACATTTAACACTTCCCAATAAAATCAAAGATAAACTAGCTTAAGAACAAGCATGTTTTGGTATTCAAGCTGTGCAACTAGTAGTAAGGGGTTATTCGCCAGCTTTCTATACTGCTATTATTTCACAAAAACGCCAAGGGGTTAAAAGCCAGAGCCAAATTCAAACTTTCCCCTGCTTATCTGGCTGCACTCTTACCACTTGATTATTGAATAAATAACGAGAAGGCAAGGTGCACAGCCCATTTTAAAATGATCAGACTTACGCCATTATTACCGTTTGTACGTACTAGATTGAGCATAAAACGAGTAGAGCCTATCACCTTTGTTATCATCGACTAAAATTTGTCAGTGATAAAAGGTGCAAGCACCCTATAATTAGTCCAAGAGGGCTTGCAACCCTAATTGAGTAACGCTAATCTAGCTGCTAGTGGTCAGACCTCTAACAAGGAATCAGATTATGACACTTCTTTTTTTTATACTTGCGCTTATTGTGGTGCTGTCTTACGCCAGTTACCATCGCGCCAGTTTTAATACCTGCCTCGGTCTTGCCGTTGCAACAATGATTGTCGGCACCATTGCCGGTGGTTTCGGTATCATTAGCTGGCTTATCTTTTTAGTTATTGCCGTGCCTCTGTCTGTAACGACAGTTCGACAGCAATACCTCGTAAAACCTCTTTTTGCGGCTTTTAAAAAAGTCACCCCGACGATGTCAGATACCGAAAAGTCAGCCATTGATGCTGGTACTACATGGTGGGAAGCGGATCTTTTTTGTGGTCGTCCTAACTGGAATAAACTACACCAGTACCCCATTCCAAAGCTGAGCGCTGAAGAGCAGGCTTTCCTTGACGGACCCGTGGAAGAAGTGTGCGGTATGTTTAGCGATTGGGAAGCAACCCACGAGCTTACTGATTTACCCGAAGAGGTTTGGCAATATCTGAAGGACAATAAGTTCTTCGCCATGATCATCAAAAAAGAATTTGGTGGTTTAGAGTTCTCAGCTTACGCCCAATCATGTGTGCTGCAAAAGCTCACCAGTAAGTCGACCTTGTTATCGTCAATTGTCGGTGTCCCTAACTCATTAGGCCCGGGCGAGCTACTCCAGCACTATGGTACCAAAGAGCAAAAAGACCATTACCTCCCTCGTTTGGCTAAAGGTGATGAGATCCCATGCTTCGCACTGACCTCACCCGAAGCGGGTTCTGATGCCAGTGCCATTCCTGATTTTGGTGTGGTCTGTAAGGGTGAATTTAACGGCGAAGAAGTGACTGGTATTCGCTTAACTTGGAACAAGCGCTACATCACACTTGCACCGGTTGCGACAGTGCTTGGTCTTGCTTTTAAGCTGCGTGATCCAGACGGCTTGCTGGGTGATGAAAAAGAACTCGGCATTACCTGTGCGCTTATTCCAACCGATATGGAAGGCGTTAAAATTGGCCGTCGCCACTTCCCTTTGAATGTGCCGTTCCAAAATGGTCCAACCCAAGGCGAAGACGTTTTCGTGCCATTAGACTACATTATTGGTGGTCCAAAAATGGCTGGTCAAGGCTGGCGTATGCTGGTTGAGTGTTTGTCGGTTGGTCGTGCTATTACCCTACCCTCAAATTCAACGGGCGGCATTAAATCGCTTGCTGTTGCCACCGGTGCTTACAGCCGTATTCGCCGCCAATTCCGCCTACCCATTGGCAAAATGGAAGGTGTTGAAGAAGCTATGGCGAAACTGGGCGGTTACGCCTATGCCAGTGATGCGGCGGTCAGTATGTCTACCGGCGCGGTTGATTTAGGTGAAAAGCCATCTGTCATTTCAGCCATTTTGAAATATCACCTGACCGAGCAAATGCGAGAGTCCACCATGCATGCTATGGATGTTCATGGCGGTAAGGGCATTTGCCTAGGACCAAATAACTACCTTGGCCGAGGTTATCAAGGCGCCCCTATTGCGATCACCGTAGAAGGCGCCAACATCCTCACTCGTAACATGATTATTTACGGTCAAGGCGCGATTCGCTGTCATCCGTTTGTGTTAACCGAGCTGAATGCCTGCAGCATCGAAGACAGCAATGAAGCTTTGGATGTATTCGACAATGCCCTAATGGGCCATATCGGCTACACCATTTCTAACTTGGTACGTACGAAGTGGTTAGCATTAACCGGAGCGCGTTTTACCAGCGTGCCTTATAAAGATGAAACCACTGAGTTTTATCGCGATGCAGCGCGTTTCAGTGCCTCTTTGGCGCTGATGTCTGATATTTGTATGGCGGTGTTTGGTGGCTCACTAAAACGCAAAGAGCGCATCTCTGCGCGCCTTGGTGACATGCTAAGTTACCTGTACTTAGTATCAGCGACTTTGAAACGCTACAACGACGAAGGCCGCCGCAAAGAAGATTTGCCATTAGTTAAATGGGCCTGTCAGGAATACTTGTATCGCTGTCAGCGTGCGCTGGCTGATTTAATCAATAACATGCCCTCAGTGTTTTTGCGCGGTGTGCTTAAGGTTATTTTGTTCCCTTGGGGCCGCCCAGTGCGCAAGCCAACCGATAAGCAAGAGCATGTTATTGCCCAGCTACTGCAAACGCCTAACGAGACTCGTGAGCGCTTGTCACAGCATATCTTCTTAACCGATGGCCCACACAGCCTACTCGGTAAACAAGAGCAGACACTACGCAACATTCTTGCTGTGGAGCCGCTGTTCGATAAGGTATGCCGCGCGACGGGCAAAAAGCTGCCTTTCACTCAGCTTGATAAGGTGGCACAAATGGGCCTTGATGAAGGCGTGCTCAGTGAGCAAGAAGCCCATCAATTGCGCGATGTCGAGCAGCAACGTTTGGATGTGATCAACGTTGATGACTTTGATCCCGCCGACCTACTCGCGGGTAAAGCGGCGCGTAGACGACCAAACAAAAAGGCGTCTGCTGCTTAATAATTTGTGCACAATTGCACTTTTCCACGACACCAAGCCAGCATATGCTGGCTTTTTTATGGCTGTTGCAAAATTTGCTAACAATTTGCACCTAAAAAAGACCCTGCCTAACCTTGCTTTTCCCAGCGTGAACCCGAACACTAAAAGCGAAAATAACAATACCTAAAAAACTAACAGGATATATATTTATGATAGCGAAGCATTTTATTGCCAGTGCCCTAGCAGGCGCCATCGCGCTCTCTCTAGCTGGATGCCAGCAGAGCGCTTCTAACGAGCTACAAAGTGTACAAACGCAAAGCCAGTTCCAAACTTACAGTGCCGAGACCTTCTACGATACCGTAAGTTTAAGGGGCAATAGCATCAACCATAGTGGTGATAAACTGCTACTGAGCAGTGATGAGAATGGGGTGTTTAACCTCTATGAGGTAGACATTAAAACCGGCGTCCGCACACAGCTAACCGATGCCAAAGACAGCACCTATGCACTGGCATTTTTCCCCAAGGACGACCGAATTCTGTTTAGCCGAGATAGCGGGGGTAACGAGCGCACCCACGTGTTTGTTCGCGATCAGCAAGGCGAGATCACCGATTTAACGCCCGGCGAAGAGACCCGCGCGGCATTTGCAGGCTTTAGCCAAGACGGGCAACATTTTTATGTGCTGAGCAACCAGCGTGACGCCAAGTTTATGGACTTATACAAATTCGATAGCAATAGTTATGAGTCTCAGCGTGTTTATACCAACGAAACGGGGCTTGATGTCAGTGCCATCAGCCCAGATGGCCGTTATATTGCGCTAACTAAGCATCACGATAACCGTGATAGTGATTTTTACCTACTGGATACTGCATCGGATCAAGGCCCTAAACTTCTCAGTGCTCACGAGCAACCAGCCAAGTATAGCGCCTGGAGTTTCAGTGTTGATGGGCAATCACTGTATTACACTACGAATGCAAAAGGCGAGTTTCGCCAGATGTGGCGCTATAACTTGGCCACACAAGAGCATGAACTTGCTTTGGACGCCGACTGGGATGTCAGTTTTATGGAGTACTCAAAGTCTGGACGATACCGCGTCAGCGCCGTCAATGCCGATGCCAGCACCCAGGTAACGATTTTAGACACCAAGACAAACCAAGAGCTGGCGTTGCCATCAACACTGCCTAAAGGCACGCTCAGTGGCGTCGAATTTAGTGATGATGAACAAATCATGTCATTTTATTTAAGCTCAGATACCAGCCCACGCAATCTATATGTATGGCGAATTGGCAGCGATCAAGCGCAGCGTCTCACCAACACCCTGAGTGCAAACATTGCTGAAGAAAACCTCGTGAGCAGCGAAGTGGTCCGTTTTAAAAGCTTTGATGGACTCACCATTCCCGGCATTTTATACAAGCCTAAGCAGGCCTCAGCCACGAATAAAGTCCCGGCATTAGTCTGGGTGCACGGTGGCCCAGGTGGCCAAAGTCGCACGGGTTATAGTGCTATGCGACAGTTCTTAGTGAACCAAGGTTACGCGGTTTTTGCAGTGAATAACCGTGGCAGTGCCGGCTATGGCAAAACCTTCTTTCACCTTGATGACAAAAAACACGGTGAAGAAGACTTACAAGATATTATCTACGGCAAAAAGCACTTACAAACGCTGGATTGGGTCGATAACGATAAGATTGGCATTATCGGCGGCAGTTACGGTGGCTATATGACGGCGGCAGCACTCGCCTTTGCCCCTGACGAGTTTGAAGTGGGCATTAATATCTTTGGCGTTACTAACTGGGTGCGGACACTGAAATCCATTCCACCTTGGTGGGAGAGCTACAAAAAGGCACTCTACGATGAGATGGGCGATCCGGCCACCGATGAAGAGCGTCATCGTCGTATCTCTCCGTTGTTCCACGCAGATAACATCAAAAAACCGTTATTAGTGGTACAAGGAGCCAATGATCCCCGAGTTCTGCAGGTTGAAAGCGATGAGCTCGTTGCCGCAGTGAAAGCCAACGGAGTGCCAGTTGAGTATGTACTCTTCCCCGACGAAGGCCACGGCTTTAGTAAGCGTGAAAACCGCATTACAGCGGCCAATGCGTACCTGTCTTTTCTTGATAAACATTTAAGAGGTCAATAAGACTGCTGTGGCCAGTGCATGCTGGCCACTCCTTTCCCCTGTTAACTGCCTTCACGCACCGCCTACACATGTCGCGTCGTTCTTTGCTAGCGCGCTTATAGCTATCAGTTTACTGAAAACACAGCACCCGCCTATCTAGGCTTATTACAGGTAAATAGAAGCAGCACCCATAGCGGGTATTAAAAGGGAACAGATAAAGGAATAACAAGAATGTATCTGGAAATACTGAGTGAGCACACTCAGTGGCGGAGTGGACGGGACTCGAACCCGCGACCCCCGGCGTGACAGGCCGGTATTCTAACCAACTGAACTACCACTCCGCAGTGGTATGAGTGCATCGTCTAAGTGGCGGAGTGGACGGGACTCGAACCCGCGACCCCCGGCGTGACAGGCCGGTATTCTAACCAACTGAACTACCACTCCGCAGTGACGATGTGTGTACATAGGATTTATTCAGACATTGGCGGAGTGGACGGGACTCGAACCCGCGACCCCCGGCGTGACAGGCCGGTATTCTAACCAACTGAACTACCACTCCGCGACAAGCGCTGAATAACACAATGTACTAAAAAATATAAAGATGGCGGAGTGGACGGGACTCGAACCCGCGACCCCCGGCGTGACAGGCCGGTATTCTAACCAACTGAACTACCACTCCGCAGAGATTTATATTTTTTCTATTCCGAATGGCGGAGTGGACGGGACTCGAACCCGCGACCCCCGGCGTGACAGGCCGGTATTCTAACCAACTGAACTACCACTCCGCGACGGAATAAGGCTGTTTACTTAACTGGCGGAGTGGACGGGACTCGAACCCGCGACCCCCGGCGTGACAGGCCGGTATTCTAACCAACTGAACTACCACTCCAACGAGTAAGCAAACACTGGATAACTGGCGGAGTGGACGGGACTCGAACCCGCGACCCCCGGCGTGACAGGCCGGTATTCTAACCAACTGAACTACCACTCCGCGATATCCAAACTGCCAGAAGCTCTGCCCTGACAGCGGCGTGAATGATACGAATCACCCCTTGGTGAGTCAATAGTTTTTTTGAATTTTTAGGGCTTTTTTAGTCATCTGACATCGAAAGGTTTAAAATTTCACCTGATTTATCACTTTTTGAGCCATTTTTATCTGAGTTAGCTTCAGAGCTGTTTGTTTCTTGCTCATCACTTTGGGCACTTTTTTTCTTCCAGAACAATAAATTAATATTGCCTAAAAGTGGCTTTTTTTGCACCAACACGCGAATGGCTGCCCATCCAGCGAGCAAAATAAACACATTCCCTAACACCACTAAGCTGTAGAATAACGCATTGCTCATCGCACTTGGCTGATCACTTTGCTCTGCCAATTCGGTAGGCCCTTGGCTCACCGGGGGCGCTATTTCTTCGACCTTTTCTATGGGCCGAGCAATGGCAAATTCATAATCAGGCAGGGCTGCCATAAACTCACGGCCATTGCTGTTCGTGCCGTATAGCTCTATTTGCAGCGAATAACGCCCCCATTCGTAATTGCTAATGGTGATCACGCGCGTGTTGTCTTGCTCAGCTGGCAATGAAAAGGCTTGTTCATCGTTATTGGGATAAAAGATCTTTCCTTGGAGCAACACCGATTGCGGATCGAGTAGCTGCTCATCGAGGGTAATGTGTAACTCGTGGCTTTCGCCTTTGGCTCCCTCATGAAGCTCATAGGTGAGCGGCGGCTCTTTGACCACCACTGGCTCTTGCACCACTTTACGTTGGATGATGGGCGTGGTCAGGGCTATCTCTGGCCGCCACTGCCCGGCGGCAAAATCAAGACGAAACTCCCCCGTGAAAATCGCATCACCCGGGCGCTCATCAAAACCTCGGCCATCATCTTTAAAGTTGGCAACATGCTCTGTGCGGGCACCAAAGTTACTGTATTCATTATTATTAGTACTAACGAAATCAACTTGCATGTTAATGACATCACGGAAACGGCCAATTTTCACCTGCTCACCATCATTTAACACCTTCCCCGTCAGTTTAATAATTTCGCCACGAAAAAGCAGAGGGGGAAGTTCATCAACTTGAAGGGAGATATCGCCGATAACCATAATACGGCTATCCGGCAAAATTTGCCCAACCACTTGCCAAGGCCCTGGCATCGGTTTGTTTAGCACGATTAAGTCATAGCCGAGCTCATCATGCCACTGTAGGTTGTCGTCATTGAGTGAGTGGGTGGCATAAATTTTACTGCCATCTGGGCGCACCAACACAACGGCGGGTGAGCCTTGGCGACGAAAAAAGAGCAGCGTAATCTTGTCAACATCGTGGTCAATCCGAAAGCGGTTATCCAACAGCGGGATTTCATTGCCCTCGGCCAATACGGTCAGCTTTTCCTGCTCATCGCCCAGTGCCGACGCACTGACACCAAGTAGCAGCACCATACTGATGAGAATTAATTTTGCCATCACCACCCTTTTCATCTTTTATCTCTACTGAGTGCGCCACAAACAATGACCGCCCTCTTTCTCTACCAAGTCTAGACGCTGCTCATGTGCCGCCAACTCTTGTTCGTCAGCACGCAGCACCGTTAAGGCAGGTCTATCTGGGTTTAAACGAATGATGTCACCATCGTCGCCTTGGTTTTGCTGTTCATTATGTTGCGCCAAATTAAGTTTCTTCTGACCGCCGGTCATTGCTAAGTAGACGTCAGCAAGAATCTCAGAATCCAGCAATGCACCGTGCAACGTTCGCTTTGCATTATCAATATCATAACGGCGGCAAAGCGCATCGAGGTTATTCTTTTGTCCGGGATGCATTTCCCGGGCCATGGTTAAAGTGTCGAGTACTTGGCACACCTGCTCAGTATTAGGGTAGCCTCGATTCAGCATGGCAAATTCGTGGTCCATAAAGCCCACATCGAACGGGGCATTGTGAATAACGAGTTCTGCACCACGGATATAGTCAAGAAACTCATCGGCTATTTGGTGGTATAGCGGTTTATCTTGCAAAAACTCATTGGTGATCCCGTGCACATCAATGGCCTCGTCTTCGATGTCGCGCTGGGGATTAATGTAAACATGAAAATTGTTACCGGTTAGCCGGCGGTTGATCAACTCCACACAACCAATCTCAATAATGCGGTGCCCCTCTTTCGGGCTAATGCCTGTAGTTTCGGTATCAAGCACTATTTGTCTTTGCGCCATATCAGTTTACGCTCATATTTGCTATCTTTGCTGCTTCGTTCATTGTACATAATAACAAGGTAAAGCGTGCAAAAAAGCGTAGAAATTTATACCGATGGTTCGTGTTTAGGGAATCCTGGTCCAGGGGGATACGGTGTTCTTATGCGTTACGGAAAGCACGAGAAAACGCTAAGTCAAGGGTATCAAACCACGACCAATAACCGCATGGAATTACTCGCTGCAATTGTCGCTTTGGAATCGCTCACCCGCCCCTGTGACATTGTCCTTACTACCGACAGCCAATATGTAAAACAAGGCATAGAAAGCTGGTTAGCGAATTGGAAAAAACGCGGCTGGCGTACCGCCAGCAAGCAACCGGTTAAAAATGTTGATTTATGGCAGCGCCTTGACGAGGCTTGCCAACGCCACACCATTGATTGGCGCTGGGTTAAAGGCCACAGCGGACATAAAGAAAATGACATCGTCGATGAGCTCGCACGCACTGCCGCAACCAGCGCATCGTTGTTGGAAGACACCGGCTATCAACCAACAGATTGACGGTGTTGAGGCACCCATCTTGTCCCTCTTTACAGACGCAGACATATAATATAAGTTTTGGTTATATCATATACCTAAAACGGATTAACTATGTCTCTCACCGTGGTGCCTTTTTATCATTCTCCTAGTCACACGTTAAGTTATGTGCTGTTTTGCCCTACCACGCGACATGCAGCGTTGATTGATGCGGTCGCTGATTACGATGCGGCGACAGACACACTGAGTTTTGCCAGTGCTGATATCATTATCCGCTATCTTGAGCGCCACCAATTAACACTTAAATGGCTCATTGAAACACATGTGCACGCCGACCACTTCAGCGCATGTAACTACGTTGGTGAGCAATGTGGTGGGCAAACGGTGGTCAGTCAACATATCCGCGATGTGCAAAAAACACTTAAACCCATATACCAACTAGCGTGTGCCACTAATGGCGAGCAATTTGATAAGCAAGTCAATGATGGCGACCATCTACCCTTAGGTGATTTTGAGCTTAAGGTGCTTGCAACACCTGGGCACACCCCAGATGGCATCAGCATTTACGTTGATGGCCATGTGTTTATTGGCGATACCTTGTTTATGCCCGATTCTGGGAGCGCGCGCTGTGACTTCCCTAAAGGCAGTGCTGAACAGCTCTACCATTCAATCCAAAAGTTGTTATCTCTACCCAGTGACACCAAGGTGTGGGTGTGTCACGACTATCAACCTGAGGGGCGAGCTTTAGACTACCACAGCACCATTGGCTGTCAGCGTGAACAAAATGTGCATTTACAACAATCAGCACCGCAGTTTATCGCACAGCGTCAGCAACGTGATGCCACCCTCAATAAGCCTAAGTTAATGGATAAAGCTGTGCCATTTAATCTTCAGGGTGCGCGCGCCGGTGCCGCCGACTCACCTCAACGCCTTTAATAGCAGGTTTGAAACTTGGCCGTGCGTGCCATTTAGGCTTTATGGGGGTCAGGGGTGTCACCCGCTTACGTGCCACCAGCATATACACACTGCCCATGGGTTTTAAATATTGACGGCAAAAACTGCGCCAGCGGGCAAAGCGCGATAAACGCGAGCCTCGAGCCAATGAAGCATGTAAAAAGCGCTCATCGGCTATCAGCTCAAAGCCCAATAGGTCGAGCCAGTCTTTGACTCGGGAAGGAGTAAAGAAGCGCCCGCTCCAAGGCAGTTTTTGACGGCTAAATGGGATCAGGCTAGCAGCGCCACAAAAGCTAAACGGATTGAAGCCGGTAATAACAATGTAACCACCGGCGATCAGTGTGCGATGGGCCTCACGCAAAATATGATGGGGGTCGCTGTTATATTCCAAACACAGGCTCAGAATACACGCATCCACACTGCCTTCATAGAAAGGGAGCTCATCGACTTCGGCAAGTACGCCAGCTTGTTGTGAACGCGCTGCCACCCCAACTTGATGCTTTATGGGGCTCGCGGACGTATCTAGCTGGACGCTCAGATCGCCAATTTTTAACAGGTGATAACCGAACATGCGCTCTAACCACGGCTGCATCTTACGTTCTACGTCATTTTGCAAGTAGTCACCATGAGGAAACTGCTGCCAGGTATAGGGCGCAGGATGTTGTTGAAAGCTTAGTGCTGGTTTCACAGATTTAGCTCGTTATACTAAGGGGCATAAGTTAACGATATAGAGCTATTCGCTATGGTGCAAGTCGACGCAATCAACGCCTTTAATGATAATTATATTTGGGCCCTGGTGCACCCCACCAAACCTCACGTTTATGTAATCGATCCAGGGGATGCTGAACCCGTAATGCGCTACCTCGAACAGCATGACTACCAGCTGGCGGGGATACTAGTTACTCATCACCATTGGGATCACACAACAGGTGTCGCCGCACTGAAACAAGCCTACCCAGAGGCGCCGGTGTACGGACCACAGAATAGCCCATTTACGGGCATCGAGCACACGCTCGCAGATGGCGATAGCATTGACGTATTTGGGTTCGATTTCTTAGTGCGTGCCACCCCGGGGCATACCCTTGACCATATTAGCTATATCAATGAACAGTTGGTCTTTTGTGGAGATACGTTGTTCAGTGGAGGATGTGGCCGCCTATTCGAAGGCACGCCAGAGCAAATGTGGCAATCAATGCAAACCTTCCTTACCCTGAGCGACGATACCTTGGTGTACTGCACGCACGAATATACTCAGGCAAACATGGCCTTTGCCTCAGCAGCGCAACCTGAGGATGCAGAGGTGCAGCGCTACACAAACAAAGTCAATGCATTACGAGAGCAAAAACAGATGACCCTCCCTAGCACTATCGGCCAGGAAAAACGCATCAACCCTTTCCTTCGTGCCGATAAAATATCGCCACAAGCACTCCCTACGGCATATCGCCCGGCTACCAGCGGTGAACCCAGTGCAATCTTTGCAGGTCTTCGTGCTTGGAAGGACAATTTCTGAGTCTCTAACTGCGGTACAATTGCGCAAAATTTGTAGGATCTCATCAATTTTTGCTAGTATGCGCCGCAGTTTTGCCCAAAGATTAACAGTTCATGAATAAACATATACTCATCGCAGCGGTGTTATCTGCGTTTTTAAGTGGTTGCCAAACCACCTCTAGGGATGTTTCAATCACTAAACTCCCTAGCAATACTGCGTCCCCGCAAGAGATAAGCGATGCGCTAACAATCGACACCCTAGGCGGCGATGAGGTAGTTGAACAGCTAGAAGAAGCACCTGTATTTGACGATGTCTGGGAGCGGATCCGCTATCAGCTCTCAATAGAAGTTCCGCAAAATCGTCCTGTGGTTGCTGAGCGTAATTACTATGCGCGCCATCAAGCTTATATGGATCGCATTGCCAAACGTGCCGAGCCCTATTTATATTACATTGTTGAGGAAGTCGAAAAGCGTAAAATGCCGATGGAGATTGCGCTGCTGCCGATTGTCGAGAGTGCTTTCGACCCATATGGCTATTCCCATCGCAGTGCCAGTGGTATTTGGCAGTTTATGCCGCAAACGGGCAAACGCTTTGGCTTAAAACAAAACTGGTGGTACGACGGGCGTCGCGATATTGCCGAATCAACCCGCGCCGCGTTGGATTATCTTTCTTATTTGCATAAAACCCTTGAAGGCGACTGGCTAAACGCAATTGCTGCCTATAACTCCGGTGAAGGGCGAGTCATGCGAGCCATTAAGAAAAATCGTCGTAAGCACCTGCCTACCGATTTCTGGTCACTTGATCTGCCACGGGAAACCACCGCCTATGTGCCAAAACTATTGGCACTGGCAGACCTACTTAAACGCCATGATGAGTTTGGCATTAAGTGGAACAAAATAGTTAATGCCCAAGTGATTGACCGTGTCGATGTTGGCTCACAGATTGACTTAGCTTTAGCAGCAGAAATGGCAGGTATTTCACTTTCTGAGCTGTACCGCCTCAACCCGGCATTCAACCGCTGGGCCACCGATCCACAGGGGCCACATCACTTACTATTGCCGCTTGATAGCATCACGCCATTCAAACAACAATTAGCGTCAGCGAAGTTGCAAGACCGCTTACGTTGGCAACAGTATGAGGTGGCTGCGGGCGATAGCTTATCGGTGATCGCTAAAAAGTTTAATACCAGCGTTGGCGCTATTCGCACTTTAAACGCATTGGAGTCAAGCACCATACGCGCAGGGCAAACGCTAATGGTACCTTTATCTGACAAGGCGGCCTCGCACTTACCAGAAAAAGTACGTTTAGCGGTCAATGGTACGACATCACTAACACGTAGCCATACCGTAAAGTCCGGCGATACGCTGTGGGATCTCAGCCGTGAGTACAACGTCACCGTAGCACAGCTAAAAGCCTGGAATAATCTGGGTAACAACGCCATGTTACGGCTAGGGCAAAAACTAAAAATTCGCCAATCCACAGGCCAAGCATTACCGCAAACGACCAACCGCACCATTACCTACAAGGTTCGTCGTGGTGACTCATTATCACGCATTGCTAAGCAATTCGGGCTGCGCGTTGGCGACATTCGCAAATGGAATAACTTAAACGGTAAAAAGTACCTCTACCCTGGGCAAAAGCTCAAACTCATTGTGGCTGTAAAACGCGGCTAAAAAAAAGCGCTCATATAGAGCGCTTTTTTTCGACATCATGCTACTCGGTTATTGCACCAGCAAACTGAGCCAACCAAGGTTGCGCCACCGGCTCGGGATCAAAGTCCTCTAGGGCATCAATATCTAAGCGTGGCAGCAGCGGCTTACCTTGCAGCTCCATCAACAGCTCTTCAACTTGCTTACCCGCACCACAAAAAGTATCGCCATAACTGCTATCACCCATGGCAATGACCGCAAACGGGGTGCCACCTAATAAAGGAAACTGGCTTTTCAAAGCAGCGAACAGTGGCATGAGGTTATCGGGAATATCCCCTTGCCCTGTGGTCGATGTGATCACTAATATATATTCGCTGTTGCTAACATCTTCCACTTGCGGGTTGTCGATCACTGTGGCTTCATGGCCGTGCTTTTTTAGCTGCTCCTCGGCACTGTCGGCTAGACGCTCCGCACCGCCATAGACACTGCCGTAAAAAATATTAATCTTGGCCATTTAAAACTCCTTCGCATAATAAGCTTGCTCACACACCGGCCACCCGAGGCGCTCAAAAACGGCGAGTGCGTGTTCACCTAGTGGTGCATTAATGTGAATCAATTCTTCGCTGTAAGGATGCCCAAAGTACACATCGGTTGCAAACAACATTAGCCGCGAAACCTCGAAGTGCTCGGCAAAAAAGTGATTTTGCGTATTATCACCGTGGTTTACATCGTTAATCAAAGGGTGGTTAATGCCCTTCATATGGCGACGTATCTGATGCTTACGCCCTGTCTTAGGCCAACACTCCACCAGCGAATAACGAACACTGGGAAACTTCCCTAAGGCAATAGGCAGGCTTGCTTGCAACAAGCAATGTATATCAGTGCGCGCTGATTGCGCTGGCTTGTCTTGTTGCGCATATTTATCGGCAATTTTATCTAGTTTTTCCTTTAGTGGCCTGTCGATACATTGCTGCTCAGGGGCAAAACCTCTGACTAACGCTAGATAACGTTTGCGCATCCCTCCTTCACTGAACAGCTGTCCTGCACGGTTGGCGGCGGCACTGCTAAGCGCAAACAATAATACACCGGATGTGGGCCTGTCTAAGCGATGCAGTGGATACACATGTTGACCGATTTGATCGCGCAGCATTTGCATTGCAAATTGGGTTTCATGCTTATCCAAAAAAGAGCGATGAACCAGTAGTCCCGACGGTTTATTAATAGCGATGTAGTGCTCATCACGATATAGAATATCGAGCGGCTGTACTGGTGCAACATTTGCCGAATCTGTTAAGTCGTTCACTCTCCCCCTCCGAGAGTAATATCTATGCGCTTAAGCACTGTGTGCAATTGCGCATACCGCCCTGACCAATAGACCTCAGCCATGGGGGTTAAGGCTATAGCCGAAGGCAGAGGATGTCTTGCGTGTATTAGGGCACGCATTTTGGGAATAAAGACGAACTGCAACCATTGTTCGAACCTCAGGGTATCGACACAAAAAGGTTGGCTGGATTGCAATAAATGCTCAGCAACGGGCTTATCTTGCCATAAGCCTGCATTAGCTAATTCACCTTGCAACTGCGTGAGCAATTGAGTGATGGAATACGACATAACACGGTTATTGCGGTAACTTCAAAAACGCTATATTAGCATTTCTCTTGGGTTGATGACGCAATATGCCTATAATTTGCGGAATTTTATTTTCCAGGAGCCGCGTATGAGCGACAACATCGCCACACTGGCACAATTATTAGATGCCGCCGGCACCACATGGCGTGTATTTGACATTGGTCGTCGGGTGCAAAAAATAGATAAAGCAACCTTTGCTGATATTGAGTCGACAACTATTCCTTATCCATATCCACTGGCACAGCATGCACTACTGGCGATTCAGTTTTGGGACCCAAGAGCATCGAGTGAGCCTTATGTGTGGTTTTTGAAAATGCCGTTGGATGAGCAAAGTAAGCTGGTAGCAGCGAGTCGTGACCATTTTGCCAATATGGTGCTAGAAGCCATTGGCACATCGTTAACTGGGGCTGAGGGTGAGCAAAGCAAACTCGATAACAACCCTTATGTATTTACTCCCAATGCCAATAAGCGTGCCGCTTTCAATGCCCGTATCAAAGTAGAGTTACGGCAAAGCGCATCGCAGTACTATGAGCATGCACAGCTATATTTGAGCGGTAAGTTGGGCTGGCAAGACTGGCAAAGTGTCGCTGTGCAAGGCCTTGCCGATTTTGCTGCGCGCATTGACCATCAAGACAATGAAGCCCTGCTGTGCCAAGCATGGTCGCAATTACCTGCACAAGTACGCCAACCTCTCGCTGCCCAGCTCGAAAATAGTGAGCTAGGTACTGAAGCAGCGCAAACCCTGATCACAAGTATCAATCAAGCGATTCAACATCAGGATAAAGCGCTACTTATTGATGCGCTTCGCGCCATCAGCAGTGCACGCGCAGTGGGGCTGGTTGAACAAGCGCTGGAGCAAGTAATGAACAGTGATTACGGCCAAGATGCTGACATATGCCAGGTCATCGCTGGGCGACTTTGGGCTTATTTAGAGGCACCGCAAACCTTAGCACAGTTCTTAGAGCACTGCTGTCGAATAGACACTGAGCAGCCATTGTTCGCCAGTATTTTTGCCGACTTAGTTGCAATCCCAATGTTGCGCCCTCATGTATTAGCTATATTACGGTCTGAGCAGCGTTCTGATGCGCTTTCTCGTGCAATTGGTGGGTTATTTTCGTCGTGAAAACCTTATGGATTCTGCTGCTGTGTGGTGGCGTGATAGCGTTGTTTTGGTATCGCCGTAAAGTGGCAGAAACTGCGCGGTTACATGCTCAGCGTCAAGCTGAACAATTAGGCGTGCAATTTGTTAGTGTTGCTTGCAAACAGTGGCGTTTAGCGATTTTAAGTAATGGTAAGCTTGGGATCCGCAGCCGCTTTATGTTTGAGTTTTCCAGTGACGGCGAAACCTTGTACGAGGGAGAGTTGTGGATGGAGAATGAACGTTTACGTAAGGCCGATATCCCACCGCACAGAATCTAAAAAAACTAAGGCGTGACTGTAAGTCACGCCCTAATCTGCATCATCCTTGCGCGGTATCCATCACCGCTGACCTTAAGGTCGTCCCTTTTGCTTTCCTTGCTCGATTACCCTATCTAACCGATGCACATCCTGTGCTTTGTTCCTTGCTTCATCCTGAAGTGTTCCTCTTGCCTCCTTGGCCATTCCTAGGCATCCCGCCTTCCCTGCACTTCCTGTGCTCCTGTCCTTTAACGGCGTCCGTTACCGTCTATTCCATTACTATTCCTGCATTACTTTGCGTGGTTGGCCTACATCCGTTCCTTAGCCAAGTGCATCCTGCACTGTTGCCGTCCTGACAATGATAAGTTTAGAGAAAAGCCAAAAAGATGCAGCAAGTGCTTTGCAAAAAGTTTTATTGCAATAATGTAGAAACAATGAAGCAGCATATATAAATCAATAGGTTAAACTTATTATGGAGCTAAAGGTAGGGACATATTCATCGTTAAACCCACACCAATGTGAGAGATCTCTCACATTGAAATTTCCATTAAACGCAATGTGGACTTTTTTTGAATAACAACTCTCCACTGACTTTGCTAAATTGCAATGTTTGCATGGTCTCAAAACCGTGGTTAGCAAAGAAAGTTTGATGCTGAGACTGCGTAACAAACACAGCAAGTCCTTGCGTTTCGTTATCTTCCTCAACAAGATTATCAAGGCCTTTAAGGAGGTAATGACCATAACCTTGGCGTTGATAGTGAGGATCCACCGCAATAAAGGCTAAAAATAAGTAGCGCCCCATCGTTTTTAATGCGTTGCGAATGGTCTTTTCCTTTTCAATGAGCTGCTGAGTCGTCAAATAACCAGCACTGAGCATCAGTTTCAGTCGCCAGTGCCAATAGCGATCCGCCTGCATGCTGGCGTCAGATTGAAATACACAAGCAATGGCACGCAGAGCATCATCAACATACAAGCCAACTAATGGTTGTTTGGCCTGCCAAAAACTGTGTAGCTCTTCACGGATGAGCGCGCGTAACTTTTTTTCATACTCTTGGGTTTTACTGCTCTCGGCGCTGAATATTTCTCGCATTAGCGGGTCGTCATGATAAGCCTGATAAATCAGGCTCGCAGCCACGTTCAAATCTTCTGGAGTAAGATACCTAACTTTATAGTCGCCGAGCATGGTATTTCCTTGTTATCGTTGTTGTTCTATAGTTAACCATAGCCTTTTATGAGCACAATGGAAACATTATATGGATACCTCAAAACATACGATGACGACCCTTTTTCAACAGCTCGGCCTGCCCAGCAGCGATGAGCAAATTGAACAATTTGTGACTGACCACAAATTAAGCCCTGAGCTCAAACTCGCTGATGCGCCGTTTTGGTCACAGGCGCAGCGCCACTTTATTACAGAATCTTTGGAACAAGATGCGGATTGGTGCGAATTAATTGACGAGTTAGACGCCCAGCTTAGGCATTAATACAGCGATAAAGCTCGCCCAAGACAGGTGTGGTTCATACTTTCTTCGTTAATATTGAACATCCAAAATTAGGGCTCTTGCGGCCCTTTGCTTTATACTGTTCAGCGATTAAAAAGAAGGAATCCATTTGTATGAACCCTGTGGTTTTTGACGCCATCAAAGCCTTATTAGCACAAAACAAAACACCTACCGTAGCAATGACCAAAGCGATGCTCAAAGAGCCCGTGCCGATGCCAATGATTATTGCCGCTGTAAGCCAATATAAAAATAACCCCGAGGCATTCAAAAACATGGTCATAGAGCCACAATTGCCGAATAACGAACAAAAGTCGACACAACTTGATCGTATTGAGGAAAAACTTGATAAACTACTCGCTTTGCTCGAGAACTCAAAATAGCGAATGTTTGTTGTAGACCTCACTTTTGACTGTTACCAAGACACCCAACTCAGCGCTGCCGAACAGGCGATAAATCAGACGGTGGTGGCGCTTCGAGCCAATGGCCAAATCATCGGCGATGAATTTCCAACCGTATTGAAAGAAGGCTTCTTCGTGACTCGGGTAATGTGCCCAGAAGAGGACTCATTGCACCCGCTCAACCACAGTCCGTTTGTGAAGTTTGCGCTCGATAAGTTAAACGATGCCGGGTTGTTAGCGCCCAAGGTCAAGGTAATAGGGCAAGATATTCACGCCAATAGTGCAGATAACTGCGCTGCACCGAGCAGTTACATTCTTTACACCACCTATTTGCATACGTGCAGTCCGTTGTATTGTGGTGATGATTTTTTACCGGTGCCGCTGTATCACATTCCTGCTATCGCCAATGGCGATTACAAGACACTGATAAAATGGCAAGAAGACTGGCAGGCATGCGATCAAATCCAAATTAATGGTGCAACACGCTGCGAATTTGCGGCGCTGCATGAGATCAGCGCCTTTGATAGCGACCTGACTCGTCGCGGCTTGGACTTGGCAAAGCGGATCCGTTATCTAACCAAAAAGCCAGTCTACTATTACTTGTACCGTGTCGGTGGTGAGAGCCTGACAGCCGAGCAACAACGTCGCTGCCCTAGCTGCGATGGTCATTGGCATCTAGCAGAGCCATGGTTTGGATTGTTCGACTTTCGCTGTGAGCAATGTCAGTTGGTATCTAATATTTCCTGGGATCACCAATAGTGTTTACAGCACGTCTAATTGCTGTAACAACGAGCTGATATCATCCGCCAAAACATGGTGCGGTTCTTTACCGACATATTCTAAGCAGACTGCACCATCGTTCAATCGCACGCTCAGCAACAAATCATCCTGCTCGGTCAGCCCAATAAACACGGTGTCTTGCTGCTTTAACCGGCGTTTCATTAATACATGACCGGTTATATTTTGCTGTAAGCGTACAAAGTCGTCCTCGTTCCAAGGTAAAAGGAGCTCCACGCCATGACCGTCGATGCTCGCCGGCAGATTACCACTGTAGTAGCTGCCAAATAATTCGCTCAGTTGTTGTGGGAAAGGCACTTCGAGGGCCGCTGCCAATTCATTTAAGTCAGCACTGGGGGTACGCTCATGAATTTGCCACTGAACTTGCTGCTGTTGTTCAGTGCCGGCAATGGCTGCAGGGCTGGGCGAGTCCGGGTCGAAAAACGCCAGCGGGTTACGGCCATACTGTTGTTGCTCGTTGCTAATGTGTGCCTGTAAACAGCGCTGAAGTTCTGTGCTTACGCTCATGCATGCCTCAAATAATTTAGGTATAATTACGCCATATTGTAACGCCAAATCGCACAGCATGACAGATTACAGCAACGCCCCAGAGTTAAAAGCCAGCCTACTCGGCAAGGCAACTGAGTATAAAGACAGCTACGATCCATCCCTACTTTATCCCATAGCACGCAAGCTTAATCGTGATGATTTGCAAATAGATAAGCGTGCCCTGCCCTTTAAAGGGGAGGATATTTGGACCGGTTACGAGTTATCGTGGCTTAATCCTAAAGGCAAACCGCAGGTCGCGGTGGCCACCTTTACTTTCCCTTGTCAAAGCCCGGATATTATTGAGTCCAAATCGTTTAAGTTGTATTTAAACAGCTTCAACCAAAGCCGGTTTGAGAGTATCCAAGCAGTACAGCAAACCATGGCCAAAGACTTAAGTGCGGCGACCCAAAGTGACGTGCAAGTAACACTGTATGGCCCTGAGGATTATCAGCACTTCGCAGCCACAGCGTTACCAGGTCAGTGCATTGATGAGCTCGATATCACCGTCGATACCTATGAGTTGACACCAAGCTTACTGCGCCTAGCCGACGATGCGCAGCAAGTTGAACAAACCCTGCATAGTCACTTATTGAAGTCTAATTGCTTGATCACCTCACAACCCGATTGGGCCAGCGTGGTTATACGCTACCAAGGCCCCGCTCTTTGTCATGAGTCGCTGCTGCGTTACCTGATTTCATTTCGCAGCCACAACGAGTTTCACGAGCAGTGTGTAGAGCGCATTTTTACCGATATTATGGCCTGTGCGCCCATGCAGTCTCTGGAGGTCTATGCCCGCTACACTCGCCGTGGCGGCCTGGATATTAACCCTTACCGCGCCACACACAGCGATAAAACCTTATTTGACGTGCGCATTAACCGCCAATAATCGTCGGTACATTCATGGCGCAGGTATCAATATAATCAGGCGTGGTCACAAACCACGCCTCGGGGCGATTTTTTCGCGCTGCAACGAGCGCTGCAAAGCTGTGTGAGTCGGTGCGCATTACTTTAATTACCGGGCGCTGCTTGGCAGGCAGTTGATCAGCAAATTGGATATCAACAATTGGGTTAAAAGGCTGTCCCGGCTTTGGCGAGCGCTGTAGCTGCTGTATATGGGCCATGCCCGCAAGTACGCGACCAAATACGCTAATGTTCTTATCCAAGTAACGCGGTGCCTGACCAAGCACTACAAAAAATTCACTGGTTGCGCTGTCAACTCCATTGCCCCGCGCCATACCTAATGCGCCAGGACAGTGAATTTGCCACGTTTGTGTGCCCTGCTTATTTTGGCCGACGGCAAAGCCATTAATAAAGCCACTACGCGCGCTGTAACCATCATCTTCATTGATGACGATATCTAACGGCCGAGTTGTTTCGCTGTGACTGACAAACTCGTTTTTCAGCGTCGGCACATCCGTGTCTTTGTCTCCAGCGCCACCTTGGGCAACAAAGCCTTCGACAAAACGATACATACTCAGCCCACGATAGAAGCCTTGGCTAGCTAGTGAGCGCAAGCGCTCAACATGCGCTGGCGCAAGCTCTGGGTTTACCTCCAGATACACTATCCCTGTCGCTAAGGTAATCATCATTAAGTTTTCATCAGTAACGGCTCGCCATTCGCTGGCATCGGCGTTATCAATAATAGTTGTAGGAGAGGGGTTGTCGTCTGCACTAGTAGTCGCGCTTAAAACTAGGCTCACAACTATAAGTAGGCGTGTGATCATTGGCGAGTTCCTTGTTTATTGTTATACCAATAATGGGAAATATGTAACGGTGCTGAGGCGGGTAATAACGGATTGGTCAAGCGAATATAATTGCGTGTTGCCAGTTCCGCCGCATCAATATTAGGGACTAAATGGGTGTGTAGTAAGCGCTCTATGGTGCCATCTGAAAATAAGCTCCGCAGCGCCGAGCTCAGCAATTGGTGGCGCTGTTTATCACCTTTAGCAACAAACAAGTACACCGCCGACGGGTAATAAAAGACATTGTGTTTGTCGTATATCAGCCCCTTAGGCAGTGATTGGGGGTCAAATGCTGTGAGCTCTTCAGGCAGAAAGTCGAAGCGGCCTTTTCTCAGCATATCGTAATGAGACGATGATTTAGAAAATGCATCCACCGTGAAACCGTTACGGCTGAACACGTTGGCATCCGGCCAATCTTCACTTAGACCCACTCGTAATGATGAAAAATCGCTTATATACTTTTTTTGCGCCAGGATATCGGGATTATCAGAGCGTACTAGCGCAATGCGATAACCCAGTAACCCTTTGGCTATTGGGATTAAAATCGCCCACCCTTGCTGCTCTCGCTGTTGCGAAGTCACACCCCAGAATAAATCAATACCGTGCTCATCTCCCAACAGTTGAATCGCTCGTTGCTGTGATGGCAGATGGTCAACATACTGGTATGTGACCTGCTTTTGGTGCAAACACTCAATGCGCTCAGCTAGTTTAGTAAATAACGCCTGCATATAAGGATGATCGGCCTGGGCGACACGCATCGTCACCGACTGCTGCGCACCACACTCGCATATCACCAGTAATAAAGACAATGCCCATAGCCAGCATTTAAACATGCGTTAGTCCACATCAAACCGATACAATATATCTAAGGTATCATAAAGCCCGCTGGTTACCTCTATATATAGTTTTTGCAGTATTTGATAGCGCACAGCCACTTCACTGATAGACTCGAATACACCAACACTGTATTTTACTTGGATCCCCGGCGCGATATAGCCAGCAATTTCAACCTTAGTATCATCACCACTGCCTTTTGAATTTAAGGTTATATCGCTGAGGCCAAATGTTTCCCCTACTCGCGATACAAACCCCTCACTGCGATTGAGACCTTGGGCTAGAAGAATCTGCGTTAGCATAGCATCAGTGTTCGTATCACCATCCCCAAGAGGCTGACCGTTAAGCACGTAAGAAAGCGCTTGTGAACGATCCATGGCCGGCTCCGAGAACACGTTTAATTTCGGCTGTTCAACATTTCCGATTAACTCGATACCCGCTATCACCCCGTTGGCGGTGGTGTCTGGATTACGGATCGCGCGCACATTTAAGTAAGGTTTATCAAGCGCACCACTGAACCCAATTTGCCCGGTACGGATCACTAAATCTTGGCCAAATGCACGGTATTTACCATCCACCAGTTTTAACTCGCCACTTGCCAATGGCGGACTTTCATTACTCGCGGTTAGCTTCAAATCGCCCATGATGTAGGACTTCAGGCCAAACGAGTCTATATACACATCGTCATGTACACCCACATCTAACTGCACTTGATAAGCGAAAGGCGCACTTTGCTGCTTTTGTGGTGCGTCCACAATGATTTCATCATCACTGACCTGTACCGCTCCTTTAGGTAACTCTTTGATTTTGATACGTCCGTAAGGAACATCAACACGACCATCAACTTGCACACTTTGGGCGCTAATATCTATGTTTAAATCCGGAGAGATCGCGACATTGACCCCTTGCTGCGGTACCACCATAAAGCGCTCGCCCGAGAGTGAAATGGTAAGTGCCGGATTATCACTGAGCCACACACCTGAGCCGTCAATAGCAAGCTTGCCACCATCGGGCGTGAGCAATTCCCCCTCCAAGGTCATACTCTCACCATCGAGTTCAGCTTCGAGACGAGAGTTAGCAAGTGCTACCGGCAGTGCGTCCCCTTCAATTGCCAATTCATGCGCCTTGAGCTCACCATTAAGGTAGGGCTGCGCTAACGTGCCGCTGAGAGTTAGATTAGCACTTAACTTGCCCGCTAACTTCCTCACATCAGGCACAAAGTGAGCGAATTTACTGATGTCGGTATCTGTTAGGAGCACCTCTCCAGAGAGTTGTTGCGCTTGAGTGATATCCTCTACGGCTAAATCAGCGTCAATACTGCCAACCACTGAGGAGTCTATGCTTAGCTTAGCATTGGCATTTTTTGCATCACTGCTTAGCTTTATCATTAAGGTTTCCACAGGCAATCGCTGCAACTGCCCTTGGTTTCTATACAACCCTTGTAATTGCTGGGTATGGAACTCAGCATCAATCTGCATTGCTTGGCTATCTTGCCATGCCAACTGCGCATGTCCTTGCACTTGCCCCTCTATACCCAGGTTGGGTCCCAGCAAAGTGGTAAGAGACTGTAACTGAAAGTAGTCAAGCTTAGCGTTGACGTGTCCCTGCTTGGCGCTGATATCACTGGGCTCTATGCACAAGTGCATGGCATTGCCCTTTAAACAAAAGGGCTTAGTGCGCACGCTCTGCTGGGCCAGATCAATGTCCAACTGGGTACTTTGTTCCAGTGCGACCTGATACTCGTCGCCGCGCAATTCCAACTCGGTAATTGCCAAGCTCAATTGCTGTTGTTGCAGTTCAGACTGAAACGCCAACTGCGCTTGCCCTTGAGCTAATCCAGCACGAACATAGTTTTGTTGGTGATGTTGTGAGCCCTGAGACTGTACTTGAATGCCTTTGATAACTTGGCCATCAAGGCTAACGTTAGCTACTTCTGCATCCAAGTCATATTCTAAGTCGGCTTGTTGATATTGCCCTGTAATATCTAATGTTGCGTCGCTCACTCGCAATCCCTCACCTTGCAGAGTCGCTAGTTGCAATTGCAATTGCAGCTTGGGAGATAAACGTTGCCCTTCGATACTAAACTGAGCGTGTCCCTGCCCTGAATAACCTTGATAAAGTGGCGATGATGATGACAAGTTTAATTCGCCGGCTAGTTGCCACTGCTCATCAATGCGGCCATTGATAACCAATGTATTCTCGCCTTGGCGCACACTAAAAGCATGAATATCGCCACTGAGATCGCTATCAATATTCAGTTCGGCATTAAATGTGAGCGGTTGCTCGTTTATCGTACCTGATAATGACGACGGTTTAAGCTCCACCAACCACTGCTGGGGTGATTCAACACTCACTCGGCCTTGCAGCTGGCCCGATAGATCGCTGCGCACGGTGTCTAATAAGTACTCACTGTGCAAATTAGTTAGCTGCGCAGAAAAATCAGCGCTAATACCATCGCGCCAGGCTATTGATGTTGTTACCTCAACGTGGCTATCATTCGCTCGCAATTGTAACGGCGCAGCGTTGATGCCGGTAAGGCTTCCTTGAGCCTGTAAAGAAGTGCTCACTTGAGGGTATGCTGCTAGCTGTGTCAATGCATCGACATCTAAGCGGTAGTTATCTAAAGTACCCGATGCATTTATGTTGGTGCGTTCTATCTGTAACGGCTGGCCCTGCACCTCAAGCTGCCAAGGTGCGTGTGAAAACGCCAACTCAAAAGGCCAATTTTGCTTTCGTAATTGTGCCTGTGCGTCTAATTCGAAGGTATATTTGCCTTGATTACGCGCCTGGACATTAAGTTCATCTAAACTGCCCGTGAATGAAAGCTCGCTGCGCTCGCCCAAGGCAGCTAATTGCAGCGACATTGTTAAAGGGTTGCCATCAGCAAAAGAGAATTGACCCTGAGCTTGGGCCTCAAGTGTATCCCCTTCGTTTGTCGCGATATCAGCGGGCAATTGGTAAGCGGCTGATAGTTGTGAAACGGACAACTGTTGTTGTTGCAGTGCCACAGCCACTTTTAAATCACTGATACGGTGGCTTTGCTGCCCTTGAGTGATAATAATGTCAGCAACCTGTGCTTTTTTAAGCTGCGCATTGATGCCCAAATCAAAAGCGATAGGCGGTAACGGTGGCAGCGCCTCAAGTGGTGCTGAGGAAGGCTGCTGCTCACTCTCAGGTAAAGTAAGTTCAAGCGAGCGCAGACGCAACGGCTGCACCTTAACGTCTCGTTGATGCGCCTCAAGCGCTGATTTAAAATCCCGTGCTGACACGCTAAGGCCCGCAGCATGGATGTTGGCTTGTCCTAAAAATAGACTTTTGATGGTGATAGTCGGCAATGATATCGGCTCGCTGGCCGGCGGCTGTGCATCAGTCGCTGCCGCCTTATCGTTTTGCTGATCAGCTACTTGCACCGTCAGTGACTCAGCCCCAACTTGGCGAAAGCACAGCCCAGCACAACCCAATAACTGCCAGTCAATACGCACAGCCTCAGCATCGATGCTTATCTGTTCGCTGGTAAAAGAGATATCAAATGGGTCATCATATAAAAACCGCCCCTCTTTGAGCGAAATGCGCAACCCATCAACGCTGTGATTGGCCACATAAGCAATGCCCTTGTTACCCACCTCTGTAAATAACAAACAAAACAAGGTGACTAAAATAGTGCCCATAAGGCCGCCACACCATTGGAGAATACGCTTATACCCTTTGCTCATAATTCCGGCCCCACAGTAATGCTCAAACGAGTGGTGTTATTAGGTGTGGATAATGCCCATGCGTGATCAATACGGATGGGGCCTACAGGGGTTAAATAACGCACCCCGAAGCCGGTGCCAACCGACCATGATTCAGAGAAGTCATTGGTGGCGGTTCCGGCATCAACGAATAGCGCCGCCCGCCAATTCTCAGCAAACTGATAATTATACTCCAAGGTGCCGGTGGCTAGGTATTTACCACCAATATTATAGCCATTACGCTCAGGCGAGATAGACTCATATTTATAGCCGCGAATACTCTGATCGCCACCGGCAAAGAACCGCATAGAAACCGGCACGTCATTAATATCATCCACGTAAATAGCACCCAGATTGACCCGGGTAAAAAACATATGGCGCTGCCAATAAGTGTTTAACCACGCATACTGTAGCTGGACTCTGACAATATCGGTGGTCGAAGCCAAGTGCTCAGTGCCCACTTCGGTGCTGATTAACCATTGCTCACCCCAAAACGGCGTGGTACCTCCTTTACTTTGCTTGCGGGCAAAGCTCACTCCGGGTAGCAACATCTTAGTGCGCTGATGCTGCTCGCCAATGCGAAACTCTTCATACTCTCGGCGCAAAAATGCGGTGCGTATCCAATCTTCTCCCACTTTCCACTGTCTTTGCACTAAGCCTGTCAGTGTTTTCGAGAAGATATCCGTATCGACATTATCTTCGAGCTTGTAGCCGAGGCTAAAGCGCCAGATATCGTCATTAGGGTCGTCCACCGGCACGGTGTAGGCAAAACTAATGTCTTGCTGACGTTTGGAAATGTTCAGGTTACTCTCAAGATAGTGGCCGTCTTCGGTGATCCAAGGACGAGACCATTTGAATCTGGCTTTGGGGCCTAAGTCCGTTGAGTAGCCGCCCCCCACTTCAAAGCTATCTTGTGGTTTATGCAGGACTTCCACACGAATCGGCACCTCGCCATTAGTCCGAGCGGGAATATCAGCATAAACGCGGACGCTGCTAAAGTAAGGCGTTTGCGATAACGCAAGATTGAATTCTGACACCTTAGTAGCACGGTAGGGCTGCCCGGTTTTAAAATGCGCCAGAGAATAAATATAGTTGCTTGCTGGTGTATCAGAGCTGATGTTAATCGGCCCATAATCATAACGTGGGCCCGTTTGCACATGCAGCACCACCTCTGCACTGTGTTGAGAGCGATTAATCGCCAACTTAGATTGTTGCCACTTAGCGTCAAAGTAGCCAAGCTCTAACAATTGCCTATCTATGGCTGATTTAGCACTATCATATTGGCCATGGTGCACAACCTGCCCTTGCTGCAGAGGTAAGCTATCAAGCACCGCCTTAAGCTGCTGATCGTCTTCTCCGGGACCACTAAATTGATAATCCAATCTAGCGATGCGCGTCGCTTTGCCGGGTATGATGTTCGCAATTACTTGCGCTTTGCCTTCGCTACGCTCTAAGCTGAGTTCTACTTCGCTATGGTAATACCCCAGTGCGCGCATACTCGCTTTAACTTGTGCGCTTGCATAGCGCTGTAATTGCCTGGAGGGGACCTCGCCTTTTAATTGCACTAAATAAAGCGCAACATTTTCTTCTAACTCTCCTGATAACCCGTTAATGCTGTAGCCAGTAATGGTTGTTGCTTGTTGCACAGCAGCATGTGCAGTGACAGCAGGCCATATTAAAATAGATAGAAGAATGAAAAAGCGGCAGAAAATCAAACGACTAGAACTCCATGATCTAAGAATACTGCAACAATGAATGGTCAGATCACTCATACGTCCCAAAGTGGGTCCATCAGTTTAACAAATGCCACTGACTTCGCGCACCCACTGAATAAATAAAATTTGCCTTCAAGGCTTTTTATTTCTTACAAGATAATAGACAATTTATCGATTCTTAAAAAAACGAGACAAGGTATGCAATTTCCCGACGACGACACCGGACACATGTTACAGCAAATACACGATGAAGGTGTGGACTTGACAGGCTTTCATACATTGGACTTCTTTATTCTATTTGAAAAGCAAGAACATGCTATTAGTTACCAAGAAGCACTGAAAAGTTCCGAACTAAGCGCCGATTCACAATTGGGAACTTGCCCGGACACTGGCGTATTTGAAGTCAAAGTAAGTATCAAAATGGTGCCGCAACATGATGTGATCATGGATACCGAAGCCTATTTGGAAAGTCTAGCTGACAAGCACAATGGTTATGGTGACGGCTGGGGGCTAATGGCTTAAAGCATTCCGTACAGGAGCATTTCACACGCCCTAATACAGGGCGTTTGCCTTTCGAAAAGCGCCCTCATAGTCAAAGAGTTTGTCACTCACCTGCCACCCATATCGTTTCGACTTTCGCGCCACCACAAAATCAGGTGCTTGCAGGCAGTGCTGATGGTCAACCACCTGCTGAGCATGGTGCCAGGTTGTGACTCCGCTAACGGTGTGCCGCTTAGCATAAAAGCGATTAAACCGGGCCACTACCTTGGCATTATTAAAGTCATAGCTCTCATCAACACTGGCCCCATCTTCATCAAAGTAGGTAACTTTGAGTTTGCCTGGCTGAGTAATTTGACAACTTAAGCCACTACAGCGCAGTACCATGGCTTCTTTTAAATTAAGTGCTTTTCGCAGTTTATCATCTGGGTCAACCAGCTGATGTTGGCAGGCGCTGCACTCGCGCGCAGCAATGTCATTTTCGCTGCCGCACTGTGGGCATTCTTTAAATTTAAAGCGATAGTCACACTGCTGCGTTTGCTCACCATCATCAAGCAGCCCCTGGCAGCGCCGACCATGATGCTCGATAACTTGACCACTGGCATCCGTTTTTCCCCAAAAAATATTGGCAAACCCGCACCCAGGGCATACGACTTGAACGGGTTCACTTAATGGGTCTGGGCGCTTCGCTCCCACTTCTGGATAAAATAAATCGAAGCCATTGGCAGCATAATCGATCACGAGGCAGTCTTTTTTCCCTTCGCACAAACGCAGACCTCGACCGACAATTTGCTGATATAAGCCAACCGACTCGGTGGGCCTTAAAATGGCGATGAAATCCACATGTGGAGCATCGAAGCCCGTGGTTAATACCGATACATTAACAAGGTATTTTAGCTCTTTGCGTTTAAACCTAAGGATAATTTCATCACGCTCAGCCGCCGGTGTCTGACCAGTTATAACCGCTACTGACTCACTACTCAAATAGTCAGCTATTTCATAAGCATGTTTGACTGTGGCAGCAAATATCATCACCCCTTGTCTAGCATTTGCTTGCGCTTGAATATCACTGACAATACTTTTTGTTGCCCGGGTACTCGATTGCAATAGTGTATTCATATCGCCTTCACTGGGTATACCTGAGGGGCCGGATGCGATTGAATTAAAGTCATAATTTTGCACTGCAGCATCAACGCAATTCGGCGGGGTTAAATAGCCTTTATTGATTAAATAACGCAGCGGTAATTCATATATACACTCGCTAAATGGCGCATCTGCCGAGCCACGCACAAAACCATGATAGTGGCGGTGATATATCCATCCTGATGTTAAGCGATATGGGGTCGCGGTTAGACCTAGCACTTTCAATCTGCTATTTGCTTTTTTTAAGTGCTGAATAAGCTGTGAATACTGACTGTTTTCATCGTCACTAATGCGGTGACACTCATCGACTATAATAAGTGAGTATTGCCTTTTTAGCTTATCTCTACTTTTAGCGAGAGATTGAATACTGGCAAAGGTGACTTGCTGGTTTAACTCTTTCTCATTAAGACCTGCAGAAAAGATCCCTGGTGTTAATCCTAATGCTTTATATTTTTCGGCATTTTGCTGTACTAATTCTTTAACATGAGTCAGCACCAAAATAGGGAATCGCGCAAGGCGCGCGAGTTCAGCAATAACTACACTTTTGCCACTTCCAGTGGGAAGTACGATCACGGCAGCACTATCTGAGCGGCGAAAGTGGGCTAAGGTGCTATCAACGGCTTTTTGTTGGTAATCTCGGAGTGTAAACACAACTAACACCCAAGTAAGTAAAAGGCCCGAAACCGGGCCTTGGAGGTTATTATTTTGCGAGGTATTTAGTTAGGTCAACATCTTGGAATGCTTTGGGACGCTTACCACGGCCAGACCATTCAACTACTTTTCCTTCAAACTCGCGACGATACTTAGGTTCAACCTTAGTTCGCTTGTCCTGTTTCGAGTCAACAATATCATCCACACTGAGCCCTTTTTCCTTCATCAGTTCGAGAACTTCCTGTTTCGCTTTTTCCTGCTGTTGCTGACTTTCGAGCGCAGTATTCAGAATATTAATTGCTTTCTCTAACTCATTCATCGATGCCGTTTTGGCAAAGGCTCTGATCTCTCTCACTATGGTCTCTTTTAATTGTTGAACATGGAGATTAAATAATAATTGAAGATTGATAATATATCAAAAATAAAAAGGCACTATACGCTGGGAAGGCTTATTTTAAATTAATATGACAAAGAAGGTGTAATTTGAGGGGGGAAAAGTGAAGCCGAGTCGACTTCACCAATTACTCGCTCACAGGCGTGAGCAAATAAGCATTAAACGGGTGTTACATTTTCCGCTTCTGGTCCCTTTTGGCCTTGTTTGATGCCGAAAGTTACCTGCTGGCCTTCGTTAAGAGTACGAAAACCGTTACCGTTAATGGCACTGAAGTGAACAAACACGTCTGGACCATTTTCTTGTTCGATAAAGCCAAAGCCTTTTGCTTCGTTGAAAAACTTTACTTTACCTTGTGCTTCTGCTGACATACTTAGTTTTCCTGTAAGTCAATTTGTATCAATCGCCTAAAATTAGGCACTATCCTCCCTGAGCCAGTGTCGCCGCCGATGGGTCAGGTACAGTACTAAGGGCACACTAGCTAAATAGTCACTCTTACAGCATTGGCCGCACAAAACCGTCACATTACACGCCTTAACTCAAGGCAAGTTAAAGACTACCACAGAAAAATATAATTAGCTTTAAATAAATTCGAATTTTCTCTTTACGGGGAACTAACTGCTGCGGTAAAAAACTAACAGACTACGCAGTTCTCGCTTTCCAAGAACCTGTGTTATGTTATTCGTAGGACTTACACTTTGCCCAACTAAGGAGCATTCAATGAAAAACCTTCTGCTAGCCGGTTTGGTACTATTACTGGGCGCCTGTGCTTCGCACCCGGATTTTGACTACGACAAATCGGTCGATTTCTCGCAATATAAAACCTTCGCATGGATCCCCAATGCCAGCCTCACCAAAGGCACTAATAATTATCAAATTAGTGAGCTAATGGAACGCCGCGTGCAACAAGCGGTCAATGATGAGCTTCGCGCCAAGGGCATGGAACTGGTATCCCCGCAACAAGCAGATGTGTTAATTAATTACCATGCATCCGTTGATACCAAGGTCGATGTCGATACGTTTTCTACAGGTTACGGCGCTCGCTGGGACTATTGGGGCATTGGTTACAACGTGCAAACCACCACGCGTGAGTATGAGGTAGGTACGTTAGTCATTGATGTCGTTGATAGGTCTTCAAACCAGTTAGTGTGGCGGGCAGCTAAAGAGGGACGCCTGAAAAAGAATCAAACCCCGATTGAGCGCACCGAAGTGGTACGTGAATCAGTGGCAGATATTCTCAGCAACTTCCCTCCTCAAGCTCAGTAAAGATCAAACAGAGGCGCTTTACGTGAGCGCCTCCAATTGGGTGATGCGCCACATTGCTTGGGCATCAGTGCGACCACACACATCCGTGGTGGCACTAAACTGACTGCATACAGCGGGCCGCGAAGGTTGGTTAAACAACTTACATAAGTTGTTAGTATCCAGTTGAACACAACGCTCTCCCGCTTTCTTGCCGTTCGGCATACCCGGAATGGCGCTGGAAATACTCGGTGCGATGCAGCAAGCGCCACACCCTAAACGGCAATCCATCTATCGCTCACCTCTTCATGATACAAATTCGCAGTATACCATAGCCCGCTTCGAGCCATGACCCTGTCTATGCAGAGTACAACATAAATGATATGTTATAACAAACCACAAATAACGAGAGATGCTATGCAAGTAACACCGTCCCATGCCCCTGATGCGCCCCCCGTGCATCAGCCAAAAACAGCGAGAGCGTCAAGCAATGTTGATGTATTACCTTCAATTTACCAGCCAGCTCATAACATCGTCATTTGGAAACGCGCACTCGACTCAACGATACGCGGGCAAATGCAAACCCTTATTCAGGCGCAGCCAAATCTCGCATTGACTTCGACGGTGAGCGCAAAGTCAGTACTTCACACCTTGCAAAGTAACTTTGATAACCACCAAGATTATCAGGCCTTGTTCAGCGATATCTCTACATTAGTGGATATGTTCAGCTGTTTGCTTGACTGTGAACACGTTGGTTTACGGCTCAAAGTGATCAGCCAAGCCATGTGCCCTCGGTTTCACATTGACCGCGTGCCCGTGCGCTTAGTAACCACTTACCAAGGCCCGGGGTCGCAGTGGCTAGCCCACGCCGATGCAGACTACAGCAAGCTTGGCAGCGGCAATCAAGGGCTCAGTGACGAAAAATCAGGGCTTTATCGCCATGCTGAGCATATTCATCAATTACAAGCAGGTGATGTGGCACTGCTCAAAGGACAACTTTGGCCTGACGGTGAGCACAGCGCATTGGTGCATCGCTCTCCCCCACAACATGATCAGCAACCGAGGCTATTACTGACTCTCGATGGCATTTTTTAGCCCTGTATAGCTGCATTTAACAACCCCCCCACCGACTAACCAAATGAGGAAAAAATGGGCCATTTACCTGATATTACTGCAGTGCAACCAGCAGATACCGCTTTAACGCTGAAATGGGTCGGGATGGAGCATATTGCCCTACCCATACACATTCCAATTTCCAGCTCGCAGGTACAGCAAACTCATGCACAAGCGGATGTTTTTGTCAGCCTAGATAGTAAGCAGGCAAAAGGGATTCATATGTCACGGCTTTATCAAATACTGAACCAGCATTTGAGCAACAAAGCGATGACGCCCCATCGCTTAGAGCATCTGCTGCGCGAGCTTATCAGTTCACAGCAAGGGCTAAGCCACAGTGCCAAACTGCAGCTGAGTTTTGAACTTCTACTCGAGAAAAAAGCCTTAATCAGCGATAAGAGCGGGTACCAAGGCTACCCCGTGACGCTACATTGTGAATATCAGCAAGGCCAGTTTACTATTGAGCTCGGCTTGTCTATTCCTTACTCCAGCACCTGCCCTTGCTCCGCTGCATTATCGCGCCAAGCACTGAGCGACGCTGTTGCCTGCGAGTTTACAGACGATGCCATCGACAAGAACACATTGCTCAACTGGCTAAGTAGCGAACAAGGCTCTATCGCCACGCCGCACAGTCAGCGCTCATTCGCCTATATTCACATGCAGATGCAAGGTCATACCTTGGGCTATATCAGTGATCTTATCACCGAGTTCGAGGCCGTCATTGCCACCGCCGTGCAAACCGCAGTGAAAAGAGAGGACGAGCAAGCCTTTGCCAAGCTCAATGCCGAAAACCTGCTGTTTTGTGAAGACGCCGCCCGGCGTATAAAACAGGCGTTGCAGTACAAACCCAGGCTACTCGGTTATTGGTTTAAGGTTGAACACCAAGAAAGTCTGCATGCCCATAACGCAGTCGTCGTTGACTATAAACGGATGTCAACGCTGGAATAAACAGCGTTACATTGAAGTTGCCGCCTATTATTTGCGCTCTGCTGACACATAATTCATGGTTTGTTACATCTTCCACATACCTGTAAACATCATTCACGATAGTATTAAGCTGTCATCGAAATATACGGGAGCAACACTGTGGCTAGTAAAAAACAAATATTTTTGCCGCTAGGAGTATTGGCAGGCGCCATTGGGGTGTTTGTCGCCCTCAGCGCCATGAAGTCGCCGCCACCACAAAAAGCACAACAGGATATCGCCCCTCTGGTTGAGGTAACGCCAGTGGAATTAACGGACGTAACATTAAAAGTGCATTCGTATGGCGAGGTTATGGCGCAAGAGCAAACGGAGCTTGTGGCGCAAGTAAGCGGCCAGGTAGTCTCTGTTTCTGAGCAATTTGTAAAAGGTGGCTTTGTTGCCAAAGGCGATGAATTGCTGCGTATTGACCCGAATGATTATGAAGCGGCACTCATTGAGGCGCAGGCAGGTCTAGCTCAAGCTCAATCAGCACTAGAAATTGAACAGGCACAGGCACATGTGGCTAAAGCTGAATGGCAGCGTATTAAAGACAATGCCAATGAGGTCATCCCCTCAGAGCTGTATTTACGCAAACCGCAACTGGCAGAAAAGCTCGCCAACTTTAGAGCTGCACAAGCGCAAGTGAAACGCGCCAAACGCAATTTAGAGCGCACCTCGATTCGTGCCCCCTTTGATGCCTTAGTAACAGCAAAAAATATTAGTTTAGGTAGTGTTGTCAGCCCAGGTAGTAAACTGGGTCAAGTCGATGCCACCGACATTGCCAAAGTGCGTTTACCGGTTGCCAATCACGATATGCAGTATCTTGTCGACGGCGGCGTCGGCGCGAAAGTCAGTTTACAAAGCGATATCGCTGGCAAAGCGGTGACTTGGCAAGGCACCATAGTGCGCAATGAAGGCGTGGTTGATAAACGTTCACGCATGACCTATCTGGTCGCCTATGTAAACACCCCTTACCAACACAGCGTACCGCTGCGTTTTGGTGCCTACACCAATGCGACTATTACTGGCAAACAACTGCGAAATGCGGCAATAATCCCCAGCCACTTAATCAAAGAAAATCGCGTCGCACTGTTGAATAACGACAATACCCTGGAATTCAGTGCCCTTAATGTTATTCGCGAACAAGACGGTATGGCCTATGTTGACACCGGTTTGACTACCGGAGAGCAACTCATTACCTCAGCGCTTGAATACCCTACTGAGGGCATGGCGCTACGCTTAAATGATGAGCCAACCCAGAAGCCACATACGCAATTGGCACTGAAAGAGGACTAAGTGATGACGCAGCAAAGAGAAAAAGGCTTAATCGCTTGGTTTGCGCGTAATCCGGTGGCAGCCAACTTATTGATGGTATTCATCATTGTTGGCGGTATCCTTAGCGCTCTATCTATTCGCAAACAAATGTTCCCACAGTTTGAGAATAACTGGTTAAGTATTCAAGCGGTTTATCCCGGTGCGGCACCTCAAGAGGTTGAAGAAGGGATCACCATCAAGGTTGAGGAGTCTTTACAGGGATTGGAGGGGATCAAACGTTTGATCACCTACTCTAATCGTGGCTACTCACAAAGCTGGATTGAGGTCGAAGAGTCTTACGACCCGCAAGAAGTGCTCGATGAAGTAAAAATGCAGGTCGATGCAATTTCCAGTTTCCCTGCGGAGATGGAACGCCCCAATATTCGCCGGCAAAAGTTTACTCAGGAAGTCATGATTTTGGCTCTCTACGGCGATATGAGTAATTATCAGCTTAAGGAGCTCGGGAATAAGCTGCATGATGAAATGCTCAGTCTGCCGCTAGTGAACTTAGTCGACTTTAACTCCGGCTTGGATTACGAGATAAGTATTGAAGTCAGCCCCGATAAGCTGCGCGAATATGGCCTTACCTTCCGTGATATCGCCACGGCGGTACGTAACTTCTCGGCCAATATGTCTGCCGGACAAATCCGCTCCGATAACGGTTACATTTCCATGCGCGTGGAAAAACAAGCCTATCGCGGTAATGAATTTGAGAAGCTGCCATTAATTACTCTTGAAGATGGCGCACAAGTCTTTTTGGGGGATGTGGCCACCATTCAAGACGGCTTTGAAGAAGGCCTACAATATTCGAAATACAATGGTAAAAACTCGCTGATGTTCGAGGTGGCAGCCTCCAAAGACCAAGATATCACCCGCGTTGCTGCGGTCATGGATGACTACCTCAAGCGCAAAGAAACCGAATTACCCGCAGGTGTTAAATTAACGCCTATGGTCGATTTAACCTACTACCTCGAAGGGCGTCTCGATATGATGATCGAGAATATGATTTGGGGCGGTGTGTTAGTCATGCTGATGCTGGCGATGTTCCTACGCATTCGTTTGGCCTTTTGGGTGATGATGGGGTTACCGGTGTCCTTTCTCGGCGCTTTCCTGATGATGCCCGTGGGGCTAGACATCACCATTAACCTTGCCTCACTGTTCGCTTTTATCCTAGTACTGGGGATCGTTGTGGACGATGCCATCGTGGTGGGCGAGTCGGCCCATGCGGAGATAGAAAAACATGGCCAGAGTTTAGATAACGTCGTACGCGGCGTAAAACGGGTCGCCGTGCCCGCCACCTTTGGTGTGCTCACCACCGTGGCTGCATTTTTACCGCAAACACTCGCTTCCGGCCCTGGCGCAGCATTCAGTAAAGCCATAGGCGGCGTTATTATCCTCTGCTTACTGTTCTCCTTGGTGGAATCAAAACTGATCCTTCCAGCGCACTTGGCGGCGATGAAAAACCGCCCGGTTAACCCACGCAACCCGTTGCATCGTTTGCGCAGTCGCTTTGATGCGGGCTTAAAGTACGTGATTGAATCGCTATACCGCCCTGCGGTTACCTGGTGTATTCACTACCGTTACACCGTCATTGTGGGCTTTTTAGGTATTTTAATTGTCAGTGCGGGGCTATTCGCCGGTGGACTCATTAAGTTTATCGCCAACCCAAAAATCCCTCATGATTTCCCTGGCATTAATATCGAAATGAATCTCGCCAGTTCAGAAAGTGCAACCTTGGCAACGGCTCGCAAAGTTGAGCAAGTGGTGCTCGATGTTGAAAAACAAATTGAACAGCAATACGGCCAGCCAATGATCCGCGATATTTCTGTCAACATGCAAGGGCGCACTAACGCTCGCTTGATGATGGTATTGGTAGAGCCGCATTTGCGTCCTATGGATACCTTTGCGCTCAGTGCTCTGTGGCGTGAAAATATGCCGCCACTGCCGGGACTGAAATCAATGACCATCGACGATAGCATCATGAATGGCGGCGGTCGTGATGATGGCGATATCAGCTTCCGTTTAGAGGGTCGAGATAACGAACAATTGAAAGAAGTGGCCGCCAAACTCAAAGACAAACTTGCCACCATGGCCGGTGTGGGTGATATCAATGACTCCATGCAAAGTGCCACCGAAGAAGTACAGCTGGATTTAAAACCTATTGCCTACAGCTTAGGGCTGACCTTAGCCGATGTTGCATCGCAGGTGAACTTTAGCTTTTACGGTTTAGAGGCACAGCGCATTCTTCGCGATGGCGAAGAGTTAAAAGTGATGATCCGCTACCCCATTGAACAGCGAAATTCCATTAGTGAAATTAATGATGTGCGCATTATCACGCCTGCTGGCGCAGAAGTGCCGCTGGCAGAAGTAGCCGAGGTGACGCTGGTCGACGGTGTTAACCGCATCCGTCGCGAAAATGCCAAGCGCACGGTTAACGTGTGGGCTGCGGTAGATCCCAATCAAGCTGAACCTTTTACCATTGCCCGAGAGATCCGTGATGAGTATCTGCCAGCCTTATTGAAGAACTACCCCGGCGTACAAAGCAAGGTCGCTGGGCGCGTGCAAGAGGAAATGGAAAGCGTTGCCGAGCAAATCCGCGACTTAGTGCTATCGCTGATGATTATCTTTGCGTTATTGGCAATTCCTTTGCGCTCTTACACCCAGCCCTTGTTGATCATGTCGGTGATCCCCTTTGGCGTGGTCGGCGCAGTTTATGGCCATGTGTTTATGGGCATGACCATGAGTAGCCTGTCATTCTTTGGCATCATCGCCGTGGCCGGTGTGGTGGTTAACGACTCGCTGGTCATGGTGGACTTTGTCAATAAAGCGCGTGCCCAGGGTATCGCTATAAAAGATGCGGTGGTCGAAGCAGGTTGCAAGCGTTTTCGCGCTATTTTGCTTACCTCAATCACCACCTTTATCGGCCTTATCCCGATTATCACTGAAACCAGCTTGCAGGCACAGATTGTGATCCCTATGGCGGTTTCCTTGGCTTTCGGGGTGCTCTTTGCAACGGTGATCACCTTGGTACTCATTCCTTGCCAATATGTGGCACTGGAAGATGCCAAGCGTCTGATGCGCAAATGGTTCTCTCGCCCTGAGCCAGGCACCGAAGTAAGTGATAAACCGGCTGCACAACATAATTAAGCATTGTTACTAACCCAACCATAAAGCCCCGCATCGCGGGGCTTTTTTTGAGCTAGTCATTTCTTTAAGAGGTTATAAGCTAATCGCTGCAGGCCAGTAACAATACAGATTTTTGTTAAGAGCGAGGAGCGATCAACCAATAATTATTGATGTATGAAGTCAAGATTTAGCTCTTTAATTTCATTAGAGGGTGCCGAGATTGTGTTATGTTATCAGACATCTATGTAAGGGAAGCATCAAATGTTTAAGCAACTAAAAGTAAAAGTAGGCCAACTTTATATAAATTACTTTTTTTGGCTCGCTCTTTGGCTTTCAATAGCAACCCTTTTATACGGCTCATTCATAACTCTATCGGCAAAAGGAGAGTCTAGTAATATTTTAGCAAACTTTGGAAGCTTTTCTGGTTGAATGGCTACAGTTATAGCTGCTCTTGTTGCTGTAAGAGAATTTATACTATTTAGGCATAACCAAGGTGTTAGAGAGTTTAGAGAGTTTTTCAGAAAGCAGGTGCAGCCTTTACCTAATTTTGTGCTAAAGATGGCCGACGAAGCTTATTTTCTATTTGCTAAGTTGGATCATCAAACTAAAGAAGATTTAAAAAAATCTGAATTAACCAATGAAATACAAGAGCTTGGGGAAAAACTAAAGCTGTTCGAGGAAGATGTTTCTGCTCGATATCATCAGCTAAGTGCAGAGGCTGCTGATATTTTTTCTATGAGCACATACTTAGAGCTATTAATAGGTACTAAAACTAAGCGTTTACTTTGTATTTTAGAAGAGCTGAAGGACGCAATTTCTAATTACGAGCAGAAAGCTAGTTTTTACATTAATACAGCCTCAAAAATCAGAAGCTCAGAAGTAAAGATTGATTACGTAGTTAACAATAAAAACGAATTCATATCGCATTACCTTGGCTTGGATTACAAACGAAGAGGCTCACTATTCCATAGGATGCCAAAGCTTCTAGGAGCTAAGCGCAATTCAATTATAGGAGAAGCCTTTAAAATATATGAAGAGTTGGAAAAGTTAAAGATAGCTTAAACCTACAACCAAAAAGGTATTGCTACCTTTGAATCACCGCTATTATTAACGCGGTAATTCTGGACTTTTCTATTAAATTCATCATTTTTCGGATCGCGTGGCTTCGCCACTTATCCGGCCTACATCAAAAACTAGATTGGTTAAGCCGAGGGCACCGCTCAATAACGCTTTGATAATGAGGTCAGTTCTTGCATCGTGCAATAATCAACAGTCATTTATCGAGCGAGGCCAAAAGTAGCAGTTGACTGGTATAACAACGGTATTAAGTTATTACTGAACATATAAAATTAATTGAGATTCAATTGCTTGCATCAGCTATAAACTTTTCTAAAAACCTACGATGCCTTTTTTTATGCCATGTGAGCATGGTGTCTGCTATTTTGACTGCATCTTTTTGATACTTAACTGCGGTATCATAGTCACCCATTTTGGCATAAGCTCTAGCTAAATTGTGGTGACTATATGCATCTAATGGATAGCGTTTGACCATTTCGGCAAAAATCTTGAGCCCTTCCTCTGGTGCTCTTTCCAGCAAGTAAAAACCTAAATTGTTAATCGACCTTTTTGGAGAAACATCAAACCCATACTTTTGTTTCGATAAATAATCATAATGCTGAACTATGGAAGCAATACCTTGCTGAGATATATCAGACTCAGGAGCTAGACCATTATTAATATCATTGAACATCTTTTCTACTGCAACTATTACAGACAAGAGTGGAAGAGACATAAAGTAATTTTCATCAAAATGCTTGTAATGCCAATCCAGTGATTTGGGAGCATGTGATTCTAATATTTCTTTTAGCTGGTAATAAGACTCTGTTTGATGATCCTCTTTTATGGTAGTGCCATGACTGAATAATAGGAACTTAGGCTCGTCTTTTATTTTCGCTAACTTTGGTTGTGTCGTAGACAATATTTTTGCGTAGTCATCTTTAATTTCTGGGCTTATGGCTATATACGCATCGAACATAGCGGGTTTGTTTATTAGAGCCGATAGAGTAATTGTTCCGTTAACTCTAAACCCACTCATTATTTTAAAACCATTGGTTCTATATCTCTTATCTATTTCAGGAAGAAGCTGGGCTTCAAAAAAGTCTAATAATGGTGTCGTTTCTCCTAATGGATCAAAAAGCATCCCAGCTCTATTTCCTGGAGCTGGAGTTACAATAATTGTTTGTAACCACGGCCATTCACCATTATGACTGAGCCAATCATGCATACCTCTTAGGTATGTATCTGCATTGGGATGGAAATCAAACATTAATATGTAAGACTTCTCTTTGTTTTTGCTATAACCGGACGGCAAGGCAACATTAAACTTTAAAGGAGCTTTGAAGTTTGGGTGATTGAGCTGAATCTGATCTTGTGAGCTTTTAGTTGACGCATAGGTGTTAATGCACGATAAAAATATGACTATCGTTAAAAAGCGTATTGAAAACATATCATTCCCTTGACCTTAATTGACTATCTCAATGCTACCACAGTTGATGATAAAACAACCAACCTTTAGGAAGTTAATACCTGCCACGGCATTAAAGTGTTCGGTTCAACTATTGCATCGCGAAGAGTGCAGGCTCTCGCCCTCCGCTTATGCGTTATAGGTTTTCCACTGCCAAAATCTGCGATTTCAATCACCCTTCTAAGTTTTGGGATACCTTTAGTAGGAACTAAGCCTTCCTGTTGTGAAGTATGACTATTTCGATTAGTGTATGATTTAACTATTTTTTAAGTTTTATTAGTGTATCTATACATAGAACACCTCCTATTTTACATGGGAGTGTACCTTGCAAGGTCTCACTAATAATCTGTTAATTTTAACAAAGGGAGTTGTATGAAAGTCCAAAGATTATTAATTTTATTATTAGTGTGTTTTCACTCTTTTCTATATGCAAGCGAGAGCCCTAAACATAGTCATAAGCAGATAGTTAAGGTTGTTGATGACTTTATGTTAGCTATCAAGAATAAAGATGAGCAGTCTTTTACTGACCTGTTTTATAGCAATAACGTACCGTGGCTTGGAGTAAACCCTGAAAAGAGAAAAGGAAACCTACCAAGTAACGACGGGATTATATATGCAACTCACCTTGGCTTTATTGGCTGGATTGCTTCATCCGAAGAGAATATTGAAGAGAAGTATTGGGATCTAACTATAAAATCAGATGGTGAAATTGCTTCGGTATACTTTAAGTACAGTTTTCATATCGGGGATTACAAAATGAACTGGGGTGATGAAACGTGGGATCTGATCAAAACCATAGATGGCTGGAAAATAGTCTCTGTTATTTATTCAGCTACATATAATCCAAATCCGCGCTCTGATAAGAACTAACAAGAGATTAAAAGTGATAAAACTGCCAAACTATTTTTACCCATTGACCAAGCATTAGGTGCACATGATATTAATTGGCAGCAGTGAAATGAACATATTAGCATAAAGCTAAACTCAGAGTTTTCCTCTGATGGCATAACGCAGGCTGCTGTTAATACGCGAGTGAATGGATTTATAGCGGAAGAGCCTATTTAGATTTATATGCGTTGCAATCATTTCAAAGCTCTTTAACCGTACTTACTCAAAAGCTTATAAGGGTCGCAACACTCTTTCCTCTTGAAGATCAGTTTACTGTCAAATTAGCGGGAGAGGGTAAAGGTCATATTGCGGTAACTGGGCACGTATATGCAGAAGCCGCATAGGGTTCTTGTTTGAAATATGAATTTGGCATTGACCAAACATATTTACCGGGCATACTTTCATCAATAAATGCGTCGTTAAAATAATCAACACTGGTGCACCTAATAAGCGCCTTAAAATGGACGAAAACGCTTGCTTTGCGCTGTTCCGTTGCTGAGTTTAGCCTGCTATTTTGTGGCGTTTACAGCAAGCGTTACCACCGTGCGCTTCTTGTACCAAGCTGACTAGCCAGCCTATTTCCATTGTATTAGTGCAAAATGAAATTACCGATATAAAGCTTAGTCCTTGTGCGACAACAGTGAATACAGCGCATCGATACGTTTATTAATGCGCTTGTGTTGATTGTGCATGTCAAAACCCTGAGCGAATATCAAAATCACCAGCACATAGAGTACTGGTTCGCTCAGAACCTCTGGATACATGGCTTGTAATATCAGTACCACCAGCAAATTGCTAAGCAAACGCGCCACCCAGCTTTTCCATGTAGGGCGCAAATTATTAAACGTGGCTAAGCGTTGTTGTTGACGGCGTTGCTCCTCTAAACACCACTGCGCCATCGCTTTGTCCTTTTTCATTTATTACTCCTTAAAAATTATATATCAGCCTTTGTATATCGCGCTGTTAGCGATAGTGCTGCACTAAGCTAAGTTCACCCTGTTTAAATTCACATTCAGTATCGGCACCATTAATCATGACCCAGTTGGGCGCAACATGACCAATATCAGCATCGATAACAACCGGACACGCCACTCCTTGGAGGGCGTAATCGAGGGCATCATAGTAGCTAAAACCTCCCTGCCCTAGGCACAACGAGCGCCCGAGAATAATGCCACTGAGACTCTCTAAACCCCCAGTGGCGCGCACCGCCAATAAGCCTCGAGCAAATTGTGCCGGGCTCAGCTCGGCATTTTCCAAATACAAAATCACACCTTGGTTGTGGTGTGCTCGCCACTGCTTTAGGTCTAACAGCGAGCTGCATAACAAAGGAAATAATGTATCGGCGCAGCCACCGATTAAACGTCCAGCAAACTGCGCTGAGTGCGACCCTGATAACATGCGCGTGTGAGTTGGCATATCTCCCTTAAAAACGGCTTTGGGATGCGTGCGGTAGTTGGGGTGTGTCGCCTGATAATATTGGCTACTGCTTTGTTGTAATTGCTGGCCTAAGCTCAAGTTCAGCGCAGTAAATACTTGCTCAACCTGAGCACTGCGGTCATTGATGCCTAATTGCATTAAATTAGCACAGTGCATGGTTGCCCAATGGCAGCGATAGCTTAATACGGCACTAATGGTGCTGATATCGGAAAACCCTGTTAACCACTTAGGTGCGGCATTGGCTAAGGCATCAAAATCCAAGTGGGGCAATAAATCTAAAGCGAAATCCCCACCCCAAGGCGGCATAATTGCAGCCACCGTCTCATCCAATAGCAGTGTCATCAGCTCATTGGCGCGCGCTTCAGGAGAGGCACTCACTAACCCTTGTTTTCGTAGCGAGTCGCCCTCTCGTACTTGAAAGCCGCGTTGCTTAAGGCCCTCCAGTACATAATCCAAACGTGGCCAAAAAGGCGCATCGACACCCGAGGAGATCGCGGCAACGGCGATGGTATCACCGGGTTTTAACGGTGCAGGGTAACGCATGGGAGCTTCCTTGTTGAGTCATTTGCGCAGGCTATGATGCGCAATACACGGTTTCCCTGCGTAAGAGCATCACTGCCATAAAAAAGCCCGCGTCAATGCGCGGGCTTTTTAGAATGAATACGCTCGCTTAGAGGTATTCAACTTCGATAATTTCGTATTCCACCGCACCATTAGGTGTGTCAATGTTCACGCTGTCGTCGAGCTGTTTGCCGACAAGACCGCGAGCAATGGGTGAATTAACCGAAATCAGGTTATTTTTAATATCCGCTTCGTCGTCACCAACAATGCGATAACGTACTTCTTCGTCGGTATCCACATTTAATATGGTGACCGTGGTGCCGAAAATCACTTTGCCGTTGTTCGGCATTTTAGTGACGTCGATAATTTGCGCATTCGACAGTTTAGCTTCAATTTCTTGAATACGACCTTCACAGAACCCTTGTTGCTCACGGGCAGCGTGATACTCGGCGTTTTCTTTCAAATCTCCGTGTTCACGCGCTTCGGCGATATCAGCGATGATCTTTGGACGCGTTACTGTCTTTAATTCGTTTAACTCTTCACGCAATAGCTCTGCACCGCGTGCGGTCATTGGAATTTTTTGCATAGTTTTCCCACTTACGGTAGGCCGCAGCAACACTGCGGCCAAGCGCTTAGTTTACTCGTTGGTGTAACTCTTGAACTGACGCTACGTGGCCACGATCGTCTGCTGAGTTAGCCGTACAGTTGGCAAACGCAGCATTCAAGGTGGTGGTGTAGTTTGTCTTGTGCATCAAGGCGCCACGACGTAACACTTTGGAATCCTCAATCGCTTGGCGACCTTCGGTGGTGTTTACGATGTAGCTGTACTCGCCGTTTTTAATGCGGTCAAGGATATGAGGACGGCCCTCAAATACCTTGTTTACACGGCGAACTGCGATGCCCGCATCTTCAAGCGCTTGCGCTGTCCCTGAGGTTGCGTCTAGTTCAAAGCCTAGTTCAGTCATGGTTTTAGCAAGCTCGATAGCTCGCGCTTTGTCACCATTACGTACTGATAGTAACGCGCGACCACCGCGTGGTAAAGCATTACCTGCTCCAAGCTGCGCTTTTGCAAAGGCTTCGGCGAAAGTATCACCAACGCCCATCACTTCACCGGTAGAACGCATCTCTGGGCCACGAATTGGGTCAACACCTTGGAATTTAGCAAAGGGTAACACCACCTCTTTAACGCTGTAATAAGGTGGAATGGTTTCTTTGCTGATGCCTTGGCTCGCTAGGCTTTGACCAGCCATACAACGCGCCGCAACCTTAGCTAGTGGCACGCCCGTCGCCTTTGATACAAACGGAATTGTACGCGCGGCTCGAGGGTTCACTTCAATCAGGTAAACTTCACCGTCTTTAACTGCGAACTGAGTATTCATAAGACCAATTACGCCCAGCTCAAGCGCCATGTTTCGCACTTGCTCACGCATAACATCTTGAATGTCTTGGCTCAGTGTATGGGCAGGTAGAGAACATGCCGAGTCACCAGAGTGTACCCCTGCTTGCTCGATGTGCTCCATAATACCGCCGATAATAACGGTTTCACCATCACACACCGCGTCTACGTCAACCTCAATGGCATCATCAAGGAAGTGGTCCAAAAGCACTGGGGCTTCATTAGACACCGATACTGCTTCATTCATGTAGCGGCGTAGGTCGTCTTCATCATAAACGATTTCCATCGCTCGGCCACCCAGTACATAAGAGGGACGAACCACCAGCGGGAAGCCAATTTCTTTTGATTTGGCAATCGCCTCTTCTTGCGACGTGACGGTGGCATTTTCAGGTTGCAGCAGGTTCAAACGCTCAACCATTTGCTGGAAACGCTCACGGTCTTCTGCACGGTCAATGGCATCCGGTGAGGTACCAATGATTGGCACACCGTTCGCTTCTAAAGCACGCGCCAGTTTCAATGGCGTTTGCCCACCGTATTGCACGATAACGCCTTTTGGCTTTTCAACCCGAGCAATTTCCAGAACATCTTCAAGGGTGATTGGCTCGAAGTATAGGCGATCTGAGGTATCGTAGTCTGTTGACACTGTCTCAGGGTTACAGTTCACCATGATGGTCTCATAACCGTCTTCGCGCATCGCCAGTGCTGCGTGCACACAGCAGTAGTCGAATTCGATACCTTGACCAATACGGTTTGGACCACCACCGATAACCATGATTTTGTCTTTGTCTGAAGGCGCCGCTTCACACTCTTCATCATAGCTTGAGTACATGTAGGCAGTGTCTGAGCTAAACTCCGCTGCACAGGTATCCACGCGCTTGTATACGGGCAGAATATTCAGCTGCTGACGCTTTTTACGGATTTCTTTTTCCGACACACCGGCAAGCTCAGCAATACGCGCATCGGCAAAACCTTTACGTTTTAAAGCACGTAGGAAGTCGCCAGTAAGGCCAGCTAAGCCGCCTTCTTTGACTTTTTCTTCGTCTTTGATGATGTCTTCAATTTGCACCAGATACCAGCGGTCAATCTTGGTTAAATTAAATACATCTTCCACACTCATACCATGGCGCATCGCATCGGCGATGTACCAGATACGCTCAGCGCCCGGCTCACGTAGCTCGCGAGTGATTTTCTCAATCGCGCCTTTTTCACCAATAGGCAATACCGGGTTAAAGCCGGTCGCGCCTACTTCTAATCCACGTAGTGCCTTGTGCAGTGACTCTTGCTGATTACGACCAATAGCCATTACCTCACCCACTGACTTCATCTGTGTGGTTAGGCGGTCATTAGAGCCGGCAAACTTTTCAAAGTTAAAACGTGGAATTTTCGTAACAACGTAGTCAATAGACGGCTCGAATGACGCCGGTGTTTTGCCACCGGTGATATCATTTTGCAGCTCGTCCAAGGTATACCCCACAGCCAGTTTGGCAGCGATTTTTGCAATCGGGAAACCAGTCGCTTTTGAAGCCAATGCCGATGAGCGTGACACTCGAGGGTTCATTTCAATAATGACCACGCGGCCGTTATCTGGATTAACGCCAAATTGTACGTTAGAGCCACCGGTTTCTACGCCGATTTCACGCAGTACCGCCATCGAGGCGTTACGCATGATTTGGTATTCTTTGTCGGTCAGTGTTTGTGCCGGCGCTACAGTGATTGAGTCACCGGTGTGTACGCCCATAGGGTCGAAGTTTTCAATTGAGCAGACAATGATGCAGTTATCATTTTTGTCCCGCACGACTTCCATTTCGTACTCTTTCCAGCCCAGTAAGCTTTCGTCAATCAACAGCTCATTGGTCGGCGATAGGTCAAGACCTCGCGTACAAATTTCGTCAAACTCTTCCATGTTGTAAGCCACACCGCCGCCGGTGCCGCCCATGGTAAATGACGGGCGAATAATACATGGAAAGCCAATGCGCGAAAGCACATCGTGGGCTTCATCCATAGAGCGCGCAATTTCCGCACGCGGACACTCAAGGCCAATATTTTTCATCGCGGCGTCAAAGCGTTCGCGGTTTTCCGCTTTATCAATGGCATCCGCCGTGGCACCGATAAGCTCAACGTCATACTTAGCAAGCACGCCGTGCTTATCCAGCTCGAGTGCACAGTTCAATGCGGTTTGTCCGCCCATGGTTGGCAGCACCGCATCGGGCTTCTCTTTGGCGATGATTTTCTCTACTACTTCCCAGTGAATAGGCTCGATGTAGGTGGCATCGGCCATTTCTGGGTCGGTCATAATCGTAGCAGGGTTAGAGTTAACAAGGATTACCCGGTAACCCTCCTCTTTAAGCGCTTTACAGGCTTGAGCACCCGAGTAGTCAAATTCGCAAGCTTGACCGATAACGATCGGGCCTGCGCCTAAGATAAGAATGCTTTTTATGTCAGTACGTTTTGGCATTATTACTCCGGTCTTAAATTAGTTAGATTGCGCTTGCATCAGTTCGATAAAGTGATCGAACAACGGGGCTGCGTCATGGGGGCCTGGGCTAGCTTCTGGGTGGCCTTGGAAACTAAACGCAGGCTTATCGGTGCGGTGGATACCTTGTAAGGTGCCATCAAACAACGATTTATGTGTCGCTCTAAGGTTCTCTGGCAAGCTTGCTTCATCCGCCGCGAAGCCATGGTTTTGCGCAGTGATCATCACTACACCACGGTCAAGGTCTTTTACCGGGTGGTTACCACCGTGGTGGCCAAATTTCATTTTTGCAGTGCTTGCACCTGAAGCCAGTGCTAATAATTGGTGACCAAGGCAAATGCCGAAAATAGGGATGTTTTTATCAAGGAAGGTTTTAATGGCGTCAATGGCGTAAGTACAAGGTTCTGGATCGCCGGGGCCGTTAGAGAGGAAAATGCCATCGGGATTAAGCTTTAACACCTCTTCTGCCGAGGTTTGTGCCGGCACCACCGTGAGCTTACAGCCTCTATCCACCAACATCCTGAGAATGTTGCGCTTAACGCCAAAGTCGTAGGCAACCACATGAAACTTTTCATCCTCAGCGCTTAGGGTTTTAAAGCCCTCGCCCAGTGTCCAGCTCGTTTCGCGCCACTCGAATGGCTCGCTGGTACAGACTTCTTTGGCTAAATCCATGCCTTTCAACCCAGGGAAGGCTTGCGCCGCTTCCAGGGCTTTATTCTCATCAACCTCATCGCCCGCGATGATACACCCGTTTTGCGCCCCTTTATCACGAAGGATACGAGTCAACTTACGGGTATCGATATCGGCGATGCCTAAAATGTTACGTTCTTTTAGGTAATCGTCGAGCGATTGTTGGTTGCGGAAATTACTCGCTAGCAGTGGCAAATCGCGGATAACTAGGCCTTTAGCCCAGATACGTGCCGCTTCTTCGTCTTCGCTGTTAGTACCCGTGTTCCCGATATGCGGGTAAGTCAGGGTAACGATTTGTTCGGCATATGACGGATCAGTCAAGATTTCTTGGTAACCAGTCATCGACGTGTTGAATACTACTTCACCCACTGACATGCCGTCAGCGCCGATCGCAGTACCGCGAAACACTGTGCCGTCTTCTAGGACTAACAGAGCGGATTTAGTCAAGTTAACCTCCTAACAGTAAAAAACGGGAGTAAAAATGACCGATTTACTACCCGTTTGCAGCGCTTGGTTATACGCATTATGAAATTTTGGCAAATTGACGATATTCTACACGAGAGTCGGAGAAAGATCTAATTAAAAGTTTGTAAATATAAAAAACAGCACCTATTCAATGAAAAACTCCCGAAACTCGTAAAAACACCCTTAAAGTTCTATAGTTCGAGCACATCTTGCATAGTATAAAAGCCAGGTTGCTTATTTTGCACCCACTTCGCAGCCCTCACAGCTCCTTGCGCGAACGTCATTCTTGAGCTTGCTTTGTGTGTTAATTCAAGCCTTTCACCCATTAATGCAAAGTAAGCCGTATGTTCACCAACTATATCGCCACCTCGTAGCACCGAATAGCCAATTTCCTTTTGAGATTTGGCCTGTTCACTTTGTGAGCGGTCATACACAGCGACGTCATCATGTTGCCATTGTTTGGCTTCGGCAATGGCTTCACCAAGGGCTAATGCGGTCCCTGATGGCGCATCAATCTTATGGCGGTGGTGAGCTTCGAAAACCTCTATGTCGGCGTCATCACCCATTTTCTGCGCTGCCGTTTGCACCAAATTAAGTAATAAATTAATACCGACGCTAAAGTTACGGGCAAAAACAACGGGGATATGCTCACTGGCATCATACAAACGCTGCATTTGTTGCTCATCAAGCCCGGTGGTACCAATCACCATCGGTGTGCCTTTAGCAACGGCGATATCAAGGTGGGCCAGCATGCCAGCAGGAAGGGTGAAATCAATCAGCACGTCACACTGACTTTGCTCATCGAAGGCGCTAAAAGCTAAGCCCTCAGCGTGTTCGTTTAGGTCTTTAACTACATTGTTGACGTTGACACCGAGCAGTTGCGAGTGCGCGCGTACATAAGCGCCTGCGAGCTGCGTGTCACCATCATTATTGGTTGCAGCTAATAACACTTGCCCCATTCGGCCATTGGCACCGAGTACCCCTACACGAGCAGACATATATTTTCCTTCAATCAATGAAATACTGATAGCCTCTATGCTAACGCACATGCACAGGGTGCGCGAGTGAGAAAGATTCAAAACAATGCCCTGCGGCCATCTCGTGAGCGATTTCATTTTAAGCCCAGGGTAAGCCCGCTAATTATGGCTAAGCGCTCGATAATGTTAATTTTTTGTGTTACTACTGAGTAAAATAACAACAACCACAATGAACGCCGTAGACTTTAGCCGTCCATACGTATAAACTGCCCAAAATTACGCGCCGATTTGGTCTTTGGCTTGCGGGCGCACGCAGGGTTTGATGGACAAATCATGCGAAAGAAATACAGCTAAAAGAAGAACTTTTGGCTGTTGGCGATCATTTTTTGAGGTATTCATGCAGCCTACTTACAACGCAACAACGGCAAAACTGTCGTTGCTTCCACTGCTTATTTTTGTCGCGCTATTTTTGGGCACTGGATTGTATTTGCAATCGCAAGGTGTCGATTATGCGTTTTACCAACTCCCTGCCCCAGTCGCGATTCTACCAGCCATCGTTATCGCCTTTTTGATAACAAAACAAAGTATTAATGCCTCGGTGGAAACCTTTATTCGTGGTGCTGGGCATAGCAACATCATCACCATGTGTTTGATTTATCTATTGGCCGGCGCATTTTCCGCTGTTGCTGGAGCCACCGGCGGCGTTGATGCTGTGGTCAATGCCGGTCTGTCTTTTATTCCTGCAAGTATGTTATTACCTGGGCTGTTCCTAATAGCCGCGATAGTATCGACGGCCATGGGCACGTCTATGGGCACCATTGGCGCCATCGGCCCAATCGCCCTTGCCGTCTCGGCGAAAACAGGCATCGACCCTGCACTTATGGCGGGTACTATCGTCTCCGGGGCCATGTTTGGCGATAACTTATCGATCATATCTGATACCACCATTGCGGCTACACGCACCCAAGGCTGCGAGATGAAAGACAAGTTCCGTGAGAATTTAAAAATCGCCCTGCCTGCCGCCATTTTAACTATTACATTATTGGTCATGCTCACACCACCGCCACAACAGGTAGAAGTAGCGGAGTTTGACTGGCTCTTAGTATTGCCGTATTTCTTTATTCTTGTGCTTGCAGTGATGGGACTGAATGTCTTTGTAGTGCTCTTTAGCGGCATTATCTTCGCGGCAATAATGGGCTTTACAGGCGACTACCAAGGCGGAGCCTTTGTAAAAGACGTTTATCAGGGTTTCAGTGACATGCAAGAGATTTTCTTGTTATCCATGTTCATCGGTGGCCTGTCGGAGTTTATTCGCCGAGGTGGGGGGCTGGATTACCTTGCCAATAAAATTCAAGCGTTGACCAAAATCATTGCCCGTTTCAATCGCAAGGTGGCTGACCAAATTGGTATTGCGCTGCTAGTGATGACATCGAATTTGTGTATTGCCAATAACACGGTCTCCATTATTGTCGCAGGCCCGGTGGCTAAGAAGCTCGCAGACGATGGCGACATTGCAGCAAAGCGCTCGGCCAGTTTACTGGATATTTTTGCCTGTGTACTACAAGGCTCATTGCCATACGGCGCCCAAGCTCTGCTACTAGGTGCAACGTTTAGCATTAGTCCATGGCAGGTATCAACCTCGGCTTATTACTGCTTCATCTTGGCTGTTACGGCAATTATTACCATCATACTGCGGCGCCATCGCGGTTAAATCAACGCCATGCAGATGGTGGTTGTTCGCCATCATCTGCTATAATTGCGTTGACTTTCCTTTTAGAAACATCTTGTTATGAAAATCAATACACGTAACCTTGTCGCCTGTGCATTGACAGGCTGTAGCTTGCTGAGCATGCCAGCGTTCGCGGCCAATTGGAGTCAGACTCAACTGCACGTGAATTATGGCGACTTTAAAAATCCCTTCTCGGGCCAAAAAGCAGATACCAGCGTCGTGTCTTTGCAACACGCGTCGGCTTACGATTACGGCGATAACTTCTTTTTTATCGATGTTATTCATGATGATCTTGATGATGGCTACCAAGACAGTGATTTCTACGGTGAGTGGTACTCGAATTTCAGCCTATCAAAAATCTCTGGCGAAAATATCAGTGCCGGCCCTCTCAAGGATGTCGGTTTTGTAATGGGCTTTAATGCCGCAGGCGATGCCAAGGTACTGAAATACCTACCCGGCGTGAAACTCGACTGGCAGGTAGATGGCTTTGACTTTTTCTCTACCTTAGTCACAGCTTATATTGATGATAGCGATGGTATTAGTGCCGGCGGCGCGCCAACCGAAAGCGACAGTTGGATGCTGGATATTGCCTGGGGCGCACCTTTTAGCCTCGGCGAGCAAAAGTTCTACTTTACCGGCCACGTTGAGTACATTGATGGCCGTACTAATGAGTTTGGCGAAAAAGTACAAAACTGGGTATTAGCACAACCGATCCTGCAGTGGGATTTGGGCCACGCGCTTAACGCCAAAGAACGCACCTTGATGCTAGGTATCGAATGGCAATATTGGCACAATAAACTGGGCACCAATACCTCTGAGTCGGTTCCGCAAATTCACTTGGCTTGGACCTTTTGATCAGGTAACTTACAGCTCTTAGATAATCGAGGAATAATAATAATGCCCAAGGCAAGTGAGATAAAAAAACACGCGGCTATTGAGTATCAAGGTCGGGTGATGATTGTACGCGACATTGAGCGCTCTGTGCCTCAAGGCCGCGCCGGTGGAAGCCTGTACCGCATGCGCATGTATGATGTGGTTGATGGCACCAAGGTGGATGAAACGTTCAAAGCCGAAGACATGCTTAATTTTGCCGATTTACAGCGTCGTGCTGCGATGTTTTCGTATGTTGACGGTGATGAGCATGTGTTTATGGATGAAGAGGACTACACCCCCTATCATCTCAACAAAGACAGCATTGCTGAACAGCTACTGTTTATTGACGAGTCGACCAAAGGCTTACAGGTGGTGTTAGTTGAAGGACGCCCAGTGTCCATCGACCTACCAACTAGCGTTGAATTAGTGATTGAAGACACCTCACCATCCATTAAAGGCGCGTCGGCCAGTGCACGCACCAAACCGGCAACCTTGAGTACAGGGCTGGTAGTACAAGTGCCTGAACACATTTCCAGCGGCGATAAGATTAAAATTAACACCGCTGAGAGCAAGTTTATCAGCCGCGCTTAGCGCTGATTTATTGTAGAGGTAAGCGCTCGCTTACCTCTTCCTTAGCGGGCGTGCTGTAAGCATCTTACTGCGTTTCACACTGGCTATTCGTTACGTGTATACACCTGAAGCAGCGGGTGGTCATACTGCGCAAAATCAACGGTAATAGACAAACGTTGTCGCCCCGTAAATAATTGCTTAAAAGCCTCTGGTGAGCGCCGCATACCATCTGCAAAAAGCCCCATGACCTGCTGATGATTCAAACTACGTTGGCCGCTTTCAGTGTTTTCAATGGTCAGCATCGCCACCCGACGCCCAGAGCGACTGCTCATAGGCACCACATTTAATACTTTGAAAGCACTGATATCCGGCTCAATATTGTTATCATTAGCAAAGGCCAGCGCTAAGCTTGTTGGCAAACTAGGGTCTAGATGCAAAGCGCTATCACTGCCCTTGGCATTGCTAAAGCCGCTATAACTCGCCACGGCTATCAATAGTGTCACTAAGTAATTATTGGCCACAGATTTCTCCAAGTGATGGCAGTGCATGGTCAGTGCCTTGCACAAACCATTGTTTATCTCGCTTGACTAACAGCATCGCAGGAGGCCCGGGCTGGCGCTGAACCTCTGTTAAGCGGTAAAAACCCAGTGCTTTAGGGCAATATACATAGAGCACCTGCATGTAGCCAGGCTCGTTATCATTGTGCTGTTGCGCCAAGATATAAGGGCCAATCTGCTCATAGTGCTTTGATTTATCGATCACACTCTGCATACCCACAAGCAGTAAAATGCCATGTAAGGCACTCATTAGCATGACTGCTTGCGCGGCGATAGTAGCCAAAGGCCTGTAGCTGCGCTTTTCTATCGCCCACCACAAATATGCGCTCAAACCACCAGCCAGTGCTAACTTAACCGAGCTAAACACCACACCGATACGATACATCAGCATGGGGCTGTGCCACTGTATGGCAAATACCGGCGCGCTAATCAAACTATCAATGATAAGCACAAGCGCCAGTAACAGTGGGATAAATACTGGCGGCCTTTGCTTAAGTTTTTTATAGGCGCTGAGCATTTAAGTGCTTACCGAGCGACTAACGGCATTGCGGGCGCTTGCCTTGCTTTTGAGCACTGCTATACAAGCTTTGTGCATTGGTCATTTGCTTTTGCAACTGCGTAATGCGACTTGATGGCGCCGGGTGGGTTGATAGAAACTCTGGCTGACGAGCGCCACCTTGCTTGGCCATATTCTGCCACAATGCCACTGACTGTTGAGGCTCAAAGCCTGCTTTGGCCATCAACTCAAGACCGATTTCATCGGCTTCGCTTTCATGAGTACGACTAAAGGGTAACACCACACCAAATTGGGCTCCTAGACCCAAGGCCTGCATAATCTCATTGCGATAGCTCACCTCGCTCATATCCAGTGCCACAGCACCTAACTGCATACCCGTTTGCAGTAGTTGGCTTTGCGAAACGCGTTCATTTGAGTGCTCTGCAATCACGTGCCCCACCTCATGACCCAACACCGTCGCGAGTTGATCTTGATTCTGCGCGACATCTAATAGCCCGGTGTGCACACCAATGTAGCCACCAGGTAATGCGAAGGCATTCGCCGAGGGCTCATCAAACACCACCACTTCCCACTCTTGTTGCGCGTATTGCTGCGGTAGAACGGTGATCACCGCATCAGCCACACACTGCACATAGGCATTGGTGGCTGGATCTTTGTTGATCTTCTGTTCTTTTTTCATTTGTTCAAAGCTAGCACCGCCGAGTTGGCTCATCTCACTGTCTGAATATAAAGCCACTTGGGTGCGCCCCGTGGGCGATGTTTTGCATCCACCAAGCGCGGCGACAAGCGCCAGCGCGATTAAAGCATGTTTCATGATTTGTTCCCTATTTACCGAATAAGGTTAGCATAGCAAAGTGTGATGGGGCTCGCCTAGCTCTACGCAAAAGTATAAAACTGTATAATTAACATTATCTTAATAACATTTGGCTGTTACCTACTGGCAGCGGGTGATATAGTGAACAAACCAAGGTGTTTTATCCGTCTGCGCTGAACCCCAATACGTTAAAAGTATCAAGCCAGCCTTGGTTTCTCCACACTATCAAATTGAAGACTGAATTCTATGTCCACAGACGATATAAGAACGCCTAGTCGGCGTTTATTACTGCCGCTGTTAGCCAGTATTGTTGCTATTACCCCGCTTGCGGTGGATATGTATCTGCCGGCGATGGTGCAAATTGCCGCTGATTTAGGCGCGACCATGCCACAAGTACAAATTTCACTGAGTGTGTACTTAGGTGGTTATGCGTTAGGTATGCTGTTTTTTGGCCCGATAGCCGATCAAATGGGCCGTCGTCGCCTTGCCCGCATTGGTCTCGGGCTATTTGCGCTGTGCTCACTGGCGTTGGCGTTTTGCCAAGACATCCATCTTTTTTGGGCATTACGGGCTGCACAAGCCTTTACCGGCGCCGCTGCTACCGTTGTGGTGCCTGGCATTATTCGTCATATATATCAGCAAAATACCGCTAAAGGCATGAGCTATGTGTCGATGATTATGATGATTGCACCGCTCATTGCCCCAAGTATTGGCTCGCTGATCCTTTCTCTGGCGCAGTGGCAAGTGATTTTCTTAACGTTAGCGGGCTATGCCGTATTCATTCTTGTGTGGGTGCAAATGCACCTGATCGACATTCCCATTTATCGCAGTGAAAAGCGTGGCTTGAGGCTGTTTTTTGAAAGCTACTCGGTAGTACTGAGCGAACCTAAAGCCCGGGCAGATATACTCTCCTCAATGTTAGCGTCATTCGCTTTCTTTTGCTTTTTGACCTCGGTGCCGTTTATCTATTTAGATTACTTTGAAGTGTCAGAGCAATTATTTGGGGTGTTATTTGCCTTTAACGTAATAGCGCTGATGATAGGCAACTTCGTCAATACCCGTGTGGTGCCAAAAGTGGGTTCTCGGCGCATGTTATTTATCGGCTTAGCTCTGGCTTTTATTGCCGGTGGCACCTTACTCACAGTGAGCCTAATGCAGCAGTCACTGTACTTTATCGTCTTTAGTATTGCGCCATTAATGATGAGCTTGGGTATCATTGCCAGCAATGCTGACGCCCTTATTTTAATGGAATTCGAACGCAACTCCGGCACCGCAACCGCCGTGATTGGTACTTTGCGTTTTGGTAGCGGCGCGCTGGTAGGGCCTATTCTCGCCCTGATCCATCCCGAAAATGCGGTGCCATTTTCAAGTATGATGTTCAGTGCCCTAGTACTGATTCTGCTTACCCAGTTTTGGCATCACAAAAAAAATGCCCGCTAAGCGGGCATTTAAAGCATTATCTAAAGGCTATTACGGTGCCTTTGACACCATCACCATAGCCGGGCGCAATAGACGACCGTTGAGGGTGTAGCCTTTTTGCATCACTGCGAGCACGGTATTAGGTGCTACGTCTTCACTGGGTTGCATGCTCATTGCCTGATGTAAATCAGGGTTGAATGTTTCGCCTTGTGGCTCAACCACTTCAACGTTAAATTTGCCAAGCGCTTCAACAAAGCTTTTCGCTGTCATTTCAACGCCTTCGAGCATAGGCTTAATAGCCTCGTTATCTTTATCAGCGAACTCAATGGCACGTTCAAGGTTATCGAGCACAGGAAGCAGATCACCGGCAAACTTTTCCAGTGCAAACTTGTGCGCCTTATCGACATCTTGAGCCGCACGACGACGAATGTTTTCCACTTCGGCAGCAGCGCGAACAACGCTATCTTTTTGATCTTCTATCGTTTGCTTCGCCGCTTCTAATTCTGCGTGAAGCGCAGCGATTTCAGCTTCTGCGCTGTTATCATCGCCTTGAGCTTGTTGCTCACTCGCCTGCTCTTGTTCCACCGCTTCTTGCGGGTTGTCCTGTTCGTTTTCTTTCGCCTGTGTTTGCTCGGACATTTATCTGTTCTCCAAAAACTGCTTAACTGCGTTTCATTATGGGGATGGTTTAAGTGGTTTCAAGGTCCACTTCTTCGATTTGCGCAAATTCTTGAATAATTGCTTCGATCTCTGCTGATTTCGGAGCAATCACACAAAACCGGCTTTGGTATTCGTGATTCGCAAAGTACGCCAAACTCAATATTAAGAAGTCATCGAATCCCGGCATCGGCACACTGTTACCTAGTAGCACCGACACGCCATTGCGAAAGGCCAGCTTATCTTCAACCGCATGCAAAAAGCGCACTCCAATAGCATATTCTTGGTCATGCTGGCTGTGAGCGTAGAGGTTATTCTCGCCCACCACGATGCTGTTATCAGTGCCCAATTTATTACCCAGCTCTCGCGTCCACTGAGCCAGCGAACCATGACAATAATGCGGTGCAGTACGACTCATTGCTTTCATGCGGTGGATCCCCTCGAGCAGGTTTTGCTGGGCAAACACCGAATTCAGCCAAGTTGCAAACTGATAGCGAATGTCGTCATTGGCTTCAACCGGCTTAGTAATAAGAATGTTATGGCTTTGCCCGTGCCGGTCAAGCAGCAGCACCAGCCAATGTTTGCGGTCAAAATCAAGTACTTCAACTCGAAATACAACTTGCGTCGTTACCTGTGGCAGGCCGACACAGACGCACACTTTAAAGCGTCGCGCGAGGTGATGCGCAAACTCAATCAGTTTGTCCTGCGGGGGCTGCCAATACAAGCCGAGTTGGTCGAGGTCGAAATAGCTGTCAAACCAAAACGCAAACCCCTGCTCAGTAGGAATACGCCCCGCAGAGGTATGAGGTGAGTACAGTAAACCGAGCTTTTCAAGTCGAGACATGGCATTGCGCACGGTGGCACTGCACACCGCCATGCCTTTTTGTTTAGCAATGCGGGTCGAGGCGACAGGATTACCTTCGCCGTCGCAATACAAGCTCATTACAGCAGAGAAAATCTGCTCGTCACGTGGTGATAATTTCATATAGTTATAATTTAGGCTCTTTGCCTCAGTTTCAACACCCTGACTTTTGCGTTACTCTATAAGGAGTTAGTTCGGTCTTGGCACATTTATGAGCGCATCTTTTAAAACCATAGGCTTAATTGGTAAAGCCAATCATGAAGGCGCGGCGCTGACATTACAACGCCTCTATACCTTTTTGCAAGCACTAGGCTACAAGGTTTTGGTCGAGCGCCACTATGGCGGCCAACTTGAAGACGCGAAAGAAGCCACTTTGGTGGATTTAGTGGAGTTGGGTGAACGGGCCGATTTGGCGATTGTTGTCGGCGGCGATGGTAACATGCTCGGTGCCGCTCGGGTGCTTGCCCGTTTTGATGTTGGGGTGATCGGCGTAAACCGAGGTAACTTAGGCTTTCTAACCGATTTAAACCCCGATAGCTTTGAAGCCTCTTTAGAGCAGGTTCTCAGCGGTCAGTATATAGAAGAAAAACGCTTTTTATTGGAAGTCGAAGTGTTTCGCCATGCTGAGCTAAAAAGTGCCAACTCAGCCATGAATGAGGCCGTACTGCACGCCGATAAAGTGGCTCATATGATTGAATTTGAGTGTTTTATCAACGATGATTTTGTCTTTTCACAAAAATCAGATGGTCTGATAGTGTCCACGCCCACGGGTTCTACCGCCTATTCACTTTCTGGTGGCGGGCCCATACTCACGCCAGGTTTAAATGCCATGTCGCTAGTACCTATGTTCCCACACACCCTCTCCAGCCGCCCGCTCGTCGTTGATGGCGACAGTGTGGTGCGTTTGCAACTCAGTCCTAGTAATACCGATAGCCTGCAAGTGAGTTGTGATAGTCACGTGGTACTGGCCCTGCTCCCTGGTGATGAGGTTGTTATTAAAAAGGCTGAAAAGCCTTTGCGGCTAGTCCATCCAACTGACTATTCGTACTATAACGTGTTGAGGCAAAAGCTAAACTGGGGTTCACGCTTGTATTAGCCAGCGTTAACTTAGCGTTCAGTTTTTATTGCAATTAGGCCCTATTTACATAAGAATAGGGCATTCGTTGTTTTCGGTTCCCACTCGTATCCTCATGGTTTTCGTCGTCATCTTGACACTTATTTTACTTATTACCTTGCTTGGTGTGTACATGGTCATTGAGCGCAACCGTGAGAAAGCGCGAGAGGCTCAACGACGTATGTTTAACGCTCGGGTCAAGCAAGTTCAACAACGCTTTCAAAGCCATCTGCATGAGTATGAAGAAGCTCGTATTCTACGTCCCAAACATGTGCCGCAACTCAATGCTATCTGCAGCAACTTCTTCGTTGTTCAAGGGCACAATGAGGATAACCTCACGTATTTAGAATACATTAGTGAACGTGTGCTGCAGACGTTGGACAGCGAGTTAGCTAAGTCTTATGTGCGTAACGACATAGATACTCTAGCAGAGCGGATTCAATACTTTATTAGTGAATTACCCACACGCGGTATCGAGTTTAATGCTGCGTTTTACCATGACATCCTCCCTACCCTGCTGACGCAGCTTACCTCCAGCGATCTCAGTGACCACGAGCAGCTTAAAGACGAGCCTGATGAGACTGAGGACGACGTCGATGAGCAGCAAGAGCACTCATCAGCACAGCACGAAACTGTTTAAAATTTAATTTGCAAAAACCACAAACACTGTATAGATTAACAGTTATACATAACTGGATGGATGAACAGTATGCTGTGTGGATTAAAAATTACTAATTTTGCCATTGTAAGCGAATTGGAAACCCAATGGCGCAGTGGCATGACCGCCATAACCGGTGAAACTGGGGCCGGTAAATCCATTGCTATTGATGCGCTGTCGCTGTGTTTAGGTGAACGTGCTGACGCTGGTGCAGTGCGCCCAGGGGCAAAGCAAGCCGATATTAGCGCGCGGTTTGATATTAGCCAGCTGCCTAAAGCACAACAGTATTTGCAAGAGCATATGTTAGAAGGCGATGATGACGAATGTTTGCTGCGTCGCGTGGTTGCTAAAAATGGCCGTAGTAAAAGTTACGTTAATGGCATTGCCGTCACCGCTGGACAGCTAAAGGAGTTAGGCCAATATTTACTTTCCATCCATGGCCAACATGCCCATCAACTGTTGTTAAAAAGCGACCAGCAGCTGCATTTGCTAGACGAATACGCAGGCCACGGTGCACTACTTGAACAAGTGGCCAGCGCACATCATACCTATACCAATCTCCATCGTGAACGCCAGCAGCTAGAAGCTAAGCACGCCCAACAACAAGCACAGAAGCAACTGCTTGAATATCAAGTTGCTGAGCTTGATGAGTTCTCCCTCAATGAGGGTGAATACGCTGACATTGAAGCTGAGCATCACAAACTCAGTCATTCACAGCAATTACTAGAAGGCTCACAACAACAGCTTTATGCCTTATATGAGGGCGAAGAACAAACCATTAACGGTGCATTGCAGCAAAGCGCCGCTGCTATCGCCGAACTGGCCAACATTGATAACGCTCTTGAGGGCGTAGCGAATATGCTCAACGATGCGTGTGTGCAAGTGGAAGAGGCTAGCCGCGAGTTACGCGCTTATTGCGATGGCGCCGAACTGGATCCACAGCGCTTACAGTATCTAGATGAGCGTCTTGGCACCGCAGTAACTCTGGCAAGAAAGCACATGGTTGAACCCGACGCCTTAGTAGAGCACCATCAGCATATTAAGGCTGAGTTAGAAGCTATTTGCGTCGATGACCAACGTTTAGCCCAATTAGACGAAGAAATAGCCTCGGCACTGGCTGCTTATCAGCAGCACAGTTTAGCGCTTTCAGACAGCCGCAAACACGCGGCTGAGCAACTGGGCGAGTTAATTGGCGCCAGTATGCATGAATTATCGATGGAAAATGGCCGCTTTGCTATTGAGCTTGATTACGACAACGAACGAGCCCCCAGTAAGCAAGGCCAAGACCGCATAGAGTTTATGGTCAGTACCAACCCAGGCCAGCCCTTACAGGCGCTTAGCAAAGTAGCATCCGGAGGCGAGTTATCGCGCATCAGTTTAGCGATTCAAGTAATTATCGCTCAACGGGTTACCACGCCTACTCTTATTTTTGATGAAGTGGATGTGGGTATTTCTGGCCCGACAGCCGCTGCGGTAGGTAAGTTATTACGTCGTTTGGGTGAATCAACACAAGTAATCTGTGTGACCCATTTACCGCAGGTGGCTTCCAGTGCTATGAACCAGTTTTTTGTCGCCAAAGAAGTGGCCAACGATGAGACCTATACACAGATGCAGCCGTTGAATAAGCAAGGACGAGTCGATGAAATTGCGCGGTTATTAGCAGGGGACAACATTAGTAAAGCAACTCTGGCTAACGCCAAAGAGTTGATTGCTGCACACGGGTGAGGGATTACACTCGATTAACTCTATATGAGCGCTCAGAGCGCTAACAACTCGACATTAGCAATGTGTACGGTCTTATGGATTGAGGCTGTGCACTAAAGTGCTGTTACTATTTCCTTGAGCACAGGTATCACCGATAACACCAGTAACAAAGCCATCATCAGGTTAAACCAGCGACGTCTGTTTGCGGTGTTGAGTAGATTTTTAAGCATTGAACCGAACATTAGCCACACGCCAACGCAGGGAAATGACACCAATAAGAAAGTCAGGACGATAACAATATTGTCGCCACTAAATTCCCCTCCAACACTCGTAAAAGCGGCAATAGCGCCGCTAGCAACAACCCAAGCTTTACCATTAACCCATTGAAATAACGCACCATTGATAAATGATAAAGGTCGATGCTGCTCCTTCCCCTCAATGGCAGCGGATGAAAAAGCAATAACAAACGCAAGATAGAGTAAATAAAGAACACCTAAACACTTTATGACAAAGTGCAGGCTTGGGTATCTGCTAAATACATAAGAAAATCCTAGGCCGACAAGCAACAACATAACAGCAAAGCCCACGCAAATGCCTGTCAGTAACGGCAGACTGCGCTTAACGCCAAAGTTAACGCCAGAAGTCATCACTAAAATATTGTTGGGTCCTGGAGTGATGGAAGCCGAAATGGCAAACAGAGTCACCGCTAACACATATTCCATAGCTCATTACCTCCCTGTCATAATTTGCACTTACGGATGAAAAACCGGTTGAGCGGTTTTTAGCTTATCCTTTTTCAGTCACTGTTAGCTATAAAAAAACGGGCCAACAAGGGCCCGCTTTGATTTTCCCAGAAAAGAACTTTATACCTCGAGGTAGTCCATGATGCCCTCGGCGGCGTTTCGACCTTCAAAGATCGCGGTGACGACCAGATCTGAGCCTCGTACCGCGTCACCACCAGCGAAAATCTTTGGATTAGTCGTTTGGTGAGTATATTCGCCTTGCTCAGGCGCAGTGATCCCACCCCAGCTATTGATTTCGACACCAAACGGCGATAACCACTCCATCTTGTGGGGTTTGAAGCCAAAAGCCATGAGCACGGCGTCAGCGGCCACGACATGTTCAGAGCCCGCAACTTCCTCAGCGCGGCGACGACCATTTTCATCCGCCTCTGCGAGTTGGGTTTTTATCATTTTCACACCGGTGACGATGCCTTGTTCATTCACCTCAATACCTTTGGGTTGCACGTTGAACATAAATTCCACGCCTTCTTCTTTGGCGTTTTTCACCTCGCGCTTTGAGCCCGGCATATTTTCTTCATCGCGACGATAGGCACAGATCACATGGTTTGCCTGTTGACGCACCGAGGTACGCACACAATCCATCGCGGTGTCTCCACCGCCGAGCACGACAACGCGCTTGCCTTGCATATCAACAAAAGGCGTTTGGCTTTCGTCATAGCCCATCACGCGATTAGTATTACCAATCAAAAATGGTAATGCGTCATAGACGCCTTCGGCATCCTCATTGGCTAAATTGCCGCGCATGCTTTGGTATGTGCCAACACCTAAAAAGACTGCATCGTATTGATCAATAATACTTTGCAATTCAATATCTTTGCCTATTTCGGTATTCAGTTGAAACTCCACTCCCATCTCGGTGAAGATTTCACGACGACGCTGCATTACTTCTTTTTCAAGCTTGAAAGAAGGAATGCCAAAGGTTAGCAACCCCCCGATTTCCGGGTGACGATCAAATACCACCGGCTTAACGCCATTGCGTACCAACACATCAGCACACCCCAAGCCAGCGGGCCCAGCACCTATAATGGCGACTTTTTTATCGGTCCACACCACGTGCTTCATATCAGGCTTCCAGCCCATAGCAAACGCGGTATCGGTGATGTATTTTTCTATATTCCCTATAGTCACCGCACCAAAGTCTTCATTAAGCGTACAAGCGCCTTCACAAAGACGGTCTTGCGGGCATACCCGCCCACACACCTCTGGCAGGCTATTGGTGCGGTGAGACAGCTCTGCTGCCTCGAGTATACGTCCAGTGCGGATCAGCTTTAGCCACTGCGGGATGTAATTATGAACCGGGCACTGCCACTCACAATAGGGGTTGCCGCAATCCAAGCAGCGATCGGCCTGAGAGTCGACTTGGTTTTGCGAAAATGGTTCGTAAATCTCGACAAACTGTTGCTTTCGCGTGGAAATCGGCTTTTTTCTTGGATCCACGCGCTGCACGTCAATAAATTGATAAACATTCTGACTCATACTTCCTCCTATTGCGCCTGTACGCGCAACTCCGCGCTACTGCGGGCGCGGTGGCCCAATAAACTCTGCACATCACTGGATCTTGGTTTCACCAACTTAAACAGCGGTAGATACAGATCAAAGCTAGCAAGAATAGCCTCGGCTCGCTGCGAACCGGTGAGTTCTAAGTGTTCAGCTATCAATCCTCGGAGGTGCTCATGATGTGTTACTAAGTTGTCTAGTTCGACAATTTCCACCAGCTCTGGGTTGATGCGTTTATCAAAGTCTTGGGCTTCGTCGAGCACATAGGCAAAACCACCTGTCATCCCCGCACCAAAGTTGACCCCAACCTTACCAAGCACACATACGACGCCGCCGGTCATGTATTCGCAGCCATTATCTCCTAAGCCTTCAACCACAGCGGTGACGCCGGAGTTACGCACACCAAAGCGCTCGCCAGCACAACCAGCAGCATATAAATGACCCCCAGTTGCACCATATAGGCAGGTATTGCCAATAATTGCCGCTTGGTGTGATTGGAAACATGAGCCCATTGGTGGGCGAACGACTAAGCGCCCACCAGCCATGCCTTTACCGACATAATCATTGGCATCGCCAATAAGGGTCATCTCGAGACCACCGGCATTAAACACACCAAAGGATTGCCCGGCGGTGCCATGTAGCTCAAGACGAATTGGATCAGCGGCCATACCCTGGTTACCGTGCTTCGAGGCAATATAGCCGGAAAGCATGCCACCAATGGAACGATCGGTGTTATTAATGCGGCTCACCAAATTTAAACCCGATAAGTTATCAATGGCCTCCTTGGCTTTATCGAGCAGCTCCTCATTCAAGCGCCCCGTATAATGCGAAGTATTGTGCACTGAGCAGTATAGGGTCTCACCGCTGATATTATTGGGCTTGTCCAATAAATGACTGAGATCGACTTTTTGCTGTTTTGGCGTTTTGCCCTCAATGGCTTCGAGTAATTCGGTACGACCAATTAAATCCACTAGCCGCGTGACGCCCAGCGATGCCATGATTTCTCGCGCCTCTTGGGCAATAAACTTAAAGTAGTTCATCGCCATCTCAGGCAAGCCATGATAATGCTTGGCCCGTAACGTCTCGTCTTGCGTCGCTACACCGGTTGCACAGTTATTGAGGTGACAAATACGCAGGTATTTACACCCCAGAGCCACCATAGGCCCAGTGCCAAAACCAAAGCTTTCAGCGCCGAGAATGGCCGCTTTAATAATATCTAGGCCGGTTTTTAAACCGCCGTCTGTTTGCAAGCGAATACGGTGACGCAAGCCATTTTCAACTAGGGCTTGCTGCGTTTCAGCTAATCCCAACTCCCACGGGCTACCCGCATACTTCACTGATGTCAGTGGGCTGGCCCCGGTGCCACCGTCGTACCCGGCTATGGTGATAAGGTCGGCGTAAGCTTTGGCCACACCGGTAGCAATGGTGCCGACCCCTGGCTCTGATACCAACTTAACCGAGATCATCGCACTTGGATTCACCTGCTTGAGGTCGAATATCAGCTGCGCCAAATCCTCAATCGAGTAAATATCGTGGTGTGGTGGAGGTGAAATTAAGGTCACACCTGGTACCGAATACCGAAGTTTTGCGATATAAGGTGTGACCTTCTCACCGGGCAGCTGGCCTCCCTCGCCAGGCTTAGCGCCTTGGGCGACTTTGATTTGGATAACATCAGCACTGCGCAGATAGTGCGGAGTGACGCCAAAGCGTCCTGATGCCACTTGTTTAATACGTGAATTTTTATCGGTACCAAAGCGCAGCTTGTCCTCGCCACCCTCGCCCGAGTTAGAACACCCGCCTAAGCGGTTCATCGCTATTGCCAGAGCTTCATGCGCTTCTGGCGATAAAGCGCCGATACTCATGGCGGCAGAATCAAAGCGCTGGTAAAGCGCCTCTGCCGGCTCAACATCATCGACACTAATGGCCGCAGTATCGCTGCGCAGCGCGAGCATATCGCGCAAATTAGTGATGGGACGATTGTTTACTAGGGCCGCATAACGTTGATAGTCCGCATAGTCTCCTGAGCGCACTGCGGTTTGCAGTGTTTGGATCACATCGGGGTTATAAGCATGATATTCGCCGCCATGAACATATTTTAACAGTCCACCATGGGAGAGCAGTTTACGTGCACTAAATGCTAGTTTGCGCAACTTGCCTTGGTCGTGCTCAAAATCCTCAAAACAGGCACCAGCGATACGACTCGCCACGCCTTTAAAGCATAGCTCGACCACTTTATCGGATAACCCCACCGCTTCGAACAACATAGAGCACCGGTATGACGAAATGGTACTGATCCCCATTTTCGACATAATCTTAAACAACCCTTTGTTGATAGCATTGCGATAAGACAGCGTCACTTCGCGGTAGCTCTTGTCGATCACCTTGTTATCGCTCATTGCCACCAGCGACTCATAGGCGAGGTAAGGGTAAATAGCAGTTGCACCAAAACCAAGTAACACCGCGAAATGATGAGGATCGCGTGCGCTTGCAGTTTCGATAATTATGTTAGTGTCACAACGCAAGTTGTTATTCACTAAACGTTGCTGAACCGCACCAACGGCCATTGCCGCCGGAATAGGCAGGCTGTCTTGGGTAATATGGCGGTCGGTTAAAATCACCATCACCGCGCCTTCTTCAGCCTTACGCTGCGCCTCATCACAAACGCGCTCCAACGCCTGCTCTAAGGTCTCATCACTGGTGTAGTTTAGGTCCACTTGGCTGTGGCTATAGTGCTCATCATTGGCACTGCGCAGCTGCACCATATCCGAGTACATCAGCACTGGCGAATCAAATTGCAAGCGCTTAGCGTGTCCTGTGGTTTCATTGAAAACATTTTGCTCACGGCCAATGCAGGTCGTTAGTGACATGACATGGTTTTCGCGCAATGGATCGATAGGCGGATTCGTGACCTGAGCAAACTTTTGTCGAAAATAATCATATAAGGAGCGATGGCCTTCAGAAAGTACCGCAAATGGCGTGTCATCGCCCATTGAACCGGTGGCTTCTTGGCCATTTTCACCCATCACCCGAATGACCTGGTCCAACTCCTCATTGGTGTACGCAAACATTTTCTGGTAAATCAGTAGCGTATCAGCGTCAAACGAACGGTTACCGGCTTCTTTGTCGGTCAGCTTCTCAAAAGGCGTGAGGCGCTTAACGTTTTGCTCCAGCCATTGTTTGTAAGGGTGCCTTGCTTTGAGGTCTTGATCGATTTCTCCTGAGTGCCATACCTTGCCATGCAAGGTATCAACCACCATCAGTTCACCAGGACCCACACGGCCCTTCTCCACCACCTCATCGGCGGCATAATCCCAAATCCCGACCTCTGAAGCCAAGGTGATAAACCCGTCTTGGGTCACCACATAGCGAGCAGGTCGCAAGCCGTTACGGTCGAGGTTACATGCAGCAAAGCGACCATCGGACATCACAATGCCCGCAGGTCCATCCCAAGGCTCCATATGCATAGAGTTGAAATCATAAAATGCGCGCAGATCATCATCCATCGCTCGGTTCTTTTGCCATGCCGGTGGCACTAACATGCGCATCGCGCGGAACAGGTCCATCCCCCCGGCTAAAAACAACTCCAGCATGTTGTCCAAGCTTGAAGAGTCTGAGCCACTCTCGTTGACAAAAGGGGCGGCACTTTGCAAATCAGGCAGCAGTGGCGAGGAAAACTTATAAGCACGAGCCCGAGCCCATTGTCGATTGCCCGTTATGGTGTTGATTTCACCGTTATGAGCCAAATAGCGGAACGGCTGTGCTAGAGGCCATCGCGGCTGGGTATTGGTGGAAAAACGTTGGTGAAAAACACAAATTGCCGAGGTCATGCGGATATCTGCCAAATCGAGATAAAAATTTGGCAAGTCCTCTGGCATCATCAAGCCTTTATATACAGTGACTAACCCAGACAGGCTAGCAATGTAAAAATCCTTATCCTGTTCTAACTGTTTTTCGATACGTCGGCGGGCAATGTAAAGCCGACGTTCCAAATCTTTTGGTCGCCATCCTTCCGGGGCGCTGACAAAAACCTGCATAAACTGTGGCAATTGCTTTAAGGCAATATCGCCTAAGTAACTGGTATCGGTCGGCACTTCACGCCACCCTTGTAGGGTCAGTGTTTCTTGTTCTAATTCTTTGGTGATAACGCGTTTTGCCGCTTCGGCTTGAACCGGATCTTGGCTTAGGAAAACCATTCCCACAGCATAGTTCTTGCCCAGTAACCAGTTGTTTTCTTTGGCTACAGCTCGAAAAAAGCTGTCTGGCTTTTGCATCAGCAAGCCACAACCATCACCGGTTTTACCGTCTGCAGAAATACCACCCCGGTGTTCCATACGGGCAAGACCCGTGATCGCGGTGCGAATCAACTTATGGCTGGCTTGCCCGTTGACTTGGGCAATCAAGCCAAAGCCACAATTATCTTTTTCTAATGCTGAGTCATATAACATTTGCGGACTCCTCTCCCCCTTGCTACTGCGTGCTAACCGCGTTGCAAGCAACCCTCACAGGCGGCCTAGCAGACCGTCAACGCTAACGCTTTGCAAACAGAGTGTCAATGAAATTATGAATACATATTCACATTCTTGAATATTTTTCACGCTTTGTAAACATATGCGAAGCAAGGGGATATAGAGGTATTTTTACTATTTATACTCGTTATTTTTTATATGACACCAGTGTCATATTTACAAATCGTGTAAATAGCGAGCCTAAAAACGGACGTTTACGTTAACGTAAAGATGTAGTGCTTGTGAATAATTATTCATGCTGCGAATAAAAATTCACCTCAATGTGCGCCCTGAGCTGCACAGTGCTCGTCAATACGCTCAGTGAGCTGTTGGCGCAATTGCTGAGCACTGGCAACAGGAATGGTTTGATTGATATCTTGCATCAACACTTGCCACTGTGGCCGCGTTTTCGATAGCGCAAAATACAATGGCTGATTGGTTATGCTTGGTTGCAATACTCGATAGGCAGCGCGGTCAATACCGTTTGCACTGGCAACGGTATGTAATACCAAGGGATCGCCAATAATGAGGTTAACGCGCCCGTTAACCACTAAGTTAAGGTTTTGCGCGTCATCTATAGCTTGCTGGACAATGACTTGACCACTGTCGATCACTTGATCTACCTGGGGGGCATTTTGATAGCCACGAACGATACCAAGAGAGTAATTGGGCAATTCCGATATTTGCGGGGCCTGGGTGATAGCACTGTCTGCTGCAGCCACATAATGCACCGGTGCATGCGCTAATGCTGAGGACAATGCGAGGTGATTAAGCCGCGTGCTGCCAGGGATGACATCTGAGGGCGCGGATGATTCTATTTCATACTCTGGAGCTAAAATGTCCGCATGACCCAATTCAGTCATGCGCACCGCTCGAGCCCAAGGCAAAAACCTGAACTCAGGATTATACCCAGCCTGCAATAGCAACGCCGCCATATAATGCAATAGCCAGCCACCCTGACATTGATTACGCCCCAAGTAAGGAGGCCAATCAAGCGTCGCGACGATCACATTACGCTCGAACCCTGCATCAACAATAAAGGTGCTGCCGCGCCAGAAGCCTGTGTAACTCATGGTTACATCATTTACTTGATAGTCAATCGTAATAGATTGACGCTGCGCGTAGGAGTAGCTAGCGGGGAGTAAGGCCACTGCCAAAATTAAAACGGTCATACGAATATAAAGCATGAACATACAAGGCACGCCCAATAAACTGCTATTAATAACAAAGTTTAACCGAAGATGTGCAGATAGAAAGTTTTTACCGAGGGATTCGAAAAATTGCCTTTTTAGTGAGAAATGCGTTGCTGCTCGATGGTATCAGTCAAAGCCTCTGAACAGGGCGCTACTATTAATAAAAAAGCCAGGAGAACCTGGCTTTTTTACTCTTATTCGCTATCAGCGTCTTTGTACTTTGCCGCTGTTTGCTCAATGAGAGGCTGCAACTCGCCGCGTTGGAACATCTCAATAATAATGTCGCAACCACCGACTAACTCACCTTCCACCCATAACTGCGGAAAAGTTGGCCAGTTCGCATATTTTGGTAACTCAGCACGAATATCCGGGTTTTGTAGGATATCAACGTAAGCAAACTGCTCGCCGCAAGAAATCATCGCTTGCGCTGCTTGAGAAGAAAAGCCACAGCTTGGTAGTTTTGGAGAGCCTTTCATATAAAGCAGAATGGGATTTTCAGCAATTTGCTGTTTAATCTTTTCAACGGTTTCCATGTACAACCTCAATTTCTGTTAAATGTGACGGTAAGTGTTGAAATCCATCACTTTGACCACAATGTCTATCGTTAGCAGTAATTTTAAAGCAAACAGCGCGCTGTTGATACAGTAGCATGACGGTGATGAAGGCAACCACGATATTTTTTGCTCTGATGTAGCAAAATCGTCGTATAAGACGTCTACTGTAAACGCAGGTTCAGGCACTTGTCGCCGTTTTGGCGTTGCTGTTTGCTAAAACTTGAGTAAAATACTCAGGAATTATAGTACCACTATAATGGCATTCAGTACACTTTGCGCAGTCCGCGCGCAGCTGCTTGCCCTTTTTTCAAATAATGATAGATGGAGAAAAACATGGCATTTGAACTACCGTCACTACCATACGAAATCAATGCATTAGAGCCACATATCTCTCAAGAGACGCTTGAGTATCACCACGGTAAACACCACAACACCTACGTGCAAAAGCTAAATGGCCTTATTGCTGGTACTGATTTCGAAGGTAAATCTCTCGAAGAAATCGTATGCTCATCTGAAGGCGGTGTTTTCAATAATGCTGCTCAGATCTGGAACCACACGTTCTACTGGCACAGCCTTTCTCCAAACGGTGGTGGTGCACCAACCGGCGCTGTAGCCGATGCGATTAACGCTAAATGGGGCTCTTTTGAAGCGTTCCAAGAAGCATTCAATGACAAAGCAGTAAACAACTTCGGTTCGAGCTGGACTTGGTTAGTTAAAACTGCAGACGGTTCATTGGATATCGTTAACACATCAAATGCAGCTACGCCTCTAACTGAGCAAGGCGTAACTCCAATTCTGACCGTTGACCTTTGGGAACATGCTTACTACATTGACTACCGCAATGTACGTCCAGATTACCTTAAAGGCTTCTGGTCGCTAGTAAACTGGGACTTCGCAAACCAGAACTTCAGCGCTTAATTTAACCGCTGATATAAATAGGTGAAATTTTTTCACCTGCATGCTCTAAGTTGATAAAAGCCGTATGCGCACCATGCTCATGCGGCTTTTTTGTGGCTGTTCATAGCGCTAAATATGAATAACTAAATTCCTAATATATTTCGCAAAATTTCACTTTACTGTCTACGCTTTAAGTACCGAGTCGCATCTTTCCACCCTTTCATCTCAGCTTCGGGTAACTTGGAGGTCGGTATGACAATTTTCGAGCATTATCAATCACGATTTGAAGCATCCCAGGAAGAAGAGTACAGCATTAGCGAGTTTCTAGAGCTGTGCAAAAAAGACAAGACAGCCTATGTCACGGCACCAGAGCGCCTGCTAACAGCCATAGGCGAGCCAGAAATGGTCGATACATCGCAAGATGCGGTGTTAAGTCGGCTTTTCTCTAACCGAGTTGTACCAAGATACCCCGCTTTCAATGAGTTTTATGGTATGGAAGATGCCATTGAGCAGATTGTTTCCTACCTAAAACACGCCGCACAAGGCCTAGAGGAGTGTAAACAAGTATTATACTTGCTTGGTCCTGTGGGCGGTGGTAAATCATCGATTGCTGAAAAGCTTAAGTACTTGATGCAACAAGTGCCTATTTACTGTCTTAAAGGCTCACCGGTGAATGATCACCCCCTGAGCCTTTTTAATGCCATTGAAGACGGCGAACTGCTAGAAAAAGAATACGGCATTAAAAAGCGTTATTTGCGTACCATCATGTCGCCTTGGGCAGCGAAAAGATTAAAAGAATACAATGGTGACATCAGTCAATTTAAGGTGGTAAAGCGCTACCCCTCTATTTTAAATCAAGTGGCCATTGCCAAAACTGAGCCTGGTGATGAAAACAACCAAGATATCTCCGCCCTAGTGGGTAAAGTTGATATTCGTAAACTTGAACATTACGCGCAAAACGATCCAGATGCGTACGCATACTCAGGCGCTTTATGTCTTGCAAACCAAGGCTTGATGGAATTCGTCGAAATGTTCAAAGCGCCCATTAAAGTACTGCATCCGCTGCTAACTGCCACCCAAGAAGGCAACTACAACGGTACTGAGGGGATTTCCGCCCTGCCCTTTAATGGCATTATTTTGGCCCACTCAAATGAATCAGAGTGGCAAACGTTTAAAAATAATAAGAATAATGAAGCCTTTTTAGACAGGGTTTACATTGTGAAAGTGCCGTATTGCTTACGTGTCACTGAAGAGGTAAAAATCTACGATAAGTTACTGCACAACAGCGAGCTAAGCGACGCTCCGTGTGCTCCAGGCACCTTAGAAACCTTAGCGAAGTTCTCGGTGTTATCGCGGCTAAAAGAGCCTGAAAACTCCAGCATTTACTCAAAAATGCGGGTCTACGATGGTGAAAGCCTGAAAGATACCGACCCTAAAGCCAAATCCTACCAAGAGTACCGCGACTATGCCGGCGTCGACGAGGGCATGACTGGGTTATCAACCCGCTTTGCATTTAAAATCTTGTCGCGCGTGTTTAACTTTGATCACAGTGAAGTAGCTGCCAACCCGGTCCACCTTTTCTATGTATTGGAACAGCAGATAGAGCGGGAGCAATACAGCGCCGAAGTGCAAGAACGTTACTTGTCGCACTTAAAAGGCTATCTGATCCCTCAATATGTCGAATTTATCGGCAAAGAGCTACAAACAGCTTATTTAGAGTCGTACTCCGAGTACGGGCAAAATATCTTCGATCGCTACGTCACCTATGCCGACTTTTGGATCCAAGATCAAGAATATCGCGACCCTGACACCGGGCAGCTATTCGACCGCGCCGCACTCAATGCTGAGCTGGAGAAAATCGAAAAACCTGCGGGTATTTCTAACCCCAAAGACTTCCGCAACGAGATCGTTAATTTTGTTTTACGAGCGCGCGCTCACAACAACGGTAAGAATCCGCTTTGGACTAGCTACGAGAAACTGCGCACAGTGATTGAGAAAAAAATGTTCTCCAACACCGAGGACTTACTGCCGGTTATCTCATTTAATACCAAGACATCAGCAGAGGATCAGAAAAAACACGAAGACTTCGTTAACCGAATGGTTGAAAAAGGCTACACCCAGAAACAAGTGCGCTTACTGTCTGAGTGGTATTTGCGCGTTCGCAAATCGCAGTAACCAGCACGTAGTGAGTTGAGGGAGGTTTTATGGCGCACTTTATCGATAGGCGCCTGAACGGCAAGAATAAAAGCACGTTAAACAGACAGCGCTTTATTCGCCGCTATAAAAAGCAAATTAAAGAAGCCGTTTCAGACGCTATAAATAAACGCAGTGTTACTGATGTCTCTAGCGGAGAAAGCATTTCTATCCCCGCCAAAGACATCAAGGAGCCTTTTTTTCACCAAGGTCGCGGGGGGCATCGTGAGCAGGTACACCCGGGCAACGACCAATTTAATAAAGGCGATAAAATAAAACGCCCGCCGCAGGGTCAAGGCGGCGGCGCTGGTGAGGGCGAAGCCAGCGATCAAGGTGAAGGGCAAGATGAGTTTGTATTCTCAATTTCAAAGGATGAGTATCTAGACTTATTATTTGAAGATTTAGAACTACCGAACTTACAAGAAACCAGTGTCGATAAGCTAGTACAAATGAAAACGCACCGCGCTGGTTTTTGCAGCGATGGCATGCCAAGCAATATTGATATTGTTCGTTCTTTACAAGGTTCACTTGCTCGAAGAGTGGCGATGACCGCAGCAAAGCGACGCGAGCTCGCTGAACTAAAAGCGCAATTGGTTGAACTTGAGCATGCCCCCGTACCAGAGCAAACCAAAATTAACGCGCTCCTTGAGCAGATAGAAGTGCTTGAGCGAAAAATATCTGCGGTGCCTTTTATTGATAATTACGACTTACGCTTTCGCAACTACGAAAAGCGTCCGCACCCCACTTCTAAGGCCGTTATGTTTTGCCTTATGGATGTCTCTGGTTCGATGGATCAAGCCACCAAAGACATGGCGAAACGCTTTTATATTCTTCTCTACCTATTTCTTACCCGCAGCTATGAAAACATTGAGGTGGTGTATATCCGCCATCATACTCAAGCCAAGGAGGTCGACGAACAAGAGTTTTTTTACTCGCAAGAGACTGGCGGCACCATTGTCTCCAGCGCATTAAAACTGATGCATCAAATAGTGAGTGAGCGATACGCATCCAGTGAATGGAATATCTACGCAGCGCAGGCGTCCGATGGCGACAACTGGGCAGATGATTCACCGCAATGCGCCGATTTGTTGAGCAATAAAATCTTACCCATGGTGCGATACTATGCCTATGTCGAAATCACCAATCGTGCACACCAAAGCTTGTGGCGAGAGTATGAGCAACTCGCGGCTCAATTCGGCAACTTTGCCATAGAGCACATTCGTGCTGTTGATGATATTTATCCTATTTTCCGAGAGCTATTTAAGAAAAACGCCAACAAAACGGCGCGTAGCGCCTAGTAATGAGGGGCGATTATGACTCGAAAGCCATTAAGTGATGGTCCAGATTGGACTTTTGATTTGCTTGAGCAATACCGCGACGAAATAAAACGCGTTGCACAACACTATAAGCTTGATACTTACCCGAACCAAATTGAAGTGATCACCGCTGAGCAAATGATGGATGCGTACTCCAGTGTCGGTATGCCTATTGGCTACAACCATTGGTCGTACGGTAAGAAATTTATCCAAACTGAGCAAAACTATAAGCGCGGACAAATGGGACTGGCCTATGAGATTGTGATTAACTCCAACCCTTGTATCGCATACCTGATGGAAGAAAACACCATGCCGATGCAGGCCCTAGTCATGGCTCACGCCTGCTATGGCCACAACTCATTTTTTAAGGGTAACTATCTGTTTAAAACCTGGACGGATGCCGGTTCCATTATTGACTATTTACTCTTTGCCAAAAACTACATTGCCGAATGCGAGCAAAAATACGGTATTGATGAAGTGGAGAATATTCTCGACTCCTGCCATGCGCTAATGAATTACGGTGTGGATCGCTATAAAAGGCCACAGCAAATCTCATTGTTCGAAGAAAAGAGACGACAGAAAGAGCGAGCAGACTACTTACAGTCTCAGGTTAATGAGTTATGGCGCACAATTCCAGAGGCTGAGTCACACAGCAAACAAAAGCGCGAGCGTTTTCCGCGTGAGCCACAAGAAAATATTCTTTATTTCATCGAAAAAAATGCGCCTTTACTGGAGCCGTGGCAACGAGAAATTGTGCGTATTGTACGCAAAATCTCGCAGTACTTTTATCCACAAAAACAGACCCAAGTAATGAATGAAGGCTGGGCTACTTTTTGGCATTACACCATACTTAATCACCTGTATGATGAAGGAAAGGTCACCGACGGCTTTATGCTCGAAGTACTGCAAAGCCACACTAATGTGGTGTATCAACCTCCCTACAACAGTAACTACTACTCGGGGATTAACCCTTATGCCTTAGGGTTTAATATGATGACGGATATTCGCCGAATCTGCGAAAACCCAACGGATGAAGATAAGCAATGGTTTCCGGAGTATGCTGGCAGTGACTGGCTGGAGACCCTGCACTTTGCCATGCAAAACTTCAAAGATGAGAGCTTCATCAGTCAATTCCTTTCTCCTCGTATGATACGGGAGTTCAAACTGTTCTCCATCGTTGATGATGCTCAACAACCTCACTTGGAAGTCGGGGCTATTCACGATGAAGCGGGTTACCAAGCAATTAGGGAAACCCTATCAGCGCAGTACAACCTCAGTAATCATGAACCTAATATTCAGATCTATGATGTTGATATTAGAGGGGATCGTTCTTTAACTTTACGCTATGTACCACATCAATCGATTCCTTTGGCGGACTCAAGCGATGAGGTGATGAAGCACCTATATCGGTTGTGGGGATTTGCAGTGAGGTTAGAGCAAGAGCAACAAGATGGCAGTACCCAACTGCTCAGTCAGTGTCCTGCAGCGCAAAACAGCGACGCTTAATTAAGCGCCGTTGTTAGCGATAGAAATGCGGTTTCGCCCTTCTTGTTTTGACTTGTACAGCGCTTTGTCTGCTGCGGCGACCCACTGCTCATGTTGCTCAAAAGCGCTGTCGTACTGAGCGATCCCTACACTAATAGTCATTTTAATGACTTCCTCGTCAACAACCACTTGCGAACTTTCAACCTGTGCCCGCAAGCGCTCGGCAAATACTTTGGCGCCTTCTGCATCTGTATCATATAAAGTAATAGCAAACTCTTCACCGCCATAACGCCCAGCCATGTCACTTTCGCGTAAGGTGTTGCTGATAATGTTGGCTATGTGTCTTAACGCCTCATCTCCTGCCGCATGGCCATGACTGTCGTTAATATTTTTGAAGTGATCGATATCTAGCATTAACAAGCTATCATGCCCTTGTGAGCGACTCACACGCTTAAACTCTTTTTGCAGACTTTCTTCCCAAAAGCTGCGATTAGGTAATTGTGTTAACCCGTCAGTGCGACTGATTTGCTCGAGCATGCGATTTGCTTCTTCCAATTCGATTTTATTCACTGCCTCGTCGGTTACATCATAAATAATGATGCATACGTGAGTCACATCTCCGGTGGTACTGGTTAACGGGATGAAAGTCGCATTTTGGTACATATGATTCGCTTTACCAGTGATCGGACGGTAGTTCTTAAAGCGAAAAATATAGGGCTTTTGCTCCCAAATAGTGAATGAGCGATTTTTCAGTACAAACACTGACTCGGTTTTGGTTCGAAACCACTTCTCATCAATGCTGGGGAACAAGTCGAATAAGTCTTTGTCTTTCACTGCACTAGGCAGCAGCCCAGAGTGATTCTCCATAAAGCCATTCCATATGCACACCCGGTATTTGCGATCCAATACCACAAGGCCCACATCCACGGTATTAAACATATCCATGAGCCAGTGTATTTCGTGCATATTAAAATCAGCTGCAGGCATAAATTAATCTTCCAATAGGTATTCGACTTTGTATTTGAGAGTTTTCAGGGAATCTTCTGTGAACAACAACATGAGGTCGCAATTTATATCGTGGTCCTCGATTCCATAGCTGATTTCTATCGCCAATGTACGTTGCCAGCGCGAGCGGTTGGCCGAGACCAATTCTTCAACTTCACGATGCTGACCGAGCACCACTGGGTGGCCTTGGGAAAAACCCACATCGAGCTGCTTCGCTAAGCCGGTAAGTACCGAGCCCACTAAAATATTGCTGACATCCATTAATAGTTCGAGCTCTACCGCATCGGTGATCTCTCCCTCGTAATTCATCAGTGAAGCAATTTCTTTAAAGCTGGAGTCATTAAGCAATAACAACGCCTCGCCCGAGATCCCCCCACCAATAAAGCCCTGACAGATGCCTGAAGTTGCCGCATTTTGGTCGATTGAGCGAAGTGCCATTGCCAGCTCATTCACTTCAAGTACGTTTACATTAGGAATGGGCAGCTTCACGAATACATTAAGTAGCCGCGCGAGCAAGTCACCCGCTTGCCCCATCGCCACATTGGTGATCTCTTGATAAATGTCACGAATATCCGGGTCAAGCTGTTCCCCGAGCTGTAAGGCTAAACGTTGGCGTGCCGCCTTATCTTTTATGCCGTGCTGATCAATAATTTGCTCTAACTTGCTGGCATCGCACGGTTTGGCAATGAAATCAATCGCACCAAGCGCAAGAACACGCTCGTGCGCTGTCGGTTGGATATCACCAGAGACCACCACAACGAGCACCTGAATATTACGCTCTTTGATGGCCTGCAAGACTTGATAACCATCCATGCCTGGCATGTTGAGGTCTAGAAACAAGATTTCCGGTGAAAACGACTGCAATTTGTCTAGGCAGTCTTCGCCGTTGACGGCGTATTCCAGTTTTATTTCCCAATCTTCGGGTAGGGATCGGGCTAACTGCCTGCGAGCAACTGTGGAGTCATCACAAATTAACACTGGTGTTTTCATGACAGGCAGTACCTCACTCGCATGATCGTTGAATGGTGGTTAGTCGTATCGGAATGCGTTGTTATTGTTGTTGATCGCAAACTAGCCTGCATTAATGTTAATAAAAGATAACAATAAACACAATTTAAATATCCACCGCCGCTATATCCTTTTGTACTGGCGTATAGATATAATAGTTCATAGGATTTTGCAGAAAATAGAAAAGAGAGCGTTATGTTTAAGAAATTAGCACTGTGCACCCTGTTGACCTGCAGCACTGTGGCGCTAGCTCAGCAAAGCGAGACTATCAATACCATTGATGCTGGTAAAGTCACAGCCCAAGGAAAGCCTGTCACCCTGCTAGGGAAAGGAGTCAAAGTGGGTGATGCCGCACCGGATTTTCGTACCGTGAATGCCCAATTTGAACCACGCAGCTTAAATGACTACCAAGGCAAAGCGGTTCTATTGAGCGTAGTTCCGAGCTTAGACACTGGCGTGTGCAGTATTCAAACAAAGCACTTCAATGAAAAAGTGGCCAGCGAATTCCCTCAAGTCGCTATGTTAACTGTCAGCACTGATTTACCTTTTGCGCAAAAACGTTATTGCGCCGCAGAGGGAATTGACAAGCTAGAGACTCTCTCAGATGCTGTATGGCGAGATTTCGGTGAGCAGTATGGTTTACTTATCAAAGATATGGGCTTGCTTAGCCGTGCCGTATTGGTGTTGGATAAAGACCACAAAGTCATCTACAAACAACTTGTTAGCGACCTATCCAAAGAGCCTAATTACGATCATGCGATCAGAGCACTGAATAGCTTATAGACTCAGTTTTATTGGTGATAGTAAAAAGGCGCCTTGTGTGGCGCCTTTCGTATTACCAATTCTGCAATTGCTGCTGGGCTAGCTCAGCCAGTAAAGCGATATGAGCCTCGCTATCATTAAGCGCGGGAATGTAGTCTAGGCTCTCGCCTCCCGCCTCTTTGAACACTTCGGCGTTTTCCACGGAAATCTCTTCCAAGGTTTCTAAGCAGTCTGCAGCAAAAGCCGGGCAAACCACCTGCACTGTTTTCACCCCTTGCTCTGGCAACGCTTCCAAAGTTTCATCGGTATAGGGTTTTAACCACTCTTCAGCACCAAAACGCGATTGGAAGGTCATCATCCATTGCTCATCACTGAGCCCCAACTTGGCTGCTGTATTTTGCGCTGTAGCCTGGCAATGCTCAAAGTAAGGATCGCCTTTTTTAACACAGCGCTTAGGAATGCCATGAAAAGAGAAAATCAGTTTATCCGCCTCGCCATGCTGAGCGCGGTAATCGGCAATAGATTGCGCCAATGCATTAATATAGCTAGGCTTCTCGTAGTAGTGCTTAAGGAAACGAATTTCCGGTAAGTTACGCACGGTTTTTAGATGCGCCATCAGCTTGTCGAATACCGCAGCCGTGGTTGTCGCAGAGTACTGTGGATAAAGCGGCAACACCGCTATTTTATCGATGCCACGCGCCTGCATATCTTTAATACGGCTAGCGATGCTGGGGTTGCCATAGGTCATGGCATAGTCGACGTGAATGGCCTCTCCCGTCCCTTGTTCTAAGTGCTGCCGTAAGGCAATGCTTTGTTGCTCCGTAATTGCGCGCAGCGGCGAGCCTTGCTCCTGCCATATTGATGCGTATGCTTTAGCCACCTTGGGCGAGCGAATAGGAAGAATGATGCCGTTGAGAATAAAAAACCACACTGCTGGCGGTATCTCTACGACGCGAGTGTCGGATAAAAACTCGCGCAAATAAACACGAACGGCTTTTGACGTGGGCGCATCAGGGGTACCAAGATTAACTAACAGCACCCCGTAACGGCTGGCGCTTTGCGATAAAGCAAGTGACATAGCAATGAAGTCCTAAACGCTAAATTAAAAGTGATTATACTTTGAAAACAATCGCTAAGATCAAAAAAAACCGCCTTCAGGCGGTTTTTTTAGTGCGGGGTTAGCCTAGCAGTTCGGCTAACTGCTGGCTGACTGCTTCAACAGCTTGGGTACCATCGAGTTTATGGTATTGAGTGTTGCCAGCAGCCGCTTCTTTTTGATAATAATCAACTAACGGCTTAGTTTGCTCGTGATATATAGCAAGACGTTTGCGTACTGTTTCTTCAGTATCGTCGTCACGGATGATCAAATCTTCACCGGTAACATCATCTTTGCCATCCACCTTGGGTGGATTGTAAACCACATGGTAAACACGACCAGAACCTGGGTGAACACGACGTCCGCCCATACGCTCAACAATGACTTCATCAGCCACATCGAACTCAATCACGTGATCGACATCGATGCCATTTTCTTTCATTGCATCGGCTTGAGGGATGGTACGTGGGAAACCATCGAGCAAGAAACCGTTTTCACAATCAGCCTTGGCGACACGCTCTTTTACAAGACCAATAATAATCTCGTCAGACACAAGTTGTCCGGCATCCATCACCTTTTTCGCTTCTAAGCCAAGCGGTGTGCCCTCTTTAATAGCTGCGCGCAACATATCGCCAGTAGAGATTTGCGGAATGTTGTATTTGTCCATTAAAAACTGAGCTTGCGTGCCTTTACCTGCACCGGGTGCGCCTAATAGGATGATGCGCATAATTGATTCCTCGTGTCTGAGTTGGGGTTACAAAATAAACTCAAATTTTTTCACATGGGCCGACGTTACTCAAGGGTAAAGAGATAAAACTTTGGTCCAATTTTCATATTCGTGTAATAACTGAACAAGCGGGTACAAAAAAGCCCAGCAATTGCTGGGCTTTTTCACGCTTTATGCGATTTATGCGTCAGCATCACGCTGAGCTTTTAAACGCGCCAGACGGCCCACTTGGTGAGTAGACGTTAGGAACGAATAAATAGGCGCTAAGTAACCGCGCTTGCGAAGCTCTAGGAAAGCTTCGTCGCTTAGCTCATTTAACTTTTTCTCATCAATTAGATAGATACCTGAGATATCTTTCTTTTCGCCTTTGATATCCACAGTCAGCGTTTGTGGTACCAATAGCTCTTTATCTGCAAGATACTGAGTGAAGGTTTCAGTCACACCTGAGAATTCAATGAACGACACAAGTGCATCTTTACGACGCTTCAGGTATTCAGTTTCTTCGCCATTTTCAAACAGTGCATTACCGTCTTCCTCGCCTACCAACGGGCTAGCTTCATCGATAACTACACCGTACTGCTCTTCTTCTGGGTGCTTAACAAGACCTAGCGGATAGCGAGTCACAGCTAATGGGGCAAAACCTGCTACCCACTGATCGCCATCTACAAATAGGTTTTCACCTGGTTCAAGTCCAAAAATCGCTACCGCTTGGAATTTACCAGTTTCATTATTTTTAACGAATGCCATCGGAAATTCGTTAGCAACACGACCAAACTCGTGAGCAACTACAGGAACGAGGTGCTGAGTTTTCAAAAATTCTAGGTTAATGCCATTTTTGATTTTTGTGTTGGCATGTTTTTCGTTATGCAAAGGCTGCACTTGTTGCTCCGCCATATTACTGCTCCATTAATTTTACGTATTTGTTACTTATCTAGTGGCACTAAGGCTAGCGGTTTTACTAGGAAAAAGGAAGTGAAAATTTTGTGGCAACGGAACATCGCATTTGACTCTAATTGATTTTGGCTAACATAATGCTGTCTAACCCGTTACAAGCTAAAACCAATGTATACACTGAATTTAGATTACCAAGTGAACGTCATTGCAATTCCTGCAACCAATGAAAGCGTGGTCGTCGTTGATGACTTCTTAGCTAACCCTGAACAAGTCATTCACTATGCCAAAACCACCGCATACTTTAACCCTCCGGGAACGGACCGCTCTTTTTATCCAGGTAAACGCGACAAAATGCCTTTACCCTATAAACGCGCGCTATCAGAATTACTCAATAGTCTGCGCGACAGAGGAGTGTTGCAACTTGACGGTAAAGTAGATATTTACAGAAACGAGTTATCTCTGACCACGGTGAAAGAGTCTCAACTTTCGCTCTTTCAAAAAGCCCCCCATATCGATAGCTTAGATAACAAAGACTATGCAACCGTGCACTATTTATGCTCTGAGCAACATGGCGGCACCTCCTTTTATTGCTACCGACCAACGGGGATGGCGCAGTTTAGTGATGACAACGCTGTCAAAAACATGCTTAAATCAATTCAGCATCATGCACATAGTTTTGATGGTTATATTCAGGGCGACTCCGCACTTTTCGAGCGAGTACTGAGTGTGCCGGCGAAATTCAATAGAATCATTATTTATCAGGGCAATATATTGCACAGCGCTGATTTAAAGGGACAACATAATCAGCAGGATGATATAGATAATGGTCGTCTGAGTGTCGCTTCCTTTTTCTACTTAGAATAAAAAATAAAGGAATAAGAATGAAAGATTTATCACGTGTTATTGTCGTTGGCGGTGGCACTTCTGGCTGGCTTAGCGCGGCCTACTTAGCCAGTAGTTTCAAGCGAACCGGACGAGATATTAAAGTCAGTATTATTGAGTCAGACACTATCCCCACAATTGGCGTTGGTGAAGGCACCTTCCCTACTATCGTCAATACCCTGTATGAGATTGGCCTTTCTGAAAAAGAGTTTATCGCTGAGTGTGACGCCAGCTTTAAGCAAGGTGCTCTTTTTAAAAATTGGCTGTATAACCCAAGCGAAAAACCTCATGCCTATTACCACCCTTTTGATCCCCCCGCCAAACCAAAAGGCCTTGATTTGAGCGCATATTGGGTGAGCCGAAAACACCAAGGCACGATGCAACAAGATTTTGCCCACGCAACGTCGGTGCAGTCATTCCTGTGCGACGAAAACCTCGCACCTAAGACACCTGAGACGGGAGAATATGCTTGGCTTGCCAAGTATGCATACCACCTCGATGCCGCAAAGCTGGGTCAGTTACTCAAAAAGCATGCAATGAACAAGTTACAGGTTGAGCATATTGTTGCAGATATTGAGCAAGTAGAGCTTGATGAGCAAGGTTTCATCGCGCACTTAGTTGATAAGCAGCAACGCCAGCATGACGCTGATTTTTTTGTCGACTGTACGGGCTTCTCCTCTTTGCTGTTAGCAAAAGCTTTAAAGGTGCCCTTTGTTGATAAGAGCCACTATCTCACAGTTGATACCGCCGTAGTGTTACCTGTGGAATATGCCGATGCCGAGACCCCTATCACGACCCATACGGTGTCCACGGCGCAAGACGCCGGATGGATTTGGGATATTGCCTTACAAAATCGCCGAGGCACCGGTTATGTTTACAATTCACACTACTGCTCCAAAGAGCAGGCTGAGAAAACCTTGTGCGATTATCATGGTATTGCCCATGATAGTGAGAAGCGCTATCGTCATATCAGCTTCAAAACCGGCTACCGAGAAAAATCGTGGGCCAAGAACTGCTGTGCTATCGGTTTTTCCAGTGGCTTTGTCGAGCCTTTGGAAGCAACCGCTATAGCCATGGTTGAGGCGGGGGTGCGCTCTCTTGCCGCCCGTTTCCCTGCAACTCGAGAAGCAATGCTAGAGAGAGAAAAACAATACAATCGTATTTTCACATCCCGTTGGGACAACATTATCGATTTCATTAAGCTGCATTATTGTCTCACCAAGCGCGATGATACCCCTTTTTGGCGAGAGCAGAAAAACCCCGAGACCATTCCTGCCTCACTGCAGGAAAAGCTTAAGGCTTGGCAGCATTATGGTATCACCGATGGCGACTTACCCTACAAATACGACCTGTTTACTCTCGCTAGTTGGCAATACATTCTCTATGGATTAGAGTTTTTACCTGACTACGTTGAAAAAGCGCCAATCAACGAGGAGATCATCGACAAGGCATTTGCCTCAATCGCCGCACAAAAACGCAGTGCCGCAAGCAAGCTCTTGTCAAACAGAGCATTGCTCGAAGCGTTTGGTGCGTCGTGTAAAAGCTAAATTTTCTGCAGCCCATGTTGGGCTATATTGTTAAGCAAAGCTCGGTGCTTAGGCAGCTGCTTTAGCAGCTGCTCACCATAGCTTGTTAGCATAGCAATCAACTCTTTATGCTCAGCCTTGGCAACTAAATGAGCGCATGGCTTAAAATGCATACCATAAAGAATGTACAAGTAGTTCTCTAGCTCAAACACTTCATATTTAGAGTTAAAGTCAGACTTCTTAGGGACTTGGTATTGCCACAACGCAAGGCGTTCTTTGAGCACCACAGACATGCTGTCAGTTGACTTCATTGCCCGCCAGAATGCAGAGTCTTGACGATCTGAAAGATAATAGTGCAATTGGATAAAATCGACGACTCGGCGCCATGCATAATCGACAATTTCGTTATACTTTTTAGCGGCTAACGCTAGCGCATGATGCTGCACTGGCAAATTCTCGGCCAACAGCTTTGCACTAAAGTCAGTCAGCAGAATGGAGGTAGCCTCTAAAGGCTCAACAAAGCCTTGAGCAAGCCCTAAAGCCACACAATTCTTATGCCAAGCCCGCTCAGCGAACCCCGCTTTCATGTCAATTTCCCGTACTTTTAAGCCAGATAACGGCTGACCTAAATAACGTTCAAATTTGGTATATGCCTGCTCTTTTGTTAAGTAGTCACTGGCATACACAAAGCCGGTTCCACGTCGTGTGGTCAGGGCAATGTCCCATATCCAGCCGGCCTGATGTGCTGTGGCCAGCGTGTAAGGTGGGATCGCATCATCTGCAGAGGTCGGGACTTGGGCCGTAATGGCTTTATCAATCGGCAGCTGAGCACTTACATCCACTGATTTAACGCCCAAGGCTTGTCGATGCAAAATACTCGAAAAGCCACTGCAATCAACAAAAAAATCGCCGCTGACTTGGCCACTATCGTCGGTTTGCAGCTCACTGATGTAGCCTTCATCATTGCACTTTACCGCTGTAACGTTGGTTTTCAGTAACTTCACGTTGAACCGAGATGTGGCATTGTCCTTTAATAGTTGGGCAAACTTGAGCGCATTGAGGTGATAGGCATAACTGGCGTGGCCAGTGTATTGCGCTTGAGTTATTGCCTTAGGGCCGACACCGTGCTCACAGAGCATATGTTGAAACGAAACGGTTTCGGCGAATGAGGCGGTTGTTGTGTCACTGAGCCAAGTTTGCGTGACATCTTGATTATTTGGAAAGGGGTATTCGAACAAGTGATGATAATAGTTGTGTTCACCATGGTGGTGTTTATCAAGCCAGTTTATGAACTTTATTGATTGTTTAAACGTCGCATCGCACTGGGTAATAAAGGTTTGCTCGGAAATACCAAAACTTTGTAAGGTACTGACCATCATCGGCACAGTGCCCTCACCGACGCCAATGGTTGGAATAGTAGGTGACTCAATTAAGCACACCTCAATATCGCTGCCTAATAGTCTCTTGCCAATGTGATTTGCAGCCAACCAACCAGATGTACCACCACCGACAATAACGACTTTTCTCAACTTTTTCATTTTCAAACTGCCACTTGCCTAAACAAAAAACCCGAGCATGAGCTCGGGTTTTATCAACAATATCGCTTTAGAAGCGGAATTGTAAACCAACAGAGTAACGCGACTCACCCTGATAATTATACGCAGGGTATCCACGACTGAAGCGTGGGTTATCAGTGTCAGTCCAGTTTTGGTGGTTACCAACCTGGATGCTGTCTTCCTCTAGAAGGTTTGTAACATCGGCGATAATAGTGAAGTTCTCGTTGATATCGTAACTCGCACTTAAGTCCAATGTTCCAAAGTCTTCATGTAGACGACTACCGTAGAAGCCCGTTTCACGAATCATGTACTCTGAACGCCAAGTATAGGCTGCACGTAATGATAGTGCGTCGGTCTCATAAAACGCCACTGTGTTCACTGTGTGCTCTGATGCATCGGAGAATACAGAGTTGCCATCTACGAAGTTCTCTGCATTGGCATCTGAATCAGAGTAAGTGTAGTTTACAACAGCCCCGAAACCGTTATCAAACGTATGCTGCAACTGGAACTCTGCACCATAAATGGTGCCACCGTCACCGTCTGTGTACGTCTCTACACGCCAGTTGTCGGTGTTTGTTCCTGGGTCAACGATACCAATACTTTGACCTGGTTGTTCTGTATTTGTGGTAAAGGTGTCAACGTCTTTCCAAAAGAAGCTACCTGCAATTAAGCTAGACGGTGCGTAGTAATACTCAACACCAACATCAGCTTGGTTCGCTTTAAATGGGCTCAGTGACGGAGTACCTTTGGTGACCGACTGGTTGTTATCGTCGTTGTCGTCATAACCTGCTAATGCAGCGTTACTGAACATGTCATTGTAGTTTGGACGAGAAATAACGGTCGCAGCAGATACACGTAAGATCATGTCTTGAGAAAGGTCATAAGCCAAGTTAAAGCTAGGTAAAACCTCTGAATAGTCATGTTCTTCAGTTGTTAAAGCTGTCGAGTAACCATTATTAAATGCATGCGTTGGGTCGACAAAACCAGGTGCTAAAGCATAGGCTTGCGAGGTTGCTTCAGTTGACACGTAACGTAAACCGAAGTTACCACGGAAATTTTCACCTGAGTAATTAGCCATTACATAGGCAGCAACCGTTTCTTCGTTTAGTGATGCATATCCTGAGCGTTCACGAGCCCAGCTTTCGATGAACTCTTGAGTATAAGCAATCATCTCAGCGCCATCACCATTAGGGATAGAGATATCGCTCATGCCAGCATCAATTCGGCCATCGGTGAAGCGGTCAGCATCAACGATTTCAGCCTCTGCAGCACCATCAAAGTTCAAGTTGGGACGGTTTTTGTCACGAACAACATCGTGATCGGACCAACGTAAACCGGTTTTAATTGACGTGATGTATTCAAAGTCTGTTTCGAACTCTACATCTACCTGTGCATACGTTTCTTCATCCGTACGCGGCTCATTAACAATCGCGCCCGGCTGTAACCCTTCCCAGCCAACGTACTCGCCAGCCGCAGGCAATGGATAAGATTGGTCTTCGGTATCAAAAATCCAATTCGTGCCCGTGCCATCAAGTGTGCCTACCGAGCCGCCTAGGCCCGAAATATAAGCAACGTTGGTTTCAAAATTGGTACCACCCGTGGCTTCTGATGTGCCCACTTGAACTTCAACCGTGAAGCCATCGCCTAAGAACTTCATGTCTGCGGCAATCAGTTCAGTTTCCATTGTTGCGTTACGTGGACGCACGTCCCAATAGCTGTTTGCACCTAAACCTGTGTCATCAAACCACTGTTGCGATGAAGTACAACGCTCTGGCACACCATCGGCATTCAGCGCTTCGCAGTTAGACGTATCTTGTGGGATCCATACTTGATTATTTACGCCATCAGCACCCAACTCAAGATTCATATAGTGTACGCCGAACTCAAGTGCATCAGTTGGTGCGTACTGGAGCTGGATATCATAGGCTGTGCGCTCACGCTCTTGCACAAAAGCAGTTGGCGCAATACGACCACCCCAAATGGGTAACGCCTCATCACCGCGACGTTCCAGTGTATAGTCCGATTGTGCAACAGAAATTAATGCACCAAAATTCTCAGCTTCGTTTTTCCAGCTGACTAACCCAGAAACGGTTGGATCGATTTCATCTGACTGGCTAGAACCCGAACCTTTAACGCTGCCAAAAATAGTCATTGGCTCTAAATCTAGAGGCTTGCGGGTATTTACGATTACAGTACCGCCAACACCACCTTCTAACAGGTCTGCTTGCGATGACTTGTACACTTCCATATCAGCGATCATTTCTGGTGGAAGCATAGAGTAGTTGAAGGTACGGTCAATGGCTTGTTGTGAATACCAACCTGTAGAGGCCACATTCTGACCATTTAGCGTGGTTAATGTCAGCGAGTTTGACGCACCACGGATAGAGACGGCTGAACCTTCACCAAACTGACGAGAAACAGTAACACCAGGCACACGACCTAGAGCCTCGGCAAGGTTATTATCAGGAAATTCACCAATGTCCTCTGCTGACACCGCGTCTACCACGGCATTAGCAAAGCGTTTGGTATTCATTGACGCTTCTAATGAGCGGCGGATACCGCGCACTTCAATTACTTCAACATCTTCTTTTGCTTGAGTTTGTGCATCAGCCGCTACTGCTGCGCCGGAAAAACCAGCACCCATAGCAAGGCCGATATTCACTGCTAATAAGCTTTTTTTAAAATTTTTAGCTAACACAGGATTCCCCTTGAATCATTTTGTTGATTTTTTTATCACTTCTGCCCAGTGATGATGACAACGCTGTCATCTACTAACAAACCATACACCCTAAATTACAATTTCGCTACATCTTTTTGGCTTTTTTGTTTAAAAAAACCGCGAGTTAATCTTTAACTCTATGATTTAGTGAACATTTAATAGAGGTGAATTTAGCTCTGCTAGTGTGAAATCGAGATGAATATAACACAAATGTGACAACAAAAGTAAAGCCTAATTGGCAACTTGGTTTCTGATTAAGGTAAATAAGAGGGCAGTTTTGATTCTACTTGCCGCTAAGTGAGCGACTAAGTACCTGTAAAAGTAAGAATAATTTTAAAATGCTTAAAGTATCCCCTGTTCTACTCTCAGTTGGATAACTTTAACAACAACTATTCTCATAGCACTATTTTTATACAAAAGATAATAGTGTAGCGGCGCTTTAATACAGAGCATCGGGCAGAAGCGTTTGTATCTTTTCAAGGGTCACAATTAATTATCAATAACAATGACAGCGCTGTCATTGTTATTCTATGCAAATATTCTGCTGCCGTCTAGTGCCCACTGCAATTAAATCTATATTTGCTTACAAAAACTTGGGGGCACGATTTTGCAGCCATTGATTAGCGCCTTCTAGCAGGATACCAAAAGCTAAACTGTCAGCCATTTAGCTTACATCCCTAAATAACAAAAGCGCGGCAATAGCCGCGCTTTTGTTATTCATTATTGATAGTCATACGGTTAAGGAGCCCAATACACCTCGAGCTCAATATCGGGATGCTGCAATATTGCTCGCAGTGGCATCTCTGCAACATCTCCTTGCTGCTTAGCCGCTTTATAAGTTGCAAGCTTCTGCTCACCACTGATAAGTAACTTCACGACCTTTGATTGGGCAATAGCATGCACCGTTAATGTCATTCGCTCGGTAATCGCTCCTGTCACCTCACTTTCAATCGCATTAATAGCACATACCAGTTGCTCGGCTTGAAGCCCAGTTTCTAAACCCTGCGCGTGCGGGAAAAGAGACGCCGTATGGCCATCCGGTCCCATGCCCAAAATGGTTACATCATAAGGGCGGTGCACTTGCTGATAGTGCTGCTCACATGCCTCAACGCCTTGCTCAGCAGTCGGGGCTGCGTTTTTCATGGTGATAAAGTTAGCGCGCGCAGCCTTATTTTGTAGCAAGGTATTGTTGATGAAAGTCTCGTTACTTTTCTCGTGACTGGCATCAACCCAGCGCTCATCAACCATAGCAACATCCACTTTGTGCCAATCAATATCAAGGTTTGATAGGTACTTATAGGCGGGAGCCGGCGATGAGCCGCCAGATACCATCAGCGCTGCACGGCTATTTTCAGCTAAACCTTGGGTCAAGCGCTGCTCTAGTGACTCGGCCAAACTGGCGGTCATCTGCTCTTTGGAATCAAAGAAGTGTTCTGTAATATTCGCCATTACGCGCCCTCCCCGGTATTAAACCAACGGTGGTTATTTGTTGCTAAAAGCTCATCTGCATCATCTGGGCCCCATGAGCCAGCTCGGTATAGGGACGGGATCCCTTTTTCCTGCCAACGTTCGATAATAGGATCAATCCATTTCCATGCTTGACGCACTTCATCACGATGAATAAATAGCGCTGGGTTATTGGCCGCCGCATCCAACATTAAGCGTTTATAGGCATCTGAATGGAAACCCTTTGAGTAGGTTTCTGAAAGCTCGATATTTAACGTAACAGGCTCTAGTTGCATTTCTAGATTGTCCAAACGCTTAGACATTAACGTAAGTTGGATGCTTTCCTCTGGTTGCAGGCGGATCACCAGGCGATTAGGCTGGATGGGACCGACATCTTGCTCATACACATTGTGCGAGACCGGCTTGTATTCAACAACAATCTCCGCACAACGCTTATGCATACGCTTGCCTGTGCGCAAATAAAATGGCACGCCAGCCCAACGCCAGTTATCGATATGCGCTTTGATAGCGACAAAGGTTTCTGTCGCGCTTGAGCCTTCACCTAGTTCTTCTAAATACCCCGGCACGAGTTTACCGTCGAGATCGCCTGGTACATATTGGCCACGCACGATATTTTCATCGACTTGCTCACCCACCAACGGCCTTAGCGCCTCAAGCACTTTTAATTTTTCAGTGCGAATGGAGTTCGCATTGAGCTTATGCGGCGACTCCATCGCCACCAAGCAAAGTAATTGTAACAAGTGGTTCTGCACCATATCACGCAGCGCGCCGGCTTTATCATAGAAGCCCGCGCGGCTTTCAAGGCCCACCGTTTCCGAGATGCTAATTTGAATATTATCAATCGACTTGGCATCCCATAAATTCTCAAACAAAGAGTTAGAGAAGCGTAACGCCATCAGGTTTTGAACCGTCTCTTTGCCTAAATAGTGGTCAATACGGAAAATCTGCTCTTCACTGAAGAATTGTGCAATTTTCGCGTTGATCTCTTCTGCCGACTTACCACAGTAGCCGATGGGCTTTTCAACCACCACACGCGAGGTATCAGTAATCAACTCTTTAGCAGAGAGAATTTCACAGCAGGTGCCATACACTGCTGGCGGCAATGATAAGTAGAATACACGTGATTTATCTGCTTCGTGCTCATCTAAAATCGTTTTTAGCTCATCCCAATGACTGTCCGCCTCGGTCACATTGACAACGACTGGCACTAAGAACTCTGCGAACGCCTTCCAATCTTTGGCATTGTACTCACCTTTGGCCAAGTACTCTTTCATTGCTTTGTGAGCGGTATCAATATATTCGTCACGTTTATCTGCGCCACGAACAGTGGGGAGGATGCGTGTCCCTTGTGGTAGGTTCCCTTCCTGATAAGCGCGATACATCGCCGGAAGCAATTTGCGCAAGGCCAAATCGCCACCGCCGCCAAAAATGATAATATCAAAAGGATTTAGCATGATTTACTCTCTACCTGTTTGGTGCCCATTTCGTGTGGATGCAGATTCACACCCTAGGGGCTGCTCTCATCGGCTATCTATCGAGCCAATAATACTTGTTATTATGAGGACAGTATAACCTTTCGCGGCTCTATCCTGTGACAGTTTTCACACTGACATCGATGAATACGAAGTCAGCGGCCAAATCCACCTAAATGAAAATGGCAAAGCTCCGACACAGTTTTCGTGTTATCGGAGCTTTAGAATAAATGAGTCTTAGGGTAACCATACGTCCTCTCACAAACATACAGGCCCTAAAGACTCCAGCGCTACCCGTTCAAAGGTATTCTTTTGTGCTGGTCCGTAAAGGAAATAGAGTCTTAGAGGGTCAGTAAAACCACACTGCCCCTCTAAGCCCTCCAGCGCTACTCGGCTGTGCTGCCTAGGCAGCAAATTCTGTTTATCGTTTACTTTGATAATAATTCATTAATCCAGCTGTCGAACTATCGTGATCGCCGACTTGGCCATCGCTCAGCTCAGCTTCAATGCTTTTAGCCAACCCTTTGCCCAATTCCACACCCCACTGATCAAAAGAGCAAATTTCAAGGATGATACCTTGAACAAAAATTTTGTGCTCATACAACGCAATGAGGCGGCCAAGTCCTCTCGCATCCACGGTGTCTAACAGTATCGAAGAAGTAGGACGATTGCCTTGATGTACTTTGTGAGCAACCAATTGGTCAATTTCCTCGGAGCTGACCCCTTTTGCAGTAAGCTCATCGCGGATTTGCTCAGCGCTGACACCATTCATCATGGCTTCGGTCTGCGCAAAAAAGTTCGACATCAATACGCGGTGATGCTCACCCACTTCCACTTGCGGCTTAATCGAGCCAATAAAATCTGCCGGAACGATGGTGGTGCCTTGGTGTAAATATTGATAAAACGCGTGCTGACCATTTATTCCCGTCATGCCCCAAATAAGCGGGACTGTGGTGTAATTAACGCGAGAACCGGAAAAATTAACTGACTTACCGTTACTTTCCATTTCCCCCTGCTGTAAATAGGCGGGGAGCATATGCAATGCTTGGTCATAGGGTAAAATAGCTTGCGCCTTATGATCTAAGAAAGTGGTATTCCAGACACTTAATAGCCCCATCAGCACCGGGATGTTGTTCGCCATTGGCTGGTTTTTAAAGTGTTGGTCAATTTCAAATGCCCCTTCAAGCAACTCGATAAAGGCATCGAAACCTAAATATAAAGCGATAGGTAAACCAATTGCGCTCCACATTGAAAATCGACCACCAACCCAATCCCACATGGTAAATACATTCTCAGGCGCAATGCCAAATGCAGAGGTTTTCTCTAAATTGGTGCTCACAGCAACGAAGTGCTTAGCAATTGCACCCGCTTCGCTCGTAGCATCTTGTAACCATTGCACCGCTGTTTGGGCGTTGGTCATGGTTTCAGAGGTGGTAAAAGTCTTTGAGGAAATAACGAACAGTGTGGTTTCAGGGTCAACTGCATCCAATACTTTCGCAATTTGTACACCATCGGCGTTGGAAACATAATGTACGTCTAGGGTGTCATCGGCAAAGCTTGCGAGAGCCTCAGTGGCCATTTGTGGACCCAGGTTTGAGCCACCCACGCCTATACTCACAACATGGCGAATTGCCTTGCCGCTAAATCCGAGCCACTCACCTGAGCGCACTTTGGCAACAAAGGCGCGCATTTTCTCCAATTCAGTCTCGACTTGCTCGCTCACATTTTCACCATCAACGATAATCGCCGATTGGTCACGGTTGCGCAGCGCGCTATGCAAAACGGCGCGCTGTTCGGTAAAATTAATTTTTTCACCCGCGAACATCTTGTCGCGCCACTGCGCTAATTCACAGTCCTCAGCCAAACGAAGTAAATCGTCCTTCACCGGCTGGTTAATTAGCTGCTTAGAATAATCGAATAAAATGCCAGGAGCCTGAACGGAGAAAGTGTTGAAACGCGCATCATCGTTTGCAAAAAGCGTTTTTAAATGGGTGTTTTGTAATTCCTGAGCGCGCTTTTCTAGGCTCTGCCAGCTCGCTAGTTGTGAACGACTTGCTACCATTTTATACTTCCTTTAAGTCCTTGCTTATGGGGCTATTGTTACTATCATTAGCGCTAGGTAAAAATACGAAAGGCTCGCTGTGAAAAAGTGAATTGTCAGCGAAGATACTTTTTTACCTGCAAATATACGAAATTCAACCTAACGGCGTTAACACTAAGTTAAAATGACAACGCTGTCAATCTGCTAATTTGCGATTTTAGTGGAGGGATCATAGCGCATAATTTCGTCTTTGACACCGGTATCATGAGGAAAATTTAAAATTTTCTCTGCTATTTGCATTTAACTTTAGATACACTCATGGAGAAGCATGGCTATGTATGCGTTTTAAGCGATGTAAATGCTCTACAGCAACGCCAAAGCGATTTCATCGGCAAGGAAATAATAGAGCACGCTTAAGCAAAACAGGTCCACCGCGATAGTGACCTCTGTGTCTGCTACTCTTAATGACAACACCTGTGTGCCAACACAGACATAATAAGAAAAGAACATGAAAGTAACGATAAATGATGTCGCGAAACTAGCTGGTGTATCAATGAAAACGGTTTCGCGAGTAATAAATAACGAGCCGTCCGTGCGCAAGAAAACGCACGATATCGTTATGGCCGCTGTAAACGAATTAAACTACCAACCTAACCTAGCTGCCCGCAACCTTGCAGGAACATCCTCTTATGCCATTGGCCTAGTGTATGATAACCCCAACGCCTATTATGTAATTGATATGCAAAACGGGGTGTTGTCTCACTGTCGAAAGGAGGGTTATGAGTTGGTCATTCACCCTTGCAGTTATGCCGATAGCACTATGCAAGAAGAACTAAAAACCATGATCAAGCGCTCGCGTATCGCAGGCCTAGTGTTAACCCCACCCCTTTCAGAACAGCAAGCATTGATTGATATGCTCGATGAGATGGGTATGCATTATGTGCGCATTCTCTCTGGCCGTGGTGATAGCGAACAGACTAGCCCGTGTATATATGTAAATGACTACGCTGCTGCATACGAAATTACGTCTCACTTAATAAGTTTAGGACACCGTAACATCGCTTTCATTTGTGGTGATCAAGGGCACAAATCAACCACCGAACGACTCGCTGGTTATGAGCAAGCCTTGCAAGATCATAGTATCAAGGTGCGTGAAGAGCTAATTTATCGCGGCGATTACTCATTTGAATCTGGCGTCAATGGTGCTAAAGCACTGCTTAAAGAAGGGAACCGTTTGGATATCAGTGCGGTGATGGGTGGTAACGATGAAATTGCAGCAGGTGCACTCTTTGCAGCGCGGCTTATGGATATGGCTATTCCCGATGAGTTATCGATCACGGGGTTTGAAGACTCGCCCTTCTCCAAACAAACTTGGCCAAAGCTGACCACCGCGCATCAGGATAACGATGTTATCTCTCAGCACGCCGCACGCTTGCTTTTTAGTAAGACTCGGGGAGCCCGTAATCAAGATAAAGAAATTATCCGCACTTTCACCCCCTCATTAGTGATGCGCGACAGCTCAGGCCCATTGAGCTAAGTAAACGCCTTAAAAGCGGTGCTCGTCACCGCTGTATTGTTCGTATAAGCCCTTACAACTGTTGTGAAATGACCGAGAAATAAGGATAATACGCGGGTTCTTTTCAGTTTTTTGGGTAGCTATGACGGAATATCTCTTACTGCTCGTCAGTACCGTGTTGGTAAACAATTTCGTGCTCGTACAGTTTCTTGGCCTATGCCCCTTTATGGGCGTATCAAGTAAGCTGGACACCGCCGTGGGCATGTCTATGGCCACCACCTTTGTATTGACACTGGCCTCCGTCACCAGCTACCTGGTTAATCAATATATTTTGCTGCCCTTAGAGCTCACCTTTTTGCGTACTATGAGTTTCATCTTGGTGATCGCCGTGGTGGTGCAGTTTACCGAAATGGTGGTGCAGAAGACTTCGCCGACGCTCTATCGCTTGTTAGGTATCTTTTTGCCGTTAATTACCACTAACTGCGCCGTACTCGGCGTTGCCCTGTTAAATATCAAAGAGCAGCATAGTTTTGTTGAATCTGCCGTATATGGCTTTGGTGCTGCCGTTGGTTTTTCTCTGGTACTGGTTTTATTCGCCGCCATGCGTGAGCGTTTGGCCGGCGCCGATGTACCTGTGCCATTCAAAGGTGCAGCAATCGCTATGGTAACGGCGGGACTTATGTCGATGGCCTTTATGGGCTTCAGCGGATTGGTAACGTTTTAATATGACCTTATTTTATGCCTTAATCGCCCTGGGTGTACTGGCCCTTATTTTTGGCGTGATCCTCGGTTTTGCTGCTGTGCGCTACCGAGTTGAAAGCGATCCTGTTGTCGAGCAAATTGATGCCATTTTGCCACAAACTCAATGCGGTCAATGCGGCTACCCTGGCTGTCGCCCTTATGCCGAAGCCATTGCCAACGGTGATGATGTCAATAAATGCCCGCCAGGGGGTGAAGCAACTGTTAAGAAGCTAGCCGACTTAATGGGGGTAGAAGCGAAGCCACTCGCCGGTGGCGAGGAAGCAGAGCCAGAGAAAAAAGTTGCCTACATTCGCGAGGACGAATGCATTGGCTGCACTAAGTGTATCCAAGCATGCCCGGTTGACGCCATTGTTGGGGCAACACGACAAATGCATACCGTACTCAAAGATGAGTGCACTGGCTGTGATTTGTGTGTTGAGCCCTGCCCGGTGGATTGCATTGATATGATCCCTCTAGCGCAAAGTAAACAAACGTGGAAATGGCAGCTCGATGCCATCCCCGTGACTCAGATAGATTAAGAGGTGTAGTGTGGACTCTTTATTATCACGTATTCGTCGCGGTGAGTTATGGCAAAGCCCTGGTGGCATTCATCCGCCTACCCATAAACATAAAACGAACTCGCTCCCCATTCACAGCTTGCCTTTGCCCGAAAAACTGGTGCTGCCAATCAAACAGCACATTGGTGCTGAGGGGCAGTTATTAGTAAGCGCAGGTGAGCAGGTATTAAAAGGCCAAGCTCTCACTCGCCCCAATGCTAATTGGTCAGTGCCCGTGCATGCACCAACCTCGGGTCGTATAGCGGATATCACGCCTATGCCCTCGGCGCACCCTTCAGCCATTCCTGAGCTGAGTATTATTATTGAACCTGATGGCCAAGAGACTTGGTGTGAGCTTGTGCCTCACCCTAATTATCAGCAGCTTAGTGCCGAGCGACTAGTTGATATCATTCATTATGCTGGTATTTCTGGCATGGGCGGTGCGGGTTTTCCGACTTATGTTAAAACCGCAAGCAAACAGCCAATCGATATTTTGATTGTTAATGGCGCCGAATGTGAACCTTATATCAGTGCCGATGATGTGCTTATGCAAGCGCACAGCGAAGAAATCGTGCGCGGTATCCATATCATCCAGCACTTACTGGGCCCTGAGTTGACTATCATTGGTATTGAAGATGATAAGCCGAAGGCCATCGAGGCGATGACTCAGGCCTGCGCCGACTACGACAATATTATCGTCCGAGCGATTGAAACCAAATATCCTTCGGGCGGCGAAAAGCAGCTTATTCAGATACTCACCTCTAAAGAGGTGCCTGCTGGCGGGATCCCCGCCGATATCGGTGTGCTGGTACAAAATGTGGGCACCTTATATGCCATTCAACAGGCTGTAGAACTCGGAAAGCCACTGATCGAACGCGTTGTCACCCTTGCAGGCGAAACTCTTGAGCAACAAGGTAACGTCTGGGCTTTACTGGGAACGGAAATAAAGCATTTATTAGCTTTCCAAGGTTTTAATCCTGAGCCAATGCAGCGCGTGATTATGGGTGGGCCAATGATGGGCTTTACCTTGCCCAGTGTGCGCATACCTGTAGTCAAAACCACCAACTGTATATTAGCTCCCAGTAACCAAGAAATGCCGGCGCCCGGTGATGAGCGCGCTTGCATTCGCTGCAGTGCCTGCGCAGATGCCTGCCCTGCTAGCTTATTACCCCAGCAGTTGCAATGGTTTGCCAAAACCAAAGAGTACCAAAAACTCGAAGAACATAAGTTATTCGATTGTATTGAGTGCGGTGCTTGCGCCTACGTATGCCCAAGTGAAATTCCGCTGGTACAGTATTACAGAGTCGCAAAAGCTGAAATTCGCGAACAACAAATAGAGCAAGTAAAAGCTGAGCGTGCACGCGAACGCTTCGAAGCGAGAAAAGCACGCTTAGAGCGTGAGCAAGAAGAGCGCCGCAACCGCCACAAACGGCCCAGCCGAAGCGCTGCTAAAAGCAGTGAAAGTAAGGAAAAAGTGGCTGAAGCCCTGGCTCGCGTGAAAGCAAAGAAAACAGAGCCAGGTGATAACAAGGCAAAAGTCGCCGAAGCGATTGCCCGCGCCAAGGCCAAAAAAGCGCAAGGTGAAGCCCCTGAGCCAGATAACTCAGAGGTTGCTCAAGCTCGTGCGCAAAGAAAAGAGCAGGCTCGTGCATACAAGGCACAAAAACAACAGCCTGAGCAAACGCCAAGCGCAACAGCGGATGACAAAAAAGCCGCAGTCGCCGCTGCTGTTGCTCGTGCCAAGGCGAAAAAAGCCCAGCAAAGTGAACAAAGTGATAGCCAGCCCACAGCCGCAGAAGATAAAAAGGCTGCCGTAGCCGCTGCTATTGCCCGCGCCAAAGCGAAAAAGGCGGCAAAAGCCGATGCATCTACGCAGCAGCCCGACGAGGCAGCTGAAAATGTCGAAAGCGAGACCGAGGCATTCTCTGCTGAGGATAACAAAAAGGCTGCTGTGGCCGCTGCCATTGCTCGCGCCAAAGCGAAAAAGGCGGCGAAAGCCGATGCATCTAAGCAGCAGCCCGACGAGGCAGCTGAAAATGTCGAAAGCAAGGCCAACACCGAGGCATCCTCTGCAGAGGATAAGAAAAAAGCTGCTGTGGCCGCTGCCATTGCTCGCGCCAAAGCGAAAAAGGCGGCGAAAGCCGATGCACCTACGCAGCAGCCCGATGCTGCAGCTGAGAATGTTGAAAGCGAGACCGAGGCATCCTCTGCTGAGGATAACAAAAAGGCCGCTGTGGCCGCTGCTATTGCTCGCGCCAAAGCCAAGAAAGCCGCCCGAGAAGCCGATGCAACTACGCAGCAGCCCGATGGGGCAGTTGAAAGTGCCGAAGCCGAAGATAGTGGCGATCCCCCCTCCCCTGAGGAAAAGAAAAAAGCCGCTGTGGCCGCCGCAATAGCTCGAGCCAAAGCCAAGAAAGCCGCCCGAGAAGCCGATAAAAACGATGATGAGGAGTCATCATGAAGCTCAATATGATGAGTTCACCTTATAAGCACAGCCATAAATCAGTGACGCAATTAATGCTTTTGGTGGCGCTCGCTGCGCTTCCAGGCATTGCCATACAGTGGTATTTTTTCGGCGCGGGTGTAGTGGTGCAATTAGTTTTAGCCTTAGTGTGCGTGAGTGTATTCGAAGCCGCTATGCTGGCGATTCGCGGGCGTAAAATTTGGCCAACCTTGCAAGATGGCAGTGCCTGGCTCACGGGACTTCTGCTGGCCATCAGTATTCCTCCCCTCGCCCCGTGGTGGGTTATTGTCATTGGCTGTTTTTTTGCCATTGTCTTTGTTAAGCAGCTCTATGGCGGGCTGGGCTTTAATTTATTTAATCCGGCCATGGCAGGCTATGTGCTACTGCTTGTTTCCTTCCCGGTGCAAATGACCTTATGGGTGCCGCCGAGCGAGCTTATGCAGCACACGCTAAGTTTTAGCGATGAGCTGTCACTCATCTTCACACACTATACCGAAGCCGGCTTTAGCCTCGAACAGATCCGTGTCGGTGTTGATGGCGTTACCATGGCCACGCCACTGGACACCCTGCGCACCGATATTAGCCATGGCCTGACTGTGGCCGAGAGCATGGAAAAACCTGTGTTTGGCGAGTACGCTGGGATCGCGTGGCAATGGGTCAACATGGCCTATCTCGTTGGTGGTGTACTACTGCTACAACAACGCGTAATCAATTGGCACATTCCGGTGGCGATGCTCAGTGCCTTGGCCGTGTGTGCAAGCATCGGCTATATCTTTGACTCGGGCAACCAGCCTGGGCTGGCATTTCATATGTTAAGCGGAGCCACTATGCTCGGTGCGTTTTTCATTGCTACCGACCCGGTTTCGGCATCAACCACGAATCGCGGCCGGTTAATTTATGGCGCTGCCATAGGCGTTATTGTGTATCTTATTCGTAGCTTTGGTGGCTACCCCGATGCCGTCGCCTTTGCGGTGTTACTGATGAATATGGCAGTGCCGCTCATAGATCATTACACCCAGCCTCGTACTTATGGTCACGGAGCAAAATCATGATTATTTCTTCGATGGCGAAAAATGGTGGGATTTTAGCTGCATTCGCGCTTATTACTACAGGTGCTGTGACTTTAGTGCAGCAATACACCGCGCCCAAAATTGCGATCCAAGAGAAAAAGCAGTTACAAGGCTTGTTACAACAAGTGTTGCCGGCATCGCAATATGACAACGACCTTTATTTAGACTGCACCACCGTCAATACCCCGCAGCTAGGCCCCCGTGAGAGCTACACAGTGTATCGTGCTCGCCGCCAAGGTAAGGTCATCGCCTTAGTGCTACAAAGTACCGCCGCCAATGGCTACAGTGGCAATATAGATATGATCAGTGCTGTTTATCCTGACGGCACCGTCAGTGGAGTGCGAGTTACCAAACACAACGAAACCCCAGGGCTTGGCGATAAAGTAGAAACTAAACGCAGTGATTGGATTTACTCGTTTGCCAATAAGCAAGTGCAAGGCGCAGATGATGAGCGTTGGGCAGTGAAAAAAGATGGCGGCATGTTTGATCAGTTCACCGGCGCAACCATTACTCCTCGCGCAGTGGTGACAACAGTGAAAAGCACCGTTTTATATGCACAACAACACTTTGATACGCTCGCAACAGCAGACAATCATTGCTTAGCTGAGGAGCAATCATGAGCCAATATAAAACCTTATTTAAAGAAGGTGTATGGGGCAACAACCCAGCGCTAGTGCAATTGCTGGGCCTGTGTCCGTTGCTGGCAGTCAGCAGCACAGTCACTAACGCATTGGGACTGGGAATAGCGACATTACTGGTATTAGTGGGCTCTAATGTAACAGTCTCTCTGGTGCGCCAATGGGTGCCCAAAGATATCCGCATTCCCGTATTTGTGATGATCATCGCCGCGTTTGTAACCATTATCCAATTGCTGATGAACGCTTTTACCTTTGGTTTATACCAGTCGTTAGGCATTTTCATCCCTCTGATAGTCACTAACTGTGCCATTATCGGCCGCGCAGAAGCCTTTGCTTCTAAAAACAATGCGTTGTTGAGTGCATGGGATGGGCTCATGATGGGCCTAGGCTTTGCCATGATCCTAGTGCTATTGGGTGCTATGCGTGAACTCATTGGTCAAGGTACCTTATTCGATGGCGCCGACTTACTACTGGGGCCATGGGCACAAAGCCTGCGTCTAGACATTATTCACTTTGATAACCAATTCTTGCTGGCGATCTTACCTCCGGGAGCATTTATTGGTTTAGGCTTGCTGATTGCAGCTAAAAACTTAATTGACGCGCAGCTTAAAGCAAAACACGCGCCTAGCGCTGAGGAAGTAAAAGGTCCAAGGGCACGAGTGACCAGTTTAGATTAGGCTCGTTTTAACGACATACAATCAAGGGGCAACAATGAACAAAGATAAGCGCCGACTCATCCTTGAGCGGTTGCGCGAAGCCAATCCGCACCCAGAAACCGAGCTGGAATATAGCTCTCCTTTTGAGCTCTTAGTGGCAGTGACTTTATCTGCACAGGCCACCGATGTCGGCGTCAACAAGGCGACCAGAAAACTTTTTCCGCGTGCCAATACGCCGCAAGCTATCTTGGATCTCGGTCTTGAGGCACTGCGTGAGAGTATCAAAACCATCGGCTTATATAATTCCAAAGCCAATAATGTGTACAAAATGTGCGAGATTTTGGTGTCACAACATGGGGGGGAAGTCCCTGAAAACCGTGAAGCCTTAGAAGCGTTACCCGGCGTTGGTCGCAAAACCGCAAATGTCGTGCTTAATACCGCCTTTGGCTGGCCAACTATTGCCGTTGACACCCATATTTTCCGTGTCTCTAACCGTACCAAGTTTGCTCCGGGTAAAGACGTTGTAGAAGTTGAACAGAAGCTTCTACGTCATGTTCCCAAAGAGTTTAAAGTGGACGTTCACCATTGGTTTATTCTGCACGGTCGCTATGTTTGCACCGCGCGTAAACCTAAGTGCGGCGCGTGTATTATTGAAGACTTGTGTGAGTTTAAGGATAAAACTGAGTAAATGCCTTCAGTAAATAAATACAGAAGGCACTTAGTTCAATCATCTGCCAATAGCGCATTAATTTCTCAAATAATAAAATATATCTAAAAATTAATTATTATTGGTTATTCACTAAATAACTTAACTGGCCTGCATACGCGTCTAACAAGAAATGTAAAACGATGACAATCCAAATTGAACCAGTAAGCAAGTAGATTATTGCCAACACCAAGCCAACTAATCCAGTTCTTAGTACATTGCTCCAACCTTGATACAAGTGAAATAAGCCAAAAGTAACACTGGATACGATGACAGCAAGTGTTGTTCCCACCATCGGCTGCAAGAAGCTAAGTAAAAATCCTCTGAACAATAACTCTTCACAAATTCCAGCAGCCACAGATACACCAAATATAAACCAATAGCGTTCATTGGAGCTGTTCGGCAGGATCCAAGCCATGTCAGCAAGTTGCTTCTTAGATTCACTTTTTAGTTTCTCCGAACCACGAATACTGCGTAGTGAAAAAGCAAAATACGCTGAAACAAGTGTTAACAAAGCTGCACCTGCGAAAAAACCACTGTCTAATTGTGGCGATAGTCCCCAACCCTCAACTGATATTTCACCTTTCAAGATAGCTACAATTAAAAATATAGTCGGTAACCAAAGCAGTAACATCGTTTGTTTGTATGTTGCTATTTTAGTTTTGTTACCAGCTTCAACTTGCTCACGACTTTGTTTCGCTGTTAATAATTCGCAAACTAGCGCTGCAACAATTAAAAACACCAAGATTAATTCAAACATAAATTTGCTCCCTAACAATTTGTTCTTTAGCTTATGGACAAATGCTTACCAAACAAATATTCTTTATTTTTAATATATATAAACATAAAGTTTACAATGATAAAAAGTGAGCTATTGCACTCATTAATGCTGGTAGCAGAAAACGGCGGAATCTCAAAAGCTGCAGAAGCTAAATCGCTTTCGGCAATGGCGCTGAGCAAGCAAATGAGTAAGTTGGAGCAACTGGTTGGCCAAGCCGTATTTGAACGAAGTGGTAGACAACTTCGATTGACAGAATTTGGAAATTCCTTGTATCGAGAAGCGAAATCGGTTATTTCTGCTCACGAAGCCCTTGATAATTGGCTAGAGCAACAAACTGGTATCATAAATGGTAACCTAAGCGTAATAACTCAAACGTCTGAAATGCTTACTGACACAATTATTCCGTGGCTAGATGAGTTCTGTCAGCTCTATCCTAAATTGAATGTAAAACTAGATGTAAAAGAATCGTTGATTAATATTAATGATGATGACTTCGATGTGTTTTGGGGAGTTTCAGACTATTTAGGTGATAGGTTTCCTAATTTAAAACGAAGAAACCTGTGGCGCTCTATTTATGGAGTTTATGCTGCACCTGATTACATAAAGTCTACCTCTCATATTACAATTGACAACATCGAACAACATCACATTGTTGGTTACCTTCATAATCAACCATCCAACGTATTGGTGCTGCAAGAAGATAATAAACCTACTTATAAACTGTTAAGACAAAGAGTCGCGACTGTAGGTGGCTTGATCGAACTAGCTATTCAAGGTCTGGGGGTAATCAATGCAGCCCACGATAGTCGTCAAATCAAAGAAGCAATTGCAAATAAAACCCTAGAACCTGTGTTAAGTGAACACTGGTGGCAAAATGCCGAAATTTACGCTTATTTTCACAACGTAAAACACCCTCAGCCCAAAGTGAAGGCGTTTGTTGACTTTTTCTTAAGTAAAAGAGCGCAATGGAAATAAGGTGAGCATGCGGTAAATAACATATACAAGGGGCGATATGATCTCTGTACGCTGCCTCCAAAATTAAAAAAAGAGTGTGCAATGAGCAAATTTCGAAATCCAGAACAGTGTCGGCAGCTTATAGAAGAACAGCATAAAAGCGGTTTGACCATTTCAGAATTTTGACGTCAATATAAGATTTCAACCAGTGGCATTTTCATTCAGCGAAAGAAACAAGGTTTAGTATTTCTTCTTTGGTTAAAACACTAAATCTAACTTACTTATCTTTTGGCTGGCCAACCATTGCCGTTGACACCCATATTTTCCGTGTCTCTAACCGTACCAAGTTTGCTATGGGTAAAGATGTGGTCGCGGTGGAGCAAAAGCTTGAAAAAGTCGTGCCGAAAGAATTTAAGGTTGATGTACACCACTGGCTTATTCTCCATGGCCGCTATACCTGCGTGGCGCGCAAACCGCGCTGCGGCAGCTGTATTATCGAAGACTTATGTGAATTTAAAGACAAGACTGAGGTAGCATAAATGCGTTTATTACACACCATGTTGCGTGTTGGCAACTTAGAGCGCTCGATCGAGTTTTATACCAATGTACTGGGTATGAAAGAGCTACGCCGTGCTGACAACGAGCAATACCGCTACACCCTCGCCTTCGTCGGTTATGGTGAGGAGAAAGACACTACCGTGTTAGAGCTTACGTATAACTGGGATGAAGATAGCTACGATCTCGGCAATGCTTATGGCCATATTGCCATTGAGTATGACGACATTTACCAGGCTTGCGAGCAAATTCGTGCCGCCGGTGGCGTAGTAAGCCGCGAACCGGGTCCGGTAAAAGGAGGCACTACAGAAATAGCCTTCGTTAAAGACCCTGATGGCTATGTAATTGAACTGATCCAGAAAAAGGCTGATAACAGCTTTTAAGCTGCGCTCCTGAGTCAAGGTTGTCCCTTGGCTCCTATCCTTCCCATAAACCACGCTTTAATTCGCACTTCTGTGGCAAGAAAAGAAAAATAACGGGAATTTTTTATAAGCGATGGATATTAATAGCTATGAAGAGATGGTGTTTTTCAAGTGAGTACTTGAAGAAAGTGGCGTCCCCTAGGGGATTCGAACCCCTGTTACCGCCGTGAAAGGGCGGTGTCCTAGGCCTCTAGACGAAGGGGACGCAGAATTGATTCAGCAAAGTGTACTTTGCTTATTCTGCGTAAGATGAGTTTGAGCCCGCGAAAGCGAATGGCCTTATTCATCCAAGCAGAACCTGTACGAGCAACAAGCTCACTACATTCTGTGTCACTAGGACTGGTTATTTAAACTCTTACCATACGAGTAAAGTGGCGTCCCCTAGGGGATTCGAACCCCTGTTACCGCCGTGAAAGGGCGGTGTCCTAGGCCTCTAGACGAAGGGGACAAAAATTTCGCTATCGAAGTATAACTTCGATAAATTTTTGTAAAGGCTGAGCCGAACCAGTGAGGCGAAGCGGCCTTAGCAAAAACGCTGAATTTAATGTCACTAGGACTGGTTATTTAAACTCTTACCATACGAGTAAAGTGGCGTCCCCTAGGGGATTCGAACCCCTGTTACCGCCGTGAAAGGGCGGTGTCCTAGGCCTCTAGACGAAGGGGACGCAGAATTGGTTTAGCAAAGTGTACTTTGCTTATTCTGCGTAAGATGAGCTTGAGCCCGCGAAAGCGAATGGCCTTATTCATCCAAGCAGAACCTGTAAGAGCACTAAGCTCACTACATTCTGTGTCACTAGGACTGGTTATTTAGACTCTTACCATACGAGTAAAGTGGCGTCCCCTAGGGGATTCGAACCCCTGTTACCGCCGTGAAAGGGCGGTGTCCTAGGCCTCTAGACGAAGGGGACAAAAATTTCGCTATCGAAGTACAACTTCGATAAATTTTTGTAAAGGCTGAGCCGAACCAGTGAGGCGAAGCGGCCTTAGCAAAAACGCTGAATTTAATGTCACTAGGACTGGTTATTTAGACTCTTACCATACGAGTAAAGTGGCGTCCCCTAGGGGATTCGAACCCCTGTTACCGCCGTGAAAGGGCGGTGTCCTAGGCCTCTAGACGAAGGGGACGCAGAATTGGTTCAGCAAAGTGTACTTTGCTTATTCTTCGTAAGATGAGCTTGAGCCCCGCGAAAGCGAATGGCCTTATTCATCCAAGCAGAACCTGTAAGAGCAAGAAGCTCACTACATTCTGTGTCACTAGGACTGGTTATTTAAACTCTTACCATACGAGTATCACACCTAAACATTCGAAGTTTAGCCTACCGAGATAGAAACGTGTGTTGCACTACAGAATTTGGTGGAGCTAGGCGGGATCGAACCGCCGACCTCTTGCATGCCATGCAAGCGCTCTCCCAGCTGAGCTATAGCCCCAAACAGCTTGAGATAAACTGCCAAACTTGCGGTGTTCATCTCGTTGAGTGCGGGGCGCATTCTATGCACCCCCCTAAACAAAGTCAACACTTTTTAAGTAACTTTTTACTGACCGAAGCAATTTTAGCCAAGACGCGCAAAGGTTAGACAAAAACAGTCAAATGTGGCTCTTTATTAACCACTTACCTACTTTGATACAGGCAAATATCGGTATCTATTATGGTTATTTCGTCAGCCAACGTATCACCTTAAATCGCAACGAGCACTTATGCCTCTAGTTGCCATAATAAAAAGCTGGCTTGCCACCCCATAATTTCCGTTGAGATATGGGTATCAGGTCGACATCGAGCTGCTCCATATGCACAGTGTAAAGGCAACAAGTGTTCTGACGTGGGCTGACAATAAAGTGCACCAGGTGCTGTTCGCCACGCAATTAACTGCTGTTGGCGCTGCTTTTCACTCATTGGCGCCTGCAAAGTGTGTATGAGCCAATCTTCAAACTGTCGATTATACCCCTGAGTATCATCAATCGGCCCTTTTTTAAATGCAGCCATATTATGAAAGGTGAAACCTGAACCAAGCAATAATACGTTATCAAGATCAGCAACAGCATTTGCGAGGTGTTGACCTAACTCTACATGAAAGCGCTCACCTAAACCGCCATGCAATGATATTTGTACACAAGGGACGTCTGCATCTGGATACATTAACTTTAACGGTACAAAGATCTAGCCCCCGTTGCTGCTCAATAAGAATAGGTATACCTTGGTGTTGTAAATAACTGGCTAAGTAGTTGGCAACTCGAGTATGACCCGTGCAAGGATAAGCAATATCATAGGCCACCCTATCAAAACCGTAATAGTCATAGAGTAAGTTGGGCTGTTGCTGGGTATTAATAGCAACTCCCTCCTGTGAAAGCCAATGCGCGCTTATTACAATAATAAGCTGAGGCTTAGGGATTTGAGTCGCTAGTTTTGCTAATGCATCACACATACCTGTGTGACTTGGTTCAGCCAATAGAGGTAACGGCCCTCCCCCGTGGGAGATAAAAAGACTGTGGTTCATAATGCACTCCATAAATAAGACCTTCATTATTGCGCTGGTATCGATACCTATATAGCCCTATGAACGCACATCCCTTGTTACCACGCGTACAACTATGACTCACATAAGTGGGAGTGCAAGCTTCGCGTGCGTAGTTGATGAACAGGTTGTTTATAAAACCCGCATATAAAACAAAATGTGCAACTCAAGTGTTGACAGTCTTTCGTCTCTATCTATAATAGCGCCCCACAACAGCGAGAGAGGTTTCCTCACTCTTTGTTGCCAGATGTGGGTTGTTAGCTCAGTTGGGAGAGCATCGCCCTTACAAGGCGAGGGTCACTGGTTCAAGTCCAGTACAACCCACCACTTTCAAAGTGACGCATCTGTTTATTCTATATGGGTTGTTAGCTCAGTTGGGAGAGCATCGCCCTTACAAGGCGAGGGTCACTGGTTCAAGTCCAGTACAACCCACCATTTACTCATCTTCGAGTATCGCATATAGAATAACTTAGACCCGGGTTGTTAGCTCAGTTGGGAGAGCATCGCCCTTACAAGGCGAGGGTCACTGGTTCAAGTCCAGTACAACCCACCATTTTAAAGTGAGACATCTGCATATTCTATATGGGTTGTTAGCTCAGTTGGGAGAGCATCGCCCTTACAAGGCGAGGGTCACTGGTTCAAGTCCAGTACAACCCACCATTTACTCATCTTCGAGTATCGCATATAGAATAACTTAGACC